>NC_018518.1:673974-1347948 GCF_000306945.1 Bordetella pertussis 18323 | reverse complement strand
GATCTTCACGGCCATCGTCTGCCTGATCCTCGGCCTGGGCATGCCCACCACGGCGAACTACATCCTGATGGCCACCCTGATGGCGCCGGTGGTGGTCGAGCTGGGGGCGCAGAACGGGCTCATCATCCCGCTGATCGCCGTGCACATGTTCGTGTTCTATTACGGCATCATGGCCGACATCACGCCGCCGGTGGGCCTGGCCACCTTCGCCGCCGCGGCGATCTCGGGCGCAGACCCGATCAAGACGGGCGTCCAGGGCGTGACCTACGCGCTGCGCACGGCCGTGCTGCCGTTCATGTTCGTGTTCAACCCGCTGCTGCTGCTGATCGACGTCAACTCGTGGACCGAGCTGATACTGGTGGCGGGCAGCGCCACGCTGGCTTCGCTGACCTTCGCCTCGGCAACGCTGGGCTGGTTCCGCGTACGCTGCACGATGCTGGAGATCGTCGTGCTGCTGGCTGTCACGTTCATGCTGTTCCGGCCCGACTGGCTGCTGGACCAGGTATCCGAGCGCTACCAGGCGCGGCCGGCCGCCGAGGTGGTGCAGACCGCCGCGGCGCTGCCCCACAACGGACGCCTGGTCGCCGTGCTGCGCGGCATCAACCTGGAAGGCGACGAGCTGACCAAGACCGTGGCGGTGGCGCTGCCGGCCCTGGACGAAGGCGAAACCCTGCAGGGCGAGGCCGCCGGCCGCAAGCGGCTGACCGACGCCGGCCTGACCATCGTCGCGCTGGGCGACCAGGTGCAGATCGGCGGCGTGCGCTTCGGCAGCACCGCGCGCCGCGCCGGCTGGGAACAGGGCTGGGACGTCCTCGAACTGCGCGTGCCCAATCCCGCGCGTCCGGCGGAATTCTGGGCCTATCTGCCCGGGCTCGTACTGCTGGCCCTGGTGTGGTTCGCCCAGGGGCGCCGCCAGCGCGCGGCGGCGCGCTAGCTGTGAAGATTCAATAGGTTGTATGCATGGTTCATCCGAACCGGATTTGAGAAACTGGAAATCGCCGACCCCCCAGTTCACTCAAGGAGCCCGGCCGGATGAACACCCATAAGCATGCCCGATTGACCTTCCTACGTCGACTCGAAATGGTCCAGCAATTGATCGCCCATCAAGTTTGTGTGCCTGAAGCGGCCCGCGCCTATGGGGTCACCGCGCCGACTGTGCGCAAATGGCTGGGCCGCTTCCTGGCTCAGGGCCAGGCGGGCTTGGCCGATGCGTCCTCGCGCCCGACGGTCTCGCCCCGAGCGATTGCGCCGGCCAAGGCGCTGGCTATCGTGGAGCTGCGCCGCAAGCGGCTGACCCAAGCGCGCATCGCCCAGGCGCTGGGCGTGTCAGCCAGCACCGTCAGCCGCGTCCTGGCCCGCGCCGGTCTGTCGCACCTGGCCGACCTGGAGCCGGCCGAGCCGGTGGTGCGCTACGAGCATCAGGCCCCCGGCGATCTGCTGCACATCGACATCAAGAAGCTGGGACGTATCCAGCGCCCTGGCCACCGGGTCACGGGCAACCGACGCGATACCGTTGAGGGGGCCGGCTGGGACTTCGTCTTCGTGGCCATCGATGACCACGCCCGCGTGGCCTTCACCGACATCCACCCCGACGAGCGCTTCCCCAGCGCCGTCCAGTTCCTCAAGGACGCAGTGGCCTACTACCAGCGCCTGGGCGTGACCATCCAGCGCTTGCTCACCGACAATGGCTCGGCCTTTCGCAGCCGCGCCTTCGCCGCGCTGTGCCATGAGCTGGGCATCAAGCACCGCTTTACCCGACCTTACCGCCCACAGACCAATGGCAAGGCCGAACGCTTCATCCAGTCGGCCTTGCGTGAGTGGGCTTACGCTCACACCTACCAGAACTCCCAACACCGAGCCGATGCCATGAAATCCTGGCTACACCACTACAACTGGCATCGACCCCACCAAGGCATCGGGCGCGCTGTACCCATCTCCAGACTCAACCTGGACGAATACAACCTATTGACAGTTCACACCTAGCGGCGTGCGGCCGGCGGCGGCGGCTCGATCCGCCATGCCGGCCAGCGCGCCAGCGTCAGCGCGCGCAGCAGCCACTCTACCGGCCCATACGCATGGCGGCGCAGCCACCATGCCGACCACGGCAGCTGCAGCGCGAACACCAGCACGGCCAGTCCCAGCACGGAAAGCGGCGCCAGGGTGCCGACCCAGCGCAACCCCCAGGCCGTGAACAGCACCGCACAGACCAGCGATTGCAGCAGATAATTGGTGAGCGCCATGCGCCCGGCCGGCGCCAGCCAGCGCGCCAGCCGCGCCCCCGCCGGGCGGCGCATCGCCAGCAGCAGCGCGGCCGCGTACGAAGCGCTCAACAACGGCGCGGTCAGCATGCCCGCGCCCAGGCCGATGAGATCGATGCCCAGCGGCTGGCCGGGCAAGCCGCTCCAGGCATAGACGGCGGCGCCCGCCGCGCCCAGCGGCAAACCCACGGCCAGCACGGCGCGCAACAGGCGCGGATGCGCCAGCGGGTCGGCCAGCGCATGGCGCCGGCCCAGCGCCAGGCCGGCCAGGAACATCGCCAGCACGAACGGCCCCTGCACCAACAGCACCACCATCCAGACGCCATGGGTCAAATCATGGATGTGCCGCGCGATCGTGGTGCCTATGGTGCCGCGGTAGGCCTGCAGCGCCGCCAGCGCGTCCTCCTGCGTCAGCGCCAGCGTGGCGGGATCCTGCGGCGTCATGAGGCTGAGCACGCCCAGCGCCAGCCAGCCCAGCCCGGCGAGCAGCGCCAGCCAGCAGGCCCAGCGCAGCGCCCGTTCGGGCGCCGTGCGGCGCAAGGCCAGCAATAGCGCGCCCAGCACGGCGTACGTCAACAGGATGTCGCCGTGGTACAGCAGCACCGCATGCGCCAGCCCCAGGACCGCCAGACCGGCCAGCCGGCGCAGGAAGCGCGGCGCGAAGGCCGCGCCGGCCCGCTGCGCCGCGTCGATCTGCAAGGTGAAGCTGTAGCCGAACAGGAACGAAAACAGCAGGTAGAACTTGGATTCGAACAGCACGGCCACCAGCACGTTGACCCACTGGTCCAGCGGCCGCGAGAACGCCGGATCGGGCAGCCCGGTACCGTAGTAGACCGAGGCGAACACACCGATGTTGACGACCAGGATGCCGAACAGCGCGAAGCCGCGCAGCGCGTCCAGATGGGCCAGGCGCTGCGCGGCGGTGCCGTCGTTCACGCTCAGAACACCGGCGACAGCACCGGCTGCCTGGGACGCACGTTCAGTTGCCGGCCCTTGCGGGCGCGCTTGCCGACGTACGGCGCGAGCGCGGCGCCGGCCAGGATGTCCTCGGTCTGCTTGTTGCGGTAGATGCCGGCGGCGCGCAGGCCGGCCGCGCCGATCGGCACGGTCTGGTCCAGCTTGTCGGCGGTGTCCAGCCCCATCAGGATGGTGCCGCGCCCGCCGCCCGACAGGCTCTTGACCTCGTCCAGGTCGAACACCAGGAACTTGCCCTTGGCCGACAGCAGCGCCAGCTGGGTCGCCCCCTCGAACAGCGGAACCGGCCGCAACAGCTCATCGCCCTTCTCCAGGGTGATGAACTGCTTGCCAGCGCGCTGGCGGCTGCTCATGTCGCTGAGCCGGGCGGCAAAACCGAAGCCGCGCCGCGTGGCCAACAACCAGCGGCTGTCGGGCGCCGCCGCGATGGTGTGCACGATGCGCGTGCCGGCCTCGAGATCGATCATGGTGGTGACCGGCTGGCCATCGCCACGCGCCGACGGCAGGCCGGATACGGCCACCGAATAGACGCGGCCGTTGTCGCCCACCGCGATCAGGGTATCGGTGGTGCGGCACTCGAAGGCGCCGTACAGGTCGTCGCCCTGCTTGAAGCTGAATTGCCCGGCATCATGGCCGTGGCCCTGGCGGGCGCGCAGCCAGCCTTTCTGCGACACGATCACCGTGACGGGCTCGTCGACCACCTTGGTCTCGAGCACCGCGCGCTCGGCGGTTTCGATCAGGGTGCGGCGGTCGTCGCCGTACTGCTTGGCGTCGCCCTCGATTTCCTTGATGAGCAGGCGCTTGAGCGAGCCCGGGTTGTCCAGCAGGTCCTGCAGGCGCAGCTGTTCTTCGCGCTTGCCGGCCAGTTCCTGTTCGATCTTGATGCCTTCCAGGCGCGCCAGCTGGCGCAGGCGCATTTCCAGGATGTCCTCGGCCTGGCGCTCGGTCAGCCCGAAACGCGCCATCAGCGCGGCGCGCGGCTCCTCGGCCTCGCGAATGGTCTGGATGACCTCGTCGACATTGAGGTAGACCACCATGCGCCCTTCCAGCACATGGATGCGGTCGAGCACCTTGTCCAGGCGATGGCGCGTGCGGCGCACCACCGTATCGGTGCGAAACGCCACCCACTCTTCCAGCACGTCGCGCAGGCTCTTCTGGCGCGGCCGGCCATCGGTGCCGATGCACACCACGTTGACCGGCACGTTGCTTTCCATGCTGGTCTGCGCCAGCAAGGTGTTGACGAATTCGTCGCGATCGACGCGCGAGGTCTTGGGCTCGAACACCAGCCGCACCGCCGCGTCCTTGCCGGACTCGTCGCGCACCGCGTCGAGCAGGCTGAGCATGACCGCCTTGGCCTGCTGCTGCTCGGCCGAAAGGCTCTTCTTGCCCGCGCGCACCTTCGGATTGGTGATTTCCTCGATCTCTTCCAGCACCTTCTGGCCCGAGGTGCCCGGCGGCAGCTCGGTCACCACCAGCTGCCACTGCCCGCGCGCCATTTCCTCGAACTGCCAGCGCGCGCGCGCCTTCAGCGAGCCGCGCCCGGTGGCGTAGATCTGCGCGATATCGGCCGCCGGGGTGATGATCTGGCCGCCCCCGGCGAAATCCGGGCCCGGCACCAGCGCCAGCAGCTCTTCCTGCGGCAGCTTGGGATTGCGGATCAGCGCCACGCAGGCCTGCGCCACCTCGCGCAGGTTGTGCGAGGGAATCTCGGTGGCCATGCCCACGGCGATGCCCGAGGCGCCGTTGAGCAGCATCACGGGCAGGCGCGCCGGCAGCATGGCCGGCTCCTGCTGGCTGCCGTCGTAGTTCGGCACGAAGTCGACCGTGCCCTCCTCCAGCTCGTCGAGCAGCAGCTTGGAGAACGGCGTCAGGCGCGCTTCGGTATAACGCATGGCCGCCGCGTTGTCGCCGTCGCGCGAGCCGAAGTTGCCATGGCCGTCGATCAGGGGATAGCGCAGCGAGAAGTCCTGCGCCATCCGGACCATGGCGTCATAGGCGGCCTGGTCGCCGTGCGGGTGGTACTTGCCCAGCACGTCGCCGACCACGCGCGCCGACTTCACCGGCTTGGCGCCTGCCGCCAGCCCCATGGCCTGCATCGCGTACAGGATGCGGCGCTGCACCGGTTTCTGGCCGTCGCCCACATCGGGCAGGGCGCGGCCGCGCACCACGGACACGGCGTAGTCCAGGTAGGCCTGCTCGGCATAGCGGCCCAGGGTGATGGCTTCGTGGGGATCGGTGGCGCCACCGTCGAACAGGCCCGGTTGATTGCTGTCGCTCATGATGTACTCGGATTTGACTATTGCTTGTCCGCCGCATCGGCCAGCACCGCGCCGGGCACGTGCGCGCGCAGCTGCGCGCGCACCGCCTGCAGGACATCGGCGGACTGGCCGCGCTTGGGAATGATCACGCCTTGCAGCGGACTGATGAACAGATACAGATGGCTGGCGGTTTCCTCGACCTGGCCCACCGCCTCCCATGGCATGGTACCGCTGGCGCCGGCGGCGGCGTCATCGACGCCGCGCGGCCCGAAGTCCAGCGTGTGCCGACCCAGGAAGGGATTGTCGGGCTGGCGGCCCAGCGCGCGGCGCACGTTGCCGCGCGCCAGCCGCGGCAGCGCGTACTCGTAGCCGGCGGCCAGCAGCGCGAACACCGCCAGGCCGACGGCCAGCGCCTGCGCGTACGCCGGCAGCGCCGCGCCCCAATCCAGCTGCCTGCCATCCCATACGCGCAGCAGGATCACCGCCAGCAGGCCCGCGGCCAGCAGGACGGCGAAACGCAGGTGCGACGCATGGCGGCGGCGCAGCGCCGGACGCTGGTACGCATAGGCGGTGAATGCCGCATAGTCGTCGACCGTCAGGTCGACCACCATGCGCACCGGCACGCTGCTGTCGGGCGCCTGCGCCATCAGATATCCAGCTCCGCCAGGTTGCCCTTCTCCTCGATCCAGGCACGCCGCTGCGACGACTCGCCCTTGCCCATCAGCATGTCGAACATGCGGGTGGTGTCGCCGGGGGTCAGGTCGCCGTAGCCGACCGGCAGCAGCCGGCGGGTGTCCGGGTTCATGGTGGTCTCCCACAGCTGTTCGGGGTTCATTTCGCCCAGGCCCTTGAAGCGGCTCACGCTCCAGGCCGACTCGCGCACGCCTTCCTTGCGCAGCTTGTCCTGCGCGGCCTCCAGTTCGCCGGCGTCCAGGCAGTAGATCTTGCGCGCCGGCCGCTTGCCCTGCGCCGGCACGTCCACCCGGAACAGCGGCGGCCGGGCCACGAACACGTTGCCGGCCTCGATCAGCTTGGGGAAATGCCGGTAGAACAGCGTCAGCAGCAACACCTGGATGTGCGAGCCGTCCACGTCCGCGTCCGAGAGGATGCAGATGCGGCCGTAGCGCAGGCCCGACAGGTCGGGCTCATCGCCCGGGCCGTGCGGGTCCACCCCGATCGCCACCGAAATATCGTGGATCTCGTTGTTGGCGAACAGCCGGTCGCGGTCGACCTCCCAGGAATTGAGCACCTTGCCGCGCAGCGGCAGAATGGCCTGGAACTCCTTGTCGCGCCCCATCTTGGCCGAGCCGCCGGCCGAGTCGCCCTCGACCAGAAACACTTCGGTGCGGCTGGCGTCGCTGGACTCGCAATCGGTCAGCTTGCCGGGCAGCACGGCCACGCCCGAGCTCTTGCGCTTTTCGACCTTCTGCGCCGAACGCTGGCGCGCCTGCGCCTGGCGGATGGCCAATTCGGCCAGCTTCTTGCCATATTCGACATTGCTGTGCAGCCACAGGTCCAGGGCGCTCTTGGCGAAGCAGCCCACCAGGCGCACGGCGTCGCGGCTGTTCAGGCGCTCCTTGATCTGGCCCTGGAACTGCGGGTCCAGCACCTTGGCCGACAGCACGAAGCTGGCGCGCGTGAACACGTCCTCGGGCAGCAGCTTGACGCCCTTGGGCAGCAGGCTGTGCAGCTCGGCAAACCCCTTGACCGCGCCGAACAGGCCTTCGCGCAAACCCGATTCGTGGGTGCCGCCGGCCGGGGTCGGGATCAGGTTGACATACGACTCGCGCACCACGTTGCCGTCCTCGGCCCAAGCCACCACCCATTGGGCGCCCTCGCCTTCGGCGAAACTGTCGTGGTCGGCCCCGGCGTACTGCTGGCCCTCGAAGAACGGGATCATCAGCTCGGCGCCGGCCAGCGCCTCGGCCAGGTAGCCGCGCAGGCCCTCCTGGTACTGCCAGGTGCGCGTGTCGCCGGTTTTCTCGTTGACCAGCGACACCTTGACGCCCGGCAGCAGCACGGCCTTGCTGCGCAGCAGGTGGGTCAGCTCGGCCATCGGGATGGCCGGGCTGTCGAAATACTTGGCGTCGGGCCATACCCGCACGCGGGTGCCCGACTTCTTGCGCCCGCCCTCGGGGTACGGCGCCAGTGCTTCGATCACGTCGCCGCCGGCGAACACCAGCCGGTGCACCGCGCCGTCGCGCCACACCACCACCTCCAGGCGGGTGGCCAGCGCGTTGGTGACGGACACCCCCACGCCATGCAGGCCGCCGGAGAACGCATACGCGCCGCCGCCCTGCTTGTCGAATTTGCCGCCTGCGTGCAGGCGCGTGAAAACCAGCTCGACGACCGGCGCGTTCTCTTCCGGGTGCAGGCCGACCGGAATACCGCGTCCGTCGTCCTCGACCGAAATGCTGCCGTCGCCGTGCAGCGTGACTTGAATCTGCTTGCCGTAACCGGCCAGCGCTTCGTCGGCCGCGTTGTCGATGACCTCCTGCACGATGTGCAGGGGGTTCTCGGTGCGGGTATACATACCCGGGCGCTGGCGCACAGGCTCCAGCCCCTTCAGAACGCGGATCGACGCTTCGGTGTAACGTGGTGTGGCCAAGTTATCCCCAACATCTGTGGAAAAAAACCGACATTTTACGGACAAGTCCATATTCGGCGCGGCTCCAGGTGGGATGCGCACGCGCTGACCAGCCGCGAATTCGGTACGATGAACATTGTGACAGCCGCCGGACCCTTTTGTAGGCCCGGTGACGCCGCAACATCCTACACAAAACCGGCAAACCCTGTTGTTAATGACAGTGGTATGCTTTAATCCTTCCTACACGTCGAACAAGAACAGCGGCCGCATGCTCCATGCACGGGTCGCGCAGCGGAATCCGAGAATCACCATCATGAGCGAGCAAATCAAGAACGTCAGCGACGCCAGCTTCGAGGCAGATGTGCTGAAATCCGGCCAGCCGGTGCTGGTGGACTACTGGGCCGCCTGGTGTGGCCCCTGCAAGATGATCGCCCCCATCCTCGAAGAGGTGGCTGCCGAATACGCCGGCCGCCTGACCGTGGCCAAGCTGAACGTGGACGAAAACCAGGACACGGCGGCCAAGTACGGCGTGCGCGGCATTCCGACCCTGATGCTGTTCAAGGACGGCCAGGCCGCCGCCACTAAGGTCGGCGCCCTGTCCAAATCGCAACTGACCGCATTCCTGGACGGCGCGTTGTAAAATCCGGGAATGCGCCGCCAATCGGCCGCGCATTCCCCCCTGATTCCCGCGCGGGCCCGTCCGTGGCCCGCCGCCCGAACCCTTCTTCTTATCTCCCCCTACATTCACCGCGATGCACCTCAATGAACTGAAGGCGCTGCACGTGTCGCAGTTGCTGGAAATGGCCGCCGGCCTGGAAATCGAGAACGCCAACCGCCTGCGCAAGCAGGAGTTGATGTTCGCCATCATGAAGCGGCGCGCCAAGCAAGGCGAACAGATCTTCGGCGACGGCGTGCTGGAAGTCCTGCCCGACGGCTTCGGATTCCTGCGCTCGCCGGACACCTCGTACCTGGCCAGCACCGACGACATCTACATCTCGCCGTCGCAGATCCGCCGCTTCAACCTGCACACCGGCGACTCCATCGAGGGCGAAGTACGCACCCCGAAGGATGGCGAGCGCTATTTCGCGCTGGTCAAGGTGGACAAGGTCAACGGCTCGCCCCCTGAAGCGATCAAGCATCGCATCATGTTCGAGAACCTGACGCCGCTGCACCCCAACCAGGTGATGCGTCTGGAACGCGACATCAAGAGCGAGGAAAACCTCACCGGCCGCATCCTCGACATCTTCGCCCCCATCGGCAAGGGCCAGCGCGGCCTGATCGTGGCGCCGCCCAAGTCCGGCAAGACGGTGATGATGCAGCACGTGGCCCACGCCATCACCACCAATTATCCGGATGCGGTGCTCATCGTCCTGCTGGTCGACGAACGCCCCGAGGAAGTGACCGAAATGCAGCGCACCGTGCGCGGCGAAGTGGTGGCCTCGACCTTCGACGAACCGGCCACCCGCCACGTGCAGGTCGCCGAAATGGTCATCGAGAAGGCCAAGCGCCTGGTCGAGATGAAAAAGGACGTGGTCATCCTGCTGGACTCGATCACCCGCCTGGCCCGCGCCTACAACACCGTGGTGCCGGCCTCCGGCAAGGTGCTGACCGGCGGCGTGGACGCCAACGCCCTGCAGCGCCCCAAGCGCTTCTTCGGCGCGGCGCGCAACCTCGAGGAAGGCGGCTCGCTGACCATCCTGGGTACCGCCCTGATCGAAACGGGCAGTCGGATGGACGAAGTCATCTACGAAGAATTCAAGGGCACCGGCAACTCCGAAGTGCACCTGGAGCGCCGCCTGGCCGAAAAGCGCGTCTACCCGTCCATCAACCTGAACAAGTCGGGCACCCGCCGCGAAGAGCTGCTGATCAAGCCCGAACTGCTGCAGAAGGTGTGGGTGCTGCGCAAGTTCATCCACGACATGGACGAAATCCAGTCGATGGAATTCATCCTCGACAAGATGCGCGCCACCAAGACCAACGCCGAATTCTTCGACATGATGAAGAAATAAGCCTGGCTTGCGCCACGCCCGTCCCGACCCCCGGCCCGCGCCGGGGTTTTGCTTTGCGGGCGCGCTTCAGTGCTCGGGCTGCGGCTCCTGCTGGCGCGTCGGCGCGCGCGACTCCACCGGCGTCACCTTGGGATCGTCCCAGGTGCCGGTGACCGCATACTCGGAAGACATGGCGCGCGCCAGCGGCTGCTTGAGCAGCCACTGCGTCACGAAAGCGCCCAGGCCGATCAGCGGATTGACCAGCGCGGCCGTCACCGCCGCCGCGCCGCTGGCGTCCAGGTTGGGCACCACCACCGCCCGCATGTCCCAGCGCTCGTCCACGATATTGGTGTTGCCGGCCAGGACGATCCCGGCCACGGGACCGCTCAGCTTGTAGCCCTCGGTCGTCAGCACGCCCTGGCTGAGCGACATGTCGCCGCGGATCGTGTCGAACGGAAACCCTTCGCGCAGCAACCCGCCCGGGTTGGCGTCCAGGCGCGCCAGCCGCTGCAGCGACTGCAGCGACAGCAGTTCCAGCAGGCGCGCGGCGCGCGAATTCACATGCAGGAAACGGCCATTGTCCAGGCTGACGCGCGCCTTGCCTTCCAGCTCGGCCAGGTTGTACGACCAGGGCAGATTGCGCCAGGTGACGGTGCCCTCCAGGCTGCCCTTGCCCCCGCCCACGGTCTGAGGCAGGCCGACCCGGTCCAGGAACTTGCCCAGGTCGCTGAACTCGGCATTGGCCTGCACGGTCAGGCCGCGCTGCGTGCCGTCCAGGCGCCAATTGCCCGTGGCGTCGAGCCGGGCGGCGTCGTTGGCGATCTGCAGCTTGTCCAGCCGCCACAGGCGGCCACGCTCCATGTTGGTGCCGATCAGCTGCAGGCTGCCCAGCTGCTTGCCGTACAGGCTGAACTCCTCGGCCTGCAGATCGATGGCGGGAATATCCTCCAGATCGTTGCCAGCCGACAGCGCGTCCTCTTCCTGGCGCGTGTCCTCCTCGCCCGCCAGCGCCAGCCGCTTGAAACGGCCGGTCACGCGGCCGGCGATGGCGCCCGAGGCCTCCGTCCACTCCAGCGTGCCCAGTGCCTGGCGCGAGTCCACCGTCACGCGCCACTGCGAGGCGGTCGGCCGCTGGGCCGCCAGTTTCAGGTCATCGAGGGTATAGCCGGCCACGCGCAAGCGGTCGGCGGCCAGGTTGATCTGATCCGGCTGCGGCAGCAGCGGCACGCGCGACGGCTGCCGCCGGCCGCTGGAAGGCTCGTCGAAATCGGCCTTCATGGCGTCCCAGGCGTCGAGGTCCAGTTCGGGCAGGGTCGCGGCCACGGTCAGGCCGCGCTGCGGCAGGCTGGCGGCCCGGTTCACGCCCAGCGCGCCGCGCGCGAAATAGGCCCGCGAGGCATCGGCCGGATCGTACTCCAGCAGCACATTGATGTTCTCGGCCAGGCTGCCCGACAGCCAGCGCCGGCCGCGCGGCCCGCGGTCGTTGGCCGGCCCCCATTGCAGCTTGAACGGCATGGCGCCGCGCGCAGGCTTGCCCACCGGCGCCGGCATGTCGATCGCCAGGCCGTCCAGGTTCGATTCCATCGAGATATCGACCGCCCCGCCCTTCAGGTAGTTGAGCTGCCCGCGGTAGGCGCTCTGGCCCGACAGGCGCTTGAGCGCCGGCGCCTTGCTCACTTCGCCCAGGCCCGCCGCCGTCAGCGTGCCTTCGAAGCGCAGCGGAGCGCTGCCCTGCTCCAGCACGCCCCAGATACGCGCCGGCCCGCCCAGGAAGCGGGCATGGATTTCCTTGGCGCTCATGCCCAGTTCGGAGAACGCCAGCTCGCCGCGCAATTGCGTCAGCATAGGCATCTCGGGCATGAAGCGAAACGCGTTGCCGGCGAATACGATGCGCCCCTCGACCTTGGTGTCTTCGGCATTGAGCAGCGGCACATCCAGCGCCAGCGGCACCTCCCACTGGCCGGTGCCCTCGGCCTCGGCCAGCGCCCCGTCGAGCAGTTCGCCCAGCGGCGAATTGGCGGCCAGCGCCAGATACGCCGGCACCGCGCCGGAACTCTGGCCTTCCACGTGCAATTGCGCGTGGTCTTCCATGTCGGGAATCGCGGCTTTCACCGCCCCCAGGCTCACCACCTGGTCTGCGGCGGTGCGCACCAGGCCGCCGCCGGCGCTGTCCAGGCTCAGGCTCACCTTGTCCACGGCGAAGTTGCCCGACAATTGCTCCAGCCTGGGCCAGGCCTTGCGCTTGCCCTCGGCCGGCGCGTAATCGACCACGGCATCCTGGTACCGTCCCGCGATACGGAACTGCCCCTGCGCGCCCGGCTCCGAGAACGGAAAATCATCCAGGTCTCCCGCCAGGGTGATGGCGGCGTCATGAACCGTCCCTGCAGGCAGGCCCGTCGCCAGCCACAGGCGGGCATCCTCGTTCACCTCCAGGGGCAGGTAGCGGTGGATGGCCGGCATCGACGCGCGCGCCAGGCTGCCGCGCAGGTCCGCCGTGCCGGCCGCCGACTTGCCTTGCTGGCGCCAGGCGCCGTGCAGGGTCGCATCCAGGTCGGGATTGGCCAGCTGCAGGCGGCGCAGGTTCAGGGTCAGCGGCTGCCCCGCCGGCTCGGTCAGGGTGGCGTCGAGTTGCGCCCGGTCCAGCGCCAGCGGGTGTTCGAATATTTCGGGCAGGTTCAGCCACAGGCCATCCGCCTGCCCCGTGACCGACACGCCGGCGCCGTCGGCGCTGCGCGCCAGCGGCAGGTCCGAAAACTGCAGCAGGTCGCCCGGGGCGCCCTGCAGGCGCCACTGGGCGCTGTCCACGCTGACCGACGCACTCTGGCCGGCGCGCCAGTTCAGCCCGCGCAGCGCCGCATCCATCGTCAGGTCGGTGAACTTGCCGTGATCCAGTTGCAGCCAGGCGCGCGCCGCATAGCGGCCCTGGGCCGCCGGTATCGCGACCCAGGGCGCCCAGGCCGCCGGCTCGGCGTCCTGCACCTCGGCATACAGCTGGCCGCTCCAGCTGGCCGGATTGCTGCCGTCGCGCGCGAACAGGCTGCGGTTGAGCTCGCCGCGCAGCGATACCTTGGCCGCCAGCTGCGCGGGCGGACGCACGCGCAGGGAAAAACGATGCGACAACACCCCGTTGCGCATCAGCAGGTCCAGGCCATCGAGCCGCAGCTCGGGCGCCTGGCGCGCTTCGTCCTGCCAGCGCAGCGTCACGCCGTGCAGGGCCAGCTCGCGCTGGCGCGCCAGCCAGCGCAGCGCCGGCGATTCGGTGAACCCGTGATCGGACGGCGCAGCCAGGTCGATCGATTGCCCGGCGACCCACAGGCGATCGGCGGAATCGCGCCGCACCAGCAGATCGGCGCCGTCGATGCGCAGGCTCTGCAACGTGGGCGACAGCTTGAGCACGCTGCGCCAGCCCAGCACCGCCGCCACCGAGGGCAGGCTGAGCACCGGGTCGGCCTGGTGATCGTAGATGCGCACCCCGGACAGGTTCAGGCGCGGATTCAGGCCGCTCCAGTCGGCGCTCAGGCTGTCGCCACCCGCGAACCCAGCGCCTGGCTGGCGTACTGCTCGATCTGCGGCCGCCATTGATCGGCCCGGGGCAACACCCAGTAACGCAAACCCAGGAAAGCGACCGCCAGCACGCCATAAATGGCGAACACGCTCCAGAACAGCAAGCGAAGAATTTTCGTCGATACGGACACGGGCGGCGGGCAGGAAGAGGCGTCTTGCAGTATCGTCCCCTTATACATGAATCCCGCCTTTCCGTCTGCCTGAGTCCCGCCATGTCTTCCGCCCCTCCCTTCGCCGCCGCCCTGGCCTGGTCCGGCCACCTGCGCCGCCGTCTCGACGCCCATCCCGACCTGGCGGCCTGGCTGGCCAATGCCTGCGCCCACCCCGTCAGCGCCAACGTGCTGGCGGCCTGGCAGGCCGAACTGAGCGGCCCGGACGCGCCGGAAGTGCTGCCGGTCGAGCAATGCCGCGGCATGCTGCGCAAGCTGCGCGAGCGTGTCTTCCTGACCCTGATCGTGCGCGATCTGGGCGGGCAGGCAGACCTGGAGGAAGTGGTCGGGGCGATGACGGTGCTGGCCGACATCGCCGTGGGCACCGCCTACCGCAGCGTGGCCGCCGAACTTGCCGCCGTCCACGGCCTGCCGCGCGAACAGAGCACGGGCGATCCGCAGGAAATGCTGATCGTCGGCATGGGCAAGCTGGGCGGCCGCGAGCTGAACGTTTCCTCCGATATCGACCTGGTCATGCTGTACGGCGACGAAGGCGAGACCGACGGCCCGCGGCGCATCAGCAACCACGAGTTCTACGGCCGCCTGACCCGCCGCATGATGCCGGTGCTGTCGGAAGTCGATGCCGATGGCCAGGTCTTTCGCACCGACCTGCGGCTGCGCCCCGATGGCGACGCCGGACCGCTGGCCTGGAGCCTGGACGCGCTGGAGCACTATCTCATCGGCCAGGGGCGCGAGTGGGAGCGCTACGCCTGGCTCAAGGCCAGGCTGATGCCGGCGCAGGCGTTTGCCGACAGCAACCCGGACGCCCAGGCGCGCCAGCTCGAAAGCCTGCGCGTGCCGTTCGTCTACCGCAAGTATTTCGACTTCGACGCCCTGGCGGCGCTGCGCGCCCTGCGCGAGTGCATACGCCAGGACTGGCAGCGCCGCGCCCTGGCGCGCAACGGCGTGGACAGCGCCAACAACATCAAGCTGGGCGATGGCGGCATCCGCGAGATCGAGTTCATCGTGCAGTTGTCGCAGCTCATCCGCGGCGGCCGCATGCCGGCGCTGCAACGCCGCGGCCTGCTCGAAGCGCTGCACGCCGAGCGCGCCGCCGGGCTGGTGCCCGAGGGCGACGCGCAGAAGCTGGAAGCCGCCTATCGCTTCCTGCGCCGCACCGAGCATGCCCTGCAATACCGCGAGGACGAGCAGACCCATCTGCTGCCGGCAGACCCGGCCCAGCGCGCAGCGCTGGCGGCGGCCCTGGGCTACGAACCGGCCGCCTTCGAGCGCACGCTGGCCGAGCATCGCGCCTTCGTGTCGCAGACCTTCCGCAACGCCTTCCGCCTGGCAGGCATGGGCGAGGAGGACGACAGCCCCGCCCCCGCGCGCACGCACGCCAACGGACACGCCATGCGCCCGCATGCCGGCGCCCTGCACGATATCGAGGAGCGCCTGGCCGGACAGATCCAGCGCGACTTTCCCGAGCACGCCGAGGACCTGCTGCGCCGCACCGAGACGCTGCTGGGCAGCCATCGCGTACGCAGCCTGCCCGACAGCAGCCGGCACCGGCTCGAAGCGCTGCTGCCGGCGGCGCTGACGGCGGCGACGCAGACCAGCGCGCCCATGGATGCCGCGCTGCGCCTGTTCGACCTCATCGAAACCATCGCGCAGCGCAGCGCCTACCTGGCGCTGCTGGCCGAGTACCCCGATACCCTGGCCCGCGTGGCGCGCATGGTGGCGGCCAGCCCCTGGGCGGCCCAGTACCTGACCCAGCACCCCCTGTTGCTGGACAGCCTGATCGATTGGCGCACGCTGTTCGAACCGCTGGACTTCGCCCAGGTCGCGCACCAGCTGGCCGCCGACCTCGACGCCTGCCGGCTGCCCGACGGCGAGCCCGACATCGAACGGCAGATGAATCTGATGCGCGACGTCCAGCGCCAGGCCAGCTTCCAGCTGCTGGCGCAGGACCTCGAAGGCGAATTGACGGTGGAGAAACTGGCCGACCAGCTCTCGGCGCTGGCCGACCTGCTGCTGGCCGAGACCATCCGCCGCGTCTGGCCGCTGGTCAACCGGCGGCCCGGCGCCGAGCCGCACCTGGCCGTCATCGCCTACGGCAAGCTGGGCGGCAAGGAGCTGGGCTACGCCTCCGACCTGGACCTGGTGTTCCTGTTCGACGACGACCGCGAGGACGCCGCCGAACTCTACGCCAAGCTGGGCCGGCGCATGACCTCGTGGCTATCGACCATGACGTCGTCGGGCCGCCTGTACGAAGTCGACCTGCGGCTGCGCCCCGACGGCAACGCCGGGCTGCTGGCCGTCTCGCTGGAGGCCTTCGAGCAATACCAGCGCTCGCACGCCTGGCCTTGGGAGCACCAGGCGCTCACACGCGCGCGCTACGCCGCCGGCGACACCGAGGCCGGCGCGCGCTTCGAGCGCATCCGCGCCGACATCCTGGTCATGCCGCGCGACGTGCAGGCGCTGCGCGGCGAGGTGCTCGGCATGCGCGACAAGATCAGCGCCGGGCACCCTAACCGCTCCGAGCTGTTCGACGTCAAGCATGACCGCGGCGGCATGGTGGACGTGGAATTCGTCACCCAATACCTGGTGCTGTGCCATGCGGCCACGCATCGGGTGCTGGTCAACAACCTGGGCAATATCGCGCTGCTGCGCCTGGCCGGCGAAGCGGGCCTGATCCCGGCGCCGCTGGCGCTGGCCGCCGGCGACGCCTACCGCACGCTGCGGCGGGCGCAGCACCAGCTGCGCCTGAAGGGCGTCGACAAGGCGCGCGTGCCGCCCGGGCAACTGGCCGCCGAGCGCGCCACGGTGTGCGAATTGTGGCAAACCGTGCTGCAGGACGGCACGATCGCGCAAGCCGAAGTAAAATAACGGTTTTTCCCCGCTGCAAAGCCGCTTTTCACGCCATGTCCCAACTCGTGCGCCCCACACTCGAACTGCCCGCCGGCCGCCGCAAGGTGCTGCTGCACTCGTGCTGCGCGCCCTGTTCCGGCGAAGTCATGGAAGCCATGACGGCCTCCGGCATCGACTACGCGATCTACTTCTACAACCCGAATATCCATCCGGTCAAAGAGTACGAGATCCGCAAGAACGAGAACATCCGCTTCGCCGAAGAACACGGCATCGAATTCATCGACGCCGACTACGACATGGACAACTGGTTCGAGCGCGTCAAGGGCATGGAAAACGAGCCCGAGCGCGGCATCCGCTGTACCGCCTGCTTCGACATGCGCTTCGAGCGCACCGCCCTGTATGCGCACGAGCACGGCTTCGACACCATCACCAGCTCGCTGGGCATTTCGCGCTGGAAAGACATGAACCAGATCAACGGCTGCGGCGAACGCGCCGCCGCCCGCTACGACGACCTGGTGTACTGGACCTACAACTGGCGCAAGGGCGGCGGCTCGCAGCGCATGATCGAAATCAGCAAGCGCGAGAACTTCTACCAGCAGGAATACTGCGGCTGCGTCTACTCGCTGCGCGACACCAACCGCCACCGCCGCGCCCAGGGCCGCGAACGCATCCACCTCGGCGTGAAGTTCTACGGGGTAGAGGAAAAACTCTAACCCCGGGTGCCTGTCCCCGCAGGGGACTGGCACCCGCAAACTCCAACCCCGGCGTGCCTGTCCCCCACAGGGAGGGGTGCCTGTCCCCGCTGGGACAGGCACCTGCAGACCCCGCAGGGGGCTGGCACACGATGCCGTCAGCACTCCACGATATTCACCGCCAACCCGCCGCGCGCGGTTTCCTTGTATTTGGTCTTCATGTCGGCGCCGGTTTCGCGCATGGTCTTGATGACGGAATCCAGCGATACGTAGTGATGTCCGTCGCCGCGCAACGCCATGCGCGCCGCGTTGACGGCCTTGACCGAGGCCATGGCGTTGCGTTCGATGCACGGAATCTGCACCAGCCCGCCCACCGGGTCGCAGGTCAGGCCCAGGTTGTGCTCCATGCCGATCTCGGCGGCGTTCTCGACTTGTTCGACGCTGCCGCCCTGCACGGCGGCCAGCGCGCCGGCCGCCATCGAACAGGCCACGCCCACCTCGCCCTGGCAGCCCACCTCGGCGCCCGACAGCGAGGCGTTGTACTTGTACAGCAGGCCGATGGCCGCCGCCGTCAGCAGGAAATCGTGCACGCCCGCCCGGTTGGCGGCCGGGACAAAACGGTCGTAATAATGCAGCACCGCCGGAATGATGCCGGCCGCGCCATTGGTCGGCGCCGTCACCACCCTGCCGCCCGCGGCGTTTTCCTCGTTGACGGCCATGGCGTACAGGTTCACCCAGTCCATCACCGACAAGGGGTCGGACAGCGTGCGCTCGGCGCGCTGCGTCAGCGCGCGATACAGCTCCGGCGCGCGCCGGCGCACCTTGAGCGGGCCCGGCAGGTCGCCGTCGGCCTCCGGATGGCCGATGCCGCAGCCGCGGGCCACGCACTCCTGCATGACTTCCCAGATACGGTCCAGCCCCTGCTCGATCTCGGCGGCGCCGCGCCAGGTCAGCTCGTTGCGCATCATCAGGCCCGCCACCGAGTGGCCGCTGGCGCGGCACATGTCCAGCAGCTCGCGTCCGGTGCGAAACGGGTACGGCAGCTGGTCGTGCGCGCCGATGACCTGGGCATTGGCCGCGCCGGCCGTGACCACGAAACCGCCGCCCACCGACAGATAGCGCGATTCGCGCAACGGTTGGCCATCGGCGTCAAAAGCGTGAAACTTCATCCCGTTAGGATGTTCGGCCAACGCCTCGCGGCGATAGAACAACATATGCTCTTTTTCGACGAACGGCACATCATGCCGACCCAGCAACAACACGCGCCGATTGGCGCGCACGGCCTGCAGCATGCCGGCGATGGCCGCGGGGTCGACCGTATCGGGCGCCTGGCCCATGAACCCCAGCAGCACGCCCTTGTCGGTGCCGTGCCCCTTGCCGGTCGCGCCCAGCGACCCATAGAGCTCGGCGCGCACGCTGGCCACGCGCGCCAGCAGGCCATCGCGCTCCAGCCCCTGCACGAACAGGAGCGCCGCCCGCATCGGGCCCACCGTATGCGAACTGGACGGCCCTATGCCTATCTTGAAAAGGTCGAAAACGGAAACTGCCACGCGCACACTCCGTATCTGGGTCCACCGCCCGCCATGGCGGTCGATAGCATCATACGCGCCGGCCCGGATTTCCGCTGCGAGGCGCGGCGTGCGATGATTACAGAATTATTTCATGTCATATATTGGCGCCGCGCCCTGCGCGCGGCGCCCCTGTCCCTGGGAGAGCCATGTCCGGACTGCTGCCGCTGCTCGATTTCGCGGGCTACGTAGCCCTGCTGCTGTGGGGCGTGCACATGGTGCAGACCGGCGTGCAGCGCGCCTTCGGCGCCGCGCTGAGCATCGCGCTGGGACGCGCGCTCGGGACGCGGTTGCGCGCCTTCGCCTCCGGCCTGGGCATTACCGCCGCGCTGCAAAGCAGCACCGCCACCGGGCTGATGATCACCGGCTTCGCCGCCGGCGGGGTGGTGGCGCTGGTGCCGGCGCTGGCCGCCATGCTGGGCGCCAACGTCGGCACCACCCTCATCGTGCAGCTGCTGTCGTTCGACCTGACCTCGCTGGCGCCCATCCTCATCCTGGCCGGCGTGTGGATGTTCCGCCGCGCCGCGCCCGGCCGCACCCGCGACCTGGGGCGGGTATTCATCGGCCTGGGACTGCTGCTGCTGTCGCTGCACCAGTTGGTGCAGCTGTTCCAGCCCTTCGAGACCGCGCCCTTGCTGGGCGTCTTGCTCGACGCGCTGGCCAGCCAGCCGGTCGCCGCGGTGCTGCTGGCCGCGGCCCTGACCTGGGCCGCGCACTCCAGCGTGGCCGTCGTGGTGCTGGTCATGTCGCTGGCCAGCCACGGCATGGTCAATCCGGCGCTGGCCTTCGCGCTGGTGCTGGGCGCCAACCTGGGCACCGCCATCAATCCGATGATCGAAGGCGTTACCGGCGACGACCCGGCCGCTCGCCGCCTGCCGCTGGGCAACCTGCTCACGCGCGTGGCCGGCGTACTGGCCGGCATCATCCTGCTGCCCTGGCTGCAACCCTGGCTCAGCGGACTGGCCGGCGACCCCGCGCACGCGGTGGCCAACTTCCACACCTTGTTCAACGTCGTGATCGCGCTGGTTTTCCTGCCCATCCTCACGCCGTACGCCGCGCTGCTGACGCGCTGGCTGCCCAAGCGCGCCGATCCCAACGACCCGGCGCGGCCGCAATACCTGGACGAATGGGCCCATGACGTGCCGGCCGTCGCGCTGGGCAACGCCGCGCGCGAGGCATTGCGCATGGCCGACATGCTGCAGACCCTGCTGCTGTACGCCCGCGCCGGTTTCAAGCGCGACAACCGGCACCGCATGGTGCAGGCACGCCAGCTCGACAGCGCGCTGGACAAGCTGGAGACCGCCATCACCACCTACCTGGCCACGCTCGACCAGGAAAACATGACGCGCGAGGATCACCAGCGGCTCGACGCCATCCTGGCGTTCTGCAGCAACATCGGCCACGCCGGCGATATCGCCTACCACGGCCTGCTCAACCATATCGGCCGCCTGCGCAAGCAAGGCCTGCTGCTGTCAGCCGATCAGCGCGCCAGCCTGGACGCCACGCTGGGCGAGCTGATCGCCAACCAGCGCCAGGCCGCCGCGCTGTTCGTCACCGACGACCTGCGCCAGGCGCGCGCGCTGGCGGGCGAAAAGGCGCGTTTTCGCGCCCTCGAGGCGGAGGCCGCCGAAACGCAGCTGCAGCAGATCAAGTCCGGCAAGGTCGATGCCGCCGAGGTCGGCGCGCTCTACCTGGACATCCTGCGCGATCTCAAGGGCATCAACTCGCACGTGGTAGGCGCATCGGCGTATCCGCTGCTGGCGCGCCACGGCGAACTCCTGCCCAGCCGCCTGCGCGACGCGGGCAACTGAGGGCCTGCCCGAGCACGGGCAGGCCCCGGCCCGCTACAGGTACAGCGCGAACCAATCCAGCATGCGCCGCCAGCCGTCCTGCGCATCGGCGGCGCGGTAACTGGGGCGGTAATCGGCCAGGAAGGCATGCCCGGCCTGCGGATACACCACGATGCGCGATGCCTGGGCGGGCGCGCCGCCCTGCTGCAGGCGCGCTTCCATGGCCCGCACATCGTCCAGCGGAATGCTTTCGTCCTTGCCGCCATACAGCCCCAGCACCGGCGCATGCAGGCTCCCGGCCACGTCCAGCGGCACCTGCTTGATCAAGGGGCCATGGCCCGAGGACAGGCGGCCGTACCAGGCCACGCCCGCCTTCACGGCGGGATTGCGGGCCGCATACATCCAGGTGGTGCGCCCGCCCCAGCAAAAGCCCGTCACCCCCACCCGCGCGCCATCGCCGCCATGGGCGGCGGCCCAGGCCAGGCTGGCATCCAGGTCGGCATGGACCTGCTCGTCCGGCACCTTGCTCACCAGTTCGGCGACCAGCCCGGGAATGTTGTCGTAGCGCGAGGCGTCGCCCTGGCGCTGGTACAGGTTGACCGAGACCGCCAGATAGCCATCGTGCGCCAGGCGGCGGCAGACATCCTTGATGTGCTCGTGCAGGCCGAAGATCTCCTGCACCACCAGCACGATGGGCAATTGCTCGCGCCCGGCCGGCGCGGCGTAATAGGCGGCCACCGGACCGCCCGGCACCGCCAGTTCGAAATCGCCGTGCGACAGGCCCTGGGTGTCGGTATGGATCGTGGTGGGTGCGGTACTACCCGCTGCGGCGGCGAAACTCATGGCAACTCCTGGGCATGGAAAGGGAATGGCCGCCCTCCTGCCGCCGCGCCGCGGTCAATGCCGGTGGTCTGCCGCCTCGATGGCATGCTGCCCGTGCTCGTGGGCCGGGTCATGCTCATGATGCATGAACGAGGTGACGCCGTAGATGAGCAGCACGCCGGCGCCCACCAGCAACAACTGCGGCACCGCATCGGCCAGCGAAACGCGTTCGTGCATTTGCGGCATCAGGTCGGCAACCGAGATGTACAGGAAGCTGCTGGCGGCCACGACCAGGACATAGGGCACTGCCGCCTGCGCCTCCTGCAATACGAAGTATCCTACAACGCCGCCTGCCGCCGTGCACAGGCTGGTGAACAGGATCAGCGAAAATGCCCTGCCCCGCGCCAGGCCTGCGTTGAGCAGCACCACGAAATCGCCCAGCTTGTGCGGCACCTCGTGCACGATGATCGACGCCGCGGTCAGTACGCCCAGCATGGGGTCGGTGAGAAAGGCCGCCGCCACCAGCACGCCGTCGGCCAGGTTGTGCAGCGAACTGCCCACCAGGATGAGCACGCCGCCTCGGCCGGCCTCGCGCCGGTTGTGGCCCTTGTGATGGTGGTGCCCGTCGCCCTCGTGGTGGTGGCTGTGGCGCAGCAGCGCGATCTTCTCCAGCACGAAGAAGCCGATCAGGCCGGCCAGCATCAGCGCGAACAGGGCCCGCGCGTCGGCGTGCGCCGTTTCGAACGCCTCGGGCAGCAGGTGCAGCAGCGCCACCGACAACAGTACGCCCACCGACAGGCTGACCATGTGGTGCAGGTACTTCGCGAACACGCGATAGGCCAGCCAGCTGGCGATCGAGACGGCGATCAGGCCGCCGGCAATCGTGGCAAGCAGTATCCAGAGCAGCAGCATGGCGAGGGGCGATTCAGGCGGGAAAGCGCAACATTATATCGTTGCAAGCGCCAAATCAAAAATGGCTGTCAGACAGTATCCGGCCGGCGCGGACGCCGGCCGGGGCCGCATCAGTGCGCCTGTTCCCAGTTCGTGCCCATGCCCACCTCGGCCACCAGCGGCACGCGCAGCGTGGCCACGTCGCACATCAGCCGCGGCAGCGCTTCGGCGACCGCCGCCAGTTCCTCGTCGGGCACCTCCAGCACCAGTTCGTCGTGCACTTGCATGATCATGCGGGTGCGCAGGCGCTCGGCGTCCAGCCAGTCCTGCACCGCCACCATGGCCATCTTGATCAGGTCGGCGGCGGTACCCTGCATCGGCGCATTGATGGCGGCCCGCTCGGCGCCCTGGCGGCGCGGCCCGGAGGCGGCGCGGATGTCCGGCAGCTGCAGCCTGCGGCCGAATACCGTCTCGACGTAGCCCTGGTCGCGCGCCAGCCGGCGCGTGTCGTCCATGTAGCGCGCCACGCCGGGATAGCGGGTGAAATAGCGGTCGATGTAGGCCTGCGCGGCGTCGCGCGTAATGCCCAGGTTGGAAGCCAGCCCGAACACGCCCATGCCGTAGATCAGTCCGAAATTGATCGCCTTGGCGGCGCGGCGCTGCTCGGCGCCGACCTCGGCCAGCGGCACGCCGAACACCTCGGAGGCGGTCGCGCGGTGGATATCCTCGCCCGCCGCGAAGGCACGCTGCAGGTTGACGTCATCCGAGACGTGCGCCATGATGCGCAGCTCGATCTGCGAGTAGTCGGCCGACAGCAGCTTGCCCTGCTCGGCGATGAAGGCCTCGCGCACGCGCCGGCCGGCCTCGGTGCGCACCGGGATGTTCTGCAGGTTGGGATCCGACGACGCCAGCCGGCCGGTGATCACCGCCGCCTGCGAATAGTGCGTATGAACGCGGCCGGTGGCCGGGCTGATCATGCGCGGCAGCTTGTCGGTATAGGTGGACTTCAGCTTGGACAGGCCCCGGTATTCCAGCAGCACCTGCGGCAGCGGATAGTCCTGCGCCAGCTTGGACAGCACTTCCTCGTCGGTCGAGGGGGCGCCGCCCGCGGTCTTGCGCACGACCGGCAGCCCCATGCGGCCGAACAGGATCTCGCCCAATTGCTTGGGAGAGTTCAGGTTGAACGGCTGGCCGGCCAGCTCGTAGGCGCGCTGCTCCAGCGCCAGCATTTCCTGGCCCAGCTTGTGGCTCTGGCGCCCCAGCTCCTGGGCATCGACCTTCACACCGTTGCGCTCGACCACGGT
Organism: Bordetella pertussis 18323; assembly: GCF_000306945.1. Lineage (NCBI taxonomy): Bacteria > Pseudomonadati > Pseudomonadota > Betaproteobacteria > Burkholderiales > Alcaligenaceae > Bordetella > Bordetella pertussis. The sequence goes on along the minus strand of NC_018518.1, from coordinate 1,324,231 downwards.
CAGCACGCGCGAGACCTGCAGCTCCAGCAGGTAGGTGCGCTCCAGCCCTTCGTCCTCGGCCACACGCGGGCGCAGCACCTCGTGCAACTGCAGGGTGAAATCGGAATCCTCGCAGGAATAATGCCCCGCCAGGGGGACCGCCACCTCGTCGAAACCGATCTGCTTGGCGCCCTTGCCGCACAGGTCTTCGTAGTTCACGCCGCTGCGCCCGAGAAACCGCTGGGCCAGGTCGTTCAGGCCCACGCCGCGATGCGACTCCAGCACATAGGCCTGCAGCATCGTGTCCTCGGCCACGCCCGCCAGGCTTACGCCTTCGTTGGCGAAGACATGGGTATCGTATTTGGCATGGTGCAGCAGCTTGGCGCGCCCGGCGTCCTCCAGCCAGCCGCGCAGGCGCGCGATGACCTCGTCCCTGGGCAATTGATCGCCCGCCTCGGGGCCACGGTGCGCCACCGGGATGTAGCAGGCCACGCCCGGCTTGACCGCCATCGACAGGCCCACCAGCCGCGCCTGCATCTCATCGAGCGACGTGGTTTCCGTATCCAGCGCCACCAGCGGCGCGTCCTCCACCAGCGCCATCCAGGCATCGAAGGCGGCCCAGTCGGTGATGATGCGGTAGTCCAGCTCGGCCGGCGCGACGGCCTGCGGCACGGCGCGCGCGTCTCCCGTGGGCAGGCGCTCCTGGTCGCCCGTCAGTTCGCGCAGCCAGGTGCGAAAACCGTAGCGGTCGAACAGCGCGGTCAAGGTGGCCGCGTCGCGCTCGCGCCATGCCAGGTCTTCCCAGTCCGACACATGGCCGGTCAGGTCGCAGTCGCACTTGACCGTCAGCAGCGTGCGCGTGAGCGGAAAGTTCGGAATGGCTTCGCGCAGATTGTTGCCGGCCACGCCCTTGACGCTGTCGGCGGCGGCCACCAGCGCGTCGATGGAGCCATGTTCGGCCAGCCACTTGACGGCCGTCTTGGGTCCGACCTTGTTCACGCCGGGCACGTTGTCGACCGTGTCGCCGACCAGCATCAGGTAATCGACGATGCGCTCCGGCGGCACGCCGAACTTGCTGTTCACCCCGGCAACGTCGAGCACCTCGCCGCTCATGGTGTTGACCAGCGTGACGTGCGGGTCGACCAGTTGCGCCAGGTCCTTGTCGCCCGTGGAGACGATGGTGTCGATGCCTTGCGCGCTGGCCTGCCGCGCCAGCGTGCCGATGATGTCGTCCGCCTCCACCCCTTCGATGGCCAGCAGCGGCCAGCCCAGGGCGCGTACGGCCTCGTGGATCGGCTCGATCTGCGCCGCCAGGTCTTCCGGCATGGGCGGGCGGTGCGACTTGTAGTCAGGGAACAAATCGTCCCGGAATGTTTTTCCGCGTGCATCGAAAACGCATACGGCATACTCTGCCTTATGATCCTGAACGAGCTTGCGCAACATATTGACCACGCCATAAAGCGCACCCGTGGGTTCGCCCTGCGCATTGCGCAGGTCGGGCATGGCGTGGAAAGCACGGTACAAGTAGCTCGAACCGTCTACCAGCAATAAGGTTTTTTTCATGGTTACAAAGGCAGAGCTTGCGACACCCGCCGGCAAACAAATTCCGGTGATTATGTCAGAGATAAAGACCGCGGCCGAGAAATTGGCCGACATCGGTCCCGCGGTCAGCATGTTCGGCAGCGCCCGCATCAGCCGCGAATCGCCCTATTATGAAACCTGTGCGGCGATCTCGGCAGCCCTGGCCGGCGCCGGTTTCGCGATCATCGCGGGGGGCGGCCCCGGCATCATGGAAGCGGCCAACAAGGGCGCCTTCGAGGCCGGCGGCACCAGCGTCGGCCTGAACATCAGCCTGCCCCACGAAGCGCACAACAACGAATACCAGACCATCAGCCTGTCGTTCGAGTACTTCTACTCCCGCAAGGCCACCTTCTTCATGCACAGCATGGCCTATGTCGCCATGCCCGGCGGGTTCGGCACCCTGGACGAGCTGTTCGAGGCGCTGACCCTGATCCAGACCGGCAAGGTCCCGCCCGCCCCCATCGTGCTGGTGGGCAGCGAATTCTGGCACGGCCTGGTCGACTGGCTGGGCGAGCAATTGCTGGCCAACGGCATGATCGCGGCCCACGACCTGAATCTCTTCATCATCGAGGACGACCCCGCCAAAGTCGTGCGCAAGGTGGTCGAATTCCACGACAAGCAAGGCAGGACGGACAGCCAGTACGCGCCTTCCCTCCCGGCATAACCAGGAATAACGCCTCGTTATTACCCAGAAAGAATAACCAGACGCAAAGGAAGCATCTACTTTGGCATAACACACGACGCGCGAGCGCCCACGGCGCCGGCCAGGCCCTAGACTGCCACGCAATTCGCAGTCCAGCGCTTCACTCGTTATGCCCCCATTTAAATTCACCGTACCCGCGCTGGCCGCGCTGCTGGCCGCCTGGCCGCTGGCGCACGCCGGCGCGGTGCACGACTACCCTTCCGCCGTCATCGAGGCCTACCACATCGGCCAGCTGCACACCGGCTCCACGCCCTTCGTGTGTGCGCGCTTCCATCCCGAAGGACAGGCCTCGCCGCAAGCGCTGCGCATTGCCTGCGCCGTGCAACGCTACGGCAAGGCGCGCCGCCACTTCGACGAACACGTCGCGCGCATCATCACCTGCCATGCGGCAAACAGGCCCACATCGCTGCGGGTCGAATCTGACGTTTGGACCGATCCGCAGATCTACCGCCTGTTCTCGCGCGCAGAAATCCTCTCCATTGCGCCTTGCGGCGCGGGAGGGCTGCTCCCATGAAGCGGATCTCCCCGCGTGCCGGCTGGCTGGCCGCGTCGCTGCTGTGCCTGCTGTTGCCGGGCGCGCGCGCCTGGGCCGCCTCCGAGCTGATCCTGGTGCGCGGCTATGGCAATTGCCCTTCCGGCTACGCCCCGCTGACGTACGACCAGGCGCATCGCCCCTCGTTGCGGGCGCGCATGCGCGAACTCTCGGGCAACGAGCCCTGGCCTATCCACGGCCTGGCCGACGGCCAATACCTGGGCGGCAAGTATGGCGGCGAGCTCAAGCGCGCCAGGCTCGCGGACATCCGCGGCCTGCGCGACCACTTCTGCCTCGCGTCGGGCTCGGACGGCGCGATCGGCCGGGGCGTTCACGCCTGGGGCCACGTACCCGGGTGGGGCGCCTGGCAGTGGCGCCGCACCCTTCCTCCCGCCACGGGCTTGGGCCACTACTCCAATGTGCGCGTGGCCCGGCTCGACGACCTGCCCTTCGGCGACCTGTGCGCGGTATTCACGCGTGACGGCAATCCCGTCGTGCAGGCCTGCATCAGCCCGCAGGCCGGCCGCTTGCACCGCGAATCCTACGCCACGCTGCGGCGCGCCCTGGAAACGCTGAGGCGGCAGGGCCTGCCGCTGCGCGTCTATGTCGACCACGACCGGCGCCCCGACTTTGCCGCCGTGCCGGACGTGCCGGCCTACTCGATCACCGGGCTGGCCACCTGCAATCGCGGCGGCTGCATGTAAAAAGGGTTGTGGCCGCCACGGCCACAACCCTTGCGCTGGCACCGCCGCCTGGAGGCGGCCGGCACGTGCGTTACGCGTTTTCGCGCGAAGCGCGGCGGCGCTCGTGCTCCTGCAGGTAGCGCTTGCGCAGGCGGATCGACTTGGGCGTGATCTCGACCAGTTCATCGTCGTCGATGAACTCGACCGCATACTCGAGCGACATCTGGATCGGCGGCACCAGGCGCACGGCCTCGTCGGTGCCCGACGCGCGAACGTTGGTCAGCTGCTTGCCCTTGATGGGGTTGACCACCAGGTCGTTGTCGCGGCTGTGGATGCCAATGATCATGCCTTCGTACAGCGGCTCGCCGGGGCTGACGAACATGCGGCCGCGATCCTGCAGCTTCCACAGGGCGTAGGCCACCGCGTCGCCGTTATCCTGGCTGATCAGCACGCCGTTGCGGCGCTCGCCGATCGAACCTTCGCGCAGCGGCGCGTACTCGTGGAAGATATGGCTCATCAGGCCGGTGCCGCGCGTCAGCGTCAGGAACTCGTTCTGAAAGCCGATCAAGCCGCGCGCCGGAATGATGTATTCCAGGCGGGTACGGCCACGGCCATCGGGCTGCATGTCCTGCAGGTCGCCCTTGCGGCGGCCCAGCTCTTCCATCACGCCGCCCTGGTGGGCGTCCTCGACGTCGACGGTCAGCGCCTCAAACGGCTCGCATTTCACGCCGTCGATTTCCTTGAAGACCACGCGCGGGCGCGACACGGCCAGCTCGTAGCCCTCGCGACGCATGTTCTCCAGCAGGATGGTCAGGTGCAGTTCGCCACGGCCCGAGACCTCGAACACCGTATCGTCGCCGGTGTCGCGTACGCGCAGCGCCACGTTGGACTTCAGCTCGCGCTCCAGGCGGTCGCGGATCTGGCGGCTGGTCACGAACTTGCCTTCGCGGCCGGCCAGCGGCGAGGTGTTGACCATGAAGTTCATGGTCAACGTGGGTTCGTCGATGCGCAGTACCGGCAAGCCCTCGGGCGTGGACGGGTCGGTGATGGTCGAACCGATGTGCAGGTCTTCGATGCCGTTGACCAGCACGATGTCGCCGGCTTCGGCCTCGTCCACGACAACGCGCTCCAGGCCGCTGAATTTCATCACCTGGTTGATGCGGCCGCGCTGGACCTCGCCATCGGGCCCGAAGCGGAACGCGACATCCATGTTGCCGCGCATGCGGCCGCGGTTGATGCGGCCCACGCCGATCTTGCCGACGTAGCTGTTGTAGTCCAGCGAGATGATCTGCATCTGCAGCGGCCCGTTGGCATCGTCATCGCGCTGCGGCACGTACTTCATGATGGCCTCGAACAGCGGCCGCATGTCGCCCGAACGCACGTCGTCGGTCAGGCCGGCGTAGCCCGACAGGCCCGAGGCGTACACCACCGGGAAGTCCAGCTGCTCTTCCGTGGCGCCCAGCTTGTCGAAAAGCTCGAAGGTGGCATTGATCACGAAATCCGGACGCGCGCCCGGACGGTCGATCTTGTTGACCACCACGATGGGCTTGAGGCCCAGGGCCAGCGCCTTGCGCGTGACGAAGATGGTCTGCGGCATGGGGCCTTCGACGGCATCGACCAGCAGCAGGACGCCATCGACCATCGACAGCACCCGCTCGACTTCGCCGCCGAAGTCGGCGTGTCCCGGGGTGTCGACGATGTTGATGTGCGTGCCTTCGTATTCGACGGCGCAGTTCTTGGCCAGAATGGTGATGCCGCGTTCTTTCTCGATGTCGTTCGAATCCATGACCCGTTCGGCCACCGATTGGTTCTCGCGGAAAGTGCCGGATTGGCGTAGCAATTGGTCGACCAGGGTCGTTTTGCCGTGGTCCACGTGGGCAATGATGGCGACGTTGCGCAGGGCGCGGGTCATAGCAGGTCCTTTAAGTTCAGGTGGCGGGCAGCAGGCCCGCCGGCAATTCATTCATGGCAAGCAAGGCCTGCTTGGCGTCGGGCATCGCCTGCAGGGCTTCCAGGGTTACGGCGCGGTCCAGCGAAAACGGCCCGACGTGCGTGCGCCGCAGCGCCGCCAGGTGGGCATGGCAGCCCAGCGCGCGGCCGATGTCCTGGGCCAGCGTGCGTATATAGGTGCCCTTGCTGCAGGCCACATCGATCTGCGCCTGCATTCCGGAGAACGACAGCAGCTCGATGTGGCGGATGGTCACCTGCCTGGGCGGACGGTCCAGCTCGATGCCCGCCCGGGCGTACTCGTAAAGCGGCTTGCCGTCGCGCTTGAGCGCCGAATACATGGGCGGGATCTGCTCGATCGTGCCCACGAAACGTGACAGCACATCGCGCAGCGCCGCCTCTTCGACACCGGCAAATCCGTCCGGGGCCCGGGCCACGATGTGGCCGGTCAGGTCGCCCGAGTCGGTCTCCTCGCCAAACTGCAGCGTGGCCTGGTAGGTCTTGTCGGCCTCGAGCATGCGGCCCGAGATCTTGGTAGCCCGGCCCATGCAGCAAACCAGCAGGCCAGTGGCGAAAGGGTCCAGCGTTCCCGTATGACCGGCCTTGGCCGCGTCCACGGTGCGCTTGGCTCGCTGCAAGGCGTGGTTGCTGGACAAACCCACGGGTTTGTCCAGCAACAGCACACCGTCGAGCGCGAGCCCGCGTCGTTTAGCCATCGTCGAATCCGGAAAAAGGAGAAAAAGCAGCGACGACAGCCCGGTCAGGACTGGTCTTCGGGCTCGTCGGGAACACCCGAGTGCGGACCGGGCCGGTTGGCACGATCGATCAGCACCGACATCTCGATGCCGCGGGTGATTTGCGGATCATGCACGAACCGCAGGGTGGGAACAGTATGGATGTGCAGCAGCTTGTACAGCTGCGAATGCAGCCAGCCGGCCTTTTCGTTCAGCAAGGCGGCAGCGGTGTCGGGCTCGGCGCCCAACACCGTGAAATACACCTTGGCATGCGCGTAGTCGGCCGACAGCTCCACACCCGAAAGCGTGATCAGTCCGGCGCGGGTCATATCGATCTCGCGCTGGATGATCCCGGCCAGATCCTTCTGGATCTGGTCGGCCAGCCGCAGATTGCGGCCGGGGATGGATTTGGACTTGTGACGGCTCATGTAAAGATTGCTGTATCGCCTCGCACCTTACAGCGTGCGCGCGATCTCCTTGATTTCAAAGACTTCCAGCTGGTCGCCCAGCTGCAGGTCGTTGTTGCCGCGCAGGGTCAGGCCGCAATCGAAGCCGGATTTGACTTCCTTGACGTCGTCCTTGAAACGGCGCAGCGAATCGAGATGGCCCGTCCATTGAACCACGTTGTTGCGCAGCAGTCGAACCTGCGAATCGCGGCGCACCACGCCGTCGAGTACCATGCAGCCCGCCACCGTGCCGATACGGGAGATCGTGTAGACCTCGCGCACTTCGACCAGGCCGATGACCTCTTCGCGCTTCTCGGGAGCCAGCATCCCCGACATGGCGGCCTTCACTTCGTCGACCGCGTCGTAGATGATGTTGTAGTAGCGCAGGTCGATACCGTTGGTCTCGGCCAGCTTCTTGGCGCTTTGCTCGGCGCGCACGTTGAACCCGATCACCACCGCATTGGAGGCGATGGCCAGGTTGACGTCGCTTTCCGAGATGCCGCCCACGGCGGCATGCACCACCTGCACGCGCACTTCGTCGGTCGACAACTTGGTCAGCGAAGACACCAGCGCCTCCTGCGAACCCTGCACGTCGGTCTTGACGATCAGCGCCAGGGTCTGCGTGCCCTCGCCCAGGTTGTCGAACATGGACTCCAGATTGGCGGCCTGCTGGCGCGCCAGCTTGACGTCGCGGAACTTGCCCTGGCGGAACAGCGCGATCTCGCGCGCCTTGCGCTCGTCGGACAGCACCATCAGTTCGTCGCCGGCGGCCGGCACTTCGGTCAGGCCCTGGATCTCGACCGGGATCGACGGACCGGCGGTCTGGATCTGCTTGCCGTTCTCGTCCAGCATGGCGCGCACGCGGCCGAAGCTGGCGCCGGCCAGCACGACATCGCCGCGCTTGAGCGTGCCGCTTTGCACCAGGATGGTGGCAACCGGGCCGCGACCCTTGTCCAGGCGCGCCTCGATGACCAGGCCCTTGGCCGGCGCTTCGATCGGCGCCTTCAGTTCCAGGATCTCGGCCTGCAACAGCACGTTCTCGAGCAAATCGTCGATGCCCGCGCCCGTCTTGGCCGACACCGGCACGAACGGCACGTCGCCGCCGTATTCTTCCGGCACGACTTCCTCGGCCACCAGTTCCTGCTTGACGCGCTCGGGGTTGGCCTCGGGCTTGTCGATCTTGTTGACGGCCACCACCAGCGGCACGCCGCCGGCCTTGGCATGGTGAATGGCTTCGCGCGTCTGCGGCATCACGCCGTCATCGGCCGCCACCACCAGGATGACGATGTCGGTGGCCTTGGCGCCGCGCGCACGCATCGCCGTGAAGGCCTCGTGGCCCGGGGTGTCCAGGAAGGTCACCACGCCACGGCCGGTCTCGACGTGATACGCGCCGATGTGCTGGGTAATGCCCCCGGCTTCGCCCGAGGCGACCTTGGCGCGGCGGATGTAATCCAGCAGCGAGGTCTTGCCGTGGTCGACGTGGCCCATGACGGTCACGACCGGCGCGCGCGGCTCGGCTTCGGCCTCGGTGACCGCTGCGGTTTCGTCCAGGAAGGCCTCGGGATCGTCCAGCTTGGCGGCGATCGCCGTGTGGCCGAACTCCTGCACCACGATCATCGCGGTTTCCTGGTCCAGCACCTGGTTGATCGTGACCATCTGGCCCAGCTTCATCAATTGCTTGATGACCTCGGCCGCCTTCACCGACATCTTGTGGGCCAGGTCGGCCACGCTGATGGTTTCGGGAACGTGGATCTCGCGCGCGATGAATTCCTGCTGCACCTGCTCGTGACGACGGTCCTGGTGCTGGTTGCGGCTGTTGCGTCCGCCCCTGCCGCCCTTGCCGCCGGCGCGCCAGCCGTCACGCGTGGCGACCGCGGGCTTGTTGTCGGCCGGCTTCTTGCGGGCGCTGTCGTCGCTCCAGGTGGAGGACACCTCGGCAGTCTTGATGGTCTTCTTGGCACCCGGCGCGCCCGGCTTGGCGTCCTTCTTGGGCGCGGCCGTGGTGGCCGGCTTGCCGGCCGGCTTGTGCAGCGTGCCCGACAGGGCGCCTGCCTGCGGCTCGGGCTCGGGCGCGCGCAGCACCTTGCGCGGACGGCTGAGCATCTCGCGCAGCGCGGCGGCCTCGGCCTCGGCGGCGCGGCGCGCCTCTTCGCGGGCGCGGTCGGGCGCCGCCGGCGCGGCGGCGCGGCGGATCTCACCCGGCTTGGCCGTGGTCTTGGGCGCGGCGGCCGGTTCGGCCTTGACGCTCTTGGGAGATTCAGCGGGTGCGGACGGCTGGGCGACCGGAGCCGGGGTTTGGGAGGTCAGTTCAGTTTGGGCGTGCACAACGGGTTCCGGCCGGGCCTGTTCAGCCTCGGTCTCGGTGACAGATACATTCTTTGCAGGTTCGACCGGCTCGGCGACTGCCTGGGCAGGAGCGGCTTCCGGTTGAGGCTCGGGTTGCGGCTCAGGCTCGGCCTGGGCAGCGGGAGTCGGCTCGGGCTGGGCTTCGGCCTGAGCGGGCTGTTCGGGTTGCGGTTCGGCCGCCGGCGCCGCAACGGGCTCGGCGGGCGCCTCGGCGACGGGCGGCTCGACCGGCTTGGCAGCCGTCTCGACCGCCGGCTCGGCGCGCACCGGTTCGGCCGGCGCGGGCGCCGCCTCGGCCGGCACGGCCTCGGCTGCGGCTTCTTCCGCACGCGCGGCGGCCTGCTCGGCGGCCAGCTCGGCCGGATCGCGCTTGACGAAAACGCGCTTCTTGCGCACCTCGACCTGGATCGTGCGCGAGCGGCCGGTGGCGTCGGCCTGCCGGATCTCGGAGGTCTGGCGACGCGTCAGGGTGATTTTCTTGCCCTCGGTCGCACCATGCGCGCGACGCAGCGATTCGAGCAACTTCGCCTTGTCGCTATCGGTGACGGCGTCGTCCACCGATTTGAGGTCAACACCGGCCGCACGCAACTGCTCGAGCAGCACGTTGGCAGGCATTTTCAGCTCGGTAGCGAACTGGGCGACAGTATTACTCGACATTAGGCTCTCTTCCCTATATGCAGCTAATTACAAACATGAACTCTCGGCATTACGCCGTACAACCGTGCGCCGTGTTTCATTCCTCGTCGAACCAGTGGGCGCGGGCACGCATGATCAGATCGCTGGCTTCCTCTTCCTGCAGGCCGGCAATCTCGGCCAGCTCGTCGGTCGACAGCTCGGCCAGATCGTCACGCGTATGCACCTGCCGTTCGGCCAGCTTGGCGGCCAGCTCCGGCGTGATGCCCTCGAGTTCGAGCAGGTCCTGGGCCGTTTCAAGGCGCTCTTCCTGGGCGATCGCCTCGGTCAGCAGCGCATTGCGGGCACGGGCACGCAGCTCATTGATGGTGTCCTCGTCGAATGCCTCGATCTCCAGCAGTTCCTGCATGGGCACGTAGGCAATCTCTTCGATACCGGTGAAACCTTCATCGATCAGGATGTCGGCCACCTCTTCGTCGACGTCCAGCTTGCTCATGAACGTCGCGCGCAACGCGGCACGCTCGGTTTCCTGGCGATTGAGGCTTTCCTCCGGCGTCATGATGTTGATCTGCCAGCCGGTCAGCTCGGACGCCAGGCGCACGTTCTGCCCCTTGGCGCCGATGGCCTTGGGCAGGTTTTCCTCGTCGACCACCACGTCCATCGCGTGCTTGTCTTCGTCCACCACGATGGACTCGACGTTGGCCGGCGCCAGCGCGCCGATCACGAATTGCGCCGGGTCTTCCGACCACAGCACGATATCGACCTGCTCGCCGCCCAGCTCGTTGCGCACGGCGGTCACGCGCGAACCGCGCATGCCCACGCAGGTGCCGATCGGGTCGATACGCTTGTCGTAGGCCACCACGGCGATCTTGGCGCGCACGCCCGGGTCGCGTGCCGCGGCCTTGATCTCCAGCAGGCCCTGTTCGATCTCGGGCACTTCGTTTTCGAACAATTGGCGGATGAACTCGGGCGAGGTGCGCGACAGGATGACCTGCTGTCCGCGCGCGGCGTGGTCGACCCGCAGCACGAAGGCGCGCACGCGGTCGCCGACCCGCAGGTTTTCCTTCGGGATCATCTCGGAGCGCGGCAGGCGCGCTTCGATCTTGCCGGTTTCGATGATCACGTCGCCCTTGTCCATCCGCTTGATGGACCCGGAAATAATCGTCTCGCCGCGGTCGAGGAAGTCGTTCAGGACCTGCTCGCGCTCGGCGTCGCGGATCTTCTGCAGGATCGCCTGCTTGGCGGCCTGCGCGCCGATACGGCCGAACTCGACCGGCTCGAGCGCTTCCTCGATGTACTCGCCCACTTCGATGTCGGGCGCCATTTCGCGCGCCTCGGACAGCAGCTCCTGCTTGTCGGGCTCTTGCAGGCCAGCCTCGTCGGGCACGACCAGCCACCGGCGAAAGCCTTCGTGGCCGCCGGTTTCACGATCGATGGAGACACGGATGTCCGCATCGTCTTTGAAGCGCTTTTTCATTGCCGAAGCCAGCGCGCTTTCGAGCGCCCCGAACACCACTTCGCGGGTGACGTTCTTTTCGCGCGCCAAAGCATCGACCAACAGAAGAATTTCGCGACTCATCGCTTTTTGCCCTTGAAATCCAGAACGGGATCCAGCTTTGCGCGCTCGATGTCATCGAGCGTGAAGCTCAGCACCTGGATATCGTTCTTTTTTGCCTCAAATTCGAGACCGAACACGGCCTTGCCCGCACCGGCGGTGTCATCCTGGCCGGACGCGCCATCCGCCTCGGGCGCGCGCAGCGTGCCGGAGAACACTTTGCGCCCGTCGAGCGCCTCTCGCAGCTTGATCTCGATACGTTCGCCCGCGAAACGGCGGAACTCCGCCTCGTTGCGCAACGGACGATCGACGCCCGGCGACCCGACTTCGAGGCGCTTGTAGTCGATGTTCTCGACTTCATACACGCGCGACAACTGGCGGGACACCTGCTCGCAATCTTCAATACGCACGCCATCGACCCGGTCGATGGTGACGCGCAACAGCCCCATGGCGGCACGTTCGACATCGACCAGTTCGATGTCCATGCCCGCCAGCGCTTCTTCGGTCAGTGCGAATAAATCAGCCATACACTCAAAAAAAAATGGGCTGCACGCCCAGCCCACCGTATTGCCTGGCCCCCGGCCGGGCGCTGCTGACAGCGCCGCTTGCCGAACCCAAGCCCAAAATTGCGACCCAAAATATATTGCAAAAATCGGCCGCGCTTGCCCGCGGCCCGCTGGTGGCCGCGTGCTCATTCCAGGTTCCCCTGGCGCGCCGCCCACCCGGCTGGCCTGCCCTGCAAAAAGGCAAACCCGGCGCACTTGCGACTCACGCGCCAAATGGCGTCAATCACAGCAATCACGCGCCAAAGCGTGCACAACGTGCATTCAAAAGCCGCTGCGCGCAACGCCGTGCTGCACGCGCACTGCCCTGCAAATGCACTGCGCGCCATGAAAACCGTTGATTTTACCAGATAAACCGGAAATTTGCCTGATACGTCGGGAGCTTACGGATAAGCGGGACACATCCGATCTTCGTGGCGCCGCGCATCAACGTCCGCGCCCGCCCCGCCCGCCCATGAACCCGAGACGGGACTCGTGGGCGCCGGCGCCCTTGGGCTGCCAGTCGTCGCCCCGGCCACCGCCACCACCGCCGGCACCGCCGCCGCCGCGACGCGCGCGTTGCGGCTTGGGTGCGGCCGGACCGCGATTGCCCGTGGGCGAGGCCGGCTTGGCCACGCCGGCCGCCTTGCCGCCCGCGCTGGCTGCCTTGTTGCCGCCGGCGCGGCCACCCGCACCCTTGGCGCCAGGCGCCGCCGCGCGGCCGCCCGCCTTCTTGCCGCCACGCGCGCCCGCCGGCTTGGCCGCCGCGCCCTGGCCGCCGCCCTGGCCGCCAGCCTGCGCGCCCGCCGCCTTGCGGCCCTGGCCGCGCTGCGGCTTGTCGCCGCCCGCCTTGCCCTTGGCAGGCTTGCCCTTGCCGCCCCGCCCCGCCGCGCTGTCGTTGCCCAGCGGGTGGCCGTTAGCATAACCGCCGGTGATCATCAAGCCCGTTCCGAACGGGTCGGACGGACACGCGGCCGCGCTGCCGGGACGGCCGCCCTGCAGCTTGCCGCGACGGCCGATACGGGCGCCGTTCATGCCATTGCGCTCCAGCGTGCCGAAGCCCGGCGGCAGCGCGCTGTCATGCGACTGGGGCTGGCGCGATTTGCGCCGCCCTTCGGACTCGTCCCCGTCGCGCAGCAGGCCCAGCTGAACCATCAGGGCCGTCACCAGCGAACCGTCGAGCTCTTCCCAGCGGCCGCGGCGCAGGTTGCGCGGCAACACGATATCGCCGAAACGCGTACGGATCAGGCGGCTGACGGTCACACCCACCGCCTCGAACATGCGGCGCACCTCGCGGTTGCGCCCCTCCTGCAAGGTGACGCGATACCAGCGATTGCTGCCGTCGCCCCCCAGGTATTCGAAAGAACCGAAAGCCGCCTTGCCGTCCTCCAGCTCGATACCCTCGGTGAGCGACTTGCGCTGCGCGTCGTCCATCTCGCCCAGGACGCGCACCGCGTATTCGCGCTCGGTACCGTAGCGCGGATGCATGATGCGGTTGGCCATGTCGCCGGAGGTCGTGAAGATCAGCAGCCCCTCGGTATTGAGGTCCAGCCGCCCCACGGACAGCCACTTGCCGGTGCGCAGCTTGGGCAGCCTGGCAAACACGCTGGCGCGTCCGCCCGGGTCATCATGGCTGACGATCTCGCCGGCCGGCTTGTGATAGAGGATGACGCGCGGCGGCTTCTTGGCGTTGGGGCGCGCAATCGGCTTGCCGTTGACGCGCACCTGGTCGTTGGGAGCGACGCGCTGGCCGATGTGGGCCGGCTCGCCGTTGACCGACACCCGGCCGGCCACGATCAGTTCTTCCATTTCGCGGCGCGAACCGATTCCGGCATCGGCCAGCACCTTGTGCAGCTTGGGCATCACTGCCTCGCTGTTCAGGTACTTGCCCAGGCGCTGCTCGATGCGCGCCGCGTTGTCCAGGTAGGCCAGCGCCTGGTCGGCATCGCGCTCGCTGGCGCGGGCATCGCCCTCGGACTGGGCGGCGGGCTGGCTGCCCGCCTCGTCGGCGCCGGCTTCGCCAGCGGCGGCCGCGTCGCCGCGACGGCGGCGAAACGGCGTGCGCAGCTTGCGGCCACGCGCCCGGGCTCCGCCCTCGCCGTCGCCGGCCTCGCCTGATGCGGCGGACTCGTCAACGGGCGGCTGCGCCACCGGGGATTCATTGTCGGGAAAGGAATTGTCGTCTTGCATCGTTGTATTCGTTGTCACTGGGACAGCTCCGAATTTCAAACTTTGGGGAGCCGGCCGGATGCGGCAGGCTCGTCATCTTCAGGGTTGGACACCACGCCATCGGCCTCGTCGCGCCCCGGTGCCGGCGGCGTGACGGGCTCGGGCGCGGCGGGCACGATTTCGGGCTGCGGCTCGCCAGGACCGACCTCGGGCGCCGGCACGTGCGGCCGCGCCTCGGCAGGCTCGTCAGGTAGGGATATCTGGTCTGGCTGGAGCGGAGGGACCTCGACAGGTCCGTTCCCATCATCCGGCGCCGCACCGGCGGACTCGTGCGCCGGTTCGGCAACACCTGCCCCGGGCAGGCTGGCGGCCGCGGTTTCGGCCGGCTCGTTCGCATCATCGTCGACGGACACGGGCAGGACCGGTTCCGGCGACACGGCGGATTCTACGCCATCCACGCCCGCCTGCGCCACCTCCGGCTGCGCATCGCCCAGCGAGGCAGCCACCTGCCCCGCCGCTTCGTCGCCGGACGCCTCGTCCCGGGCCGCGTCGCCCTCGGCCGCATCGACCGCCTCGACCAGCACCTCGGCGCCGCCCAGGTCCAGCCCTGCCAGCGCGGCGGCGGCCTGCGCCGATTCCAGCGGAGGCAGCTCATCCAGCGCGCGCAGGCCCAGGTCATCGAGGAACTGGCGGGTGGTGGCGAACAGCGCCGGCCGGCCGGGCGCATCGCGATGGCCGATGACCTCGATCCAGCCGCGGTCTTCCAGCACCTTGACGATCTGCGACGACACCGTCACGCCGCGGATGTCCTCGATGTCGCCGCGCGTCACGGGCTGCCGCCAGGCAACGATGGCCAGCGTCTCGAGCACCGCGCGCGAATACTTGGGCGGTTTCTCGGGATTGAGCCGCTCGAGATAGCGCTGCATCTGCGGCCGGCTCTGGAAACGCCAGCCCGAAGCCAGCTGCACCAGCTCCAGGCCGCGCTCGTTCCATTGCGCCTGCAGCGCTTCCAGCCAGGCGCGCAACGCGTTGTTGTCGATATCCTGGTCATCACCGAACAGCTTGCGCATTTCGGCGAACTGCATCGGCTGGGACGCGCACAGCAGCGCGGTTTCCAGCACGAATATTGCCTCGCTATCGTTCATCGGCACTCACAAAAGAAGGGAGCAAACTTGCGCTAAATCGGGATTGAGATTAATATTCTTCTTCTCAGACGCGGGGTGGAGCAGTCTGGCAGCTCGTCGGGCTCATAACCCGAAGGTCGTAGGTTCAAATCCTGCCCCCGCAACCAAATCGTTGATCAAGGCCTGGCACATCGCTGCCGGGCCTTTTTCATTGGCGCGGCGCTTGCTGCCGGCCGAAATGACGACAAGAGCGGCGACAACAGCGGCGGCGGCAGTGGCGACAACGGCGCCGCGCGCGTCCCGGCGCTGGCCTGGCCACGGGCCGACGGGCGCGCGGCGAGCACGCACGGCCGCCCCGGCGACCTGGGCATGGGCCCTGGCATGAAAAAACGCATGACCGGAAATACGGATACTGGCGCTCACGAATATCTTGTTCAATCAAACTGGATCATGGCGGGACTACCCCTTGCCGGCCCGCCAGCTATGCCGCGGCCCGGCATGCCGCGACATGGCGCGCCAGCCGCCGTGCCGACATGGCGGCGCGACATCGGCAAACCGCATCGCAGGCATGGCCCACAGACCGAGGCTTTCTTGACCGTAGCCGGCGGCCGCTGCAAGCGCCTGTATGCAGGCGCCGGGACAGGCGCGCCACGGCAATCGCAAACAATGAATCCGCCAGGGCGGGCCCGCCTGCGCGGCCCGTTCCGGACCAGGGCGCGGCCCCGACCGCACAACGACAACGGTGCCGGCTTGTGGCCGGGCGCCCGCGCCGCAAGGGCCGGGTTACGCGCAATCGTTGATCGGGGGATTCTTAGACGTATTGGAACGACATCGTGCCCGGCGGCATATCGCGCAATCAGCGCAGGCCGCCCGGACAAACCGGTTTGGCGTCGCACGCCAGGCCGGCTGTAATGTCTTGATTATACCCGTAACCGCCCTCCCGACAAAGCCCCGGCCGCGCCCGCGCCACACTCAGCGCCCCTTGAGCGCCGCGTCCCAGGGAGCGGGGCTGAAGCGCTCGGCCAGGAAATCGAGCATAGTTCGCAGTATCAGCGGCATCTGCTTGCGCGACACGTAGACCCCATGTATTCCCAGCACCGGCGGCGCGCAATCAGGCAGCAAGGGACGCAGGCTTCCTGCGGCGATCTGCCCGGCCGCCAGGTAGGTGGGCAGCATGACAATGCCCGCCCCGGCCAGCGCCGCCCGCATCAGCACGTCGGTTTCGTTGGCCGTGATATTGCCGCCGACCGGCACTTCGACGGGCTCTCCGGCGCGCTCGAAACGCCACAGGCTGCGGCCGAAATACGAATGCGTCAGGCAATTGTGCAGCGAGAGATCCTCGGCCCTGGCCGGCGCGCCGTGCTGCTGCAGGTACTGCGGCGCGACGCAGACGACCGACCGGCAGTCGGCCAGCCTGCGCCCGATCAGGTTGGGATCGAGGTCATTGGTGATCCGCACCGCCAGGTCGACGCGCTCCTCGACCAGGTTGACCGCGCGATCGACCAGCAACAGATCGATGCTGGCCGCCGGATGGCGGCGCACGAACTCCGCCACCGCTTCGGCCAGCTGCGCGCCGCCGAACGACATGGCGGCCGTGACGCGCAGCAGGCCGCGCGGCTCGGCGTCGGGCGCGGCCACGGCCTCGCGCATGTCGCCCACCATTTCCAGCATGCGGCGGCAGCGCGGCAGGGTTTCCGAGCCGGCCGGCGTCAGGCTCAGACGGCGGGTGGTCCGATGCAGCAGCCGCACGCCCACCCAGGCCTCGAGCTCGGCCAGGTAGCGCGACACCATGGCGCGCGACATGCCCAGGTGCATCGCCGCCGCCGACAGGCTGCCGCGATCGGCAACTTCCACGAAGACCTGCATGGCTTTCAGACGATCCACGATTGTCTCGCTTTATGCATCAGACTGTTCTGTTTATACCGTATTTTGATGCGTTTCAAGCACTTAAAATTTGCCAGTCTCAATCATCCACGCCCGCACGCCCCATGAATGCCCCGTTGAGCCTTGCCGCCCAGGAACAGATCTTCCAGGCCGCCCGCACCTTCAATCGCTATACCGAACAATCGATCAGCGACGCGACGCTGCACGAGTTGTACGAGCTGATGAAATGGGGGCCGACCGCGATGAATTCGCAGCCCGGCCGGTTCATCTTCCTGCGCAGCGCCGAGGCCAGGCAGCGCCTGGCGCCCGCCCTGTCTCCCGGCAACCTGGAAAAGACACTGGCCGCGCCCGTGACCGTGATCGTCGCCCAGGACACCCAGTTCTATGAGCACCTGCCGACGCAGTTCAGCGCCTACGACGCCCGTCCGGTCTTCGAGAACAACGCCGACGCCGCGCGCGCGACCGCCATGCGCAACAGCTCCCTGCAAGGCGCCTACCTGATCGTGGCGGCCCGCATGCTGGGACTGGGCGCCGGCCCGATGAGCGGCTTCGACGCGGCCAAGGTGGACGCCGAATTCTTCCCGGACGGCCGCTGCAGGGCCAACTTCCTCGTCAACCTGGGCTACGGCGACCCGGCCGGCAACTACCCGCGCGGCCCCCCGCCTGGCCTTCGACACCGCGGCGCAAATCCTCTGATCGCCCGGCCGTAGCGCCGCGCCCCCGCCCCCGACCAGGGGCGGCCGCCCTCACCCCTGCTGCAGCCGCCTGGCGACATCGGCCTGGACCGCGTCCCGGTCCAGGCCGCGCAGGATGAACACCAGGCGCGACTGGCGGTCGTCACCCGGCCATTGCGGCAACGCCTCCAGCGGATACAGCTGCCGATGCACCCCGTGCACCGCCCAGGGCAAGGCTTCGGCCTCGAAACATACCAGCCCCTTGATGCGCAGGATGCCGCGGTCATAGGCCGCCTGGATTTCCGACATCCGGGCCAGGAACATGCCGCGCGTCAGCGGCACCGACAGGTTCAGGGAAAAATGCGCCACATTGGGGTGCGGGCCGCCCGGCGGCGCGGCAAAGGCGCCCAGCCAGCGCCCCAGGAGCGCCGCCTGCCGGCGCTCGCGCACCAGGAAGTCGCCGTGCAGCCGCTCATCCAGCGGCTCGCCGCGGCGCACCACGCACATGGGCACGCCCGGATTGGCGCGCGCCACATCGCGCATGGCGCTGGCCAGTTGCACCTGGCCGGCCAGGTCCGCCTTGCTGAACACGACCAGGTCCGCCAGCGCGATCTGCTGGGCCGCCTCGGGCTGCACCATCAGCTGTTCGCGCACGTGTTGCGCATCGACCATGGCGATCGCGCCGTGATACGCGTAGCGCTCGGCCAGGAACGGATCGTGGCGCAGCGAGAACATGACCGAGGCGGGCCCGGCCAGGCCGGTCGTCTCCAGCAGCACCCGCTTGAACGGCTTGATGCGGCGGCGCACCACCAGCATGAACAGGTCGCGCAGCGTATCGACCAGGCCGCCGCTGGCGGTGCAGCATATGCATCCGCCCTCCAGCAGCACGATACGGTCATCGACATTGCGTACCAGATGGTGGTCCACGCCTATGTCGCCGAACTCGTTGACGATGACCACCGCCTCGGCGTACTCGGGCTCCTGCACCAGACGATTGAGCAGCGTCGTCTTGCCGCTGCCCAGGAATCCGGTCAACACCGTCACGCCGATGCGGCTGTCTTGCTTGAACGCATCCATCGCTTTCCCATGCGCGGGCCCGCCCGCGCCATTGCCGCCCCGAAACGGCCGCGCCGCCCACGCCACGGGCGGCGGCCGCGCGCGGCGCACACCTATTGATCATTCCGCGGGCCGCCCGCGGGCTTGCACATGCGCCTCCCGCGTTTGCACACCCGGGGACGTGCAGTAAGCTGAGGTTTTGCCCCCTTTGCACAGGGAGGTTCTTGTTATGGCCATGCATCACGCCCGCTCGGGCGAACTGATCGACTTGCGCCCGCTGGGCGAATCGCTGCGCGAGACCGTCTCGCAGGCGCTGGTGCGCGCCGACCACCTGGAAGTGATGCGCCTGGTGCTGCCGCGCGATCAGCAGCTGCCCAGCCACGCCATCGACGCCAGCGCGATCACCATCCAGTGCCTGGAAGGCGCCGTCATGCTGACCGCGCAGGACACGACGCAACGCATGCCCGCCGGCACGCTGGTCTACCTGGCGCCGGGCGTCGCGCATGCCGTAAAAGCCCTGGAAGACAGCACCCTGCTGGTCACGCTGATGCTGGCGCGCCCCTGATGACAACTGCCCCGCCCCGGCCACCCCAAGCGCAATACAAAAAGCCGCTCACTTGCGTGAACGGCCCTTTTGTGTCGACGGTGTCGGTATCGCCGACGATACGGCAAAAATTCTGTTGGCTCCCCGAGCTGGGCTCGAACCAGCGACCTGCGGATTAACAGTCCGTCGCTCTACCGACTGAGCTATCGGGGAACTGCCAAGAAACGAGATTATGACGGCTTTTTTTTAAGTGTGCAAGTTGCCTGCCCCGATGCGGGTTTGCACGTCCCCCATTTCTCATCGAGATTTTTTTCTGATATCATTTCGGTCTTTCCTGGATACGCCCACCCGCACGGGATGCGCGACATCCGAGAGACAGGTTTTGGCCGGCATAGCTCAGTTGGTAGAGCAGCGCATTCGTAATGCGAAGGTCGGGGGTTCGACTCCTCTTGCCGGCACCAGAAAAAAAGGGCAGCCCATCCGGGCTGCCCTTTTTGCTTGGGCGCGCGACTACTCGGCGTCGGGCTGCGCGGCAGGCGCTGCCTGCTGAAAAGCGGGCAATTCGGCGCATGCCGCTTCGATGCGGGCCAGCGTCGGCATGGCCGACAGATCGCAGCCGAAGCGGCGCGCATTGGCCAGTTGCGGCACCAGGCACAGATCGGCCAGGGTCGGCGCGTCGCCATGGCAGAAGCGCCCGGTATGCGGCGCGCCGGCCAGCATGGCCTCGACCCCCGCGAGACCCAGTTCCACCCAGTGCTTGTACCAGGCGTTCTTGGCCTCTTCGCTGACCTTGAGCTCGTGCTTGAGATACTTCAGCACGCGCAGGTTGTTCAACGGATGGATGTCGCAGGCGATGGTCTGCGCGATCGCGCGCACGCGGGCGCGGCCGAGCGCATCGGACGGCAGCAGCGGCGGCTGCGGATGGGTTTCCTCGAGATATTCGACAATGGCCAGCGACTGGGTCAGGACCGCGTCGCCGTCGACCAGCGCCGGCACCAGGGCATTCGGATTGAGCGCGCAGTACTGCGGCGCCAATTGCTGGCCGCCATCCTTGAGCAAGTGCACGGCGCGATAGTCGTACTGCAGGCCCTTCAGGTTGAGAGCGATGCGCACCCGATAGGCGGCCGAACTGCGGAAATAGCTGTACAACTCCATTTTGCCTCCAGCTGCGTGGGCTGCGCCGCGCGTCGTTGTCATTCGAGGGATTCGGTCTGGGCGATCTTGCGCGACAACCCCTTGGGCAGGGGGAAAGCCACGCTCTCCTCCAGGCCGGGCATGGTGCGCACCGACACCGCGCCGAGCTCGCGTACGCGCTCGACCACCTGCTGCACCAGCACCTCGGGCGCCGACGCGCCGGCCGTGATGCCGATGCTGCGCCTGCCCTGCAGCCATGCCGGGTCGATGGCGTGCGCGCCGTCGATCAGGTAGGCCGCCACGCCCTTGCGCTCGGCCACTTCGCGCAGCCGGTTGGAATTGGAGCTGTTGGTGCTGCCCACGACCAGCACCAGGTCGCACTCCGGCGCCAGCAGCTTGACGGCGTCCTGGCGGTTCTGGGTGGCGTAGCAGATGTCGCTTTTCTTGGGCTCGACGATGCCCGGAAAGCGCGCCTTGAGCGCGCCCGCGACCGCCGCGGCGTCGTCCACCGACAGCGTGGTTTGCGTGACGTAGGCCAGGTTGCCCGGATCGCTGACCTGCAGCGCCGCGACATCCTCGACCGTTTCGACCAGGTACATGCCGCCCTGCGCCTGCCCGAGCGTGCCCTCCACCTCGGGATGGCCCTTGTGCCCGATCATGACGATCTCGCGCCCGGCCGCGCGCATGCGCGCCACTTCGATGTGCACCTTGGTCACCAGCGGGCAGGTCGCATCGAACACCCGCAGGCCGCGCGCCTCGGCTTCGCCGCGCACCGCCTGCGACACGCCGTGCGCCGAGAACACCACGATGGCGCCGGCGGGCGCCTGGTCCAGTTCGTCGATGAACACGGCGCCCTTGCCGCGCAAATCCTCGACCACGTAGCGGTTGTGGACGATCTCGTGGCGCACGTAGATCGGCGCGCCATGCAGCTCGAGCGCGCGCTCGACGATGTCGATGGCGCGATCCACGCCGGCACAGAAGCCACGCGGCTGCGCCAGCAGGACCTCGGCATCGGCGGCGGTCACTTCAGCGGTCATCACAGCACTCCCAGGATGGCGACATCCACGCGCAAAGCGGTGCCGGCCAGCGGATGGTTGAAGTCGAACATCGCCCAATCGGCGTTGATTTCCTTCAGCACGCCCGAGTAGCGCCCGCCATTGGGCGCGGCGAACTCGACCAGGTCGCCGGGCTCGAAGGTGGCATCGGCGCCCGCATGCTCGGCCAGCATGGCGCGCGTCACTTTCTGGATCAGGTCCGGATTGCGCTCGCCATAGGCCTGAGCCGGCGCCAGCGCCACGCTGAAGCGCTCGCCCTCCGCATGGTCGAGCAAGGCGGCTTCGAGGCCGGGGGCCCACTGGCCGCTGCCCATCTGCAGCGTTGCCGGGCGACCATCGAAGGTATCCGTGAACACCGAGCCCTCGGCAGGCCCCGAGGCCAGCACGATGCGGTAATGCAGGGTGAGGTAGGAGTCCGGACGGACCAAAACATTCACATTCTCAGAGGCGGCGCTCAAGGTCTGTCACCGTATAGCAATCCAATAAAGGTTTGATTTTAGAGCTTATGCCATGAGTCTGCCCGAACCCCTGCTCCGCGCCGACTGGCCGCGCGAACGCCTGCTGCGCCACGGCGCCGCGACGCTGAGCGATCCCGAGCTGCTGGCGCTGGCGCTGCGCACCGGCGTGGCGGGCTGCAACGCGGTCCAGCTGGGGCACGACCTGCTGCGCCGGTTCGGCGGCCTGCGCGGCCTGCTCGGCACCTCGCCGGCGGAGCTGCAGGTGGTGCCCGGACTGGGAACCGCCAAGGCCTGCGTACTGGCCGCGGTGCTGGAACTGGCCCGCCGCACGCTCGAAGAAGACCTGGTGCGCCAGGACGCCCTGGCCAACCCCGACCTGGTGCGCCGCTATTGCCAGGCGGCCCTGGGCCACCGCAAGGTCGAGCACTGCATCGCCCTGTACCTGGACGCGCGGCTCAAGCTGATCATCTGCGCCGAAGTCGCCCGCGGCACCTTGACCCAGGCGCAGATCTACCCGCGCGAAATCGTCCGCGAGGCATTGCGCCACCACGCGGCCGCGCTGATCCTGACCCACAACCATCCGGGCGGCACCGCCGCCGCCAGCGCCGCGGACATCGCCATGACGCGCCAGATCAGGCAGGCGCTGGCCCTGATCGACGTGCGGCTGATCGACCACGTCATCGTGGCCGGCGCCGCCACGGTATCGATGGCCGCGCAAGGACACCTCTGAAGGGACCCGGCATCCCGGCATCGCCAAACTCCGGGCAGTTCGTTAGACTAGGAGCCAGTCATTTCAACCCTAAACCGTTTTTTCTCATGAAGCGCCTGTGGGACATTTCACCGCCGGTTTCTGCCGACTCGCCGGTTTTCCCGGGCGACACGCCATATCGCCAGCAATGGAAATGGTCGCTGACGCCGGATTGCCCGGTCAATGTCAGCGAGATCACCCTGTCGCCCCACATCGGCGCCCACGCCGACGCGCCGCTGCACTATGAGAATGGCGCGGCCGCCATAGGCGCCGTCGCGCTCGAACCCTTCCTGGGCCCCTGTCGCGTCATCCACGCCATCGGCTGCGGCCCGCTCATCCTGCCCGAGCACCTGGCGCATGCCCAGGCCGGCCTGCCGCCGCGGGTACTGGTGCGCACGGCGCGCCACGCGGCGCTGCAATGGTGGGTGGACGATTTCTCCGCCTATGCGCCCCAGACCATCGAATGGCTGGCCGGACGCGGCGTCACGCTGATCGGCATCGACACGCCCAGCATAGATCCCGCGTCCAGCAAGACCCTGGACAGCCATCACGCCATCCGGCGGCACGACATGCGCGTACTCGAGAACCTCCGCCTGGACGACGTGGACGAAGGCGATTACGAACTGATCGCGCTGCCGCTGGCGCTGGTCCAGGCCGACGCCAGTCCGGTGCGCGCCGTGTTGCGCGAACTGGCCTGACCCGCCATTCACGCAGCAGGACCCACCATGCAGCCCACCCCTACGCAACGCCCCGAAGCCATCGTGCACGACGAAAAAGCCCAGCTCGATTTCGCGCGCGACATGAGTTATGGCGACTACCTGCACCTGGACGAACTCCTGGGCGCCCAGCACCCGCTCTCGCCCGAGCACAACGAAATGCTGTTCATCGTGCAGCACCAGACCAGCGAGCTGTGGATGAAGCTGATGCTGCACGAACTGCGCGCGGCGATCGCCGCGATCCAGCAGGACCGCCTGCAGCCGGCGTTCAAGATGCTGGCGCGTGTCAGCAAGATCCTGGAGCAACTGGTGTCGGCCTGGGATGTGCTGGCCACCATGACACCGCCCGAATACTCGGCCCTGCGCCCCTACCTCGCGCACTCCAGCGGCTTCCAGAGCTATCAGTACCGCCAGATCGAATACCTGCTGGGCAACAAGAACGCCGCGATGCTGCAGCCCCACGCCCACCGCGCCGACCTGCTGGCGCAGGTACGCGCCGCCTTCGAGGCGCCCTCGCTGTACGACGAGGCGCTGCGGTTCCTGGCCCGCAGCGGCCTGGCCGTGCCGGCCGGCGCGCTGCAGCGCGACTGGACCCAGCCCTACCGGGCCGACGACCAGGTCGAACAGGCCTGGCTGACCGTCTACCGGCAATCCGAGCGCTACTGGAACCAATACCAGCTGGGCGAAAAGCTGACCGACCTGGAAGACGCCTTCCGCCTGTGGCGTTTTCGCCACGTGACCACGGTGGAGCGCATCATCGGCTTCAAGCGCGGCACCGGCGGCACCTCCGGCGTCACTTACCTGCGCAAGATGCTGGAGGTGGTGCTGTTTCCGGAAATCTGGAAATTGAGGACGGATCTCTGACGCCACGCGGGCCTTGTATCGGGGCCAGGTATGCGTGCTAGAATACGGGGTTGTTTTTTGGATACATTGCCAGACGGCGCATCCTGGTTGCCGCCACGCAAGACGCGTGGCCGTGCGCCGGGCTGCTTGCCCGGCCTGGCTGGCGACCCGCTAACCTGGGAAATTATCATGAAAGAAGGCATTCACCCCGAATACCGCGAAGTGGTGTTCATGGACGTTCAGACGGGCAACAAGTTCGTCACCCGCTCGACCATCCACACCCGCGAAACCGTCGAAATCGACGGCAAGACGTACCCGCTCTTCAAGTGCGACGTGACGTCCGAATCGCACCCGTTCTACACCGGCGCGCAGACGCGTATCGTCGAGACCGGCCGCGTGGAAAAATTCCGCGCCCGCTTCGCCCGCACCGCCGGGACGGTCAAGTCGGCGTCCTGATCGGCAAGCTCCTTCGGGAGGCGCACCAGAAAGCAGCCTGCGGGCTGCTTTTTTTTCCTCGCGGCATGCCGCGCCAACCCTCATCGGTTCCACGCTCGTCGGTTACATTACGTCCGTGTCTCCCATTTCGCGCTCTACTCCGGCCCGGCTGACGGTGCAAGCTACCGCCAAGCTGCCCCGGCTCGTCCTGCTTGGCCTGTCGCTGATCTATATCGTGGCGGGCCTGTTCATGCGCGACCCGTGGAAGACCGACGACGTGGTCGGGCTGGCCACCATGGTCACCGCGCTGCGCGAAGGCGGCATGACCTGGCTGCTGCCGCAGGTGGGGCACCTGGCGCACGCCGAGGAAGGCCCGATGATCACCTGGGTCGGCGGCGCCTCGATGTGGCTGTTCGGCCCATGGCTGGGCGATATCACGGCCGGCCGCCTGCCCAACCTGCTGTGGTTCGGCATCGCCACGGTCAGCGTCTGGTACGGCACCTATCTGCTGGGCCGGCGCGCCGAGGCCCAGCCGCTGAAACTGCCTTTCGGCGGCGAGCCGGCGGCGCGCGACTACGGCCGCATGCTGGCCGACGCAGCCCTGCTGCTGCTGCTGGCCACGGTGGGCATCCTGCAGCGCCTGCACGAAACCTCGGTGGTGCCGGCCATCATGGCCTGGCAGGCGCTCGCGTTCTACGCCATGGCCCGCACGCTGGATCGCCCTTTCCTGGGCGCCACCACCCTGGGGGTGGCGGTGGCCGGCGCCTTCCTGACGCGCGGCTGGATCGGCGCCGCGCCGGTGATGGTGGCCGCGGTGCTGGCGTTCTACCCGCGCAGCCTGCTGTGGCAGCGGGTACGCTGGCTGCCGTGGGCGGCCTTGATCGCCGCCGCGCTGATGCTGGCCTGGTGGCTGCCCGCCACCCTGGCCGAGGGCAGCGACTACTGGATACGCAACTGGAAAACCTGGACCCTGGCCTCGTACGACTGGCCGGACCTGCGCATCACCGGCCGCACGCTGCGCGACCTGCCCTGGTACCTGTGGCCGACCTGGCCGCTGGCCCTGCTGGCGATCTGGCGCTGGCGCGCCTGGCTGTATGCGCCCCATATCTGGGTGCCGCTGGTGCTGGCCGCCACCGCGGCGCTGATGCTGCTGTTCCTGGACGGGCCCAATGACGCCGAGTACGCCATGCTGGCGGTGCCTTGCGCCATCCTGGGCGCCTTCTCGCTGCCCACGCTGCGGCGCGGCGTGGTCAATACGCTGGACTGGTTCGCGGTGATGTGCTTTTCGCTTACCGCGGCCACCGCCTGGCTGGGCTGGGTGGCGCTGCATTTCGGCTGGCCGGCGCAGATTTCGCGCAATATCGCCCGCCAGACCACGGGCTACGAAGCCTCCATTTCCTGGCTGGCCAGCGCGCTGGCGCTGGTCATCTCGGCCGCCTGGGTCGTGCTGGTCGTCTGGCGCCTGCGCAGCCGTCCGCTGGCGCTGTGGCGCGGCACGGTGCTGTCGGCCGGCGGCCTGACCGCCACCTGGATCCTGCTGGTGCTGCTGTGGCAGCCCGCGGTGGACTATGCGCGCAGCTACCGCACCGTATCGGGCCAGCTGGCCGAGGCGCTGCAGGCCAACCTCCAGCCGGGCGAGTGCATGCGCGGCCTGAGTCTGGGCAGCGGGCAGCGCGCCTCGTTCCTGGTGTTCGACAACATGTCGTTCACCTACGATTCCAAATGCACGCTGGTGCTGCAGCAGACTACCCACAGCAGCCTGCGCGACGGCACCGCCGCCTACAGCGACGGCGCCACCGAATTGTGGCGCGGCGGCCGCCGCGCCGACCGGCACGAAGTCTTCCGCCTGCTGCGCGTCACGCCCACCCGATGACGCCTGCCGCCGCCCCCTCGCCCGGGTTCGGCGCGACCATGCGCGACATCGCGCGCCAGGCATGGCCGGTGCTGATCAGCCAGTGGGCCGGCATCTCCTTCGGCGTGCTCGACACCGCCATGACCGGCCACGCCAGCCCGCAGGACCTGGCAGCGATGTCGCTGTCGGTGTCGGTGTACATCACGGTTTTCGTCGGCCTGATGGGCGTGGTGCACGCCCTCATTCCCATCCTGGCGCAACACTTCGGCGCCGGCCAGCAGCGCGAAGTCGGCAGCACCTGGGGCCAGGGCGTATGGCTGGCGCTGGGCCTGTCGGTGGTGGGCGCGATCCTGATGCTGTTTCCCGACGCCTGGCTCTCGCTGTCCGGCGACGTGGACCCGGCCGTGCGCGACCGGGTGGCGGCCTACCTGCGCGCCCTCGTGCTGGCCTTGCCCGCCACGCTGGTGTTTCGCACCATCTACGCCCTGGGCACGGCGGTATCGCGTCCCAAGGTGGTGATGAGCATCAACCTGGCGGCGGTGTTCGTCAAGGCGTTCTGCAACTGGGTGCTGATCTACGGCAAGTTCGGCCTGCCGGCGCTGGGCGCCGTGGGCGCCGGCCTGGCCACCGCCATCTCGGGCTGGCTGAGCCTGGCTGCCGGCCTGTGGATCATCACGCACGACCGCTATTACCGCCGCTTCCGCCTGCGCGTGGGGCGGCCCGACTGGCGCGCGCTCAAAGAGCTGCTGCGCCTGGGCCTGCCGATGGGCGGCTCGTACCTGGTCGAGGTGTCGGCGTTCACGTTCATGGCCCTGCTGGTAGCGCGCGAAGGCACGTACGTGTCCGGCGGACACCAGATCATGTCCAACCTGGCCGCGTTGTGCTACATGATGCCGATGGCGCTGGGGGTGGCGACCGCCGCGTTGACCGCGCAAGCGATCGGCGCGGGCCGCCCCGACCTGGCGCACCGCACCGGCATGGCCGGCCTGGCGCTGGGCCTGCTGGGCGCGGCGCTTACCGCCGCCGTGCTGCTGGTCGGCCGCCCGCTCATCATCGCCGCCTATACCGACGATCTCGAAGTCGCCGCGGTGGCGGCGTCGCTGCTGGCCATCATCCCGCTGTTCCACTTGTGCGACTCGATGCAATGCATCAACTCGTACCTGCTGCGCGCCCACAAGGTCGCCGTCATGCCGCTGGTGCTGCAAACCGTGGCGCTGGGCGGCGTCGGCCTGCTGGGAGGATGGTGGCTGGGATTCGGCCCGGGGCGCGGCGGCCTGGATCCGTTACGTACGGCGCTGATGCCCGGGTCGCCGGCCGGCGCCGGCACGATGTGGCTGATGGCGATGGCCGGACTGGGCTTGTCGGCCGTGCTGCTGCACTACTGGTACCGCCGGATCGCGCGGCTGGCGCTCGCCCGGGGCTGAATGCGGCGCCGGTGCGCGGCGCCCCCGCGGCGCCCCGTGCCATGGACCGGCGTCCATGAAAATTATTTGGTGGAGGTACTGCCCGTCTTGGCGTGGTGGGCACCGTGATGCGCGCCGCTCTTGGCGTGTTTCTCGCTCTTGGCGTGCTTGCCGCCGGACGGCGCCTTGACGCTGCTCTTGGCGCCGGACTGGGCGTCGCTCTGCGCGGCATACGCCGATGGCGCGGCCGCCAGCCCGAGGCACAAGGCCGAGGTGGACAAGAAAGCGGCGATACGGGACTGAGTCGTCATGTTGTGTACTCCTATCTTTCGGGCGCGGGAGCCCGCACATACAAGGCGCGGCAAAATGCCGCGTGACCTATAATTCGTTGGAGCAAGCGTCCAGTGAAAGGTTCGGAGCACGGAAGAAATTTTTCCGTCGCTAACCGCTCGTCATGATCCCGCGCCTATCAGGCCTCGAAGATCAACAAGGCGACGGTCGCAAACAGCATGGCGGCAAAGCAGGCTCTCAGCTTGCGTTCAGGCAGCCGATAGGCCAGCCGTACCCCCACCGGCACGAACACCAGGCTGCCCGCCGCCAGTGGCACGCCTATCCACCAATCGGCCTGTCCGGCCCAGGTGTAGGTGACGAGGGCGATCATCGAACCGGGAATGACCATCGTCAATGCCAGCGCCTGGGCCATCGTCTGCGGCAAGCGGAACACCGAAGTGATGATGGGCACGGCCAGCACCGCGCCGCCCACGCCGAAGAACCCGCCCAGCGTGCCGCACAGCACGCCCAGCACGCTGGCGCGCGGCGGGCTCAGGACAGGCGCGGGCCGCGCCGGCGCCGCCGGCGCGGCAGCGGCGCGCTTGCGCACGGTCTGGTAGACATAGAACAGCGCGATGAAGAACAGGAACACCGCGAAGCTCAGGCGCAGCGTGCGCGAGGCGATGCCCAGCGCCAATTGCGCGCCGACCCACGTGAACACCACGGCGCCCGCCGCGCCGGCGCCGGCCACGCGCATATCGATGCGCGCATGCTGGTGGTACTTGCGCACCGCCATCATGATGGTCGGCAGCACCATGATGAGCGCCGTGCCCTGGGCCAGTTGCTGCGGCATGCCCAGCAGCAGCCCCAGCGCGGGAATGGCGATCAGCCCGCCGCCGATGCCCAGCGCGCCACCCATGAAACCGATCAGCGCGCCACTGGCCAGGCAGGCCGCGATTACCAGCAGACTCAAGACAGGCTCCCCGGACGTGCCATCAACGCAATTTGTCCAGGGCGGCGTCCAGCCGATCCACGGCCCATATCTCCAGCCCTTCGATAGGCTGGCGCGGCGCATTGGCCTTGGGAATCAGCGCAACGCTGAACCCCAGCTTGGCCGCTTCGCGCAGGCGCTCCTGGCCGCGCGGCGCGGGCCGGATCTCGCCGGCCAGGCCGATCTCGCCGAACGCCACCAGGCCGGCGGGCAGCGGCTTGTCGCGCAGCGATGACATGATGGCCAGCAGTACCGGCAGGTCGGCCGCCGGCTCGGTGATGCGCACCCCGCCCACGGCATTGACGAATACGTCCTGGTCGTAGGTCGAGACGCCCGCATGGCGGTGCATGACGGCCAGCAGCATGGCCAGGCGATTACCCTCCAGCCCCACCGTCAGGCGGCGCGGATTGGGCGCATGCGAAGTATCGACGAGCGCCTGCACTTCCACCAGCAGCGGGCGCGTCCCTTCCTGGGTCGCCAGCACGCAGGAACCGGCCACCTGCTGCTGGTGCTGCGAGAGAAACAGCGCGGACGGATTGGCCACGCCGCGCAGGCCGCGGTCGGTCATGGCGAACACGCCCAGCTCGTTGACGGCGCCGAAGCGGTTCTTGAACGCGCGCACCAGGCGAAACGACGAATGCGTGTCGCCCTCGAAGTACAGCACCGTGTCGACGATGTGTTCGAGCACGCGCGGTCCGGCCAGCGCGCCGTCCTTGGTGACGTGGCCGATCATCACGATGGCGATGCCGGTCTGCTTGGCCAGCCGCGTCAGCTGCGCCGCGCATTCGCGCACCTGGGACACCGAGCCCGGCGCGGCGGTCAGCTCGCCGCTGTAGAGCGTCTGGATCGAATCGATCACCGCCACGGTCGGCTTCTGTTCGGACACGGCCGCCTGGATCGCCTCGAGCCGGATCTCGGCCAGCAAGTCGACATTGCCGGTCTGCAGGCCCAGCCGGCGCGCCCGCAGCGCGACCTGTTCGGCCGACTCTTCACCGGTGACGTACAACACCTTGGTCGTGGCCGACAGCGAGGCCAGCGCCTGCAGCAGCAGCGTGGACTTGCCGATGCCGGGGTCGCCGCCGATCAGCACCACCGCGCCGGCGACCAGCCCGCCGCCCAGCACGCGGTCGAACTCGTCCAGCCCGGTGGGCTGGCGCGGCGTCTCGCGCGCTTCGATTTCGGACAAGCTGCGCACCGGGCTGGCTGCCGCCAGGGGCGCGTAGCGATGCCCGCCGGCCGAGGGCGCGGCGGACTCCACGGTTTCTTCCAGGGTATTCCAGGCCGAGCAGTGCGGGCACTTGCCTTGCCACTTGAGGCTGGTGCCGCCGCATTCGGCGCAGACATAGATGGTTCGGGATTTCGCCATGCCGGCAGTTTACCGGCAAGCGAGGCGCGATACGTTTGTTTGCAATTCTGTCCTCGCCCATCAACCCCTTCCGACCCCCTCGTGCGTTTAACCAAGTACCGATCCACCACCACGAGACCCGACGCCATGACGCCGATCCTACGCCCCTCCCCCTGCTGTGCACCGTGCTCAGCCTGGCCATGCTGAGCGCCTGCAGCCCGACCGAACCGCCTTCGGCGGGTGCGGCCGGCCAGCCCGCCGCCGCACCGGGCCAGCCGACGCCCCAGGCCGTGCCGGCGACGCCGCGCAGCGAGCCGGCCGGCGCGCCGCAGCGCGAACTGGCGGCGCAAACCTATCTGCCTGCGGCGCCGCACGCGGCAGCCCGCCTGCATGCCGACCAGGCGCGCATGCGGATCATGCCGGCGCCCATGCCCGTCATCCAGGAAGATCGCGAAAATTATGCCGGCTACCAGGACAATCCTGTCCAGCTGGCACAGGAGCAGCCGGTCTCCACCTTCGGGCTGGACGTGGATACCGGCTCGTACAGCAATGTGCGCCGCCTGCTCAACGATGGCCGCCTGCCGCCGGCCGACGCCGTGCGCGCCGAAGCATTCATCAATTACTTCGACTACGGCTACCCGGCCCCCGCCACGCCGGCCGTCCCCTTTTCCCTCACGACCGAGATCGCGCCGGCGCCCTGGAATCCGCAGCGCCAGCTGCTGCTGGTCGGCATCCAGGGATACCGGGTGGCGCCGCAGGATATTCCCGCGGTCAACCTGGTGCTGCTGATCGACACCTCCGGCTCGATGGCCGACCGGGCCAAGCTGCCGCTGCTCAAATCGGCCCTGCGCCAGCTGGTGACGCAGATGCGCGCGCAGGACCGCGTCGCCATCGTCGCCTACGCCGGCAGCGCCGGCCTGGTGCTGCCCTCCACGCCGGGCGATCGCCATGCGCAGATCCTGGCGGCCATCGACGGCCTGCAGGCCAGCGGCTCGACCAATGGCGGCGTCGGCCTGGAGCTGGCCTACGCCGAGGCCGCCAAGGGCCTGGTCAAGGATGGCGTCAACCGCATCGTGCTGGCCAGCGACTGCGACTTCAACGTCGGCCGCACCGATCTTGCGCAGCTCAAGGACTATGTCGGCAGCCAGCGCAAGCGCGGCATCGCGCTGACCACCCTGGGGCTGGGCAGCGGCAACTACAACGATGCCATGGCCATGCAGCTGGCCAACGCCGGCGACGGCAGCTATCACTACATCGACAGCCTGCTGCAGGCGCGCAAGGTCTTTGCCAGCGAGCTGTCGGCGACCCTGCTGACCATCGCCAAGGACGTCAAGGTGCAGGTCGAATTCAACCCGGCGCGGGTGGCCGAGTACCGCCTGATCGGCTACGAGAAGCGCGCCCTGGCGCGGGAGGACTTCAACAATGACGCGGTCGACGCGGGCGAACTGGGCGCCGGCGCCAACGTAACGGCGCTGTACGAGATCACGCCGGCGGGCGCAGCGCAGCGCATCGATGCCCTGCGTTACGGGCAGCCGGCCCGCGCCGCGGACAGCCCGCGCGACGAGCTGGCCTATGTGCGCATCCGCTACCAGTCGCCCGAAGGCGGCGCCAGCCGCCTGATCGAACAACCGGTGGCCGCCGACGCGGCGGCGCCGGCCGCCAGCGCGCGCCTGAATCGCGCGGCGGCCGCGGCGGCCTTCGCGCAATGGCTGCGCGGCGGCAAGTACCTGGACGGCTACGCGCCGCAGGCCATCGCGGCGCTGGCGCGGCAATCGCGCGGCGCCGACCCGCTGGGCCTGCAGGCCGAGTTCGCCAACCTGGTCGAGCTGGCCGCCAGCCTGGGCACGCCGGCGGCGCGCTGATTACGGTGACGGCCCTGGCAGCCGCGCCGGCCCCGGCGGCGTGCGCAATCGCCGCCGAGGCGATACACTGCGCCGCCATGGACACCGCGAGCGCCGCCGACGAAGCCTTGATGCTGGCCTACGGGGCCGAAGGCGACATGGACGCCTTCGACGCCCTGTACGCCCGCCACCGCGCCGGCCTGTACCGCTACATCCTGCTCAGTGCGCGCAACGCCGCCCAGGCCGACGACATCTTCCAGGAAACCTGGAGCCGCGTCATCGACGCCCGGGCCCGCTACCGCCCCCAGGCGCGCTTTACCACCTGGCTGCTGCAGATCGCGCACAACCTGCTGGTCGATGCCCATCGCCGCCAGCCCGCCCCGGTCGCCCCGGAACAGGCCGAGGCCGCGCTGGCCAGCGTGCCCGCCGCCGAACACGAGCAGCCCGAGGCGCGGCTATCCGAGTTCCAGCAGCGCCGCCGGCTGCAACTGGCCATCGAGCGCCTGCCGGATGAACAAAGACTGGCAATGCTGCTGCGACTGGAGCACGATC
Organism: Bordetella pertussis 18323; assembly: GCF_000306945.1. Lineage (NCBI taxonomy): Bacteria > Pseudomonadati > Pseudomonadota > Betaproteobacteria > Burkholderiales > Alcaligenaceae > Bordetella > Bordetella pertussis. The sequence goes on along the minus strand of NC_018518.1, from coordinate 1,291,456 downwards.
TGGATGTGGAAGAAATTGCGCAAGTCACCGGTGTCTCTCGCGAAACCGTCAAATCGCGCCTGCGCTACGCCACCCGGCGCATCCGCGAGGAGCTGAGCTCCGAGAGCGCCCCCAGGAGCCCCTAGGCCATGAACCCGCACCTGCCGCCCGACGACGACGATCGCGACCTGCGCGCGCTGTATCGCGAGCTGCCGCGCCACGAGCCCGACATCATGCTCGACGCCTCGATCCGCGAGCAGGCCCAGCGCGCCGCCGAAGCCGACCGGCGCGCCCGCCGGCCACGCGCGACCTGGCACCCGGCCTGGGCGGTGGCGGCCTGCGTGGTCGCGGTGAGCGCCCTGTTCGTGTTCACCGACCTGGAGCAGTACGCGCTGCAGCCCGCCGCCGAGGTCGAGCTGCAGGCCGAGCAGGAGGCCGCCCAGGCCACCCGCGACGCCGTGCCCGAACCGCCCGCTCCCGATCCCGCCCTGGCCGCGCCGCCGCCGCTGGGTGCGCTGGCGCCGGCGCCCGCGCCCGCCCTGCCGCCTGCGCTGGCGCCCGAGGCGGCACGCGGGGCCGCGGCCGAATCATCGGCCCAGGACGCCGCGCCGGCACGGCGCGGCTATATGCCGCAGCGCGCCGCGCCCGCGGTGCGGGCCGAAAAACAGCAACAGGAAAATCTGGCGGCGTCAGCGCGCCAGCGTGACGATCCGGCCTATGCGCAACGCGTCGAGCGCATCCGCGCGCTGGTGCGCGAGGGCAAGCCGCAGGAGGCGGCCGCGGAGGTCCTGGCCTGGCGCCGCGCCGCGCCGGGGCTGGCCCTGCCGCCCGATCTCGAGCAGCTGGCGCCAGCCGACGGCGGTACGCCCGGCCAATAGGAGGCGGAACCGGTCAGTGGCCGCCCAGGCTGCCGCCGCCGTCCACGCCCAGGACCTGCCCGGTAATGAAGCCGGCGTCGTCCGACAACAAAAACGCCACCGCGGCGGCGACCTCGGCCGGCGTACCGAACCGCTTCATGGGAATCGAAGCCTGGGCGCGCTTTTCGGCGTCGCTGCCGGCCGGATGGCCGCGCCGGAACAGCTCGGTCTCGACCGGGCCGGGCGCCACCGCGTTGACGGTGACGCCATACTCGGCCAGTTCCAGCGCCCAGGTGCGGGTGCACCCGACCAGGGCGCTCTTGGCGGCCGAATAACTGGTGCGGTCGTAGGCTCCCAGGATGGCGCGGCTACAGATATTGACGATCCGTCCGCTGCGCCGCACCTTCATCGATTCGACGAAGGTCTGGGTGACCTGCACCGCCACGCGCACGTTCAGGTCGAGCACGCTGTAGAGCGTGGCCAGGTCGATCTCGCCGAGCGCCTGCGGCGCCACGATGCCGACATTGTTGACCACCGCATCGACCGGGAATTTGTCGCGGATCTCGCGCAGCACCTCTTCGGTGCGGCCGGCGTCGGCCAGGTCGCAGGCGTAGAGATAGCCAGGGAAGTCCACATCGGCGGTATTGCGCGCGATACCCACTACGTGGCAACCCAGATCGGTCAACCGCTGCGTCAGTGCCCAGCCGATGCCTTTGGTGGCACCTGTCACCAGCACGCATTTGTCCTTCATGGATTGAAACCTCGTCATGTTTGCCCCGCCAGCGCGACCGGCAGCCGCGCGACGACAGGGTATAGAGTAGACACCATCCGGCCGGCGGCGTCATGTAACTTGCGTAGCAATTCATGCCAGCAGGCCGGCCCGCCGGCGATCCGCACAATGCTCAGCCTTCGTGGCGCACGGGTACGCGCGGGGCCAGCGCGCACAGCAATTCGTAGCCGATGGTGCCGGCGGCCTCGGCCACTTCGTCGACCGACGGGCCGTCCTCGCCCCACAGCACCACGGGCGTGCCGATACCGGCGGCCGGCACCGGATCCAGGTCGACCATGAGCATGTCCATCGACACGCGGCCGACCAGCCGCGTGCGCACGCCGCCCACGGTCAGGGGCATACCGGTGCCGGCATGGCGCGGATAGCCGTCGGCATAGCCGCACGCCACCACGCCGATGCGCATCGGCCGGTCGGCGCGGAAAATGGCGCCGTAACCCACCGCCGCGCCGGCCGGGATATCCTGGATGGCGATCAGCTCGGAGCGCAGCGTCATGGCCGGAATCAATCCGAACGCCCCGGCCTGGGCATCGGCGAACGGCGAGGCGCCGTACAGGCAGATGCCCGGCCGCACCCAATGGGTCTGGCCGTCGTGGCCGACCGCCAGGTCGGCATAGCGCAGGGTGGCGGCCGAATTGCAGACGCTGGTCGCCCCGGCCAGGTGCGCGGTGGCGCCGTTGAAGACGTTCATCTGCTGGGTCACGCCCTGCGGCCCGTCGGCACAGGCGAAATGGGTCATCTTGCCGATGCCGCCCACCACGCCGTACTCATGCAGCTGCTGCGCGCGCGCGTAGGCGGACCCATAGGCGTCCGGCGCGAAACCCAGCCGGTTCATGCCGCTGTTGAGCTTTACCATGATGTCGACGCGGCGCGACAGCCGCGCATGCGCCAGCATGTCGAACTGCTCGCGCGTATGCACGGTGGTGGCGAGATGATAGCGGTCGACGATTTCCAGGTCGGACGGCTGGAAGAAGCCTTCGAGCAGCAGGATAGGGCCGCCCCAGCCCGCTTCGCGGCAGCGCACGGCCTCCTGCAGGTCCAACATGGCCAGGCCCTGGGCCGCCGAGAAACCGGCCACCGCCTGTTCGATGCCATGGCCGTAGGCATTGGCCTTGATGACCGCCCAGATGGAGGGCGGCGTGCCGTCCGCCTTGGCCGCCACGTCATCGAGATGACGACGCACGGTGGCAAGGTTGTGCCGCAGGGCGGACTGGGAGATCGAAGCAAATATGGGACGCGGCATGATGAGATTTCCGAGGCACCCGGGCCTGTTGCCGCCAAGTCTAACTGATCCGCCCGCGGCGCCATACGCCGCCCTCCCCTAAAATGCCTCATTCCGGCGGCTGATGCCGCCCTGCCCCCGCTATCCGTATGGCCATCGATCACTACGAGAATTTCCCCGTTGCTTCGCTGCTGCTGCCGCGGCGGTTGCGCGGCGCCGTGACCGATATCTATCGATTCGCCCGCGCCGCCGACGATATCGCCGATGAAGGCGCCGCCGAGGACGCCGAGCGCCTGCGCCAGCTGGCCGCCTTCCGCGCCGAGCTGCATCGCATCGGCGCCGAACCCGGCACGCTGGCCGTGCCGGCCAGCGCCGACCTAGCGCCCATCTTCACCCCGCTGGCGGCCACCATCGCGCGCCACCAGTTGCCCATCACGCCGTTCTTCGACCTGTTGTCGGCGTTCGAGCAGGACATCTCGGTCAAGCGCTACGAGTCCCATGACGATCTGCTGGACTACTGCCGGCGCTCGGCCAACCCGGTGGGCCGGCTGATGCTGCACCTGTACGGCGCCGTCGACGAAGCCAACCTGCGCGATGCCGATGCGATCTGCACCGGCCTGCAGCTGGTGAATTTCTGGCAGGACGTGCGCATCGACTGGCGCAAGCAGCGCGTCTACCTGCCCGAGGAGGACCTGCGCCGCCATGGCGTCAGCCGCGACGACCTGGCAGCCTGCCGGCTGACCCCGCAATGGCGCGAGCTGATGGCCTTCGAAGTGCAGCGCACGCGCGCGCTGCTACACTCTGGCGCTGCGCTGCCGCGCCGCCTGCCGGGCAGGATCGGGTTGGAATTGCGCCTGGTCGTCCAGGGCGGCCTGCGCATCCTGCAACGCATCGAGGACGCCGGATACGACGTCTTCATGAATCGCCCCGAGTTGGGCGCCAAAGATTGGGCCGTCATGCTGTGGCGCGCCTTCACCTGATATGACCCCTGACGAATACTGCCAGGAAAAGGCCGCCAAAAGCGGCTCCAGCTTCTATTACTCGTTCCTGTTCCTGCCGCCGGCGCGGCGGCGGGCCATTACTGCGCTGTACGCGTTCTGTCGCGAGGTCGACGACGTGGTCGACGAATGCAGCGACCCGTCCCTGGCGCGCGTCAAGCTGGCCTGGTGGCGCACGCAGGTCGACCAGATGGTCGATGGCAAGCCGGACCACCCCGTCACGCGCGCGCTGCAGCCGCACCTGGCCGATTGCAACATCACGCGCGAGCGTCTGCTGGCCGTCATCGACGGCATGGAGATGGACCTGGACCAGACCCGCTACCTGGACTGGCCCGGCCTGCGCAAGTACTGTTGGCACGTGGCCGGCGTGGTCGGCGAATTGTCGGCCGGCGTGTTCGGCTACCAGGATGCGCGCACGCTGGACTATGCCGGCAAGCTGGGACTGGCGTTCCAGCTCACCAACATCATCCGCGACGTCGGCGACGACGCGCGGCGCGGCCGCATCTACCTGCCGGTCAATGAACTGCAGCAATTCGAGGTCAAGGCCGCCGATATCCTCAACGGCGTCCATTCCGAACGCTTCAGCGCGCTGATGCGCTTTCAGGCCGAGCGCACCCGCGGGCTGTACCGCGAGGCGATGCAGGCCCTGCCCGAGACGGACCGGCGCGCCCAGCGGCCCGGGCTGATGATGGCGGCCATCTACCATGCGCTGCTCGACGAAATCGAGCGCGACGACTGGCAGGTGCTGCACCAGCGCATTTCGCTGACGCCCGTGCGCAAGCTGTGGCTGGCCTGGAAGACCTGGGTAAGCGGCGGCGCCCCCCTGGTGCGCCGGCTGGCGCGATGAAGGTCGCCGTCATCGGAGCGGGCTGGGCCGGCCTGGCCGCCAGCGTGGCGCTGCGCGAGGCCGACGCCAAGGTCACCGTGTTCGAAGCCGGGCGCACGCCCGGCGGGCGCGCCCGCCGCGTGGTCCACCCGGAGTTCGGCGACGACCTGGACAACGGCCAGCACATCCTGCTGGGCGCCTATGGCGAAACCCTGGCGCTGATGCGCCGCCTGGGACGCAACCCGGATGCGCTGCTGATGCGCCGGCCGTTGCGGCTGGCCAGCCTGGACGGCGGCTTTCGCCTGTCGGCGCCGCCCCTGCCCGCCCCCCTGCACGCCGCCGCCGCGCTGCTGCTGGCGCGCGGCCTGCCCTGGCGCTCGCGCGTGGCCGCCGTGCGGCTCATGCACTACCTGCGCCAGATGCAGTGGCAGGCGCCGCGCGACTGGACCGTCACGCAGCTGCTGGACCATACCCGCCAGCCCGCCGGCATCCGCCAATCCGTCTGGGCGCCCCTGTGCCTGGCTGCCCTGAACACGCCGCCGGCGCAGGCCAGCGCCCTGCTGTACGCGCACATCCTGCGCGACAGCCTGACCGGCCACCGGCGCAACAGCGATCTGCTGCTGCCCTACGCCGACCTGTCGGCGCTGTGGCCCGACGTGGCGGCCCGCCAGGCCACCATGCGCTACGGCAACACGGTGCGGCGTCTGACGCCGCAGACCCACAGCGTCGAGGTCAACGGCGAACGGTTCGACGCGGCCGTACTGGCCGTGTCGCCCCAGGTGGCGGCGCGCCTGCTTGAGCATGCGCTGGCCGAGCAAGGCTCCGGCGGGCTGCTGCGCGCCCTACAGGCGTTCGATTACGAACCCATCGCCACGTTGAATTTGCGCCTGGCCGGCCCCTGGCCCCTGCCCGAGCCCATGATGATGCTGCGCGAGGAACCGGCGCGCGGCTTTCACGGCCAGTGGCTGTTCGACCGCTCGCGCCTGACCGGCCGTGGCGAGCGCGGCGAACTGGCGGTGGTGGTCAGCGCGGCGCGCGCCGTGGCGGCTGCCGACCGCGAGCAGGCCATCGCCGCCCTGACGCGCCAGGTGGCCGAACAGGCCCGCCGCCACCCGGCGCGCCTGGCCCCGATGCCCGCCGTCGAGATAGCCGAACTGTTCGTGGAAAAGCGCGCCACCTTCGCCGCGATGCCGGGTCTGGCGCGGCCGCTGAACAGCACCCCATGGCGCTCGCTGGCGCTGGCCGGCGACTGGACCGACACGGGCTACCCCGGCGTGCTCGAAGGCGCGGTGCGCAGCGGCCTGCAAGCCGCCCGCGTCGTGCTCGGCGGCGCGGCCACGCCGGACTGAAACCTGGCGCCCGCCGCCGGGCTCAGCGCAACAGCAGGCGCACGGTCGCCAGCCCCAGCCCGGTCATGGCCAGCGAACCGGCCAGGCTCGCGCCGGCGTAGGCCGCCGCGGTCGCGTAGACACCCCGCTCCAGCATGTCGACGGTCTCGGCCGAAAAGGTCGAGAACGTGGTCAGTCCGCCCAGGAAGCCGGTTACCGCGGCCAGCCGTATCCAGGCCGGCCATTCCGGATGGCTGGCGATCAGCGCGACCATCACGCCGATCAGATAACCGCCGACCAGATTGGCCGTCAGGGTGCCCCAGGGCCAGCCCGCGCCGTTCAGCCGCAGGCCCAGCACCCAGCGCAGCCAGGCGCCCAGCGTCGCGCCGATGCCGATGGCGATGAAATTGAGCGGAGCGTAGGTCAGCACGAAGACTCCTCAGGCCGGCGTCGCGACGTGGTTCTTGAGCCGGAAGGCCAAGGCCAGCAGCAGCACGCCGAACAGCACCGCGTACACGCCGATCACCCACACCAGCGCCAGCGCGCCGGCGCCCGGCTGGAACAGCAGCAGCGCCCCGAAGACGATGGACAGCGCGCCCGACAGGCCGTGCAGCCACTCGTTCTCGATGTCCTTGCGAAAGCGGATCGCCGCGGCAATCTGGAACACCCCGCCGATCACGGCCCAGAACGCGATGATGTAGAGCAGCACCAGCGCGGTCAGCCCGGGCCAGGCGAAGGTCGCTATGCCGGCCGCGATACCCGTCAGGCCCACCAGGATCAGCGGCCACAACGGCTTGTCCTGGTCGCGGATGCGCCAGCCCGCGACCAGCGCGAAGATTCCGTCGGCCAGCGCAAAGGCGCCCCATACCAGCACCAGCGCCGACAACGTGATGCCGGGCATCAGGACCGCCATCAGGCCGAACAGCACCGCCACCACGCCGCGCAACGCCACCCAGCCCCACTCGCGTCCTGCATGATTCAACACCGCATCCGTGACCATGACGTTCTCCTTGAGTACCGTAAAACCGCCCAGGCGGGCCCACGAAACATGTTAGACGTCCGCGCCGCCCCTGTCATGCGGGCGCCATTCAACGCAGCAGCCGGCGCCGCATCAGCACCGCCACCAGCCAGATGCCCAGCGCGGCCGTCACGGCCAGTTGCGCCACGTCGGCCCACCAGGCGTGCGGCACCTGCCCCAGCGTGAGCGGCCGGATCAGGTTGACCGCCGGGGCCACGGGCAGCCACTGCAGCGGGCCGGCCAGCGCGGCCGGCAATTGCGAGGCGGGGAAGAACACCCCCGACAGGAACACCATGGGCGTGACGCCCAGCGTGAAGTAATACATGAAGAACTCGTAGCCGCGCGCCAGTGCGCTGACCACCAGCGCCATGGACGCGAAAGCCAGGCCGGCCAGGGCCAGCACCGGCGGCACCCACAGCAGGGTCGGCGCACGCGCGATGTCCAGCGCCACCACCACCAGCAGGATCGCGATGCCGCTCTTGAGCGCCTTGGCGGCCGCCCACAGGATTTCCGCCCAGACCACGTCGTCCAGGTCCAGCGGCGTGCTCAGCATGGCGTCCCAGGTGCGCTGCACGTGCAGGCGCGAGAAAGCGTTGTAGGTGGCCTCGAAGGTGGCGCCGTACAGCGCCCCCACGCACATCGAGCCGGCCGACAGGAAGGTCACGTAGGGCACGCCCTCGATGCCCGGCAGCAGCGCGCCCAGGCCGAACCCCAGCGCCAGCAGCGCGACGACGGGGTCGAGAACATCGCCCAGCACCGTGGTCAGGGCCGTCTTGCGCCACACCAGGAAATTGCGCCGCAGCACCGCCACGCAGCGGCGCGTCAGCGGCGGCCAGCCCCAGGCGCCCGCGCTCATGCGTCCTCCCGCATGCCGCGCCCCGTCAGGCGCAGGAACAGGTCTTCGAGGTTGGCGGGCCGGTGCAGGTAGCGCAGGTCCGGCCAGCCCTGCAGCGCCTGCACGACGGGCGTGGCGTCGTCCGTATGGCAGAACGCCGTTTCGCCGCTCACCTCGACCCGCGCCGGCAAGGCCGCGCGGTGCGCAGCCAGCCAGGCGTGCAGGTCATCGCCATAGACCTCGACCACCTGCGGCTCCAGGCAGCGCTCGATCAGGGCCCGGGGCGCGCCTTCGGTAATCAGCCGGCCGTGGTCGATCACGCCGAGCCGGTGGCACAGGCGTTCGGCCTCGTCCATGAAATGCGTGGTCAGCAGGATGGTCTTGCCGCGCGCCAGCAGCGCCTTCAGGCGCTCCCAGATCAGGTGGCGCGCCTGCGGATCCAACCCGGTGGTCGGCTCGTCCATGATGATGAGGTCGGGATCGTTGATGAGCGCGCGCGCCAGCGTCAGGCGCCGCTTCATGCCGCCGGAGAGCTCGCCGATGCGGGCATCGGCCTTGGCGGCCAGGGCCGCGAACGCCAGCAATTGCGGCAGCCTGGCCCGCACCTGCGCGTCGCTCAGGCCGAAGTAGCGGCCGAATACCAGCAGGTTCTCGGCCACGGTGAAGTCGGGGTCCAGGTTGTCGAGCTGCGGCACCACGCCCAGGCGCGCCCGCGCCTGCCTGGCCTGCGCCGGCACGGCGTGGCCCAGCACCTCGACCGCCCCGTCGTCGAACGGCGTCAGGCCCAGCAAGGCGCGCAAGGTGGTGGTCTTGCCCGCGCCGTTGGGGCCCAGCAGGCCATAGCACTCGCCGCGCCGCAGCGCGAAGGACAGGCCGTCGACGATCACGCGCTCGCCGTAGCGCTTGGTCAGGCCATGCACCTGCAGCACAGGCGCGCATGAAGCGGAAACCGGGTTGGAGGACATGGCGACGATTCTATCCGTGTCCACGACGTGCGCGCGGGACGCGCGCGAAACCGATTGAAATACGGCAAGCCAGGATGAAAACGAGGCTTTTATAAGATTCATTCTCATTAAGTGTTAGAATCCGCGACCTTGACAAACGAAATCCCATGGACGGCAAAACCTCCTCCAAACGGCGCGCCTACTGGCTGAAGACGCTGCATCAATGGCACTGGATCAGTTCGGCGCTCTGCCTGCTGGGCATGCTGCTGTTTGCCGTGACCGGCCTGACGCTGAACAACGCCTCGCACATCGAGTCGCGCGCGCGCGTCGATACCCGCCATCTGGAATTGCCGGCGCCGCTGCGCGCCGAACTGGCCGCCGCCGCCCCCGCCAGGCCGGCCCTGCCGCCGGCCCTGCTCGAATGGCTGGACCGCGAGCTCGATGTCGATGCGCGCGGCGCCGCCGCCAAGCCCGAATGGTCGCCCGACGAACTGTACGTGTCGCTGCCGCGGCCGGGCGGCGACGCCTGGCTGTCGATCGACCTGCAAAGCGGCGAACTGGAATACGAGCGCACCGACCGCGGCTGGATCGCCTACCTGAACGACCTGCACAAAGGACGCCACACCGGCCTGGCCTGGAGCTGGTTCCTGGACATCTTCGCGGTGGCCTGTCTGGTGTTTTCGCTCACCGGACTGGTGCTGCTGAAAATGCACGCCGGCAATCGCGCCGCCACCTGGCCCATGGTCGGGCTGGGCGTGGTCATCCCGGTCGTGCTGGCACTGCTATTCATTCATTGACCGTCTTACTGGATATCGGACTATGCGCAAACTGTTGTTGTCTGTCCTGCTGGCCGGCCTGGTGGCCCGCACCGCCTACGCGGCCGACCTGGGCCTGAGCGTCGAAATTCCCCGCCTGGACGTGGCCGAGTACCACCGCCCGTACGTGGCCATCTGGATCGAGCAGGCCGACCAGAGCGTGGCGGGCGACCTGGCGGTCTGGTACGACGTGGCCAAGAAGAACAACGAAGGCACCGAATGGCTCAAGGACATGCGCCAATGGTGGCGCCGCAGCGGCCGCAACCAGCAGTTCCCGGTCGACGGCGTCAGCGGCGCCACGCGTCCGGCGGGCAAGCACGCCCTGTCGTTCGCCGGCACCGCCAAGCCGCTGGCCGATCTCAAACCCGGCAAATACGCCGTGGTGGTCGAGGCCGCCCGCGAGGTCGGCGGCCGCGAGCTGGTACGCGTGCCCTTCGACTGGCCGCCGCAACAGGCGCAGCAGCTCACCGCCCGCGGCGAGCACGAGCTGGGCGCCATCGCCGTCGACCTCAAGCCCTGACATCCCTTTCCCCCACTAGGAGCGCCCTCATGAAAGCCGTAGCCAAACTGGCCGCCGCCCTGACCCTGGCCCTGCCGCTCGCCGCGCAGGCGCACGACGTCTGGGTCCTGCCCTCTTCCACGGTGCTGTCCGGCGTGGATAGCTGGATCACCGTGGACGCCGCGGTCGGCAACGACAAGTTCTACTTCAACCATGCGCCGCTGCGCCTGGATGGCCTGGACATCATCGCCCCCGACGGCAGCGCCGCGCAGGCCGAGAATGTCAGCCGCGGCAAGATCCGCAGCACCTTCGACCTGCAGCTCAAGCAGAACGGCACGTATCGCGTGGCGGTGGTCAACGACGGCGTGTTCGCGCGCTGGAAGGAAGACGGCAAGCCCAAGCGCTACTTCGGCAAGCCCGAAGGCATGGCCGCGGCGGTGCCCGCCAACGCGCAGGAACTGGAAGTCTCGCAGAGCCTGGGCCGCGTCGAGACCTTCGTGACCGCCGGCAAGCCCGGCGCGATCAAGCCGGTCGGCAAGGGCCTGGAGCTGGTGGCGGTCTCGCACCCGAACGATCTGTATTCCGACGAGCCGGCCACCTTCCAGATGTTGCTCGACGGCAAGCCCGCCGCCGGCCTGGAAATGGAAATCGTGCCCAACGGCAGCCGCTACCGCGACAAGGTCGAGGAGATCGAGCTCAAGACCGACGCCGACGGCAAGTTCCAGGTCAAGTGGCCTCAGCCCGGCATGTACTGGGTGCACACCGAGGCCGAAGACGACAAGGTCAGCGTGCCCACGGCCACCAAGCGCCGCATGTCGTACGCGCTGACCCTGGAAGTGCTGCGCCCCTGAGCGCATGAGCATGGCTCGTCCACCGTCCTACGCGCCGCCGCTGGCGGCGCGCCTGCCCTCGGCCCCGCCGCGCCTGTCCGGCGAGCCGGTGGCGCTGGCCGGCGCCAGCATGGGCACGACCTGGTCCGCACGCCTGGCCCTGCCGCCCGGCGTGACGCGCCAGCAGGCCCAGGCGGCCATCGCGGCGGCGCTGGACGAGGTCGTGGCCCAGATGAGCACCTGGGAGGCCGGCTCGGACATCTCGCGCTTCAATCGCGCCGCGACGGGCTGGCAGGCGCTGCCCGAAGCGCTGTTCCATGTGCTGTCGCACGCGCTGGACCTGGCCGACGCCAGCGGCGGCGCCTACGACCCAACCATCGGCGCGCTGGTCGACGCCTGGGGATTTGGCGCCGGACCGCGCGTGCACGAACCGCCGGCCGCCGCGGCGATCGCCGCGGCCCTGGCCGATTGCGGCCACGGGCGGGTACGGCTGGACGCCCAGGCCCGGCGCGCCTGGCAGCCCGGCGGCGTACGGCTGGACCTGTCATCCATCGCCAAGGGCTATGGCGTGGACCGCGCCGCGCTGGCCCTGCGCGCGCTGGGCGTGACTGCCTGCCTGGTGGAAGTGGGCGGCGAGCTGCGCGCCCATGGCGTGCGGCCCGATGGCCTGCCCTGGCGTGTCGCGGTCGAAGTGCCCGATGCCAGCGGCGCGCATGCGCTGGCGGTGCCGCTGCGCGACCAGTCGATCGCCACCTCGGGCGATTACCGCCGCTACATCGAACAGGCCGGCCGGCGCTACGCGCACACGCTGGCCCCCCGCACCGGCAAGCCGCTCGACAACGACCTGGCCTCGGTCACGGTGATCCATCCCGAATGCATGCTGGCCGATGGCCTGGCCACCGCACTGGGCGTACTGGGCGCGGCCGCCGGCGCCGACTACGCCGCGCGCCACGACCTGGCCGCCCTGTTCATCCTGCGCGGCGCGGCGGGCCACGAGGTACGCGCCACGCCGGCCTTCGCCGCGCTGCTGGACCGCCCTTGATGCCGCTGCCGCCCCATCCGCGTCTGCTCGCCGCGGCCGGCCTCGTGCTCGCCTGGCTGTTGCTGTACCTGTGGGCGTGGCGCCAGGCGCGCATGCGCGCCGCCAGCCAGGCTCGCGCGCTGCGCGCGCTCGAGGCCCGGCCCGGCCCGCAGACCGTCCTGGTGGCCTACGCCAGCCAGACCGGCTTCGCCGCCGAACTGGCCGAACATACCGCGGCGGCGCTAGCCAGCGGCGGCCTGCAAGCGCGCGTGGCCGAGCTCGGGCAGATCGACGCCGCCACGCTCGGCCACTATGCGCGTGCGCTGTTCATCGTCAGCACCTACGGCGAAGGCGATCCGCCCGACGCGGCCGCCCCGTTCGCCGACACCGCCATGCAATCCGGCGCCGGGCTGGGCGCCTTGCGCTACGCCGTGCTCGCGCTGGGCGACAGCAGCTACGCGCACTTCTGCGGCTTCGGCCATCGCCTGGACGACTGGCTGCGCGCCAACGGCGCCGCGCCGCTGTTCGACCTGGTCGAAGTCGACGCCGGCGACGCGGCGGCGCTGCGCCACTGGCAACACCACCTGGGCGTGGTAACCGGCTGCACCGACCTGCCGGACTGGCAGGCCCCCGCCTACCAGGCCTGGCGGCTGGCGCGGCGCACCCTGCTCAACCCCGGCAGCCAGGGCGCGCCTTGCTACTTCATCGAACTGACGCCGCCGCACAGCACGGCGCCGCAATGGCAGGCCGGCGACATTGCCGAGATCGGCCCGCGCGATGCGCCCGACAGCCCGCTGCATGCCCATCGCGAATATTCGATTGCCTCGCTGCCGGCCGATGGCGCAGTGCACCTGCTGGTGCGCCAGATGCGCACCGCCGACGGCGCGCTGGGCCTGGGCAGCGGCTGGCTGACGCACACCGCGCAAACCGGCCAGGCCATCGACCTGCGAGTGCGCGCCAATCGCAACTTCCATCCGCCGGCCGACGCCCGCCCGTTGATCCTGGTCGGCAACGGCACCGGGCTGGCCGGCCTGCGCGCCCTCATCAAGGCGCGCCGCAGCGCCGGCCACGGGCGCAACTGGCTGGTATTCGGCGAGCGCAGCGCCGCCCACGACTGGTTCTGCCGCGACGAGCTGGAGCAATGGCGCGGCGAAGGCTGGCTTGAATACGTGGACGCGGTGTTTTCGCGCGACGCGCCGCAGCGCCGCTACGTGCAGGACCTGCTGCGCGACCGCGCCGAACGCGTGCGCGACTGGATACGCGAGGGCGCCGCGGTCTATGTGTGCGGCAGCCTGCACGGCATGGCCGAAGGCGTGCACCAGGCGCTGGCCGACATCCTCGGCCCGGCGCAGCTGCAGGCGCTGCAGCACGCCGGGCGCTATCGCCGCGACGTGTACTGAGCGCCGCGCGCGCCGTCACTGCAGCTTGATGTCGGCCTTCTCGATCACGGTCTTCCAGCGCGCCTGCTCGGCCTGGATCTGCGCGGCGAACTCGGCCGGCGTGTTGCCCAGCGGGAACGCACCGGTCTCCTCCATCTTCGCGGCCGTGGCCGGATCGCGCACGGCCTGGGCGAACGCCTGGGCCAGCTTGTCGCGCACCGCGTCCGGCAGGCCGGCCGGCGCGACCACGCCATACCAGGCCGTGACGTCGTAATCGCGGTAACCCTGTTCGGCGAAGGTGGGCACCTCGGGCAGGCGCGGATTGCGCGCCGCGCCGGTGATGGCCAGCGGACGCAGGTGGCCGCTCTTGATGTACGGCAACGACGAGGGGAAGTTGTCGAAGATCACCGGCACCACGCCCGAGACGGCGTCGGTCAGCGCGGGCGCCGAGCCGCGGTAGGCAATGCTGGTCATCTTGCCGCCGATCAGCTGCAGGAACCAGATCATGCCCAGGTCGTTCACGCCGCCCGCGCCCGCGTTGGCGTAGCCGTCGCGGCCCGGATTGGCGCGCACGTGGGCCACGAACGCGGTCAGGTCGGCCGCCGGGTACGAAGGATTGACGCTCAGGATGTTGGGGCTGGTCACCAGGTTGCTGACCGGGGTGAAGTCCTTGATGGGATCGTAGGCCAGGTTGGGAAACAGGTGCGGCGCCGTGCCGTGCGTGCTGACCGTGGCCAGGCCCAGCGTATAGCCGTCGGGCTTGGCCCGCGCCGTGGCGGTGATGCCGATGGTGCCCGCCGCGCCGGTGCGGTTCTCGACCACGATCTGCTGGCCGAGGATTTCACCTGCCTTGGCCGCGGCCACGCGGCCGACGATATCGGTCGGGCCGCCGGCCGGGAACGGCACGATCAGCGTGATCGGGCGCTCGGGAAAATCGGCGTGCGCCGCGGGCAACGCGGCCATCAGGGCCAGAACGGCCAGGGTCTTGCGCATGGGATGTCTCCGTTTCAATATCGATGCGTAGGGAAAAAAAGCAGGCGCGCTCAGGCGCCGGCGCGCAGCACCTGGCCGGGGCGGCCATCGGCAGGCGGCTGCGGGAAGACTTCGGCGCCATTGACCAGCACGCCGGCGATGCCGACCGACGCCAGCGTCGGCTCGTCCCAGGTGGCGCGGTCGGCCACCGTGTCGGGGTCGAACACCACCACGTCCGCCCAGGCCCCCGGCTGCAGCACGCCGCGCTCGGCAAAGCCGAACACGCGCGCCGGCAGCGCGGTCATCCTGGCCACCGCCTGCTCCAGCGTCATCAACCGGGCTTCCCGCACATAGCGGCCCAGCACGCGGGTGAAGCTGCCCCACAGGCGCGGGTGCGGGCGCGCATCGTTGGGCAGGCCGTCCGAGCCCACCATGCAGCAGGGATGCTGGAAGATGCGCTTGACCTCGTCCTCGTCCATGGCGAAATAGATCGCGCCCGCAGGCGCCAGGCGCCGCGCCGCGGTGGTTTTGTCGCAGCCCCAGCGCGCGGCGATATCCGCCAGGTACTCGCTGCTGCACTCCGGGTGCGGCGTGGACCAGGTGATGCGGATATCGTCGATGGTCTCGGCGCGCTCGGGAATCAGGATGGTGGAGCTGCCCGGGTAGGGATAGATATCCAGCGCCACCTCCACGCCCTGCTCGCGCGCGCGGTCGATATTGGCCAGGGTGGCGCGGCTGCGCCCCCAGTTCTGCGGCATCATGCATTTGTGGTGGGACACCACCGTGGCGCAACCGGTGCCGCGCCCTATCGCCAGCACCTCCTCGACGGCCGCCTCCACGCCGTCGGCCTCGTCGCGGATGTGGCTGGTATGCAGGCGCCGGCGCTCGGCCGCCACCCGCGCCAGCCCTTCGAGCTCGGCCGCCTGCGCCGCGGCGCCGGGCTGGTAGGCCAGCCCGGTGCTGAAACCCACCGCGCCGGCCTCGAGCGCCGCCTGCAGCATGTCCTGCATGGCCTGCTGCTCGGCCGCCGTGGGCGCGGCCTGCGGATCGCGCATCGCCGCCAGCCGCAGGTTGGCATGCCCGACCAGCGCGGCCACGTTGATCATGGGCCGCTGCGCGTCGAGCGCGGCGAAATAGGCCGGCACATCGGCAAACAGCGGCGTCTCGCCCAGCAGCGCCAGCGCCGCGGCGGTGTTGCCCGGCAGCGGCGCGGGCGCGGCGCTCACGCCGCAATTGCCCACCACGACCGTGGTGATGCCCTGGCTGGTCTTCCAGCGCAAGTCCGGCTTCTCGACGAACATCAGGTCGTCGTGGCCGTGCACATCGATGAAACCCGGCGCCACGATCTTGCCGCTGGCGTCCCAGGCGTGGCGCGCCGGATGCGCGCCCAGCTCGCCGATCGCCGCGATGCGTCCGTCGCGCACGCCCAGATCGGCGCGGCGGCGCGGCGCGCCCGTGCCGTCGATGATCCAGCCGCCGGTAATCTTGAAATCCAGCTTTTCCGCGTTCTGCATGTCTACCCCTTGCGGGCCTGTCTCAAACCTGGGAAGGGTCCAGTATCATCGCAAACATCGATCATGAAAAATTGTTTTACTTTATCCATCTATCGTAATTTGCAATGAATCGCCTGCCCAAGCACGTCACGCTCAAGCACCTGACCGCCTTCGTGGCCGTGGCCCAGGAAAGCAGTTTCACGCATGCGGCGCGCCGCCTGTTCCAGACGCAATCCTCGGTCACCACGCTGGTGCGGCAACTGGAGACCGCGCTGGGCACCCAGTTGTTCGCGCGCACCAGCCGCAAGGTCCTGCTGAGCGCGGCCGGCCAGGATTTCCTGCCGCGCGTGATGCGCCTGCTGGCCGATTTCGACGGCGTGATCGAGGATGTGGTGCGCTACGGCGCGCTGGAACGCGGCCGCGTGAGCGTGGCGGCCGCGCCATCGGCCATTACCCAGCTGATCGCGCCGGCGGCGGCCGACTTCGCGCGGCGCCACCCCGCCATCCGCCTGTACCTGCGCGACGACAACTCCGGACGCATCCAGCGACAGGTGGCCGCGCAGGAGGTCGACTTCGGCCTGACCAGCCGCTGGGCCGACGCGCCGGGGCTGGCGTTCGACCCCTTGCTGGAAGACCGCTTCGGCGTGCTCTACCGGGCCGATGACACAAGCATCCAGCCGGGCCGCGACGGCCATGTGCGCTGGGAGCGCCTGAGCCATCGAAAACTGGTGGGGGTCGTGGACGAGACCGGCATCATGGCGCTGCTGCGCGCGCGCGCCGACCTGCCGATCGAAGCGGCCGCGCCGTTCTACGAAGCCTCCAGCACCACCTCGCAGGCGGCGCTGGTCAAGGCAGGCCTGGGCGTGGCCCTGCTGCCGGCGCTGGCGGTCGAACGGGTGCGCGAGCCGGGCCTGGCCTTCGCCCTGCTGGCGCGCCCCACGGTGATGCGCACGCTCTGCATCATCGGCCACCAGGAGCGGGCGCTCAGCCCGGCCGCCGCGGCGCTCATCGACACGCTGCGCGCCTATGTGCGGCAGGCAACCCTGCCGGCGGGCTGCCGCCCCGCCGGCCGCAACAGCCGCGCCTGACCCGCCCTTATCCCTGCCGGTCGCGCAGGTACTGGTCCAGGGCCTGCAGGCCCGCGGCAAACACGCCCTCGCCCACCAGGCGAGCCACCTCGTCCCGGTTGGCGCCAGCCACCACGTCGAAATCGGCCCACCATTGCGCGAACGTGCCGCCGCCCTCGGTAACCGGACACAGATCCACGCCGGCGACATAATCGCGCATGGGCAGGTCGGTTTCGATGGTGGCGTAGCGCAGCGACCGCCCCGCATCGTCGAGCATCAGCAAACGCTCGCGCACGTAGCCCGATGGATTGAGCGACAGGAAGCGCACCGTGCCCGGCGCATCGTCGCGCCCGCCCTCCTCCAGGCGGCTGTCGGCCACGCCCGGATGCCACGCCGACAGGCCGTTGAAGTCGCGCAGATGCGGCCACACCCGCTCGATGGGCGCGGCGACGACACGGCTGACATATACCAGATGACTCATGGACAATCTCCCCGGCCGCAGCCGCC
Organism: Bordetella pertussis 18323; assembly: GCF_000306945.1. Taxonomy (NCBI): domain Bacteria; kingdom Pseudomonadati; phylum Pseudomonadota; class Betaproteobacteria; order Burkholderiales; family Alcaligenaceae; genus Bordetella; species Bordetella pertussis. The sequence continues at coordinate 1,274,079 of NC_018518.1, read as the reverse complement.
TGCTTGCACATCCCGGCGCGGGCCGGCGGCCCCGCCGGCCCTCAGAAACTCAGCTGCTTGAACGCGCGCGTGGTCGCCGTCAGCGCCTGTTCGACAGGCAGGCGCTCCATGGAGCTTGCGCCGTAGAAACCGTGGCAATGCCTGCAGCGCTGCAGCACATGGGCGGCGTCCTGCGGCGTGGCGATCGGCCCGCCGTGGCACAGCACGATCACGTCGCCGCGCTCGGCCAGCGCCGCGGCGGCGATCGCGTCGATGCGCGCGACGCAGTCATCCAGCGACAGCGCCGTCTCCGCGCCGATGTTGCCGCCCGTGGTCAGCCCCATGTGCGCCACCACGATGTCGGCGCCGGCCGCGGTCATCGCGCGCGCCTGGTCCGGATCGAAGACGTAGGGCGTGGTCAGCAGGCCCTTGGCGTGCGCCAGGCGGATCATCTCGACCTCCAGGCCATAGCCCATGCCGGTTTCTTCCAGATTGGCGCGGAACGTGCCGTCGATCAGGCCTACCGTGGGGAAATTCTGCACGCCGGAGAAACCGACCCGGGCGAGCTCGTCGAGAAAGGCGTCGAAATTGCAGAACGGATCGGTGCCATTGACCCCGGCCAGCACCGGCGTGTGCCGCACGACCGGCAACACCTCGCGCGCCATGTCCAGCACGATGTCGTTGGCGTTGCCATAGGCCAGCAGCCCGGCCAGCGAGCCGCGCCCGGCCATGCGGTAGCGGCCCGAGTTGTAGATGATGATCAGGTCGATGCCGCCGGCCTCTTCGCACTTGGCCGACAGGCCCGTGCCCGCGCCGCCGCCCACGATGGGCTGGCGCCGGCGCACCATGTCCTGGAACTTGTCGAGCAGGGCCGAGCGTTCAAAACGCGGCATGGCGATACCTCATTGGCTGATTTCGTGAAACTGCTCGACCGCGGCGCGGGCGAACAGCGGATCATTGATATGGCAAGGCACGCGCACCAGGCGACGCTTGTCGGTCTGACGGACATGGTCGTACAGGGCCTGGAACAGCGCCGCGTCGGCGGCCTCGTCGTGAAATGCCTGTCCTGGCGCATCCAGCGCCGACACCCCGCCCTCCGGAATCAGGAAACGAACCTGGCCTTCGCAGCGGTTCAGCCGCTCGGCGATCCACGCGCCTTGCCGGGCGTTTTCCTGCGCCGTGGTGCGCATCAGCGTCACCTGCGGATTGTGCGGGTAGAGCAGGCGCTCGCGGCAGGCCGCCGGCACCGTGTCCAGCGCGCCGAAATTGACCATATCCAGCGCGCCGCACGATCCCACGTAAGGCACGCCGCTGCGCGCGATGGCGCCGAAGCGGTCGTCGGTGCAGGCCAGCACGCCGCCGAACAGGAAGTCGCAGACTTCGGTCGTGGTGAGATCCAGCACGCCGGCCAGCAGCCTGCTGTCGGCCAGCTTTTCCATCGATTGGCCGCCCGTGCCGGTGGCGTGGAACACCAGGCAATCGTAGCGATCGTGCAGCGCCGCCGTCACATGCTGCACGCATGGCGTGGTCACCCCGAACATGGTGATGCCCACGGCCGGCCGGCCATCGTCGGCGATGGGCTGGCGCGCCTGGCGGAATGCGCCGGCGATCGCTCCCGCGGCATTGGCCAGCACGCGCCGCGAAATGCGGTTCAGGCCCGCCACGTCGGTCACCGAATACATCATGGCGATGTCGGACGGCCCGACATAAGGCGCCACGTTGCCCGAGGCCATGGTCGAGACCATCAGCTTGGGCACGCCGACCGGCAATGCGCGCATCGCCGGCGTAACCAGCGCTGTACCGCCCGAGCCGCCGATGCCCAGCACCGCGCCGACATCGCGCTGGCCCGCCAGATAGCGTTCGAAAGCCAGCGCCATCGCGACGATGGCGCTGCCCCGCTCGCCCGTGAAAACGGCCTGCGCGCCCTGCGGGTGGCAGGCCGCCACCTCCTGGGCCGACACCATGGCCGGCGATCCCTGGCCGCTGGTCGCCACGTCGACCGTCACCACCATGACGCCGTCGCGGCGCAGCAGCTGCCGCAGATACTCCGCCTCCTCGCCCTTGGTGTCGTAGGTGGCGGCGAGGTAAATCCGCTGTTCGATCTCTTGCATGGCTCCTCCGCTGGGCGAGCTACACTGATGGATCCCGGTGTCTCCGGCAGACAGTACGCCAGGAAAAATGAGACGAAAGAATCATATTGAGACTAGTGTCTCACGTCAATCCGCTGGGGCGGCCGACACGGCCGCAACGCAGACGTTACCCGAATCAGTGCCGTTGATCGCGCCGGCCAGTCCGCAGGCCGCGCTCAGCGGCGAACCGCCGCACGGTCCGCGGGCCCGCATGCGCAGGACCTTGCTCGATACCGCCCAGCGCCTGATGGTCCAGGGCATCACCCCTTCGGTGGCCGAACTGGCGGAAGCCGCGGCGGTCTCGCGCGCTACCGCCTACCGCTACTTTCCCAGCCAGAGCGCGCTGATCGCCGCGGTGGTGGACCAGAGCCTGGGGCCCATTCTGCAATGGCAGCCGCAATCCGACGACGCGGCCGAACGCATCGACGAGCTGCTGCGCTTTGCCTACCCGCGCCTGCAGCAGCACGAGGCCTCGCTGCGCGCGGCCATCATGGTGTCCTTGCAGCAGTACGCCGAAGCCAGCGCCGGACAGAACCCCGATACGCCGCGCCTGGTGCGCGGGCATCGCGTCGACACCCTCAAGCACGTCACGGCCCCGCTGGCCAGCCAGCTCGAGCCCGCCGCGCATCAGCGCGTCATACGCGCCTTGTCCTTGCTGTATGGCACGGAAGTCTTCCTGATCCTCAAGGATATCTGGCACCTGGAGCTGGACGACATCGTGGACGTCGTGACATGGGCCGCACAGGCCATCGTCCGCCAGGCGCAGCAGGAAGCGGGGATTGCGCCGACCTCCGGCAAGACGCCTGCCAAGCGCAAGCGCAACGCGCCTGGATGAGCGTCAGGCCCTGTGGCGCCTGTCCCGCATGAGGACTGACATCTGCGGCACGGTGTGCCTGTCCCAGCGGGGACAGGCACCCCGCCATACGATGCGCTACCAGGCGTAGCGATAGCCGACGTGGAAGGTCCACGGCATGGTCTGGCGGCTGCCCTTGGCGTACTCGTACGAGCCGAACAGGCTGCCGTGCTTGCCCAGTTGCGAAGCCACCCCTACGGCCAGTTCGGTGCGGCCGCCATCGAGCCGCACCTTGTGCCGGATGTCGTTGGTGCGCACCGTGCCCTTGCCGTCGAACTCCTGCACCCAGCTCAGCTTCATGTAGGGCTGCACCACGCGGCCATCGCCCAGGTCGAACTGCCGCCCCACGTGCAGGCCCAGGCGGCCCAGCATGGAGTTCGTGCCGTCGTCCTTGATGCGCAGGCCGTTGCTGGCGGTGTAGTCGGCCCCTTGCGCATGGAAGGCGGCCACCTCCAGCTGCGGCTCCACGTACCAGGCGCCGGGCCACGTGAAGCGCTTGCCCAGTTCCAGCGACGCGCCCACGCCATTGCCGCGGTACTGGCCGCGCACGCGCCGGCCCTTGGCGTCGTCCACCTTGAACGCGTGGCGAATGCGGCTGACCCGCACGATGCCATCCATATAGAAACCGCCGTCCTCGATGTAGGTAGCGTAAGCGCCCACGTGCACGCTGTCGTCATCGCCCGTGCCGCCCCGGTCGAACTTGATGCGGCCGTTGGTGTAGCCAGCCACCGCGCCCACGTGCCAGCGCCCGTCGGCCACCGGCAAGGCGGTATCGGCGCCCAGTTCGAAACCGCTGATGGTCTGGCGGAACTCGCGCGACACGCGGTTGTCGACGTCCTGGCGCCGGCCAAAAGCGCGGCCCCATACGCCGCCCGCAACCGGCGTCAGGCGCAACTCGCCCATGCGCTTGCTCAACGCGTTCATCTCGGCCTGCCATACGCCATGCGAACTGCTGGCCAGGCTCACCGCCGCAGAGGCCGGCGTGGTCAAGGTATGCGTGCCCGGGTCATAGACACCGTTGCCCGCGGGCGGCGCCGGCGCGACGGGAGGAACCTCCGGCGCGTCCTGCTCGCCGCCGCCCTGCGGCGGTTGCGGACCTTCATCGCCGCCCTCTCCCTCGGGAGGCTTCGGACCCGCGTCGTCGCCGCGCTCGGGAAGCTGCGCGTTCCCGTTGCCACCGTTGCCACCGTTTCCGGCGGCAGGCGGCGGGCGCTGCCCCTCATCCCCGCCGCCCTTGGGCGGCTGCTGTTCCCCATTGCCATCGTCCCGCGGAGGTTGCGGATCCGCATCGCCGCCGTCCCGGGGCGGCGGCGGCCCGTCCTGGCCACCGTCCGCAGGAGACTTGGAACCCGGCTCGCCTTCCTCCCGCGGTGGCTTGCCAGCGCCGTCCGGATTCAAGCCTCCAGCCGACGATTCGCCACCCCGCCCCGAATCGGACATACCGGAGTCCGGCCTCTCGCCTTCCGAGGGCGGCATCGCATCCTTGCCCGCCCCACCCGATGCGCCGGGCGACGTCGAACCCGCTCCGGACGCCATGCCGGCGTCGGGACCCGAGCCCGTACTGGTATCCGGGCCGGGCGAAGGTCCGAGAGTTCCCGGATTCAGCGAACTTTCGGAGTTTTCGTCATTGCGGCCCAGACCACCCGGTCCGGGCGCAGACCCGCCGACCTTTCCTATACCGGGCAACCCATTTTCATGCGTGCCCCCCCCCCACGCCGGGGTTATGTCCGCCAGACGACTCCGCCATACCTGGACCGACGCCGACGACGGGAGGGGATGGGTTGTCCTTGTGGCCCGACCCCGACGGAGCCTCGGCAACGGAGCCCGGACCTGGCTTCGCAACCGGAGGCGAAGACGACGGCGGCGTTGCCAGCGCGCTCGGCGCGGACTCCTGAAGGCTGCGCTTGAAATCCTCCAGAGACATGCCAGTCGGCAGAACCAGCTCCAGCTCGTCGTCCGTCAGCAGCGACGGGAGCTTAAGCGCCCATGCCGAGGGAGGAGAAAGTGTCCACATACCCGCTCCCAGCAGGGCAAGCGCAAGGGCACGCACCGCACCGCGGCAAGGTGTTGCTCGATTCATATTTCCGTAAATGTGCATAGGTTCTGGTCTCAAGGGGATTGACGCTCCCGCTGCCGGAAGACACGACGCGCAAGAAGCGGCCTGAATCAATGTGGAGAACCGCCGCACGTCGCGGATGACGCACCCGTCCTCCCATTGCTGTCGGTGAGTGTCTACACACCACCACTGCCCAACTATCAGACGCACCCTTTATTTCCCGTTGCACTCGCCATGCCTGCAAAACGAAGCTGCGAACCAATACAAAGGAAATAAGCGCCATCCACGCACGAAACACACGCACCTGCGCGAGAGGCTCAGTGAGCCTCCCGCCCCGGGACAGAGACCGTCTTGGCAGGCTGGCGTCGACGGCGTACGGCGATGTGCCTGTCCCAGCGGGGACAGGCACCCCGCCATACGATGCGCTACCAGGCGTAGCGATAGCCGACGTGGAAGGTCCACGGCATGGTCTGGCGGCTGCCCTTGGCGTACTCGTACGAGCCGAACAGGCTGCCGTGCTTGCCCAGTTGCGAAGCCACCCCTACGGCCAGTTCGGTGCGGCCGCCATCGAGCCGCACCTTGTGCCGGATGTCGTTGGTGCGCACCGTGCCCTTGCCGTCGAACTCCTGCACCCAGCTCAGCTTCATGTAGGGCTGCACCACGCGGCCATCGCCCAGGTCGAACTGCCGCCCCACGTGCAGGCCCAGGCGGCCCAGCATGGAGTTCGTGCCGTCGTCCTTGATGCGCAGGCCGTTGCTGGCGGTGTAGTCGGCCCCTTGCGCATGGAAGGCGGCCACCTCCAGCTGCGGCTCCACGTACCAGGCGCCGGGCCACGTGAAGCGCTTGCCCAGTTCCAGCGACGCGCCCACGCCATTGCCGCGGTACTGGCCGCGCACGCGCCGGCCCTTGGCGTCGTCCACCTTGAACGCGTGGCGAATGCGGCTGACCCGCACGATGCCATCCATATAGAAACCGCCGTCCTCGATGTAGGTAGCGTAAGCGCCCACGTGCACGCTGTCGTCATCGCCCGTGCCGCCCCGGTCGAACTTGATGCGGCCGTTGGTGTAGCCAGCCACCGCGCCCACGTGCCAGCGCCCGTCGGCCACCGGCAAGGCGGTATCGGCGCCCAGTTCGAAACCGCTGATGGTCTGGCGGAACTCGCGCGACACGCGGTTGTCGACGTCCTGGCGCCGGCCAAAAGCGCGGCCCCATACGCCGCCCGCAACCGGCGTCAGGCGCAACTCGCCCATGCGCTTGCTCAACGCGTTCATCTCGGCCTGCCACAGACCTTGCGCGGCGCTGGCCGTGCCCACCGCCGCGTTGGCCGTCGGCGTCAGCGTGCGCGTGCCCGGCACGTACACCGCGTCGCCGGCCGGCCGCGCGGGCGGAACGGCCGGCGGTCGAGCTGCTGGCGGCTCGGCCGGCGGCGGCACGACAGGCGGCGCCTCAGGTTGCGCTTGCGGCGGCGCTTCGGGTTGGACGACGGGTGGCGCTTCGGGCGGGCCGGACTTGGCCGGAGGCGCCAGCCATTTATCGAGGTCTTTGCGATACGCCTGCGTCGCCTTGTCCGGATCCGGTTCGACGGGCGGCTTGGACCCGGGCGCCACCCATTTTTCGAGACCCGCACGGATTTCGTCCAGCGTCTTGCCAGGCTCGGGCGGATTGTTCTTTTGCGCCCCCGGAACCAGCCACTTGCCGAGGTCCTCGTTCGGCATTACCCCGATTTTTTCGGCCGCCTTGCCAGGCTCGGAGGGGCTGCGCTTTGCGGCATCCGGCGCCAGCCAACTGCCGAGGTCCTGCTGCAGGATCCCGCTGATCACGCGATCGCCGCCTGAAGCAGGCGGCGTGTGCGGCAAGGCATCGGGTGACGGCATGGCAGGCGCGCCGGGCGATGCGCCGCTCGCCGGCGCCGCTAGCTGTGAACTGTCAATAGGTTGTATTCGTCCAGGTTGAGTCTGGAGATGGGTACAGCGCGCCCGATGCCTTGGTGGGGTCGATGCCAGTTGTAGTGGTGTAGCCAGGATTTCATGGCATCGGCTCGGTGTTGGGAGTTCTGGTAGGTGTGAGCGTAAGCCCACTCACGCAAGGCCGACTGGATGAAGCGTTCGGCCTTGCCATTGGTCTGTGGGCGGTAAGGTCGGGTAAAGCGGTGCTTGATGCCCAGCTCATGGCACAGCGCGGCGAAGGCGCGGCTGCGAAAGGCCGAGCCATTGTCGGTGAGCAAGCGCTGGATGGTCACGCCCAGGCGCTGGTAGTAGGCCACTGCGTCCTTGAGGAACTGGACGGCGCTGGGGAAGCGCTCGTCGGGGTGGATGTCGGTGAAGGCCACGCGGGCGTGGTCATCGATGGCCACGAAGACGAAGTCCCAGCCGGCCCCCTCAACGGTATCGCGTCGGTTGCCCGTGACCCGGTGGCCAGGGCGCTGGATACGTCCCAGCTTCTTGATGTCGATGTGCAGCAGATCGCCGGGGGCCTGATGCTCGTAGCGCACCACCGGCTCGGCCGGCTCCAGGTCGGCCAGGTGCGACAGACCGGCGCGGGCCAGGACGCGGCTGACGGTGCTGGCTGACACGCCCAGCGCCTGGGCGATGCGCGCTTGGGTCAGCCGCTTGCGGCGCAGCTCCACGATAGCCAGCGCCTTGGCCGGCGCAATCGCTCGGGGCGAGACCGTCGGGCGCGAGGACGCATCGGCCAAGCCCGCCTGGCCCTGAGCCAGGAAGCGGCCCAGCCATTTGCGCACAGTCGGCGCGGTGACCCCATAGGCGCGGGCCGCTTCAGGCACACAAACTTGATGGGCGATCAATTGCTGGACCATTTCGAGTCGACGTAGGAAGGTCAATCGGGCATGCTTATGGGTGTTCATCCGGCCGGGCTCCTTGAGTGAACTGGGGGGTCGGCGATTTCCAGTTTCTCAAATCCGGTTCGGATGAACCATGCATACAACCTATTGAATCTTCACAGCTAGCGCAGGCGCGGCTGCCCATCGAGCGGGGCCTGCGCCTGTCGGCCGACGACGAGCTGCGGCGCCGGCTGATCATGGCGGTGATGTGCCGGGGCCGGCTGGCGCTGGCCGAGCTGGGTGGGTCGGCCGGCGCGCCCGCCAGCGCGGCGTTCGGGCCTGAGCTGGCCCGCCTGCGGGAGCTGGCCGGACTGGGGCTGGTGACCCTGGACGCCGAGGTGATGCAGGTAACCGAACTGGGGTGGTATTTCGTGCGGGCGGTCGCCATGACGTTCGATCGCTACCTGCGCGAGGCCGCGCCGGCCGCAAGCTATTCGCGCATCGTCTAGGGCGGCGCGGGCTGCTGCTCTTGCGCCATGGGGTCGCCGCCCAGCGCATCCAGGCTGGCCAGCATGGCCTGTTCGAGCTGCAGCAGACGGCTTTCCAGCGCCGCGGCCTGGCTCCACAGCTGGCTGCCGCGCCTGGGCAGCTGCCGGTGCACGGCCTCCAGGCGCGCCAGCGTTTCGGGGTCGGGCCAGAGGGTGCAAATGGCGCCCTTGGCCCGATGCAGGCGCTCGCGTACCGTGGCATTGTCGCGCTGGCGCAGGGCGCGGCGGATTTCGAGACGGTCGTCGCGCAGGCAGCGCAGCGCCAGTTCCAGCAGGGCGCGTTGCTGCGCCGGGCCAGGGCATAGCCATTGAACGCAGAGGGTCCCGGAGGCTTGATGGTGCTTGGCCATGGGATTCAGCCATAGACGTTTTGCTCGAATTTCTCGCTCAGGTACAGGGCCAGCGCGAGGTCGTCGGCCAGGCCCAGTTTCTTCATGGCGCGGCGCTTGTGGGTGCTGACCGTTTTCTTGCTGCGCAATAGGCGGCCGGATATCTGGGTTACGGAAAAGCCCTTCGCGATTTGGCGCAGGATTTCACGCTCGGCATTGGTGAGCCGGGAGTCTGGCGGGTCGGGGATGGTGGCGCGCAACTGGCCTGTGCGGGCGCTGAAGAACGCCCGTCGGCTGACGACGGTCGTGCGGATCAGTTCGGCCAGCAGGCTCAGCGGCGCGCCCTTGGGCAGGAAACCGTTGGCGCCGGCGCGGAAGGCCGCGTACTCGGTTTCGTGCGCCTTGCCGGCCGAAATCGTGATCACGGCCATGTCGGGGCAGAGGCGGCGCAGGCGGCGGATGAAGTCCACGCCGTCCCAGCTTTGCGCCGGCATGAAGAAATCGATGACGGCCGCGTCGCAAGGATGGCGCTTGAGCTGGTGGGCCAGCGCCACGGCGTTGGTCTCGGTCAGCGCGACCTCGAAGTCGCCGTGTTCGCCCAGGTATGCGCTCAGGCCTACCGCGACGGCGGGGTGGTCGTCCAGGATGGCGACCCGCAGGCGGCGGCTGGGCCGGGATAGCAGCATGTAGCGGCGCGCCGATGCCACGGCGGGCTGGGCGCTGGAGGGATAGGTGGCGGGAGGATGGGCCGCGCAGGCCTGCCCGGCGAGGACTGGCGCGGCGTGGGATAGGCGGTGAGGCATGGGGACTCCTTCTATGCCTGGCGTCACGAGCGACAAGCTCAGCTGTCATGGCAGGTTACGAGGGTTTTGAGAGGAGTCCGATAAGTCGTTGGAAAATCAGACAGATCCAGTGTGGGGCAGGCGCAGCGGGTTCGGGGACGAAAGGTGCTACAATTGGCGACGTTTGGCATGCCGACCCGCGTGCCACCCTTGACGCATATCCGAGGCACGATCCAGATGCTGCTGCGCCCGACACGAACTACGACCGGAATCTTCCGCACTCAGTCGCGTTAATGATTTCATGCGTCGGGTTGGTATCGCGTCATTGCGGTAAATACTCAACAAGGCACCAGACAAAACGCGGCCAGGCAGCCGCGTTTTTCGTTTCCAAATCCAGGAATTCCTTCGATGGTACAAATTACCTTGCCGGATGGCTCGCAGCGCCAGTATCCCGGTCCCGTGACGGTGGCCGAGGTTGCGCAATCCATAGGCGCCGGGCTGGCCAAGGCGGCGCTGGCCGGGCGCGTCGCTTTCGACGGCGCCGAGCCCCGGCTGGTCGATACCAGCTTCCGCATCGACAATGATGCGCAGCTCGCCATCGTTACCGCCAAGGATGCCGACGGCCTGGACCTGATCCGGCACTCCACGGCGCACCTGCTGGCCTATGCCGTGAAGTCGCTCTTCCCGGATGCCCAGGTCACCATCGGCCCGGTGATCGACAACGGGTTCTACTACGATTTTTCGTATAAGCGCCCCTTTACGCCGGAAGATCTGCAGGCAATCGAGAAGAAAATGGCCGAACTGGCGCGCAAGGACGAGGTCGTCACGCGCGAGGAATGGTCGCGCGACGAGGCTGTCGCCTATTTCAAGGGCATCGGCGAGGTCTACAAGGCGGAGATCATTGCCTCGATTCCGTCCAACGAAACCCTCAGCCTGTACCGGGAAGGCGATTTCATCGACCTGTGCCGCGGCCCCCACGTGCCCTCGACCGGCAAGCTGAAGGTCTTCAAGCTGATGAAGGTGGCCGGCGCCTACTGGCGCGGCGACAGCAAGAACGAGATGCTGCAGCGGATCTACGGCACGGCGTGGGCGAGCAAGGACGACCAGGATGCCTATCTGCACATGCTCGAGGAGGCCGAACGGCGCGACCATCGCAAGATCGGCCGCGAACTCGACCTGTTCCATTTCCAGGACGAGGCTCCCGGGCTGATCTTCTGGCATCCGAAGGGCTGGGCGCTGTGGCAGCAGGTCGAGCAGTACATGCGCAAGGTGTACCAGGACAACGGCTACCAGGAGGTCAAGGCGCCGCAGATCCTCGACCTGACGCTCTGGAAGAAGACGGGCCACTGGGACAACTACCGCGAGAACATGTTCACGACCGAGTCCGAAAACCGGGTCTACGGTCTGAAGCCCATGAATTGCCCCGGGCACGTGCAGATTTTCAATGCCGGCCTGCATTCCTATCGCGAATTGCCGCTGCGTTACGGCGAGTTCGGGCAATGCCACCGCAACGAACCGTCCGGCTCGCTGCATGGCATGATGCGGGTGCGCGGTTTCACCCAGGACGACGGCCACATTTTCTGTACCGAAGACCAGTTGCAGGACGAGTGCGCCGCATTCACCGCCTTGCTGCAGAAGGTCTACAAGGACTTCGGTTTTACCGAGGTGCTGTACAAGGTCGCCACGCGTCCCGAGAAGCGCATCGGCAGCGACGAAATCTGGGACAAGGCCGAAACCGCCCTGATGGAAAGCCTGCGTCGTACCGGCTGCGAATTCGAGATCTCGCCGGGCGAGGGCGCTTTCTACGGCCCCAAGGTCGAATACACGCTCAAGGACGCCATCGGACGCCACTGGCAGTGCGGCACGATTCAGGTGGATTTTTCCATGCCCGTGCGGCTGGGCGCGGAGTACGTCGACCAGAACGACCAGCGTCGTCCGCCGGTCATGCTGCACCGTGCCATCCTCGGTTCGCTGGAGCGTTTTATCGGCATGCTGATCGAAAACCATGCCGGTGCCATGCCGCCCTGGCTGGCCCCGTTGCAGGCGGTGGTATGCTGCATCTCCGAGCATTCCGCCGAATATGCGGCACAAATAACACAAAGCCTGAAAAAACAAGGCTTTAGAGTGCAGGCTGATTTGCGTGGTGAAAAAATCACTCGTAAAATCCGTGAACACAGCCTGCAGAAAATCCCGTATCTCCTCGTCGTTGGTGACAAGGAGATGCAAAACGGCACCGTCGCGGTGCGGGGATTGGGTGGCCTTGATCTGGGCGTCATCGCACTCGATGATTTCATCGCGCGCCTGGCCGAGGATATCTCCACCCGCCGCAATGTCACCCAACTCGCGAGCGCTGCTTAACCTTTCTAGGAGTCGTCAACATCGCCACTGAAAAAGCCATACGCATCAACGGTGAAATCCGCGTCCCCGAGGTGCGTCTGATAGGCCTGGACGGAGAACAGCTGGGCATCGTCAAGATTGCCGATGCGTTCCGTCTTTCCGAGCAAAGCGACGTGGACCTGGTCGAGATCGCGCCCAATGCCGATCCCCCGGTTTGCCGCTTGATGGATTACGGTAAGTTCAAGTACCAGGAACAGAAACGCCAGGCCGAGGCCCGGTCGAAGCAGAAGGTCATCCAGGTCAAGGAAGTCAAATTCCGCCCGGCGACCGACGAGGGCGACTACCAGGTCAAGCTGCGTAACCTGCGCCGCTTCCTCGAAGAGGGAGACAAGGCCAAGGTCACGCTGCGCTTCCGTGGCCGGGAAATGGCCCACCAGGAACTGGGCATGCGGGTGCTTGAGCGGGTGCGCGACGATCTGATCGAACTTGCCCAGGTCGAGGCGATGCCCAAGCTGGAAGGCCGTCAGATGGTCATGGTGCTTGCGCCGCGCAAGAAGGCCGTCGGCAAGCCCGACGCGGCAGGCTGATCCCATCCCCGGCCCGGTTGCCCTCGAGGGGCGTCCGGGCCGGCTTGCGTGCGGCCCGTGCGGCCCCATCTTTCAAACTGCCTAGTCAATCCTGCCTGCGCGGGCTCGTGGCGCGGCGTACGTATCGGGTGCCGAGATGCACGTATTGTTCATTATCGATCCCTTGCCGCTGCTCAAGGCGTACAAGGACAGTTCCGTCGCCATGATGCAGGCGCTGCAGGCCCGGGGGCACACCCTGAGCGTTGCGCTGCAAGGCGATCTCTATATCGATGCGGGCGAGGTCAGGACGCGCTTTGCGCCCATCGCGCTGCGCGACGGCGCCGACCTCCATGGGCATGACTGGTGGCGCGAAACCGGCGCGGCCGACGAGGCGCCGCTGGCGCGCTTCGACGCGGTGGTGATGCGCAAGGATCCCCCGTTCGACATGGAATACGTGTATTCGACGCATCTGCTCGAGTACGCGCAGCAGCAGGGGGCCCGCGTGTTCAACAGCGGGGCGGCGATCCGCAATCATCCCGAGAAGCTGGCGATCACCGAGTTTCCCGATCTGACCACGCCTACGCTGGTCACGCGCGACATGGCGCGCATCAGGGCATTCCATGCCGCGCAGGGCGACGTCATCGTCAAGCCGCTGGACGACATGGGCGGCACCGGGATCTTCCGCCTGCAGCGCAGCGAGCCCAACCTGAACGCGATCCTCGAAACCCTGACCGACAACGGTACGCGCACGATCATGGCGCAGCGCTATATCCCCGAGATCGTCAAGGGCGACAAGCGCATTCTGCTCATCGGCGGCGAGCCGATGCCGTATTCGCTGGCGCGCATACCGCTGGCCGGCGAGACGCGCGGCAACCTGGCGGCCGGCGGGCGGGGCGTGGCCCAGCCGCTGTCCGAGCGCGACCTGCACCTGGCGCGCACGGTGGCTGACCGGCTGGCCGGCCGCGGGCTACTGCTGGTGGGCCTGGACGTGATCGGCGACTACATTACCGAAGTCAATGTCACCAGCCCGACCTGTTTTGTCGAGATCACCGAACAGACGGGCTTCAACGTACCGGAGATGTTCGCCGTGGCGCTGGAAAGCGCCGCCGGCTGAACTTGCTGCTATGACTGGCATCGTTATCGTCGTGCACGCCCCGCTGGGCAGTGCCATGCGCGAGAGCGTCGCCCACGTGCTGGGCGACGCGACCGAAGCGCTGGCCGTGCACGATATCCATCCCGAGGATTTGCCCGACGACGCGGCGCCCCGGGTACTGGCGGATATCCTGCGCGTGGACCAGGGGCAGGGCGTGCTGGTCCTGACCGACCTGATCGGCGCCACGCCGGCCAATATCGCCAAGCGCGCCGTGGCCGATGCGCAGGCGCAGGGCATCCAGTGCTGTGTGCTGGCGGGATTGAATACGCCGATGCTGTTGCGGGCCCTGACTTATCGCAATCTTTCGCTGGCCGAGACGCGTGAAAAGGCGCTCGCAGGCGGCGTCCAGGGTTGCTTGCGTGTAGACTGACGGGCGAGAAAACGCCGAGAGTGAATTGATGGCGCAGCAGTTCCGCCGTGCCGGGCCGGCAGTCCGACCCGGCGGGCACGGGATTGCGGCTGCCGCCATTGCCAGATCAGAACTTATGCCTAGCTCAGACATCGTCATTAGCAACAAACTCGGGCTGCACGCCCGGGCCGCCGCTAAGCTGACGCAGCTGGCCAGCCGCTTCAGCAGCGAGATCTTCATTTCGCGTGGCGCCCAGCGCGTCAACGCCAAGAGCATCATGGGCGTGATGATGCTCGCCGCCGGGCTGGGGGTGACAGTCAAGCTGGAGGCCTCGGGCAGCGATGCCGACCAGGCGCTGTCCGAAATTCAAACTCTGTTCGACAATAAGTTCGGTGAGCAGGAATAGCAAAACCTCAGGTTCCGGCAGCCCGCCGTCGGCGCGGGCTGCATCGTCTACGCGCTCTTCCATCCCATCCCTTTCTCCTGATATCGCCGCCGGTCCGGTCGTCTGCCTGCACGGCAAAGGCGTGGCGCGCGGCTACGCGATCGGCCGCGCCGTGGTCATGGGTGCGGCGGCGCTCGAAGTCGCCCACTACCGCATCGCGCCCGAGGATGCCGCGGCCGAAAGCCAGCGGCTGACCGAGGCGCTGGCCAAGGCGCAGGCCGATCTGCTGCAGATGGCCGACACCCTGCCCGAGGACGCGCCGCGCGAGCTGGGCGCCATGCTCAATGTGCACCGGCTGCTGCTGGGCGATCCTTTGCTGGCCGAGCAGGCCCTGGCGCTGATCGCCGAGCGGCACTACAACGCCGAGTGGGCGCTGACCGCGCAAGGGCAGATCCTGGGCCAGCAATTCGAGGCCATGGAGGACGAATACCTGCGCGAGCGCGGCGGCGACGTGCGCCAGGTCATCGAACGGGCGCTGCACGTGCTGGCCGGCACCTCGGCCATGCTGCCCGATGGCGCCCAGCTCGATGGCAATGATCCGCTGGTGGTGGTGGCGCACGATATTTCTCCGGCCGACATGCTGCGGCTGCGCGGCGGGCGCTTCGCCGCCTTCGTGACCGACCTGGGCGGTCCGACCTCGCACACCGCGATCGTGGCGCGCAGCATGGGCGTGCCGGCGGTGGTCGCGCTGGGCAATGTGCGCGAACTGGTGCGCGACGGCGACATGCTGATCGTCGACGGCGCGGACGGCGTGGTGGTGCTCAACCCTTCGGCCCGCATCCTGGCCGAGTACCAGGCGCGCCAGCGGGTGTACGCCGACGAGCGCGCCGAGCTGGCGTTGCTGCGCGACGAGCCGGCTGTCACCCTGGATGGTATCGATATCGTGCTGCATGCCAACATCGAGCTGCCCGAGGAGGCCAGCCTGTCGCTGGCCTGCGGGGCTCATGGCATCGGCCTGTTCCGCAGCGAATTCCTGTTCATGGGCCGGCCCGACCTGCCCGGCGAGGAAGAACAGTACGAGGCCTATGCATCGGTGGTGAAGGTGATGGCGGGCCGGCCGGTGACGATCCGCACGCTGGACATCGGCGCCGACAAGACGCTCGATGACGAGGCGACGGTCGCCACCAATCCGGCGCTGGGGCAGCGGGCCATCCGCTATTGCCTGGCGCGGCCCGAGATGTTCGCCACGCAGTTGCGCGCCATCCTGCGGGCTTCGGCCCATGGCCCGGTGCGGGTGCTGATTCCGATGATCGCGCACATGCACGAGGTACACGCCACGTACGCCGCGCTGGAGTCCGCCCGCCGCGAGCTCGATGCGCGCGGCCAGCCCTATGCGGCGCGCGTCGAGGTGGGGGCCATGGTCGAAATCCCGGCCATCGCGATCGCGATCGAACCGTTCGTCCAGGCGCTCGATTTCCTGTCCATCGGCACCAACGACCTGATCCAGTACACGCTGGCGATCGACCGCGGCGACCACGATGTGGCGGGCCTGTACGACCCCTTGCATCCGGCCGTGCTGCGCCTGGTGGCCAACACCATCAACGCGGGCGAGCGCGCCGGCAAGCCGGTGGCCGTATGCGGCGAGATGGCGGGCGATGCGCGGCTGACGCGCCTGTTGCTCGGGCTGGGGCTGACCGAATTCTCCATGCACCCGCAGCAGCTGCTCGACGTCAAGCGCGAGGTCCGGCGCGCCCATTCCAATGCCTTGCGGGTCAAGGTCGCCGCGGCCCTGAACCGCGCCCTGCCCATCGACCCCGATACGCTCGACGCGCTCTGACAGCGCGGTGGCACGGCAAAACGGTGCCTTGCGGCGCCGTTTTTTTCGTTGCATTGCACAACGGGCAGGACTAAGATGAATCGCATGCGGTTTCTCAGCGCGCTTTTCTCAAGGAGAGAATCATGGGCGACGCGACACGCAGCAACGGTGAGCCGGCCACCTCTTCAGCCCGGCGCGCCACCCTGGTACCCATGCGGGGCGGCGGGTGGCGGCGGGTCAAGTCCGGCGCCGCCGGGTTTCTCGACGCAATCGGCGAAGTCCTGCATGCCATGGACGAGGGCCGGCGCCAGCATCCGGTGATTTCGGCGCATCGGCGCCAGTAGCGCCGGCTTGCGCCAGCCACGCGCGCTGGCGCCCGGCCTGCGGGCGCCGCGGGGCGATGTCGTCATCCCTTGAGCGTGGCGTCCATGCTGATCCTGGCATTGAGCACTTTCGACACGGGGCAACCGGCCTTGGCCTTGGCGGCCCCGCGTCGGCGAAGCTGTCCTTCGTGGCGCCGGGCACGACCGCGTTCACGGTCAGGTGCACGGCGGTGATGGTGAAGCCGTCGTCGGTCTTGTCCAGCGTGACTTCGGCCGTGGTTTCGATGCTGTCGGCCTTCAGGCCTGCCTCACCCAGGATATTGGACAACGCCATCGAAAAGCAGCCCGCGTGCGCGGCGCCCAGCAGTTCTTCCGGGTTGGTGCCCGGCTGGTCCGCGAAACGGGTATTGAAGCCATAGGGCTGGTTCTTCAGCGCGCCGCTTTGGCTCGAGATCGTGCCTTGCCCGGACTTGAGGTCGCCCTTCCAGACGGCGGATGCGGTTTTCTTCATGGGGACTCCTTGCGGTGAATAGGCGCGGCGGCGGCCGGGTGGCGGCGCGTCGCCGATGCGGGAACCCGGGGGCGGGTTCGCTTCATGATATCCCCCTAGACATGGCCAAACTGTGTCCAGGGGTACGCGCGCGGCGCCGGGCAGGGCGATAATGCAGGCTCTTCCGGAGGCCACATGCTGCAAATCGACGCTGAACACACCCGCCGCGCGCTGCGCTTCACGGCGGTCATCGATGCCCTGCGCGACGCCTTTCGCGGCGGCGCCCATGTGCCGCCGCGCCACGTCCATGCCATCGAGTCCGGCGGCGCGCAAGGCACGACGCTGATCATGCCGGCCTGGAACGACGCCGGCTATTTCGGCGTCAAGGTCATCAATATCTTTCCCGCCAACACCCACCAGGGGCTGCCCGGCCTGCATGCGACCTACACGCTGTACAGCGCCCGTACCGGGGTGCCGCTGGCGCAGGTCGACGGCGACGTCGTGACCGCCTATCGGACCGCCGGGGCGGTCGCGCTGGGCGCTTCGTACCTGGCCCGCGCCGACGCCAGGGTGTTGCTGATCCTGGGCTCCGGCCGGATCGCCGGACTGGTGGCGCAGGCGATGCGCGCAGTGCGCCCGATCGAGCGCGTACTGGTGTGGAACGTGCGGCCGGCCGGCGCGCAGCGCCTGGCCGCCGAATTGCGCGAGCAGGGCTTCGACGCGCAGGCGGCCACCGATCTGCAGGCCGCGGTCGGGCAGGCCGACATCGTCAGCTGCGCCACCTTGTCCACCGAGCCGCTGGTGCGCGGCGAGTGGCTGCGGCCGGGCGTGCACCTGGACCTGATCGGCAGTTTCACGCCCGAAATGAAGGAAACCGACCCGCAGTGTTTTGCCGGCACATCCGTGTACGTGGATACCGATGAGGCGCCCACCAAGGCCGGCGACCTGCTCGAAGCCTTCGCGGCCGGCACGCTGGCGCGCACGCAGATCCGCGGCACCCTGGCCGACCTGGCGGCGGGCCGCGCGGCGGGCAGGCGCGATGCGGCCGAGATCACCGTGTTCAAGGCGGTGGGCAGCGCGCTGGAAGACCTGACGCTGGCCGCCCAGGTATACGAGGCGCGGCAGGGCGATGTTCAGGCACAATAAGGGCGATTTTCCTCTTACTACTTTCCACGGGCTTTCGAACCATGTCCACTCTGCTCGCTCGCCTGGCCGTCCTGGCCACGGCCCTGGTCCCCGCGTTTGCCGCGCAGGCCGAAGTCGTCATCGGCGTTGACGTCTCCACGACCGGGCCGGCGGCGGCGATAGGCATCCAGACCAACAACGCGATCCGCCTGTGGCCGGCTACGCTGGGCGGCGAGCCGGCCCGCTACGTGGTGCTGGACGACGGCACCGACGTCAGCCGCGCGGTGAAGAACATGCGCAAGCTGACCTCCGAGGACAAGGTCGACGCCATCGTCGGCCCGAACACGACCGCGGCCGCGCTGGCGGGCCTGGATGTGCTGGCCGAGATCAAGACGCCGATGATCGCCCTGGCGGCGTCGGCGGTGATCGTCGAGCCCATGTCCGATCCCAAGCGCGCCTGGGCGTTCAAGATGCCGCAGAACGACTCCCTGATGGCGTCCGTGCTGGTGCAGGACATGAAAAAGAAGGGCGTGAAGACCGTGGCCTTCATCGGCTTTGCCGATTCGTATGGCGACAGCTGGTGGAAGGAGTTCTCGCAGGCGGCCGGCGACGACCTCAAGATCGTGGCGCAAGAGCGCTTCCAGCGTACCGACGCCTCGGTGGTGGGCCAGGTGCTCAAGGTGATCGCGGCCAAGCCGGAGGCGGTGCTGATCGCCGGGGCCGGAACGCCTTCGGCGTTGCCGCAGAAGACCCTGCTCGAACGCGGCTACGCCGGCAAGGTGTATCAGACCCATGGCATCGGCACGCTGGAGTTCCTGCAAGTCGGTGGGCGCGACGTGGAAGGAACCCTCTTTCCCACCGGCCCGGGCGTGGTCGCGCGCGAGCTGCCCGACAGCAACCCGGTCAAGAAAGTGGCCGTGGAATTCGCCGACAAGTATGAGGCCCAATACGGCGCCAATACCCTGACCCAGTTCGCCGGCGACGCCTATGGCGCCTGGATCCTGCTCGATTCGGCGGTGGCGCGTGCGCTCAAGACCGGCGCCAAGCCCGGCACGCCCGAGTTCCGCGCCGCCTTGCGCGATGCGCTGGAGAATACGCGCGACCTTACCGTGCCCAATGGCGTGCTCAATATCAGCGCCGAAAATCACCAGGGTTTCGACGAGCGCGCGCGCGTCATGGGCGTGGTACGCAACGGGCGTTTTTCGTACGCTGGCCAGCCGTAGGCGTTTCAGGATGTGACGCGCCGGTTTCCCTGGGCGCGGCAATGCGGGCAGGCCTTGGGCCTGCCTTTTTTGTCGTCAAATGATTCGTGATCAAATGATTTTATAGCGTACTATTCGGGACATATCTATTTCAATACCGAACTATTCAGGAGGAAAAACCATGCTCATGCGTCGTTTCAATTTCGTGAAATGGGGACTTCTGATGGTGGGAGCGGGCCTGCTGGCTGCGTGTTCGGATTCGGACTCGAGCGATCCCGGCGCCGCGCAGCAGCCGGCCGCGCAAAGCGCCAGCACGCTGGACGCCGCCAAGGCGGCGGGCAAGATCCGCATCGGCTACGCCAACGAGGCGCCTTATGCCTATATGGACAGCAAAGAGGCGCGCGTTACCGGCGAGTCGGTCGAGATCGCCCGGGTGGTGCTCAAGCGCATGGGTATCGACGAGGTCGAGGGCGTCCTGACCGAGTTCGGGTCGCTGATCCCGGGCCTGCAGGCCAAGCGGTTCGACATCATTGCCGCCGGCATGTATGTGACGCCCGAACGCTGCCAGCAGGTTGCGTTCTCCGACCCGACCTATGGCGTGGGGCAGGCTTTCCTGGTGCAGAAGGGCAACCCCAAGAATCTGCATAGCTACGCCGACGTGGCGAAGAACGGCGAGGCCAAGCTGGGCGTGGTCGTCGGGGCCATCGAGGCGGAATACGCGACCAAGCAGGAGATTCCGGCCGGGCAGGTGGTGGTGTTTCCGGACGCGGTCAGCGCGCTCTCGGGTATCGAGGCCGGACGCGCCGACGCCTATGCGGCGACCGCGCTGACCGTCAACGATCTGATGCACAAGACCAGCGCCGGCGACAAGCTGGAAAAGGCCGACCCTTTCACCGATCCCACGGTCGATGGCAAGAGCGTGCGCGGCTATGGCGCCTTCGCCTTTCGCAAGGATGACCAGGCGTTCGCCGACGCGTTCAACGCCGAACTGAAGAAATTCGTGGGCAGCGACAAGCACCGCAAGCTGGTCGAGCCATTCGGCTTTACCGCCGGCGAGTTGCCGGGCGATGTGACCGCAGCCAAGTTGTGCGCCGCCCAGTAAGCGGGGACGGCGATGGACAACACCTGGTCCCTGCTGCCGCCCTTGCTGGACGGTCTGGCGGTCACCTTGCGGATTGCCGCCGGGGCGGCGGCGCTGGCGATTCCGCTGGCGCTGGCCGCCGGGCTGGCGCGGCTGTCCGCAAGTCCGTGGCTGCGGGCGCCGGCGGCGGTCTATGTGGAGGTGTTTCGCGGTACGTCGGCGCTGGTGCAGCTGTTCTGGTTCTATTTCGTGCTGCCGATGTTCGGCATGAAGCTGCCGGCCTTGCTGGTGGGAATCGTGGTGCTGGGCGCCAATGCCGGGGCCTATGGCGCCGAAGTGGTGCGCGGCGCCATCCTGGCCGTGCCGGCCGGGCAGCGCGAGGCGGCGGTGGCGCTGAACCTGACGCGCGCGCGGACGATATGGCGCATCATCCTGCCGCAAGCGGTGCCGGCCATGCTGCCGCCCACCGGCAACCTGCTGATCGAACTGCTCAAGAACACGGCGCTGGTGTCGCTCATCACGATTACCGATCTGACGTTCAGGGGGCAGTTGCTGCGCAGCGAGACCTTGCGCACCACCGAAATCTTCACCCTGGTGCTGCTGCTGTATTTCGCGGTGGCGCTGGTGATCACAGGCGGGATCCGGATGCTTGAGCGGAGGTTCAAGGTCCGATGAGTCCGATTTTCGATTGGGGGTTCGCGCTCGAAATCCTGCCGATGCTCGGCTCGGCGCTGGCCATCACCGTGCAGGCGACCCTGCTGGGCATGCTGGTGGCCGTGACGCTCGGCCTGGCCCTGGCGCTGCTGCGCCGCTCGCCGTTCTGGCCGGTGTCGGCCCTGACGGCGCTGGTGATCGAGTTCGTGCGCAGCACGCCGCTGCTGGTGCAGATGTATTTCCTGTTCTACGTGCTGCCGGTCACCGGTTGGCAGATGTCGCCGCTGACCACCGGCATCCTGGCGCTGGGCCTGCACTATGCGGCCTATTGCGCCGAAGTGTACCGGGCGGGCATCGAGGCGGTGCCGCGCGGCCAGCACGAGGCCGCCACCGCATTGAACCTGTCGCGCTGGCGCACCGCGGTGGGCGTGGTGCTGCCGCAGGCCATTCCGCCCGTGGTGCCGGCGCTGGGCAACTACCTGGTGGCCATGTTCAAGGACACGCCGCTGCTGTCGGCCATTACGGTGGTCGAACTGCTGCAGCAGAGCAAGATCATCGGGTCGACCACATTCCGGTATACCGAACCGTTGACGCTGGTGGGCGTGCTGTTCCTGTTGCTGAGCCTGGTGGCGGCCTGGGGGGTGCGACGCCTGGAGGCGCGCCTGAAACTGTATGGAGGCAAGAGATGAGCGCAAGCATCCGTTTGGCCAAACTGTGCAAGCGGTACGGCGACCTGGACGTGCTGCGGGGCATAGACCTGGAAATTCCGGCCGGCCAGACCGTCTCGGTGATCGGGCCGTCCGGCTCCGGCAAATCGACCTTGCTGCGCCTGCTGATGACCCTGGACCGGCCGACCAGCGGCGCGATCGAGATCGATGGCGAATCCATGTGGCATGACGCGCAAGGGCGCGAAATGGGGCCCAACTCGGCCCATGTGCGCCGGGTGCGCGGCAAGATCGGCATGGTGTTCCAGCACTTCAACCTGTTTCCGCACAAGACGGCGCTGGGCAATGTGATCGAAGCGCCGCTGTACGTGCTGGGCCTGTCGCGCGACGAGGCGGTGGCGCGTGGCCGCGAGTACCTGGACATGGTGGGCCTGGGCGACAAGCTGGATGCCTATCCGGCGCAACTGTCGGGCGGCCAGAAGCAGCGCGTCGGTATTGCGCGGGCGCTGGCCATGTGCCCGGAGGTCATGCTGTTCGACGAGGTGACGTCGGCGCTCGATCCGGAACTGGTGGGCGGTATCCTGCAGATTCTGCGCGACCTGGCGGCCCGGCGCACCATGACGATGATCATCGTCACCCACCAGATGAAATTCGCCGAGCGCAGTTCGGACCGCACGCTGTTCTTCGACGAAGGCAATATCGTCGAGGACGCCGAGTCGGCCCAGTTGTTCGCCGCGCCGCGCGAGCCGCGCACGCAGCAGTTCCTGCAATCGGTGATCGAGGCCGCCTAGGTGTGAAGATTCAATAGGTTGTATGCATGGTTCATCCGAACCGGATTTGAGAAACTGGAAATCGCCACCCCCCCAGTTCACTCAAGGAGCCCGGCCGGATGAACACCCATAAGCATGCCCGATTGACCTTCCTACGTCGACTCGAAATGGTCCAGCAATTGATCGCCCATCAAGTTTGTGTGCCTGAAGCGGCCCGCGCCTATGGGGTCACCGCGCCGACTGTGCGCAAATGGCTGGGCCGCTTCCTGGCTCAGGGCCAGGCGGGCTTGGCCGATGCGTCCTCGCGCCCGACGGTCTCGCCCCGAGCGATTGCGCCGGCCAAGGCGCTGGCTATCGTGGAGCTGCGCCGCAAGCGGCTGACCCAAGCGCGCATCGCCCAGGCGCTGGGCGTGTCAGCCAGCACCGTCAGCCGCGTCCTGGCCCGCGCCGGTCTGTCGCACCTGGCCGACCTGGAGCCGGCCGAGCCGGTGGTGCGCTACGAGCATCAGGCCCCCGGCGATCTGCTGCACATCGACATCAAGAAGCTGGGACGTATCCAGCGCCCTGGTCACCGGGTCACGGGCAACCGACGCGATACCGTTGAGGGGGCCGGCTGGGACTTCGTCTTCGTGGCCATCGATGACCACGCCCGCGTGGCCTTCACCGACATCCACCCCGACGAGCGCTTCCCCAGCGCCGTCCAGTTCCTCAAGGACGCAGTGGCCTACTACCAGCGCCTGGGCGTGACCATCCAGCGCTTGCTCACCGACAATGGCTCGGCCTTTCGCAGCCGCGCCTTCGCCGCGCTGTGCCATGAGCTGGGCATCAAGCACCGCTTTACCCGACCTTACCGCCCACAGACCAATGGCAAGGCCGAACGCTTCATCCAGTCGGCCTTGCGTGAGTGGGCTTACGCTCACACCTACCAGAACTCCCAACACCGAGCCGATGCCATGAAATCCTGGCTACACCACTACAACTGGCATCGACCCCACCAAGGCATCGGGCGCGCTGTACCCATCTCCAGACTCAACCTGGACGAATACAACCTATTGACAGTTCACACCTAGCGCTGCCGCTGCTTTTAGTGCCAACGCATGATCAGCCAGGAATTTCCTGCGTGTAGATTACACGAAGCACAGGAAAAAGCTCCACCTTGCCAGAATCCCGGGTCGACGATATACAGGCCACGTCAGCACCACGATGAGCGCAATGAAGTCAGCATCTTGCGCCCTCGTTGCAGATCCTGTCCGGGGCGAAGCTGCGATCAGGCAAAAAACGCCAAGTCAGCGACTTGGCGTTTTCCGTTTCGATACCTGCGGCACCGAAAAAACTCTGGTAGGCGGTATTGGGTTCGAACCAACGACCTCTACGATGTCAACGTAGCGCTCTAACCAACTGAGCTAACCGCCTGCAAAGAAGAAGAAGAATTATATATGGCTTTTTTTCAGCGTGCAACTTGGTCGACGCTTTTTATCGCCGCCATCAGTTGCCGGATCTTGCCGACCGACTTGATGCCGGGCGCGTCCTCCACGCCGCTGCTGACATCGACCGCCCACGGCCGCACGGCGCGCACGGCGTCGGCGACATTGCCCGGGTGCAGCCCGCCGGCCAGCACGATGGCGCACGAGGCCGGATCGGCCTGCACGCCGGCCAGCAGGCCGTGGTCGAAGCCCTGCCCGCTGCCGCCATAGCCTGCGCTGTAGCTGTCGAACAGCCAGCCGGCCGCGTCGGCATATTGGCGACAGGCCGCGGCCAGGCCGGCGGCGCTGTCCAGGCCGGGGGCCCCGGCGCGAAAGGCCCGCAGGTAGCGGCGGCCGTAGCGGCCGCAATCCTGCGGGGTTTCGTCGCCGTGGAACTGCAGCAGGTCGGGCGCCACGTGGTCCAGCACCGCCTGGACCTCGTCGGGCCGCGGGTTGACGAACAGGGCCACCACATCGACGAAGGCTGGCACCTCGCGGCGCAGTTGCGCCGCGCGGGCAGGATCGACATGGCGCTTGCTGGCCGGATAGAACACGAAGCCGATGGCATCGGCGCCAGCCTGGACGGCGCTGGCGATGTCCTGTTCGCGGGTCAGCCCGCAGATCTTGACGCGTGTACGCATGACTACCGTGCTACCTATTTGAACGCTGCCCCGGGATCGGAGCTTTCGTCTCCATAGATATTAGTTCCATAATTGCTTTCGATCTCGATCTTCACGCTGGCCGGGTCGACGGTGGACTGGCCGCCCTTGTAGTGCATGACCATGCCGGGAAACAGCATGACGGCGGCCACCATGAACAGCTGGATCACGATGAACGGCACCGAGCCCCAGTAGATCTGGCCGGTGGTCACCGGCTGGATGACCTTGCCGGTGATCTTGTCCTTGTAGGCGTCCTTGGGCGCGACCGAGCGCAGGTAGAACAGCGCGAAGCCGAACGGCGGGTGCATGAACGAGGTCTGCATGTTCACCGCCAGGATGATCCCGAACCAGATCAGGTCGATGCCCATCTTGTCGGCCACCGGGCCGAGCAGCGGCACGATGATGAACGCCAGCTCGAAGAAGTCCAGGAAGAACGCCAGCACGAAGGTCAGCACGCTGACCACGATCAGGAACCCCCACTCCCCGCCCGGCAGCCCGATCAGCAGGTGCTCGACCCACAGATCGCCGTTGACCCCGCGGAAGGTCAGCCCGAACACCGTCGAGCCCACCAGGATGAACACCACGAAGCACGACAGCTTGGTGGTCGTGTCCATCGCCTGCTTGAGCAGGTCCAGCGTCAGGCGCCGGCGGATCAGCGCCATGATGATCGCCCCCACCGCCCCCATCGCCCCGCCCTCGGTGGGCGTGGCCACGCCGATGAAGATCGTGCCCAGCACCAGGAAAATCAGGAACAGCGGCGGGATCATCACGAAGGTCACCCGCTCGGCCAGCGCCGAGAGCATCTTCAGGCGGAACACCTTGTTGGCGATCGCGATCACGAACGCCGTCAGCCCCCACAGCAGCAGGCTCACCACCACCTGCTCGTCGACCGGCGCCGTGTCGTTCTCCAGCCACTGCCCCAGCACATAGGCCGACAGCGAGGAAATCAGCATCAGCACCAGCAGCGAACGCCCCCCGCGCGAGCCGTTGGGCTCGCGAAACCTGCGCGCCTCCTCGGGCAGCGCCGGCGCCGCCGAGGGCTTGACCAGCGAGACGATCACCACATAGGCGATGTACGCCCCCGCCAGCACGAACCCCGGCACCATCGCCGCGCGGTACATGTCCCCGATCGAGCGCCCCAGCTGGTCGGCCAGGATGATCAGCACCAGCGAGGGCGGAATGATCTGCGACAGCGTGCCCGAGGCCGCGATCACCCCGCTGGCCAGCCGCCTGTCATACCCGTAGCGCAGCATGATGGGCAGCGAAATCAGTCCCATCGAGATCACCGAGGCCGACACCACGCCGGTGGTCGCCGCCAGCATCGCGCCCACGAACACCACCGCGATCGCCAGCCCCCCGCGCAACGGACCGAACACCTGGCCGATCGTCTCGAGCAGGTCCTCGGCCATGCCCGATCGCTCCAGCACCAGCCCCATCAGGGTAAAGAACGGCACCGCCAGCAGCGTGTCGTTGGAAATAATGCCGAACACCCGCTGCGGCAAGGCCTGGAACAGCGCCGGGCTGAGCAGGTCCAGCTCGATGCCCACCAGACCATACAGAATCCCGTTGGCCGCCAGCGCGAACGCCACCGGAAAACCCAGCAGCAAGAACAGCACCAGCGTCGCGAACATGATCGGCGCCAGATTGGCTATCAGAAACTCCATGATCAGCGGCCTTCGTGGTTATTACGTTGTTCTTGCACGCTCGCCTCGCGCTCCAGCGCCTCGCGGGCGATCTCCTCGGCCAGCAGCTCCTCGGCGCTCTTGCTGCCCTCGCGCGCGGTCGGGTCCGGACACTGCCCGCGCAAGAACCCGATGCACTTGATCAGGTGCGACAGCCCCGCCAGCACCAGCAGCGCAAACCCCACCGGAATCAACAGCTTGACCGGCCAGCGGATCAACCCGCCCGAGTTCGACGACTGCTCGCCGCTCAGGTACGAATCCATGAACACCGGCCACGACAGAACCATGATCAGGGTGCACGCCGGCAGCAGAAAGAACACCACCCCGAAAATCTCGATCCAGATCTGCTTGTGGCGCGGCAGCCGCGAGGACAGAATGTCCACCCGCACGTGTTCGTTCTTCAGCAGCGTGTAGCCCGCGGTCAGCAGGAACATCGCGCCGAACATGTACCACTGCAGTTCCAGCCAGGCGTTCGAACTGCTATGAAACACCTTGCGCACCACGGCATTGCCGGCGCTGACCAGCACCACTAGCAAGGTGACCCATGTCACGGCCCGGCCGACCCGCAGGTTCAGCGCGTCTATGCCGCGCGATAAGGCGAGTAATGCTTTCATGATGGGAATACTTTGAAAAAAGGCTTCTTGCCCGGCGCCTGGACATCAGGCATCCGGGATAAGCACGCGGCCGCTTTGGGGTTGCCAGGCCGTTGCCGCCGTGCGTGGAACCACGGGCCGCGTCCGCTCTTGATGGGCGCCGCGCCGGGCCAAACCTGGGAATTTTATATCCTGTGGCGGTCCGGCCGGCCCGCGTCGCGTCGAAACGGGGTTATTTGCCCCGCGCCACCGTCGCCATGAACCCGTCGTAGCTGCCTTCGGCCACGCGGAACCAGGGGATCTCGTTGTCGCGGAAAGCCACCATGCTGTCGTAGACGCGCTTGAACATCGGGTCCTTCTCGGAGAACTCCTTGTAGACCGCCTGGGCCTGGGTATAGCAAGCCTCCATGACGGATTTGGGGAAGGCCTTGAGCTGCGCGCCCTCGGCCACCAGGCGGCGCAAGGCCGCCGGGTTCTCGGCGTCGTACTTGGCGATCATGTCGTTGGTGGCGGCCGCCGCGGCCTGGGCCAACGCCGCCTGGTAATGCTTGGGCAGCTGGTTGTAGACGTCCTGGTTGACGTACAGCGACACCTGCAGCGTGCCTTCCCACCAGCCGGGGAAATAGTAGTTCTTGGCCACCTTGTGGAAGCCCAGTTTCTCGTCGTCGTACGGACCGATCCATTCGGCCGCGTCGATGGTGCCTTTTTCCAGGGCGGGATAGATATCGCCGCCGGCAATCTGCTGCGGCACCACCCCCAGGCGCGAGAGCACCGCCCCGGCGAACGCGCTGGCGCGGAACTTCAGCCCTTTCAGGTCGTCGACAGATTTGATCTCGTTGCGGAACCAGCCGCCCATCTGGGTACCGGTGTAACCGCACGGGAAATTGACCACGTTGTACTTCTGGAACAGCTCACGCGTCAGCTTCAGGCCGTCGCCGTGGCGCATCCAGGCGTTCATCTGGCGGGTATTCAGGCCGAACGGCACCGCGCCGTCGAAGCACAGCGCCGGATCCTTGCCGAAGTAGTAGTACGAGGCGGTATGGCCGCACTCGATGGTGCCGTTCTGGACTGCGTCCAGGACTTGCAGCGCGGGCACGATCTCGCCGGCGGGAAACGCGCGGATGCTGAACTTGCCGTCCGTGGCTTCGCTTACGTATTTGGCCAGGTTCTCGCCGCCCGTGAAGATAGCATCGGCGCTGCGGGGAAAGCTGGAGGCCAGGCGCCAGTGGATGGTGGGGGAATCTTGCGCCAGGGGGGGGGCTGCCAGGGCTGCGCCACCGGCGGCGGCGCCCAATGTGGCCTGCTTGAGGAACGAACGGCGTTGCATTACGGGTGTCTCCTGGGTGTGGAAGAATGCGCTGAGCGCGGACCGTTTGCGTAAAACGGCCGCACGCGGTGAACCTGATAGAGGGTTCCGCTTTTTTTTTCGTCCGCAATGATATCGGGATCGGGCGGTCTTGCCGCCCTGCTGATTACCCTAAAGCGCCCGTGAACGGCGAGAGCAGCGTTATCCCACCGTCGAGTTCGTCAAAACCGAACTCCGCCGGGTATTCGATCGCTGAAAGATACAAGCCGTCGGGCATGAACGTGGGCGCGCCCAGCCGCCTGTCGCGCGCGCACAGCAACGCATCCATCCAGGCCACCGGTTCGCGCCCCTGCCCCACCTGCAGCAAGGCGCCGATCAGATTGCGCACCATGTGGTGCAGAAAGGCATTGGCGCGCAGCGTGAACACCAGGAATGCGCCGCGCTCGTCGATGTCGAGGCGGTGGAGCGTGCGCACCGGATGGCGCGCCTGGCATTGCGAGGAGCGGAAACTGGAGAAATCGTGCTCGCCCAGCAGCGCGCGGGCCGCGGCGCGCATGGCCGGCACGTCCAGCGGCTGGAATGCCCAGCCGGCTCGGCCGGCCCATAGCGCCGGCCGCACGCGGCCGCGCCACAGCAGATAGACGTAGGTGCGCGAGCGCGCCGAGAAGCGCGCATGAAAGGCCTCGCTCACCGGACGCGCCCATTGCACGACGATGCTGGGCGGCAGAAAGGCGTTGACGCCGCGCACCCAGGACTCGTCGCGACGCTGCAAATCGGTGTCGAGATGAATGACCTGCATGGCGGCGTGCACGCCCGTGTCGGTGCGCCCGGCGCAGACCGTCGCCACCGGCCCGCCGCCGCCCGCGAACGAAGCCAGCGCGGCTTCGACCTGGTCCTGCACGGTCACGCCATGCGGCTGCGTCTGCCAACCCTGCCAGGCCGAGCCGTCGTAGGCCAGCCCCAATGCAATGCGAGACATGAATCAGGTTCGCTTGCCGCCCGGACGGGGTTCGTCGGTGGGCGGCTCGTCCAGGTCGAGACTGATCGAGTCCAGTTTGCGCGTGAGCGCAGCCGTGTCCAGCGTGGGCTCGGGATAGGCCGCCGAAGCCTCGTCGTCGTCGTCGCGGCGGGCGCCGGCGCGGCGCAGGGCCCAGGCGACGATGAAGACGATCAGCGCCAGCACGGCGGTGACTATGGCCAGCAGATTGTCAGCCAGCCAGCCGGGCATGCCGCCCTGCGAGGACTCGCCCTTGGCCGCTGCGGCGGCAGGCCCGCTGCCTGCGGTGCCCGCGCCAGCGCTGCCGGCGGCGCCATTGCCGCCCGTCGAGCCTGCCGATGCCGCGCCTGCCTGCGTAGCTGCGCCTGCGCCGGCGGCGGCACCGCCCGGCTTGCCGTCGGCGCCTGGCTTACCGTCAGCGCCCGGCTTGCCGTCTGATCCGGGCTTGCCGTCAGCGCCGGCCTTGCCATCGGCACCGGGTTGGCCGCCGGCGCCCGCCGATGCGTTGGCGGGCGCGCTGCCCTCGCCGCTTGCCGTCTTGCCGGCGCCGGCCGCCTGGCTGAGCGCATCGACGTTGGATTGCAGTTTTTCGACGCGCTGCTGCGCGTCATCGAGCGCGCGCCCGCTGGAGGCACGCGCGTCGCCCGCGGCATCGGCCTGCGCGTTGGCGCCGCCCTGTGCGCTGGACAGGCGCAGGCGATCCTGCGCCGTGGCGGCGCCGGCCGCCTCGGCCTGCGCCGCGCTGCCCAGCCGGCCCGCGCCGGCCTCGCCCGTACCGCTGACGGCCGCGCCGCCCGCGGCCAGCGCGCCGGCGCGGCCGCGATAACGCGCGAAGGCCTCGGCATGCTGGGCAAAGATGCGCCGCGCTTCGGCCGGATCGATGGCGCGTACCGTGGCCGCGTCGGGAATGTCGAGTGTCTCGCCGGCCCGCACCAGGTTCATGTTGTTCTGGATGAAGGCCTCGGGATTGGCGCGCCACAGCGCCACCAGCATCTGGTAGACGCTGGCGCCGGCCACGGCATTGCGCTGGGCGATGCCGAACAGCGTATCGCCGCGTCGCACGTCGATGGAGCCGGCGCTGGCCTGGCCGGCCGGTGCGGGCGTGCCGACGCTGGCCGGCGCCACGCGCGCAGCGCTGCCGCGCGGCGGCACCAGGACGGTGACCTGGACCTGCCGCTGGCCGGCGCCCGAGCGCAGGTCCAGCAGCACGTCGACCGCGTTGCCGGCAGGCGGCTGGCTGGAAGAAATACGCACGTTGCGGCGCGACGCGTCGGCGCCCGGCTCGATGCGCACGGTGGCGCTGGACAGCGGCACCGGCGGAGTCAGGCCGGCCTGGCGCCAGGCCGCTTCGTCGGCCAGCGAAACCTGCAGGGTGGCCAGGTCGTCGGCGCTCAGTTCGAGCAAGGGCACCACGACCTGCAAGGCGGCGCCTGGCGGCGAAACCACCCGCGCATGCCCGAGCCGGGCCGCCTCGGCCCCCGTGGCCCCGGCCCCCAGCGCCAGGACGAGGGCCCACGAAAGGGCCTGTGAACGGCGGGCGGGCTGCAGAGGGCGCAAGGTCGAACGCATATTTATGAGGATTCCGTGGTCAGAGCGAATGGCCGGCAAATGCAGGGGAAAAGTGTAATGGATCGGCCACGATTCACAAACCCGCGGCCCTTGCCGTCGAAAACGGCGCGCCTGCGACAAGGGCGCCCGCGGGCGCCCTTGTATCCTGCCATGCGCGCCGGCGCCGCGCGTCAGGCTTCGGCCAGCGCGATACGCAGCATGCGGCGCAGCGGCTCGGCCGCGCCCCACAGCAGTTGGTCGCCGACCGTGAAGGCGCCCAGGTACTGCGGCCCCATCGACAGCTTACGCAGGCGGCCCACCGGGATATCCAGCGTGCCCGTCACGGCCACCGGCGTCAGCGCCTTCACCGTGTCTTCCTTGGTGTTGGGAACGACCTTGGCCCATTGCGTGCCGGCCGCGATCAGGTCCTCGATCTCGTCGAGCGGCACATCGCGCTTGAGCTTGATGGTCAGTGCCTGGCTATGGCAGCGCATGGCGCCGATGCGCACGCACAGGCCATCGATGGGCGTGGCCGGCGTGCCGAACGCCGCGCCGCGGCCCAGGATCTTGTTGGTCTCGGCCTCGGCCTTCCACTCTTCGCGCGACATGCCGTCGCCCAGATCCTTGTCGATCCAGGGGATCAGGTTGCCGCCCAGCGGCACGCCGAAATGCTCCTGCGGCAACGAGGGGTCCTGCTGGCGCGCCAGTACGCCGCGGTCGATATCAAGAATGGCCGCAGCCGGATCGTCGAGCAGAGGCTTGACCGCCTGGTTGAGCAGGCCGAACTGGGTGAGCAGTTCGCGCATGTGCTGCGCGCCGCCGCCCGAAGCGGCCTGGTAGGTCATGGAGCTCATCCACTCGACCAGGTCGTTGTTGAACAGGCCGGCCAGGCCCATCAACATGCAGCTGACTGTGCAGTTGCCGCCCACGAAGTTGCGCACGCCGCGCTTGAGCGCCGCGTCGATCACCGGCCGGTTGACCGGATCGAGCACGATGATGGCGTCGTCGGCCATGCGCAGGGTGCTGGCGGCGTCGATCCAGATACCTTGCCAGCCCGCGCCGCGCAGCTTGGGATAGACCTCGCTGGTGTAGTCGCCGCCCTGGGCGGTGACGATAATCGGCAGTTTCTTAAGAGCGTCGATGTCGTAGGCATTCTGCAACGAGCCCGCGCCTTCGGCCCAGGCGGGCGCGGCGCCGCCAGCGTTGCTGGTGGAAAAGAATACGGGTTCGATGAGTGCGAAGTCGTTCTCGTCACGCATGCGCTGCATGAGAACGGAACCGACCATACCGCGCCAACCGACGAGGCCTACTGCTTGCGTCATTTCTAGAGCTCTTAAAAAGGTATCGGTAGAAAGAAAAGAACCTGCAACCTGGACAATTTATCAGAATGTGCGCACCGATGTTGCGCTGCATCCGAGAATATAGGGACAAATTGTGCGAAAAAGCCGCAAAAATCGCGGCCCTTGCGCACAGTGGGCGCGCCCGGCACCGGCGCCGGGCGCTGCGGCTCAGCCCAGGGCCTTGAGCACGGCGTCGCCCATCTGCGAGGTGGACACCTTGGTCGTGCCGGCCTCGTGGATATCGGCGGTGCGCAGGCCGTCGGCCAGCACCTTGCGCACGGCCGCCTCGACGCGGTCGGCCTGCGGGGCCAGGTTCAGCGAATAGCGCAGCAGCATGGCGGCCGACAGGATGGTGGCCAGCGGATTGGCGATGCCCTGGCCGGCGATGTCGGGCGCCGATCCGTGGCTGGGCTCGTACAGGCCCTGGCCGGCGGCGTTCAGCGAGGCCGAAGGCAGCATGCCGATCGAGCCCGTCAGCATGGCAGCCTCATCCGAAAGAATGTCGCCGAACAGGTTGCCGGTCACGATCACGTCGAACTGGCGCGGATTGCGCACCAGCTGCATCGCGGCGTTGTCGACATACATATGCGACAGCTCCACGTCGAGATAATCCCGGCTGACCTCGATCACCAGGTCGCGCCAGAACTGCGAGGTTTCCAGCACGTTGGCCTTGTCGACGCTGCACAGCTTCTTGTTGCGCTTGCGGGCCGACTCGAAGCCGATGCGGGCAATGCGCCGCACTTCCGACTCGGCGTAGCGCATGGTGTCGTAGCCTTCGCGCTCGCCGGCGAAGGCGCCATCGGCGGCCGTGCGCACGCCGCGCGGCGTACCGAAATAGATGTCGCCGGTCAGTTCGCGGATGATCAGGATGTCGAGACCGGACACGATCTCGGGCTTGAGCGAGGAGGCGCTGGCCAGCTCGGGGTAGAGAATCGCCGGGCGCAGGTTGGCGAACAGTCCGAGCGCCTTGCGCAGGCCCAGGATAGCCTGCTCAGGGCGGAATTCGCGCGGCAGCGTGTCGTACTTCCAGTCGCCCACGGCGCCGAACAGCACCGCGTGCGAGCCTTGCGCCAATTCCAGCGTGGCCGGCGGCAAGGGATGCTCGAATTGGTCGAAGGCCGCGCCGCCCACCGGGGCCTGGCGCAGTTCGAGCGGCAGGTCCAGCGCCTTGAGCACGCGCTCGGCCTGCTCGACGATTTCAGGGCCGATGCCATCGCCGGGGAGGACTGCGATCTGATGAGTCATGAAAAATTCCTGTAAGCGAGAAAACAAGGCAAGGGCCCGCCGCGCGCGATCAACGCGGACGGCGGGCCGGCAGGCAACGCGTCAGGCGACCGGGCGGCTTTCCAGCCACGGGTGGCGCGCCAGGCGCTCGGCCTCGAAGGCGCGGATCTTGTCGGCCTGGCGCAGGGTCAGGCCGATATCGTCCAGGCCGTTGAGCAGGCAGTACTTGCGGAACGGTTCGATATCGAAGCCCAGCTCGCGGCCATCCGGCGCGATGACGACCTGGCGCTCCAGGTCGATGTTCAGCTTGAAGCCGGGGAACGCCTTGACTTCGTCGAACAGGCGCGCGACTTCCAGCTCGCCCAGCACGATGGGCAGCAGGCCGTTCTTGAAGCTGTTGTTGAAGAAGATGTCGGCGTAGGACGGCGCGATGATGGCGCGAAAACCGTACTGCGTCAGCGCCCACGGCGCGTGCTCGCGGCTGGAACCGCAGCCGAAGTTCTTGCGCGCGAGCAGCACCGAGGCCCCCTGGTAGCGCGGCTGGTTCAGCACGAAATCCGAGTTGAGCGGACGCTTGCTGTTGTCCATGCCCGGTTCGCCATGGTCCAGGTAGCGCAGTTCGTCGAACAGGTTGGGGCCGAAGCCGGCGCGCTTGATCGACTTGAGGAATTGCTTCGGGATGATGAGGTCGGTGTCGACGTTCTCGCGATCGAGCAGCGCCACCAGGCCTTCGTGTTGGGTGAATGCTTGCATGTTGGAATCCTGGATCAACGGAACGAGCGGACGTCGACGAAATGGCCGGCCACCGCGGCGGCGGCGGCCATCGCCGGGCTGACCAGGTGCGTGCGCCCGCCCTGCCCCTGACGGCCTTCGAAGTTGCGGTTGGAGGTCGAGGCGCAGCGCTCGCCCGGTTCGAGGCGGTCGGCATTCATGGCCAGGCACATCGAACAGCCCGGCTCGCGCCACTCGAAGCCGGCTTCGATGAAGATCTTGTCCAGCCCCTCGCGCTCGGCCTGTTGCTTGACCAGCCCGGAACCCGGCACCACCATGGCCTGGCGCACGTTGGCGGCCACGCGCTTGCCGCGCGCCACGACCGCGGCCGCGCGCAGGTCTTCGATGCGCGAGTTGGTGCACGAGCCGATGAACACGCGATCGACGCGGATATCGACCAGGGGTGTATTGGGCTTGAGGCCCATGTACTCGAGCGCGCGTTCCATGCCGCTGCGGCGCACGTCGTCCTTCTCGCGATCGGGATCGGGCACGCGGCCATCGACGGGCAGCACCATTTCGGGCGAAGTGCCCCAGGTGACCTGCGGCTTGATGTCGCGCGCATCGACGTTGATGACGCGGTCGAACCTGGCGCCGGCATCCGAGTGCAGCGTGCGCCAATAGCCAACGGCCTGGTCCCACAGCACGCCGACGGGCGCGAACGGGCGGCCGCGGAAGTAATCGATGGTCTTGTCGTCGACGGCCACCATGCCCGAGCGCGCGCCGGCCTCGATGGCCATGTTGCACACCGTCATGCGGCCCTCGACGGACAGGCCGCGGATCGTGCTGCCGGAGAATTCGATGGCGTGGCCGGTGCCGCCAGCCGTGCCGATGATGCCGATGATGTGCAGCACCACGTCCTTGGCGGTACAGCCGAACGGCAACTCGCCCTCGACGTTGATCTGCATGCTCTTGGCTTTCTTCATGAGCAGCGTCTGCGTGGCCAGCACGTGCTCGACCTCGGAAGTGCCGATGCCGAAGGCCAGCGCGCCCAGCGCGCCGTGCGTGCTGGTATGCGAGTCGCCACAGACGACGGTCATGCCGGGCAGGGTCGCGCCCTGCTCCGGGCCGATGACGTGCACGATGCCCTGGCGCAGGTCATTCATGCGGAATTCGGTGATGCCGTACTTGGCGCAGTTGTCGTCCAGCGTATCGACCTGCAGGCGCGAGATCGGGTCTTCGATGCCCTGGGCGCGGTTGAGCGTGGGAACGTTATGGTCGGCCACGGCCAGGTTGGCCCCGACGCGCCACGGCTGGCGTCCGGCCAGCGCCAGCCCCTCGAACGCCTGCGGGCTGGTCACTTCGTGCAGCAGGTGGCGGTCGATATAGAGCATACAGGTTCCGTCGGATTCCTGGTGGACGACGTGGGCGTCCCAGAGTTTGTCGTAAAGCGTTTGGGCCATGGAAGCACTCTTGAGAGGAACATCCGGCATGCGCCGGGCATACGTCGAAGCGACGTTCGACTCGATTATGCCGAGCCTCTCAAGCTAGTACAATCACACCTGTTATCCTAGTATTGAAAGCACTACCCTGCGCCGGCAAGCGGCTGGCGGCGACGCCCCGTGCAAAAGGCCACGAGTGTCTCGTGGCCTTTGGATTTCGTGCTGTCCGCGCGGCGCGCACGCGCCCGGCCGCTCAACCGGCCGGGCAGACGCCGCCTCGCGAGGCGGCCATGCGGTCAGGCGCTCATTTGTCGGCGTTGGGAAAGAACAACTGCTGGCCATTGACCTGGTAGCTGGCGATCGCGTCCTGGCCCGCCTTGGAGGTAACCCAGTCGACGAACTGCTGCGCGGCCTTGGCCTTGACGTGCGGGAACTTGGCCGGATTGACCACCATCACGCCATACTGGTTGAACAGGCGCTTGTCGCCCTCGACCAGGATCTTCAGCTCGCCCGGATTCTTGAAACTGAGCCAGGTGCCCCGATCGGAAAGCACATAGGCGTTCATCGACGAGCCCATGTTCAGCGCCGGCCCCATGCCACAGCCGCATTCCTTGTAGCCGCTGCCCTTGCTGTCCGAGCCGGTCTGCTTCCAGAACCGCAGTTCGGCCGCATGCGTGCCGCTCTTGTCGCCGCGCGAGATGAAGTCGGCGTTGTCCTTGGCCAGTTTGCCCAGCGCGGCGACGATGTCGTTGCCCTTGACGCCGGCCGGGTCCTTGGCCGGACCGACCAGGATGAAATCGTTGTACATGACCGGGTAGCGCTTGACCGCGTATCCGTCGGCCACGAATTTCTCCTCGGCCACCTGGTCGTGCACGAACAGCACATCGGCGTCGCCGCGCCGCGCCATGTCCAGCGCCTGGCCGGTGCCCTGGGCCACGACCTTGATGTCGATGCCGCTGGCCTTCTTGAAGGCCGGCAACAGGTGTCCGAACAGGCCTGATTGCTCGGTCGAGGTGGTGGAGGCCATGACGATGGTCTCGGCCCGCGCCGCCAGCGGCGCGGCCAGCACGGTGGCCAGGCCGGCCAGCGCCAGCCCGCGGCGGATTGCGTTGAGGATTTTCATGGTATGCGTTCTCCCTTGACGAACAATGCCGCCGCTTCGGGCAGCGGCCCGTTGAAAAACTGGTCCACCGGCAGGTCGGCCAGGATCCGGCCGCGCTCGAGGTAGATGACGCGCCGGGCCAGGCGCTTGACCTGGCCCAGGTTGTGGCTGCTGAAGATCATGGCCGGCGCAAGCCCGTCGCGCGGCCGCGCGAACTGCTCCATCAGCAATTCGACGTCGCGCTTGGCATGGGGGTCGAGGCTGGCAGTCGGTTCGTCCAGCAGCAGCACTTCGGGCTCCAGCGCCCAGGCGCGCGCCAGCGCCAGGCGCTGTTGCTGGCCGCCCGACATGGATTTGGCGTTGCGGCCGGCCAGCTCGATCAGCTCGACGCGCTCCAGGGCATGCAGCGCCCGCGCGCGCGCGTCGCGCCAGCGCATGCCGCGCAGCCACAACGCCAGGGCCACGTTGTTCTGCGCCGAAGTGCGCAGCATGTAGGGCTGCTGGAACACCATGGCCTGGCGCGCGCGCGCCGCGCATCGCGCCTGGCCCGCGCGCGGCGTCACCAGCCCGTGCAACAGGCGCAGCAAGGTGCTCTTGCCGCTGCCATTGGCGCCGACCAGCGCCACCTGTTCGCCGGCGCAGATGCGCAGTTCGGCCGCCCGCAGGGCATGCACCGGGCCGTAGTAGACGTCGGCGCCACGCAGGTCGAACAGCACCGTCATGCCATGCCCCGCGCGTGCCGGCCATACAGGCCGGCCAGGCCCGTATCGCGGCGCAGGCGCCAGCGCCGCACCAGCGCGGCCAGGATATTGAGCAGCAGCACCACCAGCAGCAGCAGCATGCCCACAGGGCCATGGCAAGCGGCAGATCGCCCTTGCTGGTTTCCAGCGCGATGGCGGTGGTCATCACGCGGGTATAGCCGTCGATGTTGCCGCCGACCACCATCACGGCGCCGACCTCCGACACCGCGCGGCCGAACGCCGTGATGACGATGGTCAGCAAGGTGAAGCGCTCGTCCCACAGCAGCAGCAGGCTCAGCATGCCCGGCCGCGCGCCGAGCGAACGCAGTTGTTCGCCATGGTGGCGCTCGGCGTCCTCGATGGTCTGGCGCACCAGCGCCGTGACGATGGGAACGACCAGGATGGTCTGCGCCACCACCATGGCCTTGAACGAGAACAGCCAGCCGAGAAAGCCCAACGGGCCGGAATGCGAAAGCAGCAGGTAGATGGCCAGCCCGACCACCACGGAAGGCAGCGCCAGCGAGGTGTTGAGCAGCGTCAGCACGATGCCGCGGCCGCGAAAGCGCGCAACGCCCAGCCACCCGCCTGCCGCCATGCCGATGAGACAGGCCAGGACACAGGCCGTCGCGCTGACCGCCAGCGAGCGTCCCACGATGGCCATCAGGACCGGATCGCCGGACACGATCAGACGCAGCGCAATCGCAAGGCTCTCTGACAATGTATTCGCTTACTTCATTTTGTTAATTGCCGGAGCGTATCGCAGGGCCGCGGGCCCGGCCATATGAACAGAATTGCATAGGGATGGAAGCAAGCCTGTCGCCACGGAAACGGCCTGCCGCCGGCGCCCGCA
Organism: Bordetella pertussis 18323; assembly: GCF_000306945.1. Classification (NCBI taxonomy): domain Bacteria; kingdom Pseudomonadati; phylum Pseudomonadota; class Betaproteobacteria; order Burkholderiales; family Alcaligenaceae; genus Bordetella; species Bordetella pertussis. Next base: position 1,236,054 of record NC_018518.1, on the reverse strand, counting down.
GCAAGCCCCGCATTTCGGGCATACTTGCCGCGTGCGCCACATCGAGATCTCCTATTCCCTGGGTCCGAGCGACCCCCGCCCCGCCTTGCTGCGCAACGCGTTGATGGACCTGCTGTCGGCCGTGCGCGAGCACGGTTCGATTTCGGCCGCCGCCAAGGCGCTGGACCTGTCGTACCGCCATGTGTGGGGCGAGCTGAAAAAATGGGAACAGACCCTGGGCCGCACCCTGATCGTCTGGGACAAGGGCCAGCCGGCGCGGCTCAACGAGTTCGGCGAGAAGCTGCTGTGGGCCGAGCGCCAGGCGCAGGCGCGCCTGGCGCCGCAGATCAATGCCTTGCGCGCCGACCTCGAGCGCGCGTTCGCGGTGGCCTTCGACGACGCCGCCCACGTCGTGCCCCTGTACGCCAGCCACGACAACGCGCTGCAGGCGCTGCGCGAGCACGCGGTGGCCAGCGCCAAGCTGCACCTGGACATCCGCTTCACCGGCAGCGTGGACGCCATCAGCGCCCTGAACGAAGGGCGCTGCGTCATGGCAGGCTTTCACACCCGCGAAGCGCCGGAACCGGGCTCGCTGGCCGAGCGCACCTACAAGCCCATGCTGCAGCCCGGCCTGCACAAGATCATCGGCTTCGCGCAGCGCAGCCAGGGGCTGATCGTGGCGCGCGGCAACCCGCACGGCATCACGTCCCTGGCCGACCTGGCCGCCTCCGGCGTGCGCTATGTGAACCGCGCGCTGGGCACCGGGACCCGGGTGCTGTTCGACGAGCTGCTGGAACGGGCCGGGCTGAAACCCGCGGCCATCGCCGGCTACGAGCGCACCGAGCCTTCGCACGCGGCGGTCGCCCACGCCATTGTCTCGGGCAGCGCCGATGCCGGCCTGGGTATCGAGCCGGCGGCGCACCGCGAGCGGCTGGATTTCATTCCGTTGGTGCGCGAGAACTATTTCCTGGTGTGCCTGAAATCGACGCTGGACCAGCCCTCCACGCAGGCGCTGCTGTCCATCCTGCGCAGTCCGGCCTGGCAGGCCACGCTGGCGGCCATTCCCGGCTATGCGCCGGCCCAGACCGGGCAGGTACTGTCGATGCGGCGCGTGCTGCCCTGGTGGGATTTCGCGCGCAAGAAGGTCCGGCGCACGCGCCCGGCCTGAGGCGGCCGGACGCCGCGCGGCTTGCCGCCCGGGCTACTGGCCGGGCTTCTGTTCGGCAGCCGGCGCGGGAGAACTGGGCGGCTTGGCCGCCGTATCGGCCGGCGAATGCGCCCCCGCCGCCTCGCGCGGCTTGTCTTCCACGTTGTAGACGAACGGCCCCGGATCCTTGCACTCGGGCGTGGCCATGGGCGCGCGGGTCGTCTTGCCGGCCGCCTTGGCCCGCTCGAAGTAAGTCGCCGCCACCTCGTCCTGCACGCGGCACAGCCGGAAGGCATCCATTTTTCCCGACCAGGCCGCCTTGGCCGCGGTCTCCTTGGCCTTGGCCGCGGCCTCGGGCGTAGGCGGCGGCAGCTTGGCCAGGGCCGGCGCGGCGGCCAGGGCGATGATCAACGCGGCAATCTTTTTCATGGTGCCTCCTGGCTCGGGACGGTCAGGCGCCCGCCGGACGGGTCAGCCGCTTGGCCGATTTGTCGGGCGTGCGCTGGGCGGGAATCTTGCCCGCCTTGATATCGTCGTACCACAGCTCGTGGTGCTCGCGCGCCCACGTTTCATCGACATAGCCGGTCTTCATGGCCTTGAAGGCGCCACGCATGCCGATGGTGCCCAGGTAGATGTGCCCCATGATCATGCACATCATCAGGACGACCGACGCGGCATGCACCATATGGGCGATCTGCATGTTGCCGCGCACGTACGACAGGCCCGGGAACACCTGGTCCAGGAACAGGCCCGAGGCCACCGCCAGCGCGCCCAGGAACAGCATGCCGACCCAGAACATGATCTTCTCGCCGGCATTGAAGCGATGCGAAGGCACGTGCGCGCCGGTGATGAGGCCGCCGCCCTTGCGCAACCAGATCAGGTCGTCGCGGCGCGGCAGGTTGTCCTTGATGAAGGTCAGGATGACCACCAGCAGCGACACCGCGAACACGGGACCCACGAAGTTGTGCACGGTCTTGAGCAGCCACGTCATCCAGCCGAACGCCGCGCTGCCCATGATGGGCAGCAGGAAGAACTTGCCGAACGCGATGACGATGCCCGTCAGCGCCAGGATGACGAAGGCCGTGGCGTTGACCCAGTGCGCGGCGCGCTCGAAGTACGTGAAGCGCTCGATGCGGCGGCCGGTCTCGGCCTCGCGCAGCTTCATCGGCCCCTTGGCCAGGAAGAACAGCGCGATCGCCACCAGCACGATCAGCAGCAGGCCGCCGCCGTACGGGATGAGCCAGTTGTTGCGCACCTGGCGCCAGGCCTCGCCGGCCGTGGTGTACTGCGAGCCGGGATACTGGACGAAACGCTGGATCAGCACGCCGGCTTCGGGGGCCTCGCTGGCCGGCAGGCTGCTGTAGCCGGGCTGGCCCGAGTTGACCTGCCGCCACATGGGCGCATTGTTGCCCGGCTGCACCTTGGCGCGTTCGGCATTGGTCTGCTCGGCATAGCCCGGCTGCTCGCTGGCGTCGGGCTTGACCTCGAAGATATTGGCGCTCTGGATGCCGCCCATGGCGGGCGCGCCGGCGGACGGCGCGGCAGTCTGCGCCCCCGCCGTCGCCAGCAGGGCGCTTGCCAGCAGCGCCGCGAACAGTGACCGTATCATGGCGACCTCCGCTCAGTTGACCCGGGTGTACTCGTTCTGGCCCCGTTGGGCGCGAACTTTCAACTCTTGCTGCCAACTGTTCTTGTCGCCCTGCTTCCAGCCCGGAGCGACGAAATTGCTGCCCGTGCCGTCATAGGCAGGCTTGCCCACGACGCCGGAATGCAGCTCCTGCGGTTTTTCGGTGCAGGCGGCCAGGCCGAACACGGCGGCCGCTGCGATCAGGAGAAGGCGCGGATTCGTCTTCATGGCTTGGCCTTGGCGTCGGCGGCCGGCGGCTGCCCGGCCTGCTTGGAGCCATAGGCGGTGCCTCAGCCCCAGACTTCCGCGCCCTTGCCGCGATGGATCACGCGGGTGCGGAAGATGTCGGCCACCACGTCGCCGTCGCCGGCCAGCAGCGCCTTGGTCGAACACATTTCGGCGCAGGCCGGCAGCTTGCCCTCGGCCAGCCGGTTGCGGCCATACTTTTCGAACTCCTCTGCGCTGCCGTGCTCTTCCGGCCCGCCGGCGCAGAACGTGCACTTGTCCATCTTGCCACGCACGCCGAAGGCCCCTTCGGAGGGGAACTGCGGCGCGCCGAACGGACAGGCGTACGAACAGTAGCCGCAGCCGATACAGGTGTCCTTGTTGTGCAGCACCACACCCTCGTCGGTGCGGTAGAAGCAGGACCGGGCACACCGCCATGCAGGGCGCGTCGCTGCAGTGCATGCAGGCCACCGAAATGGACTTCTCGCCGGGCACGCCGTCGTTGAGCGTCACCACGCGGCGGCGGTTCACGCCCCAGGGGACTTCGTGCTCGTTCTTGCACGCCGTCACGCAGGCATTGCATTCGATACAGCGCTCTGCATCACAGACAAATTTCATTCGAGCCATGGCAATCTCCTCAGGCCTTTTCTATGTTGCAGATCGTGGTCTTGGTTTCCTGCATCATCGTCACGGAGTCGTAGCCGTACGTGGTGCCCGTGTTGACCGCTTCGCCGCGCACGATGGGCGCCGCGCCTTCCGGATAGCTGGCCAGCATGTCCACGCCCTGCCAGTGACCCGAGAAGTGGAACGGCATGAAAGCCGTATCGGGGCCGACCCGCTCGGTCACCAGGGCCTGCACGTTCAGGCGCGCGCCGGTCGGCGTCAGGACCCACACCCGGTCGCCGTTGCGGATGCCGCGATCGGCCGCCGCCTTGGGGTTGAGCTCGACGAAGCTCTCCTGCTGCAGTTCGGCCAGCCAGGGGTTGGAGCGGGTTTCCTCGCCCCCGCCCTCGTACTCGACCAGGCGGCCCGAGGTCAGGATGATCGGGAACTTCTCGTACAGCTTCTCGGCAACGTTCTTCTGCTGCAAGGAGGTATACAGCGTGGGCAGGCGCCAGAACGTCTTGAGGTCGTTGTGCGTGGGGTACTTGGCGACCAGGTCCGGGCGCGTGCCGTAGATCGGCTCGCGGTGCTGCGGAATGGCGTCGGGGAAGTTCCACACCACGGCGCGCGCCCGCGCGTTGCCGAACGGATGGCAGCCGTGCACCTTCATGGTCACGCGGATGATGCCGCCCGACGGGTCGGTCTTCCAGTTCTTGCCTTCGGCGGCCTTCTGCTCTTCCGGCGTCAGGTCCTCCCACCAGCCCAGTTTCTTGAGCAGCACGTGGTCGAACTCGGGATACCCGGTGGTCAGGTCGGCGCCCTTGGAGTGCGAGCCGTCGGCCGCCAGCAGGTTGACGCCGTTGCGCTCGACGCCGAAGTTGGCGCGGAAGTTGCCGCTGCCGTCCATCACGTGCAGGCTGGTGTCGTACAGGTTGGCGGTGCCGGGATGCTTGAGGCTGGGATTGCCCCAGCATGGCCACGGCAGGCCGAAGTAGTCGCCGGTCAGGTCGTAGCCGGTCTCGGCGTCCTTGCCGCCCTTGGCGCGCAGCGTTTTGACGTCGAACACGTGCATGTTGCGCATGTGGGCCTTCAGGCGCTCGGGGCTCTGGCCCGTGTAGCCGATGGCCCAGACCGAGGCATTGATCTCGCGCAGGATGTCCTCGACCACGGGCTCGTCCATGCCCTTGACCTTCTGCATCTTGTAGTTCTTGCTGAGCTCCTTGCCAAAGCCAAGTTTCTCGGCCAGCTGATGCATGATCATGTGGTCGGTGCGGCTCTCCCACAGCGGATCGATGACCTTCTCGCGCCATTGCAGCGAACGGTTGGAAGCGGTACAGCTGCCGTTGGTCTCGAACTGCGTCGCGGCCGGCAGCAGGTAGACCGCCCGGTTGGGGTTGAGGTCTTCGGCCTTGCCCGGCATGGCGGCCATCGCCGCGGTCGCCGACGGATACGGGTCGACCACCACCAGCAGGTCCAGCTTGTCCATGGCCCGCTTCATTTCCAGCCCGCGCGTCTGCGAGTTGGGCGCGTGTCCCCAATAGAACACGGCGCGCAGGTTGGTGTCCTGGTCGATCAGGTCGGGGTTCTCGAGCACGCCGTCGATCCAGCGCGACACGGTGATGCCCGGCTTGGTCATCATGGCCGGCGACGCGTAGCGGCCCTTGATCCACTCGTAGTCCACGCCCCAGGTGTTGGCGAAGTGCTTCCAGGAACCTTCGGCCAGGCCGTAGTAGCCCGGCAGCGAGTCGGGGTTGGGGCCCACGTCGGTGGCGCCCTGCACGTTGTCGTGGCCGCGGAAAATGTTGGCGCCGCCGCCGGACTTGCCGACGTTGCCCAGCGCCAGCTGCACGATGCAGGAAGCGCGCACCATGGCGTTGCCGATGGAGTGCTGGGTCTGGCCCATGCACCACACCAGCGTGCCGGGCCGGTTCTCGTGCATGGTCTTGGCCACCGAATACATCGTGGCCTCGTCCACGCCACAGGCTTCCTCGACCTTGTCCGGCGACCACTTGGCCAGGATGTCGGCCTTGACCTCATCCATGCCGTAGACGCGCGCGTCGATGTACGCCTGGTCTTCCCAGCCGTTCTTGAAGATGTGGTACAGCAGGCCGAACAAAAACGGAATATCGGTGCCGGAGCGGATGCGCACGTACTGGTCGGCCTTGGCCGCCGTACGGGTAAAGCGCGGGTCCACCACGATCATCTTGCAGCCGGTTTCCTTGGCGTGCAGCATGTGCAGCATCGAGACCGGGTGGGCCTCGGCGGCGTTCGAGCCGATGTACAGCGCCACCTTGGAGTTCTGCATGTCGTTGTACGAATTGGTCATGGCGCCGTAGCCCCATGTATTCGCAACGCCGGCCACCGTGGTCGAGTGGCAGATACGCGCCTGGTGGTCGCAGTTGTTGCTGCCCCAGAAGCTGACGAACTTGCGCAGCAGGTACGACTGCTCGTTGTTGTGCTTGGACGAGCCGATCCAGTAGACCGAGTCGGGCCCGCTTTCCTTGCGCAACTGCATCAGCTTGGCGGTGATTTCCTCGTACGCGGTATCCCAGCTGATGCGCTGGTACTTGCCGTTGACCAGCTTCATGGGATAGCGCAGGCGGTGCTCGCCGTGCCCGTGCTCGCGCACGGAGGCGCCCTTGGCACAGTGCGCGCCCAGGTTGATGGGCGAATCGAACACCGGCTCCTGGCGCACCCAGACGCCGTTCTCGACCACGGCGTCGACGGCACAGCCCACCGAACAGTGCGTACAGACCGTGCGGCGGACTTCGATCTTGGTATTGCCGATGGCCACCTTGCCATCGCCTTCGGCGGCTTCGGCGCGCTTGACCAGCGACAGCTGGGTGGCGGCCAGGCCGGCGCCCACACCCAGGCCCGAGCGGCGCAGGAAGGTGCGGCGGTCCATCGTGGGCAGCGCTTGCGCCATGCCGCGGCGCAGGCTCTGGATGAAGTGCGACTCGGAGGCGCCCGCAGCGGCTCCGCTGGTTTTCTTGGTCAGCAACATGCCGGGCTCCGGTATCAAACGAGGGTGGTTTTGTAGTAGCGCTTGACGTGTTCGCTCAGGCGGTAGCCGCCTCCTGCCGCGGGCGGCTTGGCGGCCGCAGCCGACTCGCCGGACGCCTCGGGCCGCGCGCCGGGAAGCACGGTCGCACCGACAGCGGCGGCGCCTACCGTCGCTGCGCCGGCGAAGAACGCACGACGCGACAAGTTGGGTTGACGTTGCGACATGGCTGACTCCTTCCGGACAACTGGATATGAAATTCTTTGCATAATGTACCCCGGCATATAGCTTCCGACAACCGCACGCCATGGTGCGGTGCCCGCATGCAGCAGCTTGAATACGAACCGATTTCATCTGGGGCGCGCGGCCCCTGGAACATCAGGCCATCATGTCGAAGGCCTGGGCCTCCACGCTGAAGAACGCGCGGGTGAATTCGGCCAGCGCGCCGTAGAAGCGCGCCGCGGGATGGGCCGCGATCGCATCGCACAAATCCGCGATCCAGGGCCGCAGGTGGCGCGCATGGAACTGGCGCTGCTGCGTCAGATTGGCCACGGCGACATCATCGCCGGCGATCAGGTAGCGCATCACCTCGCACAGATAGGCGATGTGGTCCTCGGTCTCGGACATGGCCGCGTCGCGCCGCAGGCCCAGCGCGGCCAGGTCGTCGCGCAGCCCCACCAGCGGCTTTTCGTTCAGGAAGCCCGTCAGGTAGTGCGAGGCGAAGAGGTAGATATCGGGCTTGCCGACGCCGCCGAACAAAGCGTCGTATTCGGCCCGCACCGCGTCATCGCCCATCTCGGCCGCGCAGGCAACCAGCGCCTGCCACGAGGCCTCGAGAAAGCCGCCCTGGTCGGGCGCCTGCCTGGGCGCGGCGCGCAGCTGCGCAAGCAGGTCGGACGGCGGCGGCGCATAGTACAGCTGCGCCAGCAGCCCGTAGATCTCGGCGCGGGCGACCTCTTCGTCGAAGCCCGGGGCGGCGATGGAGGCGAAAGTGACGGATACGTTCATAGGTCGGTGATCCGGGTTTCGTTTTCGGCGGAATACAGATCGATCACGCGGCAGTCGCCGCACATTTTCAGCCGTTCCAGCGCCGCGCCCTGGAACATGGCGTGGCCGCCCAGGCGGCCCAGCATGGCTTCGACCCCCTTCTGGGTGCCGAAAGCCTTGTTGCAGCGCACACAATGGAACGGCGCGCTTTCGTTGAGGACCACGGCTTCGCGGCGCCGCGGCGCAAGCAGCAGGCGCGGCACCAGCGTGATGGCGTTCTCGGGACAGGTGGTGGCGCACAGGCCGCACTGCACGCAGTTCTTCTCGACCATGCGCAATTGCGGCGACTGCGGGTTGTCCAGCAAGGCGTTGGACGGACAGGCGCTGACGCAGCTCATGCACAAGGTACAGGCGTCGCTGTCGACGGCCACGGTGCCGAATGGCGCTCCCGCGCCCGGCGCGCCGGCCGGCAGCGCGATGCTCTCGGGCGCGGGCGCCGGGGCATGCGCCACCAGGTGATCCAGCGCCAGGTCCAGCGTGCTGCGCTTTTCCTGCACGACCGCATGGCGCGCCGCCACGGCCGGCCCCTGGGCGGGCGCCAACTGCCGCAGCGCGGCATCGAGCGCCTGCGGCGTATCGGCCGGCACCAGGCTCAGGTGGATGCCCGCATAGCCCAGCCCGTTCAGGATGGCCTGCGCCTGCGCGAATTGTGCCTGCAGGCCCTCCAGGTATTGCGGCGCCTCTTCGGCGGTGGTCAGCACGGCGATGTGGCGCGCGCCGAACGCCACCGCCGACAGCCACAGGTCCAGCCCGACGCTGGCCGTGTGCCACAGCGCCATCGGGATGACGTTGGCCGGCACGCCATCGGCCTGCTTGAGCGCCGCCTGGCGGCCGAGTTGCTCGACCAGGCGTGCGCCCTCCTGCTGGCTGTGCAGCAGCAGCATCGCGTCCTGGCCGCCGGCCTTGGCGTAGGTCGCCAGCAGCGTGCGCAGCTTCGAGCCCTGGTCGGTCGCGCGCGGATAGGTGTAGGTCAACGCGCCGCTGGGGCAGACGGTGGTGCAGGCCCCGCACCCGACGCACAGGCTGGGATTGACGACGATGCGCTGGTGGTGGCTGTCGCTGCTGATGGCGCGCGCCGAGCAGATATCGATACAGGCGCGGCAGCCGACGGTTTCGTTGCGGCTATGCGCGCACAGTTGCTGGCGGTAGTCGAAGAATTTGGGCTTTTCGAATTCGCCGACCAGCTCGCGCAAACGCAGCAAGGTCGCGGGCGCCTGGCCACCCCAGGCGAAATAGCCCTGCGGCGGCGCGTGCTGGGTGAACAGCGGCGTGCCGCCCAGGTCCAGCACCAGGTCGTATTGGTCGGTGAAGTTTTCCGGCGAACGCGAGAAATCGATCGCGCCCGCCACGGTACAGGCCTGCTCGCAGGCCCGGTGCGAGGTACATCGGGCCGTGTCGACCTGGTAGTCCAGGCCGATGGCGCCGTCCGGACAAGCGCTAATACAGGCGTTGCAGCGCGTGCACAGGTCCAGGTCGATCGGGTTGCCGCGGGTCCAGCGCAACTCGAACGCGCCCAGCCAGCCCTGCAGGCTGTCGATGCGTCCGCTCAGCACGGGGTAGCGGCGCTCCTGGGCGCCGCCCGCGCGGCCCGGCCCCTGGCCGAACAACGTGACATCGAGCACGTCGTCCAGCAAGGCCGCGGCCTGCTCGGCCTGGTCCAGCGAGCCGATGATCAGCAGGCGGCCGCCGCTCTTGTACGTCACGGTGGCGACCGGATCGGGTTCGGGCAGGTGCGCGGCCGCCAGCAAGGCGGCCAGCTTGGGCATGGCCTGGGCGGCGTCGCGGCTCCAGCCGCCGGTCTCGCGGATGTTGACGAAGCGCACCGGCGACACCGCGCCTTGCGTGGCGCCGCCCAGCTCGCCGAACAGGCGTTTTTCCTGGGTACAGGCGACGACCACGTCCTGGCCGTCGCGGATGGCCGCCTGGAATGCGCCGGCTTCGCGGCGGCACAAGGTGGAGTGCAGTGTCAGCGTTTCGCCGAGCGCCTGGCCCAATGCCTCGGGCTGCAGCGGCATCGTGCGATTGCAATCGCAGATCAAAGTAGTCATGGCAAACAGACTTCCTGGCTGTATCAATCGCGCCGCGGCTCGGCGTCGGGAAGCGGGCCGTCTGCCGGCCCGGCCGCGTCGTCGCGCGGCAAGGCGGACTGTATCGCATCCGGCGCGCTCGCGGGCACGGCCGGCGCGGCGTCGGGCTCGGCCATGGCGCCAGGCGCCTGCTGCCCTGGGCCGCACGCGCCGTCCGCCGGCTCGCCCTGCGCCGACGCGGGCTCGTCCTCCTCGAACAGCTTGAACACCTTGGCGCTGGCCATCCTGCGCACGGTCTCCTGGGGCAGACCCTCCAGTTGCGTGTAGTCGTCGATGTAGACGTCCAGGCCGTCCATGACGTTGTAATGCGGATCGGTGAACAGTTTCTTCAAGGCCGCGTTCTTGACATCGGGCGACACGCCTCCCGCCACGAATCGGGAAAAATCCGAATCCAGCGTCAACGCCCGCACATCGTCCAAGGTGGGCAGCGGCAAGTCGGTTTCGGCATCCGCGGCCGGGCCCGGCGCCTGGACGGGCGCCGCATCGGCGCGTTCGGGCGTCTCCTCGGGCCGGTCCGCAACGGCCGGCGCGCCAGCGAACGGCGTATCGGCCAGCGACGCCTGCGCAACGCCGGCGGCCGGGTCGGCGGCGGTCTCGGCCTGCTGGCGCGCCTCGCTCTTGCGGCGCGACCAGCGGCCTATGAAGCCGGCCGGATCCTGGCTCATGGCTCGCCTCCGCCGCGCTTCTTGGTGGTGCTGACCGAGGCCGGGTTGCCAAAGCGGTCCTGCAGGGGCTGGAAGCTGACCGGGCGCCGGCGCCGCTTGGGTTCCGGCACGTAATGGGCCTGCACGAACGCATGCAGCCATTGGACGATGTACGCCGGAGCGGGGATCTGCTCCACCGTTTCCTGCGCATCGAGCCAGCGTCCGGCGTCGTGGTAGCTGAGCGTGACGATCTCGGGCCGCGCCAGCGGCTCGCTGGCCACGCCAGGCTCCTCCTCCATGCGCCACAACACGAACCAGCACGGCGCCGGCGCCGAAACATTGAGCAGATACCCTTCCGCGTCGTCCTTGAACAGGCGCACGGTAAGCCCCGGATGCAGCCAGCGCTGCTGGTTCTCGTCGTGGTAGAGCATGCGCGGCGCGCGGCCGAAGCCAGGCTCGTCGGGCACCACGTCCTCCAGCACCCAGCGGCTGTCCTGCCAACGGCTCATCTCGCCGACGATGCGCTCCTTGCGCATCACCACCGCGACTTCCATGCTCAGGGGAAGGGTATCGCTCATGGTTCGTCACCCGCCCGCGGGCGCGCGGCTGATGGAAATGGAAGAAAACTTGGACGAGTAGTCCTTGCCCATGGCGGCGACCGCCACCGCCACCTGGCGGGCCACGTCCTTGTACAGGCCGGCGACTTCGCCATCCGGGTCGGCCACCACCGAAGGCCGGCCGCCGTCGGCCTGCTGGCGGATGTTGATGTCCAGCGGCAAGGCGCCCAGGTAGGCCAGGCCGTAATCCTGCGCCATCCGCTGGCCGCCGCCCTGGCCGAAGATATGTTCGGCATGGCCGCACTGGCTACAGACGTGCACGGCCATGTTCTCGACCACGCCGACGATGGGAACGCCGACCTTCTCGAACATTTTCACCCCCTTGCGGGCGTCGAGCAAGGCAATGTCCTGCGGCGTGGTCACGATGACCGCGCCGGTCACCGGCACTTTCTGGCTGAGGGTCAGATGGATGTCGCCGGTGCCCGGCGGCATGTCGATGACGAGATAGTCGAGGTTCTTCCAGTTGGTCTGGCGCAGCAGCTGTTCGAGCGCCTGCACCGCCATCGGGCCGCGCCAGATCATGGCCTCGTCGGCGTCGACCAGGAAGCCGATCGACATCACTTGCACGCCGTAGTTTTCCAGCGGCTCCATGGTCTTGCCGTCTTCGCTCTGCGGGCGTCCCTCGATGCCCATCATCTGCGCCTGGCTGGGGCCATAGATGTCGGCGTCGAGCAGGCCGACGCGCGCGCCCTCGGCGGCCAGCGCCAGGGCCAGGTTGACGGCGGTGGTGCTTTTGCCGACGCCGCCCTTACCCGAGGCAACCGCGATCACGTTCTTCACGTTGGGCAGCAGGGCAATGCCGCGCGGCACGGCGTGCGTCTCGATGACGCTTTGCATGTTGACCGAAACGTTGTCCACGCCGGCCACGCCGCGGGCCGCGGCAATCAGCGCGCGCCGCAGCGCCGGGATCTGGCTCTTGGCGGGATAGCCGAGCTGGGCATCGAACGTCACGTCCGCGCCGTTGACCTCGAGATTGCGGATCGCCCGCGTGGTGACCAGGTCCTTGCCGGTATTGGGGTCAATGACGGTTTGCAACGCTTGCAGTATGGATTCAGAGGCGACCATTTGGGCCTTCGATAGGGGTTCGACAAAGGGGGGCACGCCACGGTGGCGGCCATAAGCCGATCTTAGCAGAGCCCCCCCAGCGCGCACCGCTGCGGCCGACGGGGGGTCGTCTATACTGCCGCCATCGTGCCTGATGGATACAAGCCACTCTCATGATAGACAAGAACGACATCACCGGCCTGATCCTCGCGGGCGGGCGCGCAAGCCGCATGGGAAGCGTGGACAAGGGCCTGCAGAATTTCCATGGCATGCCGCTGGCCATGCACACGCTGCTGCGCCTGGGGCCCCAGGTTGGCGATATCATGATCAACGCCAACCGCAACCTGGCCGCCTACGAGGCCATGGGCGCACCCGTCTGGCCGGACGCGCTGCCCGATTTTCCCGGCCCGCTGGCAGGCTTTGCCGCCGGCCTGGAACGCTGCGAGACGCCGTACATGGTGACCGCGCCCTGCGACACGCCGAACTTCCCGGCCGACATGGTGAGCCGCCTGGCCGACGCGCTGATCGCCGAAGGCGCGCAGATCGCCATGGCGGCCACGACCGCCGATGGCGCCCTGCGCACCCAGCCGGTGTTCTGCCTGATGCGCATCGACCTGCTCGACAGCCTGCTCGAGTTCCTGCACAGCGGCCAGCGCAAGACCGAGATCTGGGCCAACCAGCACCGCTGCGCCATCGTGCGCTTCGACGACGCCCAAGCCTTTGCCGGCGCCAACACGCTGGCCGAACTACGACAGCTGCAATCATGAACCACGCCCCCACCCCCAGCCTCGAAGAGATCGCTTCCTGTGTCAATGGCTACGATCCTGACGCGCTGCCCATCTCGCAGGCGCGCGAGTTCATCGATCGCCTGGTCCCGCGCCTGAACGCGGTCGAATGGCTGCCGCTGCGCTCGGCGCTGGGCCGCGTGCTGGCGCACGACATCGTCTCGACCCTGAACGTCCCGGCCCACGACAACTCGGCCATGGACGGCTATGCCTTCGCGGGCGCCGAGCTGGCCGGCGGGGCCGACACGCCCCTGCGGGTGGTCGGCAGCGGGCTGGCCGGCGACAACTACCAGGGCACGGTGGGGCCGGGCCAGTGCGTGCGCATCATGACCGGCGCGGTCATGCCCGACGGACTGGACACCGTGATCCCGCAGGAGTTCGTGCGCCAGGACGGCGACCGCATCGTGGTACCGGCCGGCGCCGTGCGCCCCGGCGACAACCGCCGCCTGGCCGGCGAAGACCTGGCGCTGGGCGAGAACGCGCTGACGGCCGGCCGCGTGCTGCGCCCGGCCGACATCGGCCTGCTGGCCTCGCTGGCCCAGGCGGAAGTGCCGGTCGTGCGCCGCCTGCGCGTGGCGTTCTTCTCCACCGGCGACGAACTGCGCTCGATCGGCGAGCCGCTGGACCCAGGCTGCGTCTATGACAGCAATCGCTACACCATCTGGAGCATGCTGCAGCGCCTGGGCGTGGAAGTGCTGGACCTGGGCGTGGTGCGCGACGACCCGCACGCGCTGGAAACCGCGTTCAGCGCGGCCGCGGACAATGCCGACGTGGTCATCACCTCGGGCGGGGTCAGCGTCGGCGAGGCCGACTACACCAAGAAAGTGATGGCCAAGCTGGGCGACGTGCTGTTCTGGAAGATCGCGATGCGCCCGGGCCGCCCCCTGGCCATCGGCCGCATCCACAGCAACGGCCGCGACGCCATCCTGTTCGGCCTGCCCGGCAATCCCGTGGCGGTAATGGTGACCTTCTACGCCCTGGTGCGCGACGCCCTGCTGACCATGAGCGGCGCCACCGCGCAGCCCATGCCCTGGCTGCGCTGCGTGGCCGCCCAGCCCATCCGCAAGAAACCCGGCCGCACCGAGTACCAGCGCGCCATCGTGACGCCGGCGCCAGGCGGCGGCTGGCAGGCGGCGATCACCGGATCGCAAGGCTCGGGGATCCTGCGCAGCATGAGCCAGGCCAACGGCCTGCTGGTGCTGCACCACGACCAGGGCAACATCGCCGCCGGCGAGCCGGTCGACGTGCTACCGTTCGACGGCGTGATCTGACGAACCGACCAGCATGACACGAATCATAGGTTTTGCCGGATGGAGCGGCGCGGGCAAGACGCAATTGCTCTCGCGCCTGATCCCGTGCCTGAAGGCACGCGGCCACAGCGTCTCCACGCTCAAGCACGCCCACCATACCTTCGATATCGACACGCCGGGCAAGGACTCGTTCCGCCACCGCGAAGCCGGCGCGACCGAAGTGCTGATCGCCTCGTCGGCGCGCTGGGCGCTGATGCACGAACTGCGCGACGAACCCGAACCCGAGCTGGGCGAGCTGCTGGCGCGCATGTGCCCGGTCGACTTCATCCTGGTCGAAGGCTTCAAGCGCAACGCGCATATCAAGATAGAGGTGCATCGCCACGCCAACGGCAAGCCGTGGCTGTTCCCCGACGACCCGAGCATCGGCGCCATCGCCTGCGACGCCGCGCCGCCGCACGGCACCCTGCCGCGCGTGGCCCTGGACGACTACGACGCGGTCGCCGATCTCGTCGAGCGCCTGGCCTGGCCGCTGGACACCACGATCGCGCGCCTGGCCGCGCCCGTCAGCCCGGCCTGAACGCGCGGCCTATTTGGCGGCCTGGCCGCGCGCCTGCTCGTACAGCGGCAATACCTTCTGCAAGGCCTGCTGCAATTCGCCGATGCGGGTACTGGCCGACGGGTGGGTGGACAGGAACTCCGGCGGCGCATTGCCGTCGGCCGCGCCCATTTTCTGCCACAGCGTGACGGCGGCGCGCGGATCGAAACCGGCGCGCGCGGCCAGTTCGACGCCCATGCGATCGGCCTCGGTCTCGTGCGTGCGGCTGTTGGGCAAGGTGAACATGACTTCGGTCAGCTTGCCGCCCAGGTCGGACGCGCCGGGCGAACCGGTGGCCATGGACAGCACCGACAGGCCGATGCTGGTCGCCATCTGCTGCGAGACGCGCTCGCGCGCGTGCTCGCGCAACGCATGCGCGATCTCGTGGCCCAGCACCGCCGCCAGTTCGTCGTCGGTCGGCTTGATATGGGCGAGCAGGCCCGTGTAGACGGCAATCTTGCCGCCGGGCATGCACCAGGCGTTGACCTCGTCGACCGACAGCACATGCACTTCCCATGGCCAGTTGGCCGCGTCGGCGCGAAACACCCCGGTCTGCGCGATCAGGCGCTGGGAAATGGCGCGCACGCGCGACAATTGCGCCGGGTCGCGGTCAAGCAGCCCCTTGGCGCGGGCCTCCTGGACGATCTCGGCATACTGCTGCCCGGCCTCCTGCACCAGCGCCTGCTCGGGCACCAGGCTCGACATGTATTGGGTGCGGTCCACGCCGATCGCGCCGGACTGCGTCGTGCTGACGCCGGCGCAGCCGGCCAGCAGCGCCAGGCCGGCCACGGCGGCGGCGCGCAGGAAAGTCTGGATGACGGGTTTCATGGTTGCCTCCCTGGGCAAGGCACATGCGCCGCGCTATCCGCCGCACTGGGCGCGCTGGCGCAACGCATGGTCGATGAGCACCAGCGCCAGCAGCGCCTCGGCGATGGGCGTGGCGCGGATGCCCACGCAAGGATCGTGGCGGCCGAGAGTCTGCACCATCACCGGCTCGCCGGCGCGGTTGACCGAGCGCCGTTCGACCCGGATGCTGGAAGTGGGCTTGATCGCCAGCGACACGGTAATCGGCTGGCCGGTCGAAATGCCGCCCAGCACGCCGCCCGCGTGATTGCTGGCGAAGCCTTCCGGGGTGATCTCGTCGCCGTGCTCGGAACCGCGCTGCGCGATGCTCTCGAAGCCAGCGCCCAGCGACACGCCCTTGACCGCGTTCAGGCCCATCATGGCGTGGGCGATGTCCGCATCGAGGCGATCGTAGATGGGCTCGCCCCACCCTGCCGGCAGCCCTTCGGCCACCACCTCGATGCGCGCGCCGACCGAGCCGCCGTCGCGGCGCAGCTGGTCCATGTAGGCTTCCAGTTCGGGCACCACGGCCGCGTTGGGCGCGTAGAAGGCATTGCCCGGCACGTCGTCCCAGCTGGAGAACGGGATGGCGATGGGGCCCAGTTGGCTCATGTACCCGCGCACCCGCACCCCGAACTGGCTGGCCAGCCATTTCTTGGCGATCGCGCCGGCGGCCACCGTGGGCGCGGTCAGGCGCGCCGACGAGCGCCCGCCGCCACGCGGGTCGCGCACGCCGTACTTGCGCCAATAGGCGAAGTCGGCGTGGCCGGGCCGGAAGGTGTCGGCGATATTGGAGTAATCCTTGCTGCGCGCGTCGGTGTTGCGGATCAGCAGCCCGATGGGCGTGCCCGTGGTGACCCCTTCGTACACGCCCGACAGGATCTCGACCTGGTCGGCTTCCTGGCGCTGCGTGACGTGGCGCGACGTGCCGGGGCGGCGCCGGTCGAGCTCGGCCTGGATGTCGGCGGCCTCCAGCGGCAGCCCGGGCGGGCAGCCGTCCACCACACAGCCGATGGCCGGGCCATGCGACTCGCCAAAATTCGTGACGCAGAAAAGGGTTCCCAGAGTATTGCCGGACATAAGAAGGCTTCGCGCGAAAACGGGGTTACGGTCAACCCCGATTATGACACTGCCGCGCCCAATTCCCGGATCCGCTCGGCCGAAACCGGCCTGCCCAGCAGAAAACCCTGCATTTCCCGACACCCCAGCGCCTTGAGGATCTCGCGCTGCGCCGGCGTCTCCACCCCTTCGGCCACCACCGCCAGGCCCAGGGCCCGGCACATCCCCATCAGGGCCGACACCACCTCGCGGCTGACGGCGTCGAACTCGATCTCGGCCACGAAGCCGCGATCCAGCTTGACCCAGTCGATCGGCAGCCGGCGCAGGTGCGTGAGGCTGGAATAGCCCGCGCCGAAGTCATCCAGCGCCACCCGCCCCCCCTTGGCGCGCATGCCATTGAGCGTGGCCACATGGCGCTCGTACTGCTGGATGAACAGCGACTCGGTGATCTCCAGGACCAGCCGCTGCGCGCTCAGGCGGCTGGCGGCCAGCGCCAGCGCCACCTGCGCGGGCAGCTCGTCGGCGTACATCTGGCGCACCGACACGTTGACGTGCAGGCGCCAGGCCGCCGGCCAGGTGATCGCGCGCGAACACGCCGTCTCCAGCACCCATGCACCCAGCGGCACGATCAGCCCGGTACGCTCGGCCAGTTCGATGACCAGCGCCGGAGAAACGTCGCCATGGACCGGGTGATGCCAGCGCAGCAAGGCCTCGCAGCCGTAGATGGTGCCGGTGACGCTGTCGCAGACGGGCTGGTAGCAGACCTCGAACTGATCCATCGAGGAGGAAACCAGGGCCACGCGCAGGTCGTGCTCGAGACCCTGGTAATGACGCTGGTGTTCGAGCATGGACGGCTCGAACATGTTCCAGGCCGCCCCGGCGCTCTCGTCCAGGTGCAGCATTGCGATATGCAGGGAGCGCTCGAGCTCGTCGAAACAGGCGCCATGCTGGGCATACAGCGCCCCGCTGAGGCGGAACCCCACGATCAGGGGCTGGCCACGCAACTCGTACGGCTGCGACAGCGCATCGAGAACCTCGGGCGCCACGTCGCGCGCCGAGCGCGGGTCCAGATCGGGCGCCCACACCATGAACGAGTCCGAAGAATGGCGCGCCACCTGGAAATAATCGGATTACATCTGCAAGCGCTGCGCAATCATGGCCAGCAGCAGCTTGTTGTCTTCGAGGCCGAGCATGGCGCTCAGCTCGGGATGGTGCACCACTTCTACCAGGAACATCGCCCCGCTATATACACGCTGGCGCTTGCCGAGCACCAGCGCATGCACGCGGCGGCGCAATTCGCCCACGGTCAGCGCATCGGTCAGCGCATCGCGTGCCATCTGGCGGCGCAGCAAATATCCTTTGATACAGAAGAAAACTCCAACCGCCGCCAGCGCCATGCCCGGCAACAGCCATTGCCCCACCAGGTCATCCAAGCCCACTGAGCCCCCTATTCGCGAGTACAGCGCCCGGCTTCAGACACCGCTTCTCCTATTTGTACGTATTGCCACGAAATTATGCATGATTCAGTCCCAATCGAATGGGCTATTTGTGGCAGATTTTGCCCTTGACTCCGGCTAGTTGTGAACTGTCAATAGGTTGTATTCGTCCAGGTTGAGTCTGGAGATGGGTACAGCGCGCCCGATGCCTTGGTGGGGTCGATGCCAGTTGTAGTGGTGTAGCCAGGATTTCATGGCATCGGCTCGGTGTTGGGAGTTCTGGTAGGTGTGAGCGTAAGCCCACTCACGCAAGGCCGACTGGATGAAGCGTTCGGCCTTGCCATTGGTCTGTGGGCGGTAAGGTCGGGTAAAGCGGTGCTTGATGCCCAGCTCATGGCACAGCGCGGCGAAGGCGCGGCTGCGAAAGGCCGAGCCATTGTCGGTGAGCAAGCGCTGGATGGTCACGCCCAGGCGCTGGTAGTAGGCCACTGCGTCCTTGAGGAACTGGACGGCGCTGGGGAAGCGCTCGTCGGGGTGGATGTCGGTGAAGGCCACGCGGGCGTGGTCATCGATGGCCACGAAGACGAAGTCCCAGCCGGCCCCCTCAACGGTATCGCGTCGGTTGCCCGTGACCCGGTGGCCAGGGCGCTGGATACGTCCCAGCTTCTTGATGTCGATGTGCAGCAGATCGCCGGGGGCCTGATGCTCGTAGCGCACCACCGGCTCGGCCGGCTCCAGGTCGGCCAGGTGCGACAGACCGGCGCGGGCCAGGACGCGGCTGACGGTGCTGGCTGACACGCCCAGCGCCTGGGCGATGCGCGCTTGGGTCAGCCGCTTGCGGCGCAGCTCCACGATAGCCAGCGCCTTGGCCGGCGCAATCGCTCGGGGCGAGACCGTCGGGCGCGAGGACGCATCGGCCAAGCCCGCCTGGCCCTGAGCCAGGAAGCGGCCCAGCCATTTGCGCACAGTCGGCGCGGTGACCCCATAGGCGCGGGCCGCTTCAGGCACACAAACTTGATGGGCGATCAATTGCTGGACCATTTCGAGTCGACGTAGGAAGGTCAATCGGGCATGCTTATGGGTGTTCATCCGGCCGGGCTCCTTGAGTGAACTGGGGGGTCGGCGATTTCCAGTTTCTCAAATCCGGTTCGGATGAACCATGCATACAACCTATTGAATCTTCACATCTAGGCGCCGCCGCCTCGCCGCGGGGCGCGCCGCGCGCGCCCCGCATCCTGGCCCTCGTCCGTTCACATCCGGGATCTTCATGACCTCTACGGGTACTTTCCGCCTGCCCGCGGGGCCGGCGCTGGCCGCCTTGCTGGTGCTCGCCTTCCTGGCGCTGTTCCTGGTGTTTCCGGTGGGCACGGTGTTCTACACCGCCTTCGTCAACGCCGACGGCAGTTTCACGCTGGGCCACTTCGGCGCCTTCTTCAACCAGCCGCTGATGAAGGAAGCCTTCTTCAACAGCCTGTACGTGGCCGGCTGGTCGTCGCTGCTGGCCTCGCTGATCGCGGTGCCGCTGGCCTACTTCACGGTGCGCTTCGAGTTCCGCGGCGCGCTGCTGATCCAGACCCTGGGCGTGCTGCCGCTGATCATGCCGCCGTTCGTGGGCGCGGTGGCCATGCAGCTGATCTTCGGCCGCTCGGGCAGCGTCAATCTGCTGCTGGACGACTGGCTCGGCATCACCCTGCCCTTCATGGACGGATTGAACGGCGTCATCTTCGTCGAATCGCTGCATTACTTCCCGTTCATCCTGATGAACCTGGTGGTCGCGCTGCGCAACATCGACGGATCGATGGAGGAAGCCGCCTTCAACCTGGGGTCGCGCGGGTTCCGGCTGTTCTGCCGCATCATCTTTCCGCTGGCGCTGCCCGGCTACCTGGCCGGCACCTCGCTGGTGTTCGTCAAGGTGTTCGACGACCTGGGCACGCCGCTGGTGCTGGGCACCACCAACATGCTGGCGCCGCAGGCCTATCTGCGCATCACCCAGGTCGGGCTGGAAGATCCCCTGGGCTACGTGATCAGCGTGATCATGATCGGCTTTTCCATCCTGGCGCTGTGGCTGTCGGCCCGCGTGCTCAAGGGCAAGGACTACTCGACCCTGCAAAAGGGCGGCAACGCCATCCACAAGCGCCGCCTGCGCCCGGTCGAGTCGATGCTGGCCTATGCCTGGATCGGCGCGGTGCTGCTGCTCGTGCTCTCGCCCCACCTGGGCGTGCTGCTGCTGTCGCTGGCCAGCGTCTGGAGCTATGCGCCGCTGCCCGACGGCTACACGCTCGCCCACTACACCGCGGTCTTCACCGAGTCGCAGGGCATGATCGCCAATACGCTGCTGTACTGCGGCCTGGCCGCCGGCGTCGACGTCGTGCTGGGCACCGCCATCGCCTACCTCATGCTGCGCACCCGCCTGCCGGCGCGCCAGTGGCTGGACTTCATCGCCTCGGCGGCGCTGGCGATTCCGGGCATCGTGCTGGCCATCGGCTACCTGCGCACTTTCCGGGGCGTGGAAATCCCCGGTACCGGCGTGCTGTTGACCTCGTCCTGGGTGCTGATCATGATCGCCTATTCGGTGCGGCGCCTGCCCTATGCGCTGCGCTCGTGCGTGGCGGCCCTGCAGCAGATCAACGTGTCGCTCGAAGAGGCGGCCGAGTCGCTGGGCGCCAGCCGGCTGCGCACCATCCGCCGCATCGTCGTGCCGCTGATGGCCGGCGGCATGCTGGCCGGCTTCGTCACCAGCTTCATCACCGCCGCGGTCGAGCTGTCGGCCACCATCATGCTGGTCACGCGCGACAGCCAGGCGCCCATGAGCTACGGCATCTACCTGTACATGCAAAGCGCGGCCGGGCGCGGCCCGGGCGCGGCGCTGGGCGTGCTGGCCGTGGTCGCGGTCGGCATCGGCACCTACGTGTCTCACTTGCTGGTCGAGCGCGCCTCGGCGCGCCAGCGGCCGGCGCGCAGCGGAGAATCCTCATGAAGAAAGTCAGCGTCGAATGCCGCAACATCCGGCTTTCCTATGGCAGGAACGAAGTCCTCAAGGACATCAGCATCCATATCGAGCCCGGCGAATTCTTCGCCCTGCTCGGCCCGTCGGGATCGGGCAAATCCACCCTGCTGCGCCTGATCGCCGGCTTCAACCGGCAAAGCCATGGGCAGCTGCTGGTCGACGGCCGCGACATCGGCGCCAGGCCGCCCTGGGACCGCAATATCGGCATGGTGTTCCAGAACTATGCGCTGTGGCCGCACATGACGGTGTGGGACAACGTTGCCTTCGGCCTGGTCGAGCGGCGCCTGCCGCGCGCCGAGATCCGCGACAAGGTCGCCGCCGCGCTCGAACTCGTGGGTCTGGCCGACTTCGGGCGGCGCCGTCCCAACCAACTGTCCGGTGGCCAGCAGCAGCGCGTGGCGCTGGCGCGCACCATCGTCATCGAGCCGCAGGTGCTGCTGCTGGACGAGCCCCTGTCCAACCTGGACAAGAAGCTGCGGGTGCAGATGCGCCAGGACCTGCTGTCGCTGCAGCGGCGGCTGGGCATCACCACCATCTTCGTCACCCACGACCAGGAAGAGGCCATGACCACCGCCGACCGCATGGCGGTGCTGGACCATGGCGTGGTGCAGCAGATCGGCGCGCCCAGCACGCTGTTCGACTATCCGGTCAACCGCTTCGTGGCCAACTTCGTCGGCACCATGAACGTGCTGGAAGGCGAGGTGCGCGAGCGCTCGCGCGGCGGCGTGGTGCTGGCCGTCGACGGCGTGGGCGAGCTGCACCTGCCGGTCAATGGCGACGCGCCGCAGGCCGGGCGCCTCGCGGCCAGTTTCCGGCCCCACACGGTGCTGATCGAAATGGCCGACGGCACGGGCGACGCGCGCTATGTGTGGCTGCCCGGCGTGGTCGAAAGCAGCGAGTTCCTGGGCGAGTTCACCCGCTACCAGGTGCAGGTCGGCGAACAGCGGCTGACGGCGGACCAGCACCATCTGGCCGGCCTGTCGCCGTTTCCCGTCGGCGCGCCCGTGGCCGTGGGCCTGGAGCCCACCCAGATCAGGCTGCTGGCGGCATGAACGCCCCCTGCTCGCGCCGGGGCCCCGGCTCGCCGTAGACTGCGGCCATGGAGATCTACCAGATCCGCGCCTTCGTCACCGTCGCCCGCCTGGGCAATCTGACCAAGGCCGCCGAAGCGCTGTCGCTGACCCAGCCCGCCGTCACCGCCCAATTGAAGGCGCTGGAGCAGAGCCTGGGCGTGGCGCTGTTCGACCGGGCCGCGGGCCGGCTTAGCCTGGCCAAGGCCGGCGAAGCGCTGCTGCCCACCGCCGAGGCGCTGCTGGTGCTGGGCGCCCAGCTCAAGTCCGAGGCCCGCCAGCTGCAAGGCCAGCTGCAAGGCGTGATTGACCTGGGCGTGCCGAGCGAGCAGCCCGACTTCCTGCGCCTGGGCGAGCTGGCCGCCGCGCTGCGGCAGCACCTGCCGCTGGTGGAACTGAAAACCCACGTGCTGCCGTCCACCGCCCTGCTCGAACAAGTCGGCACGGCGCGGCTGGCCGGCGCGCTGACCATCGTCGCGCACCCGCCGCGCGGCGTGACCTGGCATGCCCTGCGCAGCGTGCGCTACCGCATCGCCCTGCCCGCCTCGCTGGCCGATACCCTGAAGCGCGCCGGCTGGCGCGACATCGCCCAGCTGCCCTGGCTGGACGGCCCGTCCGGCAGCCACCTGCACCTGCTGTTGCGCGATATGTTCGAGCGGCACGGCCTGGCGCCGCGGGTGGTGATGCAGAACGACGACCAGTCCAACCTGGACGCGCTGGTGCGCGCCGGCGCCGGCTGCGCCCTGCTGCGCGAGGAAACCGCCCTGGCCGGCGCGGCCGCCGGCGACTTCATCGTATGGGGCCAGGCGCGCGCCGACGCCACGCTGGGTTTCATCGCCCCGCCCGAGCAGGCTGGCGAACCCATGCTGGTCGCGTTAATCTCCATGATTCAAAAAATCTGGAAGCCCGGCGCCGCCGTGGCCACATGAATACAAGCGCATGACTGAAATCTGGTTCATCCGACACGGCGAAACCGACTGGAACCGCCAACGCCGCCTGCAAGGCTGGCAGGACATCCCGCTGAACGAATCCGGCCGCGAGCAGGCCCGCCTGCTGGCCGAGCGGCTGCGCGATACAGCCAGCGAACACCCCTTCGCCGCGCTCTACAGCAGCGATCTCAAGCGCGCGCACGACACGGCGGCCTCGCTGTCGGCCGCGCTGCAGCTGCGCGTACGCACCGAGCCCGGCATCCGCGAGCGCGGCTTCGGCGTGCTGGAAGGACTGGAAATGGAGAACCTGGAACAGCAGGCGCCGCAGGCCGCGCAGGCCTGGCGCAGCCGCGATCCGCTGCGTGCGCTGGAAGGCGGCGAGACGCTGGGGCAGTTCCAGGCGCGCATCATCGCCACCGTCGACGACCTGGCGGCCCGCCACGCCGGCGAACGCATCCTGGCCGTCACGCACGGCGGCGCGCTCGACATCATCTGGCGCCATGCCAGCGGCGTGCCCCTGGATGCCCCGCGCTACGCCGCGCTGCTCAACGTCAGCATCAACCGCGTCGCGATCGCGCAGCGCAAATGGGAAGTCCTGGGCTGGGGCGATGTCGAGCACATCGGCGCCGAAACCGGCAATGACGTAACCCCCTGACGCCACGGCAGGCGCCTGCCCTGCGTGTGCCTGTCCCCGCGGGGACAGGCACCCTTGCCGCGGGTGTCGCTCCCCCATGCGGGGACAGGCACTCCGGATACCGCCGCCGCTCGTCCCCCTACTGCCCTCGCCTCGGCTTGCGCGGCGCGTCGCGCGCCAGGCGGTCATAGACGGCGTCGGGCAGCAGGCGCATCAGCTTGGCCACCACGCCCATCTGCCAGGGAATCACCCGATACGACACGCCGCGCGATCGCCGCATGGGCGCGCCCGGCGAAAGCGTCGGCTTCCATCAGGAACGGCATGGCATAAGGGTTGTGGGCCGTCATGGCGGTCTTCACATAGCCCGGCGCGATGGTCACCACCCGCACGCCGGCCTGCGCCAGCTCCAGCCGCAGGCTTTCGCAATACGTCGCGACCGCCGCCTTGGACGCGCTGTAGGCGCCGGCGCCGGGCAGCCCGCGCACGCCCGCGACGCTGGCGATGCCCACCAGCCGCCCGGCGCGCGCGGCGCGCATGCCGGCGATGAAGGGCTCGAAGGTGGCGACGGTGGCCAGCAGGTTGGTGTCGACGATTTCCTTGAACACCGCGTAGTCCTCGCCCGCTTCGGTCAGCGTGCCGGCGCTGACCCCGGCGCTGGCGATCACGACATCGACCCGCCCGCCGCAATGGGCGATGAAATCCTGCGCGGCCGCGTGCAGCGCCGCGCGGTCGCGCACGTCCACGGCATAGCAGCGGTGCTGCCCGGGCAGGCTGGACGCCAGCGCCTCGAGCGCCTGCGCGCGCCGGCCCAGCAGCCCCAGCCGCGCGCCATCGGCGGCGTAGCGCCGCGCCAGTGCCTGCCCCAGCCCGCTGCTGGCGCCCGTGATGAATACATGCTGCATGCCTGTCGTCCTGGAATCGGGAAACGGATGTCCGCGCCAGGATACCGGACTTGGCTGTGCGGCGGTGCCTGTCCCCGCGGGGACAGGCACCAAAAAAAAAACCCATCCCGGCATGGCGCCGTGGATGGGGCGGACGTTCGAGGCGCCGCCTTACTGCGCGGTCAGCCCGGCGTGCAGCTCCTGCAAGGGGTAGACCTGCAGGCCCAGCCCCTGGCGCATGAATTGCATGCCTTCCACCGCGGCGCGCGCGCCGGCGATGGTGGTGAAGAACGTGATGCGGTTGGCCAGCGCCTGGGTGCGGATGGTGCGCGAGTCGGCGATGGCGTTGCGGCGCTCTTCGACGGTGTTGATCACCAGCGAGACTTCGCCGTTCTTGACCATGTCGACGATGTGCGGACGGCCCTCGGTGACCTTGTTGACCACCTGCACCGGAATGCCGGCGGCCTCGATCTCGGCGGCGGTGCCGCGCGTGGCCACCAGCTTGAAGCCCAGGTTGTGCAGGCCGCGGGCGACCTCGACGGCGCGCGGCTTGTCCTGGTTCCGCACGCTGATGAAGACCGTGCCCGAGTCGGGCAGGCGCACGCCGGCGGCCAGCTGCGACTTGACGAAGGCCTCGCCGAAGCTGTTGCCCACGCCCATGACTTCGCCGGTCGACTTCATTTCCGGGCCGAGGATGGTGTCCACGCCCGGGAACTTGACGAACGGGAAGACGGCTTCCTTGACGCTGAAGTACGGCGGCACGACTTCGCGCGTGATGCCCTGGTCGGCCAGCGTGCGGCCGGCCATGGCGCGCGCGGCGATCTTGGCCAGCTGCAGGCCGGTGGCCTTGGACACGTACGGCACGGTGCGCGAGGCGCGCGGATTCACTTCCAGCACGTAGACGTCGCCGCCCTGGATGGCGAATTGCACGTTCATCAGGCCCGAGACGTTGAGCGCCTTGGCCATCATGGTGGTCTGGCGCTTGATCTCGGCGATCACCTCGGCCGACAGCGAGTACGGCGGCAGGCTGCACGCCGAGTCGCCCGAGTGCACGCCGGCCTGCTCGATGTGCTCCATGACGCCGCCGATGAACACGGTCTGGCCGTCGGCCAGGCAGTCCACGTCGACTTCGGTGGCGTCGTTCAGGAAGCGGTCCAGCAGCACCGGCGAGTCATTGCTGACCTTGACGGCCTCGCGCATGTAGCGCTCGAGGTCCTGCTGCTCGTGCACGATTTCCATCGCGCGCCCGCCCAGCACGTAGCTGGGGCGCACCACCAGCGGGTAGCCGATCTCGCTGGCGTGCGCCAGGGCCTCGGCCTCGGTGCGCGCGGTGCGGTTGGGCGGCTGGCGCAGGCCCAGCTTGTTCAGCAGCTTCTGGAAGCGCTCGCGATCCTCGGCCACGTCGATCGACTCGGGGCTGGTGCCGATGATGGACACGCCGTTGGCCTCGAGCGCGCGCGCCAGTTTCAGCGGGGTCTGGCCGCCGTACTGGACGATCATGCCAACCGGATTTTCCTTGTGGACGATTTCCAGCACGTCTTCCAGCGTCAGCGGCTCGAAGTACAGGCGATCGGAGGTGTCGTAGTCGGTCGAGACGGTTTCCGGGTTGCAGTTGACCATGATGGTCTCGTAGCCGTCTTCGCGCAGCGCCAGCGCGGCGTGCACGCAGCAATAGTCGAACTCGATGCCCTGGCCGATGCGGTTCGGACCGCCGCCGAGCACGATGATCTTCTTGCGGTCGGTCGGCTGGGACTCGCACTCTTCCTCGTACGTGGAATACATGTACGCGGTGTTGGTGGCGAATTCGGCGGCGCAGGTGTCCACGCGCTTGTAGACCGGACGCACGTTGAGCTGGTGGCGCAGCTTGCGCACTTCGGACTCGGACGAATCCAGCAGGAACGCCAGGCGGCGGTCGGAAAAACCGCGCCGCTTCAGCTCCCACAGGGTGGCGTAGTCGAGATCGGCCAGCGTCTTCTGCTCGAGCGCGAGCTCGATGTCGACGATTTCCTTGATCTGCGCCAGGAACCACGGATCGATGCGCGTCAGGCCGTGCACCTCGTCCAGCGTGAAGCCCTGGGCGAAGGCATCGCCCACGTACCAGATGCGCTCGGGGCCGGGCTCGCCCAGCTCGATCTGCAGCTTCTCGCGGTCGGTGGTCTTCTGGTTCAGGCCGTCCACGCCGACTTCCAGGCCGCGCAGGGCTTTCTGGAACGACTCCTGGAAAGTACGGCCCATGGCCATGACTTCGCCCACCGACTTCATCTGGGTGGTCAGGCGCGCATCGGCCTGCGGGAATTTCTCGAACGCGAAGCGCGGCACCTTGGTGACCACGTAGTCGATGGTCGGCTCGAACGAGGCCGGGGTGGCGCCGCCGGTGATCTCGTTGCGCAGCTCGTCCAGCGTGTAGCCCACGGCCAGGCGCGCGGCGACCTTGGCGATGGGAAAGCCGGTGGCCTTGGAGGCCAGCGCCGACGAACGCGACACGCGCGGGTTCATCTCGATGACGATCATGCGGCCGTTCTGCGGATTGACCGCGAACTGCACGTTCGAACCGCCGGTGTCCACGCCGATCTCGCGCAATACCGCGATCGACGCGTTGCGCATGATCTGGTATTCCTTGTCGGTCAGCGTCTGGGCCGGCGCCACGGTGATCGAATCGCCGGTGTGCACGCCCATCGGGTCCAGGTTCTCGATCGAGCAGACGATGATGCAGTTGTCCGCCTTGTCGCGCACCACTTCCATCTCGAAC
This sequence comes from Bordetella pertussis 18323, assembly GCF_000306945.1. Lineage (NCBI taxonomy): Bacteria > Pseudomonadati > Pseudomonadota > Betaproteobacteria > Burkholderiales > Alcaligenaceae > Bordetella > Bordetella pertussis. Next base: position 1,208,795 of record NC_018518.1, on the reverse strand, counting down.
TCTTTCCAGCCGAGCAGCGACTCCTCGATCAGCAGCTCCTTGGTCGGCGAGGCTTCCAGCCCGCGGCGGCAGATGACTTCGAATTCCTCGGCGTTATAGGCGATGCCGCCGCCCGAGCCGCCCAGCGTGAAGCTGGGGCGGATGACGACGGGAAAGCCCGCCGTGCCGATGTCGGCCGCGATGCGGCGCTGCACTTCCCAGGCCTCGTCCATCGAGTGGGCCACGCCCGACTTGGCCGATTCCAGGCCGATGTCGGTCATGGCCTGCTTGAACTTCTGGCGGTCTTCGGCCTTCTCGATGGCGTGCTCGTTGGCGCCGATCAGCTCGACGTTGTGCTTTTTCAGCACGCCGTGGTGGGCCAGGTCGAGCGCGCAGTTCAGCGCGGTCTGGCCACCCATGGTGGGCAGCAGCGCATCGGGCTTCTCGCGCTCGATGATCTTCTCGACCGCTTGCCACGTGATGGGCTCGATATAGGTGACGTCCGCCGTTTCGGGGTCGGTCATGATGGTGGCGGGGTTGCTGTTGACCAGGATGGTCCGGTAACCCTCGGCCTTGAGCGCCTTGCACGCCTGGGCGCCCGAATAGTCGAACTCGCAGGCCTGGCCGATGATGATCGGGCCGGCGCCGATGATGAGGATGCTTTTTAGATCTGTACGCTTGGGCATGGTGGAATCTTTATTTCTGGCCGGCCATCAGGCTGATGAACTTGTCGAACAGCACGATGATGTCGTGCGGCCCGGGGCTGGCTTCGGGGTGGCCCTGGAAGCAGAACGCCGGCCGGTCGGTCAGCTCGAAACCCTGCAGCGTGCCGTCGAACAGCGAGATGTGCGTGACGCGCGTATTGGCCGGCAGGGTCGCGGCGTCGACCGCGAAACCGTGGTTCTGGCTGGTGATGAAGACGCGCCCGGACTGCACGTCCTGCACCGGGTGGTTGGCCCCGTGGTGGCCGGTCTTCATCTTGACGGTCTTGCCGCCCAGCGCCAGGCCCATCAGCTGGTGGCCCAGGCAGATGCCGAACACCGGCAGCTTGCGCTCCAGGAAGGCGCGCGTGGCGTCCACCGCGTAGTCGCACGGCTCGGGATCGCCCGGGCCGTTGGACAGGAACACGCCGTCGGGTTGCAGCTTGAACGCTTCCTCGGCGGTAGTCTGCGCCGGCACCAGCGTGACACGGCAGCCGCGATCGGCCAGCAGGCGCAGGATGTTGCTCTTGACGCCATAGTCATAGGCCACGACGTGGAAGCGGTCCTGGGCCGGCTGCGTGTAGCCCGAGCCCAGTTCCCAGGTGCCCTGGGTCCAGTCGGCGCGCTCCTTGATGGAGACGACCTTGGCCAGGTCCTGGCCGCTCATGCCCGGAAAGCCGCGGGCCAGCTCGACCGCGCGCTCGGCGTCCTCGCCGACCAGGATGCACGAGCCCTGGGCGCCGGACTCGCGCAGGATGCGGGTCAGCTTGCGCGTGTCGATGCCCGCAATGGCGACGATGCCTTGCGCGTTCAGGTACTCGGGCAGCGATTGCGTGGCGCGGAAATTGGACACGCGCGCCGGGCAGTCGCGCACCACCAGACCGGCGGCGTACACACGATTGGCCTCGACGTCTTCAGGATTGACGCCGGTATTGCCAATGTGGGGATAGGTCAGCATGACGGTCTGCCCGGCGTAGCTCGGGTCTGTCAGGATTTCCTGGTATCCGGTCATCGAAGTGTTGAACACCACTTCGGCCACGGTATGCCCAGGCACGCCTATCGATACGCCCCGAAAAATGGTACCGTCCGCCAAAGCCAGAATTGCAGGAGGGAAGCGGTTGATCCCCTCGGGAAAAAGTTGCGGCAGCACAGTAAACCCCGGTTTCAGAATCGATAATCAAACTTTCAGATTATACCCTGGACAACCAATTTTCCCCGCATGGCGCGCCGGATAAGGCTGCGCGGGCAGATCATCCGGGCCGACGGCCATGCCGGCATCGCTGCGTCCCCAAAATTTTCCAGCCGTTGCCCGGCCCATGCGCGACGGGGTGCTACCCTAGGGGTTCCGCCACTCATTGTCCGCTCAGATTCGCCTTATGCCCAGCCAACTCGAAGCGTTGCGCCGCCATACCGTTGTCGTTGCCGATACCGGCGATTTCGAAGCGATGCGTGCGCTGCGCCCCACCGACGCCACCACCAACCCCTCGCTGATCCTCAAGGCCGTGCAGCAAGAGGCGTACCGGCCGCTGCTGGTCCAGACGGCGCGCGCGCACCAGGGCGCCTCGCCGGCCGAGATCACCGACCGCCTGCTGGTCGCGTTCGGCCGCCAGATCCTCGATATCGTGCCGGGCCGGGTCTCCACCGAGGTGGATGCGCGCCTGTCCTTCGACACGCGCGCCACGGTCGAGCGCGCCCGCGGCCTGATCGCCCTGTACCAGGCGGCCGGCGTGCCGCGCGAACGGGTGCTGATCAAGATCGCCTCCACCTGGGAGGGCATCCAGGCCGCGCGCGTGCTGCAGGCCGAGGGCATCCGCTGCAACCTGACGCTGCTGTTCTGCCTGCCGCAGGCGGCGGCCTGCGCCGACGCCGGCGTGCAGCTGATCTCGCCGTTCGTCGGCCGCATCTACGACTGGCACAAGAAGAACGCCGGCGCCGAGTGGGTCGAGGATGCGCGCCGCGGCGCCAACGATCCGGGCGTGCAATCGGTCAGCCGCATCTATCGCTATTACAAGCGCTTCGGCATCGAGACCGAGATCATGGGCGCCAGCTTCCGCAACGTGGACCAGATCCTGGCGCTGGCCGGCTGCGACCTGCTGACGATCAGCCCGGAACTGCTGACCCGGCTGGCGCAGACCGAGGGCGAGGTGCCCGCCGCGCTGTCGCCGCAGGCCGGCCATGACGACGCCGACGCGGTCCGCCTGGATGGCGGCGAGGTGGCGTTCCGTACGCAGCTCAACGAAGACGCGATGGCCAGCGAGAAACTGTCCGAGGGCATCCGCCTGTTCGTGGCCGATGCGCGCAAGCTGGATGCGCTGATCGAATCGCACGGCGCGGCCTAGCTGTGAAGATTCAATAGGTTGTATGCATGGTTCATCCGAACCGGATTTGAGAAACTGGAAATCGCCGACCCCCCAGTTCACTCAAGGAGCCCGGCCGGATGAACACCCATAAGCATGCCCGATTGACCTTCCTACGTCGACTCGAAATGGTCCAGCAATTGATCGCCCATCAAGTTTGTGTGCCTGAAGCGGCCCGCGCCTATGGGGTCACCGCGCCGACTGTGCGCAAATGGCTGGGCCGCTTCCTGGCTCAGGGCCAGGCGGGCTTGGCCGATGCGTCCTCGCGCCCGACGGTCTCGCCCCGAGCGATTGCGCCGGCCAAGGCGCTGGCTATCGTGGAGCTGCGCCGCAAGCGGCTGACCCAAGCGCGCATCGCCCAGGCGCTGGGCGTGTCAGCCAGCACCGTCAGCCGCGTCCTGGCCCGCGCCGGTCTGTCGCACCTGGCCGACCTGGAGCCGGCCGAGCCGGTGGTGCGCTACGAGCATCAGGCCCCCGGCGATCTGCTGCACATCGACATCAAGAAGCTGGGACGTATCCAGCGCCCTGGCCACCGGGTCACGGGCAACCGACGCGATACCGTTGAGGGGGCCGGCTGGGACTTCGTCTTCGTGGCCATCGATGACCACGCCCGCGTGGCCTTCACCGACATCCACCCCGACGAGCGCTTCCCCAGCGCCGTCCAGTTCCTCAAGGACGCAGTGGCCTACTACCAGCGCCTGGGCGTGACCATCCAGCGCTTGCTCACCGACAATGGCTCGGCCTTTCGCAGCCGCGCCTTCGCCGCGCTGTGCCATGAGCTGGGCATCAAGCACCGCTTTACCCGACCTTACCGCCCACAGACCAATGGCAAGGCCGAACGCTTCATCCAGTCGGCCTTGCGTGAGTGGGCTTACGCTCACACCTACCAGAACTCCCAACACCGAGCCGATGCCATGAAATCCTGGCTACACCACTACAACTGGCATCGACCCCACCAAGGCATCGGGCGCGCTGTACCCATCTCCAGACTCAACCTGGACGAATACAACCTATTGACAGTTCACAGCTAGGCTGTCCGGCTATACCGCCACGCCGAACAAGGCCCCCACGCCCGCGGTCAGGGCCATGGCGGCCGCCCCCAGCAACACCACCCGCACGGCGGCCGGCCCCACCGGCGCGCCGCCGGCGCGCGCGGCCACCGCGCCCAGTATGCCCAGCCCGGCCACCGACCCGGCGATCACCACCGGCATCAGTTGCGCCAGCGGCGCCGCCATGGCGATGGCCAGCGGCAGCACCGCCCCGACGGCGAACGACGCGGCCGAGGCCAGCGCCGCCTGCACCGGCTGGGCGCGGTTGTGCACCGAGATGCCCAGCTCGTCGCGCGCGTGCGCGTCCAGGGCGTTGTGGCGCGTCAGCTGCCGGGCCACCTGCCCCGCCAGGTCGGGCGACAGGCCGCGCTCGACATAGATGCCGGTCAGTTCTTCCAGCTCTTCGCGCGAATTGCGCTTGAGCGAACTCTGTTCCAGCCGCAGATCGGCCGCCTCGATATCGGCCTGGGACTTCACCGATACGTACTCGCCGGCGGCCATGGACAGCGCTCCGGCCACCAGGCCGGCCAGGCCCGAAGTCAGGATGGCGGCATAGCTGGCTTGCGCGGCCGCCACCCCGGCGATCAGGCTGGCGGTGGAGACGATGCCGTCATTGGCGCCCAGCACCGCGGCGCGCAGCCAGCCGGAACGGAAGATGCGATGGTGGGATCGGGCGGGCATGGGCAGGCGTCACTCGTGGCGGCCGGGATTGGCGCGCCAAGTATAGGCCGCCGCGCCGTTCAACGCGGCGTCACCCGCACCGCGGTCATCAGCCCCACCAGGCACAGCGTGCTGCGCTCGCCGCGGCAGGCGCGCAGCTCCACCTGGCAGATGCTCAGCCGCCTGCCGGGCTTTAGCACCTTGCCGCTGGCGACAAAGTGCTCGCCATCGGCCGGCGCCAGGAAGTTCATCTTGAACTCCGATGTCAGCACGTCTTCGCCGGGTCCGAACAGCGTATAGGCGGCATAGCCCCCCGCGCTGTCGGCAATGGTGGTGGAAATGCCGGCATGCAGGAAACCGTTCTGCTGGCACAGGTCGGCGCGATACGGCAACGCGATCTCGACCTCGCCGGGTTCGACGGCGCCCAGGCGCGCGCCGATCAGCGCCATGACGCTCTGGCGGGCAAAGTTGTCGTGCACGCGCTGGCGCGCCGCCTCGAAAGCCTCGGTATCAGGCATGCAAGCCTCTCGCGGAATGGCCCTGGCCGCCCGGCCAGGGCGGGATCAGTTGCGCTCGCCCGGCGAATACAGATTGACGATGCTGGAGAAGTCCAGCCCGCCGCTGCCGCCCTGGCTGTGCAGCGAATACAGGTTGCGCGCCAGCTCTCCCAGCGGGATGGACGAGCGCGTGCCCAGCGCCGCCTCGGCCGCCAGCCCCAGGTCCTTGAGCATCAGGTCCACGCCGAAGCCCCCGGCATAGCCCTTGGACGCCGGCGCATGCTCCATGACGCCCGGCCAGGGGTTGTAGAGCTCGGTGGCCCAGTTGCGGCCCGAGCTCTTGCTGATGATGTCCGACAGCACCTTGGGGTCCAGGCCGTTGGCCACGCCCAGCGCCAGCGCCTCGGACGTACCGGCCATGAGGATGCCCAGCAGCATGTTGTTGCAGATCTTGGCCACCTGCCCGGCGCCGGCGCCGCCGGCATGGAAGATGTTCTTGCCCATGCTGGCCAGTACCGGCCGCGCGCGCTCCAGCGCCGGCGCCTCGCCCCCGACGATGAACGTCAGCGTGCCGGCCGCGGCGCCGCCCGTGCCGCCGGATACCGGCGCATCGATCATGGCGATGCCGCGCGCCTGCGCGGCGGCGGCCACCTTGCGCGCCGAATCGGGCGCGATGGTGCTGCACTCGATGACCAGCGCGCTGGCGCCGATGCTGGCCAGCAGGTCCTGGCCCAGGTACAGGCCTTCGACATGCTTGCTGGCCGGCAGCATGGAAATGACGAGTTCGGCGCCCTGCACCGCCTCGGCGGCCGAACCGGCCGCGCGCGCGCCAGCGTCGGTCAGCGTCTTGACCGCCGCCGGCACCAGGTCGAATACCGTCAGGTCGTGGCCCGCCTTGACCAGGTTCAGCGCCATGGGCGCGCCCATGTTGCCCAGACCGATGAATGCAATGCTGCTCATGATGGTTGTCTCCTGTGCGTCATAGGGGAACGAGCGAACCGGCGCGCCTAGGCGCCGTGGCCCAGGTCCGCCAGCGGGTGGGGCTGGCCGGCCGGCCAGGGCTCGTCAAAGAACTTGCGCACCCAGTCGTCGCTGGCCTCGGACAGGGTGGCGGGATTCCAGCGCGGCTGCCTGTCCTTGTCGACCAGCAGCGCACGGATGCCTTCGGCGAAATCGCCGTGCGCCGCGCAGGCCAGCGCGGCCACGTACTCGATGCGGAACACATCGGCCAGCGAACGCAGCCGCGTATGCTGCTGCAGGGCATACGCCAGCCGCGCCGAACCGGGCGAACCGGCCAGCATGGTGGCCGCGGCCCTGGCCAGCCAGGGATCGGCGTGATCCTTGAGCTCGGCGATCTCGGCGTAGATGTCGTCCAGCCGCTTGCCGCTGCACAGGCTGTTCACCAGGAACGAATGCTGGCGCAGGGGGCCGGGCTCCAGCTGCGTGGCCGGTTCGTGCGCCAGCAGCGCCTGGCGCAGCAGGCCGTCGTTGATCGAGCGCGGCGCCGCGTTGCCGGTGCCGGGCCCGCCCGGCTGGCCGGCCCACGGCAGGCTCAGCAGGGAGGCGCAGAAATCCGGCCACTGCGCCGAATCGAGCCGGAAATCGGCCAGCCCGGCGAAGAAGGCGTCGGAGGCGTTCACGTGCGCGCCGGTCAGCGCCAGGAACAGCCCGGTGCGCCCCGGCATGCGGTTGAGCAGCCAGCTGCCGCCCACGTCGGGAAACAGCCCGATGGTGATCTCGGGCATGGCCATGCGCGTGGTCTCGCTGACCACGCGGTGGCTGGCGCCCATCATCAGGCCCACGCCGCCGCCCATGACGATGCCATGGCCCCAGCACAGCACCGGCTTGGGGTAGGTGTGGATCAGGTAGTCCAGCCGGTACTCGTGCTCGAAGAAGCGGCGCGCATGGGTATTGGCCCAGGGATCGCCACCGGTGTTCTCGCGCATGCTGCGGTACAGCCCGTGCAGGTCGCCGCCGGCGCAGAACGCCTTCTCGCCCGCCCCCTGCAGGATGAACATCGCCACGGCCGCGTCGGCGGCCCAGGCGCGCAGGCGCGCGTCGAGCAGCTCGACCATCTCGAGCGACAGGCCATTGAGGGTCTGCGGCGCATTGAGCGTGGCCACGCCCAGGCGCACGCCATTGTCGGCAATTCGTTCTTCAAACAGCACGGGCGCATTCATCGGATATCGGCTCCTTTTTCAAGCAATTGTCGGGCGACGATGACCCGCATGATCTCGTTCGTGCCCTCCAGGATCTGGTGCACGCGAGTATCGCGCACCAGGCGCTCGAGCGGATAGTCGCGCAAATACCCATATCCGCCATGGATCTGCTGCGCGTCCAGGCAGATCTGGAAACCCATGTCGGTGGCGAAGCGCTTGGCCATGGCGCAATAGGTGCTGGCGTCGGCCGAGCCGGCGTCCAGCTTGCAGGCGGCCAGCCGCACCATCTGGCGCGCCGCCACCAGGTGCGTGGCCATGTCGGCCAGCTTGAACTGCAGCGCCTGGAACTGCGCCAGCTTGCGGTTGAACTGGCGCCGCTCGTCCATGCAGCGGCGCGCCGCGTCCATGGCGCCCTGGGCCGCGCCGACCGAGCAGGTGCCGATGTTGATGCGCCCGCCGTCCAGGCCCTTCATGGCGATCTTGAAGCCCTCGCCGGGCTCGCCCAGCATGTGCGAGGCGGGCACGCGCACCTGCTCGAACGTGATGGGCCGCGTGGACTGGCTGTTCCAGCCCATCTTCTCTTCCTTGCGGCCATAGGCGATGCCCGCGGCGTCGGCGGGCACGGCAAAGGCGCTGACCCCGCCGGGCCCGTCGCCGCCGGTGCGCGCCATCACCACCAGCAGGTCGGTATCGCCGCCGCCCGAAATGAAGGCCTTGGCGCCGTTGAGCACGTAATCATCGCCCTGGCGCTCGGCCCGCGTGGCCAGCGAGCCGGCATCCGAGCCCGCATTGGGTTCGGTCAGGCAGTACGACGCCAGCTTCTCGCCGCTGGCCAGCAGCGGCCCCCACTGCTCGCGCACCGCCGGCCGGGCCCATTGCCCCACCATCCAGGTGGCCATGTTGTGGATCGTCAGGAACGCCGTGGTCGAGGGGTCCACGGCCGCCATCTCCTCGAAGACCAGCGTGGCGTCGAGCCGGGGCAGCCCCAGTCCGCCGATCTCCTCGCTGGCATAGATGGCGCAAAAGCCCAGTTCGCCGGCGCGGGCGAAGGCCTCGCGCGGGAAAATGCCCTCGGCGTCCCAGCGCGCCGCGTGCGGGGCCAGTTCGCCCTGTGCATAGTCGCGCGCGGCCTGCGCGAACGCGCGCTGCTCGTCGGTGAGTTCGAAATCCACGGCCAGTCTCCAGATGTTCTCGGTATGGTCATGCGGCTGCGTGGCGATCTTGTGAATCGCCGGCGGCCGCTCGACATGACGTTAACGTAAACGTAAGTCGTTGGCGAGTATGTTACGCCCGAAACGGCCGCGCACTGTCTTGCCGGCGACAATGTGGGCGCCTGGACGCCGCAATCGCCCCGGGAAGCCCGCGGCCTTACAGCAGGCCGGCCGGACGCGCCTTGCCGCCGCGCGCGGCCAGCGCACGCCGGTGCTCGGCCCGCCGCCGGCGCGACTCCTTGGGGTCGAAGCTGAGGCCCCGGTAGATTTCCACCCGGTCGCCATCGGCCAGCGGCGCGTCGGCCGCCTGCGCCTTGCCGAACACCCCCACGCCATGCGCCCAGGGATCCTGGCCGCGGTGCGCCGCGGCAAAGCCGCTGGCGGCCACCGCGTCGGCCACCGTGGCGCCGGCCGGCAGCGTGACGGCGCGCTGCCATGCCCCGTCCGGGCATGCATGGCAGACCGTCACGCGCAGCGAACCGGCGGGCGCCGGCGTGTCATTCGCCATACTTGGCCTGCGCGCGCTTGGTGAACGAATCGATGAAGCTGGCCGCGATACGGTTGAACACCGGGCCCACCACCATTTCGAGGGCGCGGTTGGAGAACGCGTACTCCAGCGTGAACAGCACCTTGCAGGCATCCTCGGCCAGCGGCTGGAATACCCAATGGCCCACCAGCATCGAGAAAGGCCCGTCGACCAGCTCGAGATCGATGCGCTGCGGATAATCGTGCGTGTTGCGCGTGCTGAAGCGCTGTTTCAGGCCCGCGAAGCTGATCAGGATCGAGGCCTGCATGCCGTGCTCGGAGCGCGAGTGCACCTCGGCGCCGCCGCACCACGGCATGAATTCGGGGTATTTCTCGACATCGGCCACCAGGTCGAACATCTGGGCGGCCGAATACGGAACCAGGACGGATCGTTGGACTTTGTGCATCAGCTATCGCAAATGGCTAGAATGCTAGGATTTTACCGGCACCGCGCGCCCTTACCATTGCCTCCATGAGTATTATCGATAACCGCAAGGCCACGCACGACTATTTCATCGAGGACCGCTACGAAGCTGGCATGGTCCTGGAAGGATGGGAAGTGAAGGCTATCCGCGACGGCCGCGTGCAATTGAAGGAAAGCTACGTCATCGTGCGCGATGGCGAAATCTACCTGCTGGGCATGCACGTCAGCCCGCTGCCTACCGCGTCCACCCACATCCGCCCCGACGCCACGCGCACCCGCAAGCTGCTGCTCAAGGCCGAGGAAATCCGCAAGCTGATCGGCAAGGTCGAACAGCGCGGCTACACACTGGTTCCGCTCAACCTGCACTACAAGAACGGCCGCATCAAGCTGGACTTCGCGCTGGGCCGGGGCAAGAAGCTGTACGACAAGCGCGACACCGCCCGCGAAAAGGACTGGCAGCGCGAAAAGGAACGTGTCCTGAAGCACGACACGCGCGTCAACCAGCGCGATTCCTGATGCGGTCGCGGCCGGCCTGCTTGGCCGCGTACAACGCCGCGTCCGCCCGCTCCACCAGCACCGGCAGCGTATCGCCCGCGCGGTATTGCGCCACCCCGCCGCTGAACGTGTAGGTCAGCGCCTTGCCGCCGTGCGAGCACGGCGTGGCGCGCACACTGGCCAGCAAGCGCTCGGCCACGCTCACGCCCGTGTCGCCGTCGGTATCGGGCAACAAGGCCACGAATTCCTCGCCGCCCAGCCGGCCGATGACATCGCCGCTGCGCAGCAGCGCGGTGGCCAGCGAACCGAAATGCCGCAGCACCACATCGCCGGCGGCGTGGCCGTGCTGGTCATTGACCTGCTTGAAGCGGTCGATGTCCAGCGCCAGCAGGGTCAGCGGCCGGCCCGTGCGCAACGCGCGCGCGCACAGGCGCTCGCCCTCGCGCCACCATGCCTTGCGCGACAGCAGGCCGGTCAGGAAGTCCTGGTTGGCCTCGCGCTCGCGCTCGGCCAGCATGCGGTCGTGGATCATCATGATCATACCCAGCGTCATGCTGGGCATGACCAGCACGCCGATCGCCAGGAAGGCCACGTTCCATACCGATGACTGCAACAGCCCCTGGGTCTGCTCGATCTGCAGGCCGTAGACGGCCGTGCGCAAGGCATGGCCCAGGGCGGCCACGGTGGCGGTCACCCCGGCGAACCAGTAGCTGTAGCGCGACCGCCGCAGCGGCATGTTGCGATAGATGGTCCATGCGCTGCCGCCCCACAGCAGCGCATGCAGGCCCGAGGCCGTGACCACCCGGGCGTTGACCGAGGGGTCGACATAGTGGAACCAGATGTTGGCGCCGATCGACAGCGCCAGTCCCAGCAGCAGCAGGCGCCACGGCGGGCGCTGTTGCATGAAGCGGAAGACGCCGGCGCAAAACAGCACGACGCCGGACGAGATCAGCACGTTGGGCGCCTGGATCGCCAGCCACGGCGGCATGGCGGGGTTGGCCTGCAGCGTGAACAGCAGCAGCGAGCACAGCACCAGCACGTTGGCCCACATCAGCTCGCGGATGCCCGCGATGCCGCTGCGCAGCAGCGAACCCAGGACTCCCTGCGTCACCAGGCTCGACAGGGTGGAAATCACCAGCAGGGTGACCGGAGCCAGCATGAGGGCGGGACGCTATGGCGCGGACGCGAAAGGACGCGCCGCGGCCGGCGCGCCCGGGTCGAACCTCACGCGCTCTTGGTCGACTTGACGATCGTCATGGCCGAGGCGATGAGCCCGCCCACATCGGACAGGTTGGACGGCAGGATGAGCGTATTGCCCTCCTTGGCCACGTTGCTGAAGGCATCCACGTAGCGTTCGGCGACCTTGAGGTTGACGGCTTCCATGCCGCCGGGCTGGCGCACGGCCTCGCCCACCTGCTCGATCGCCTTGGCGGTCGCCTCGGCGATGGCCAGCACGGCCGCGGCCTCGCCCTGGGCCTGGTTGATCTGCGCCTGCTTCTCGCCTTCGGAGCGCGCGATGGCGGCCTCGCGCTCGCCGGTGGCGATGTTGATCTGCTCCTGGCGGCGCCCCTCGGAAGCCGCGATCAGGGCGCGCTTCTCGCGCTCGGCGGTAATCTGCGCCTGCATCGCGCGCAGGATCTCGTTGGGCGGCGTCAAATCCTTGATCTCGTAGCGCAGCACCTTCACGCCCCAGTTCAGCGCGGCCTCGTCCAGCGACGCGACGATGGTGCTGTTGATGAACTCGCGCTCCTCGAACGTGCGGTCCAGCTCCAGCTTGCCGATCACCGAGCGCAGCGTCGTCTGCGCCAGCTGGGTGATGGCGGAAATGTAGTTCGACGAGCCGTACGAAGCGCGCATCGGATCGGTGACCTGGAAGTACAGCACGCCGTCGACCTGCAACTGCGTGTTGTCGCGCGTGATGCAGACCTGGCTCGGCACGTCGAGCGGGATTTCCTTGAGCGAATGCTTGTACGACACCCGTTCGATGAAGGGAATCACGAAGCCGGCGCCCGGCGACAGCACGCGGTCGAACTTGCCCAGCCGCTCCACCACCCAGGCATGCTGCTGCGGCACGATGGCGATGGCCTTGACCACGATCATCAGCGCCAGGATGACGATGACAATCAGGACCACAGTGGAAACGTCGATCATGATAAATACCCTCTGCTAGTTGTGAAGATTCAATAGGTTGTATGCATGGTTCATCCGAACCGGATTTGAGAAACTGGAAATCGCCAACCCCCCAGTTCACTCAAGGAGCCCGGCCGGATGAACACCCATAAGCATGCCCGATTGACCTTCCTACGTCGACTCGAAATGGTCCAGCAATTGATCGCCCATCAAGTTTGTGTGCCTGAAGCGGCCCGCGCCTATGGGGTCACCGCGCCGACTGTGCGCAAATGGCTGGGCCGCTTCCTGGCTCAGGGCCAGGCGGGCTTGGCCGATGCGTCCTCGCGCCCGACGGTCTCGCCCCGAGCGATTGCGCCGGCCAAGGCGCTGGCTATCGTGGAGCTGCGCCGCAAGCGGCTGACCCAAGCGCGCATCGCCCAGGCGCTGGGCGTGTCAGCCAGCACCGTCAGCCGCGTCCTGGCCCGCGCCGGTCTGTCGCACCTGGCCGACCTGGAGCCGGCCGAGCCGGTGGTGCGCTACGAGCATCAGGCCCCCGGCGATCTGCTGCACATCGACATCAAGAAGCTGGGACGTATCCAGCGCCCTGGCCACCGGGTCACGGGCAACCGACGCGATACCGTTGAGGGGGCCGGCTGGGACTTCGTCTTCGTGGCCATCGATGACCACGCCCGCGTGGCCTTCACCGACATCCACCCCGACGAGCGCTTCCCCAGCGCCGTCCAGTTCCTCAAGGACGCAGTGGCCTACTACCAGCGCCTGGGCGTGACCATCCAGCGCTTGCTCACCGACAATGGCTCGGCCTTTCGCAGCCGCGCCTTCGCCGCGCTGTGCCATGAGCTGGGCATCAAGCACCGCTTTACCCGACCTTACCGCCCACAGACCAATGGCAAGGCCGAACGCTTCATCCAGTCGGCCTTGCGTGAGTGGGCTTACGCTCACACCTACCAGAACTCCCAACACCGAGCCGATGCCATGAAATCCTGGCTACACCACTACAACTGGCATCGACCCCACCAAGGCATCGGGCGCGCTGTACCCATCTCCAGACTCAACCTGGACGAATACAACCTATTGACAGTTCACAGCTAGTGAAGCCTGCCGTCGCCGGCGGGCAAGGTCATGGTTACGCGGCCGGCGCGGGCGCCAGCACCAGGCGCGTGCCGCGTATTTCGGCGATGATGTGGCGGCCGGCCTGGCGCGGCTGGCCGTGGGCGAGCTCGGCCTGCCATTGCGCGCCCCGGTAATACACCTGGGTCGTGCCCGCGTCGGACCACGCATCCACCATGACGGACTGGCCGATATCCAGGTTGACGTCGGCGTTGCGCGCGGCGTTGACCTCGCGCTTTTTCAGCACGCCGGTGCGGCGCAGCGCCAGCAGCCCCAGCAGCGCCACCAGGCCGCACGCCACCAGTTGCCATGCCAGGTCCGCCCCCAGCCAGGCCGCGATACCGCCGGCGGCCAGGCCCAGCGCCACCAGCAGCAGGTAAAACGTACCGGAGCCCACCTCGCCGATCAGGGCAACGGCGGCCAAACCGAACCAAATCCACATAGCGTTCCGTCCCGAGTTTCAATATATGGCAACGATTGTACGTATTTCCCGCCACTCGCGCCTGTCACGCCGTGCCTTTATCATGGCGTTCCCCCTCTCCCGCCACCGGCCCGATCCCCCGCCATGACCGCCGCCCTGCCCGTTCTGATCCTGCATACCGGCAATCCCGCCGCCGCCCTGCGCGCCGCGCACGGCAGCTACGCCGAGATGCTGCGCCAGGCCGCCGGGCTGGATGCCGCCGGCACGCACGTGGTGGCCTCCTACAAGGACGAGGCGCCGCGCGCGCCCGGCGCGTACCGGGCCGCGCTGATCACCGGCTCGCCGGCCATGGTGACCGACCGCGCGCCCTGGAGCGAGGCGGCCGCCGACTGGCTGCGTCAGGCCGCCGGCGCCGGCCTGCCCATGTTCGGCATCTGCTACGGGCACCAGTTGCTGGCCCACGCGCTGGGCGGCGTGGTGGGCGACAACCCGGCCGGCCGCGAACTGGGCACCCTGCCGGTCGAATTGCTGCCCGCGGCCGCCACGGACCCCTTGCTGGCCGGCCTGCCGGCCGCCTTCGACGCCCAGATGATGCACGAGCAGGCCGTGCTCGCCGCGCCGCCGGGCGCCACCGTGCTGGCGCGCTCGGCCCAGGACGCGCACCAGATACTGCGCCTGGCCCCGCGCATCTATACAGCCCAGTTCCACCCCGAGTTCACGCCCGGGTTCGTCGCCGCCCATCTGCGCCACCACGCGGCGCTCTACGCCGCCCACGGGCTGGACGTCGAAGGCCTGGCGCGCGCGGCCGGCCCCACGCCGCTTGCCGCCTCGCTGGTGCGCCGCTTCCTGGCCTGCTGCGCCTAGCCGCCCGCGCCGCCCGGCGAAAAAAAGCCTCGCCGCAAGGGCGAGGCTTTTTCCTGCTGCCGGGCGCTTACTTGGCCAGTTGCTGCCAGGTCTCCACCACCGTATCCGGGTTCAGGGACATGGACAGGATGCCCTCGTCCTTGAGCCACTGCGCGAAATCGGGGTGGTCGCTGGGACCCTGTCCGCAGATGCCGACGTACTTGTTGGCCGCCAGGCACGCCTTGATCGCGCGGCGCAGCATGAACTTCACCGCATCGTCGCGTTCGTCGAAGTCGGCCGCCAGCAGCTCCATGCCGGAGTCGCGGTCCAGTCCCAGCGTCAGCTGGGTCATGTCGTTCGAACCGATGGAGAAGCCGTCGAAGTACTCGAGGAACTGTTCGGCCAGGATGGCGTTGGACGGCACCTCGCACATCATGATCAGCTTCAGGCCGTTCTCGCCGCGCGCCAGGCCGTGGGCGGCCAGCAGCTCGACGACCTTCCTGGCCTGGCCCAGGGTGCGCACGAACGGCACCATGATCTCGACGTTGGTCAGGCCCATTTCGTCGCGCACTTTCTTGAGCGCCTCGCATTCCATGCGGAAGCACTCCTCGAAATCGGCGGCGATATAGCGCGACGCCCCGCGCAAGCCCAGCATGGGGTTCTCTTCCTCGGGCTCGTAGCGCGAACCGCCCACCAGCTTGCGGTACTCGTTGGACTTGAAGTCCGACATGCGCACGATCACCGGCTTGGGCCAGAACGCCGCGCCGATGGTCGCCACGCCTTCGGCCAGCTTCTCGACGAAGAAGGCGCGCGGGCTGGCGTGGCCGCGGGCGGCCGACTCGACCGCCTTCTTCAGCTCGCCGTCGACGTTCGGATAATCCAGCACCGCCTTGGGGTGGATGCCGATGTTGTTGTTGATGATGAATTCCAGGCGGGCCAGGCCCACGCCGGCGTTGGGGATCTGCGCGAAGTCGAACGCCAGCTGCGGATTGCCCACGTTCATCATGATCTTGACGTCGATCGGAGGCATCTCGCCGCGGCGCACTTCCTCGACCTCGGTCTCGATCAGGCCGTCGTAGATACGGCCTTCGTCGCCCTCGGCGCACGAGGCCGTCACGGCCTGGCCGTCCTTGAGCAGGTCGGTCGCGTCGCCGCAGCCGACCACGGCCGGAATGCCCAGTTCGCGCGCGATGATGGCCGCGTGGCAGGTGCGTCCGCCGCGGTTGGTGATGATCGCCGAGGCACGCTTCATGACCGGCTCCCAGTTGGGATCGGTCATGTCGGTGACCAGCACGTCGCCGGCCTGGACCTTGTCCATTTCGGAGATATCGGCCACCACGCGCACCTTGCCTGCGCCGATCTTCTGGCCGATGGCGCGGCCGGTCACCAGCACCTGGCCGGTGGCCTTGAGGCGGTAGCGCTGCTGCACGTCATTGACGCCCTGCTGCGATTTCACCGTTTCCGGACGCGCCTGCAGGATGTAGATCTTGCCATCCACGCCATCGCGGCCCCACTCGATGTCCATCGGACGCTGGTAGTGCTTCTCGATGATGACCGCGTAGCGCGCCAGCTCGATGACTTCGTCGTCGGTCAGCGAATAGCGGTTGCGTTCGGACACCGGCACATCGACGGTGCGCACGGCGCGGCCTTCGGGACGCTCGGGGTCGAATTCCATCTTGATCAGCTTGGAGCCGATGCGGCGGCTGACGATGGGATAGTTGCCGCGTTCGAGCGACGGCTTGAAGACGTAGAACTCGTCCGGGTTGACGGCGCCCTGCACCACCGTCTCGCCCAGGCCGTACGACGAGGTGATGAACACCACGTCCTGGAAGCCCGACTCGGTGTCGATGGTGAACATCACGCCGGCGCTGCCCTTGTCGGAACGGACCATGCGCTGGATGCCGGCCGACAGCGCGACCTCGGCGTGGGCGTAGCCCTTGTGCACGCGATACGAAATGGCGCGGTCGTTGTACAGCGAGGCGAAAACGTGGCGGATCTTGTCGAGCACGTCGTCGACGCCCACCACGTTGAGGAAGGTCTCCTGCTGGCCGGCGAACGAAGCGTCGGGCAGGTCTTCGGCGGTCGCCGAGGAGCGCACCGCGAACGAGCCCTTGCCGTCGGCGTCGAGCTCGGCGAATGCGGTGCGGATCGCCTGTTCGAATTCAGGCGAGAAAGGCGCATCGATCACCCATTGACGGATCTCCGCGCCGGCGCTGGCCAGCTCGCGTACGTCTTCGGGGTTGAGGGTGGCGAGACGGTCAGCGATGCGCTTGTCCAGACCGGAAGCCTGCAGGAAGTCCCGGAAGGCCTGGGCGGTCGTGGCAAAGCCGCCGGGCACGCGTACCCCCGCGCCGGCCAGCTGACTGATCATTTCACCTAATGATGCGTTCTTGCCTCCTACCGAGTCCACGTCCGTCATGCGGAGCTGCTCGAACGAAACCACATACGACATTGAAGTCACCTTTTACAATGGAATGAAAGCGAGTTTGGTCAATGCAGCTCAACTGCGCTGACCAAACTGGCCTTGGACCGCCCCTTGGGGTGACTTATTAGGGGGGCGATTGTACTCGCTTGGGCACAAGCCTCCCGGTACCTGGTTGGAATTTTTTACATATGACTTCTACCCCTATTGAACGTGCAGTCTACATCGTTTCGGACAGCACCGGCATCACCGCCGAGACCTTCAGCCACTCCGTGCTATCGCAGTTCGACGAGGTCAATTTCAAGCCCGTGCGCCTGCCCTTCATCGATACGCTGGACAAGGCGCGCGAGGTGGTGGCGCGCATCAACCGCAACGCGCTCGAGGCCGGCGTGCCGCCGATTGTCTTCAGCACCCTGGTCAACCCCGAGATCCTGGCGCTGGTTCGCCAGTCGAACGGCGTTTTCCTCGATCTTTTTGGAACATTCGTCAGCCACATCGAGCAGGCCCTGGGCTTGAAGTCCAGCCACTCCATCGGACGCTCGCACATGGCGGCCAACTCCGAGAAATACCGCAACCGGATCGACGCCATCAACTTCAGCCTGGCGCACGACGACGGCCAGTTCGTCAACCAGCTGGACCAGGCCGACGTGATCCTGTTGGGCGTGTCGCGCTGCGGCAAGACCCCGACCAGCCTCTATCTGGCCATGCAGTACGCCGTCAAGGCCGCCAATTTCCCGCTCACCCCGGACGATTTCGAGCGCGGCGCGCTGCCCAAGACCATCGCGCCGTACCGCGGCAAGCTGTTCGGCCTGTCGATCCAGCCCGAGCGGCTGGCCGAGGTGCGCAACGAGCGCCGCCCCAACAGCCATTACGCGCGCCTGGAGCAATGCCGCTACGAAGTGGCCGAGGCCGAGCGCATGATGCGCCGCGAGGGCATTTCGTGGCTGTCGACGACCACCAAGTCGATCGAGGAAATCGCCACCACGGTGCTGCAGGAGGTCGGACTGGAGCGCGTCTAGGCGCGGGCGGGTCAGCGGCGCTGGCGGCGCTGCTCGAACAGGCAGATGGCGGCGGCGGCGCCCACATTGAGCGACTCGACCGCCGCCGACTCGTGCGGAATGTGCACGCGCAGCGCGGCCGCCCGCAGCAGCGCCTCGGCCACGCCCTGCCCTTCGTGGCCGAACACCCAGGCGCAGCGCGCCGGCAGGTCCGTGTCGTAGAGCGAGCCGGACCGCGCCAGGGTCGTGGCCACCAGCGGCACGTCCAGCCGCGGCAGCACTGCCTCCAGGTCCAGGTGTTCGTGGATATGCAGCGCGAAATGCGCGCCCTGGCCGCTGCGCAACACCTTGGGCGACCATGCCGCGGCCGTGCCGGCCGCCAGCAGCACCCGGCGCACGCCGGCCGCCGCGCAGGTCCGCAGCAAGGTGCCGACATTGCCCGGGTCCTGGATCCGGTCGAACAGCACGCAGTTCTCGTCGATGCGTTCAGGCAGCGCGGGTTCGGGCGCGCGCGCCACGAACACCACGCCCTGGCCGCTCTCGACGCTGGCCAGCCCCTGCAGCAGGCGCGAATCCAGCGCCAGGCAATGCTGCGGCGGCACCTGGCCGGCCAGGGCGCGGATCTCGGGATGGTCCAGCCGCGCGACATCGAACAGCGCCTGCAGCGGCGTGCCTTGGTGCGCCAGCCAGGCCTGGCACAGATGCACGCCGTCGAGCAGGATCCGTCCGTCGCGGCGGCCGCCGCCGGCGGCCAGCTTGTGCAACGCCTTGACCGCCGGGTTGTCGCGCGAACTCAGGTGCTTCATGGCGCGCCGTACGCCTTGATCGGCGCGAAGCTGCGCCGGTGTTCGGGGCACGGGCCGTGCTCGCGCAGCAAGGACAGGTGCTGCGGCGTGCCGTAGCCCTTGTGCTGGTCGAAGCCGTATTGGGGATACAAGGCATGCAGGCGCAGCAGGTCGGCGTCGCGCGCCGTCTTGGCCAGGATGGACGCGGCGGAGATCGCCGGCACCAGCGCATCGCCCTTGATCACGGTCTGCACGGCGCAGCGCAGCTTGGGCGCCTGGTTGCCGTCGACCATGGCCAGTTCCGGCGCCATGGCCAGGCCGGCCACGGCGCGCTGCATCGCCAGCATGGTGGCGCGCAGGATGTTCAGGCTGTCGATTTCCTGCACGCTGGCGCTGGCCACGAACCAGGCCAGCGCCTGGGCGCGGATCTGCACCGCCAGCGCTTCGCGCTGCTCGGCCTTGAGCACCTTGGAGTCGGCCAGGCCGTCGACCGGCCGGTCCGGGTCCAGGATGACGGCGGCCGCATAGACCGCGCCGGCCAGCGGTCCGCGACCGGCTTCGTCGACGCCGGCAATGATGGCGGGCAGCGGCGCCAGCGTGCCGAACAGGTCAGGCTGCTCCATCGGCCACCTCCAGAATCGCCTGGGCGGCCAGCGCCGGCGTATCGCGCAGCAAGTCCTGGTGCAAGGCGGTAAAGCGCGCCTCGATGCGCGCCGCGCCGGCCTCGTCGGTCAGCGCCTGCCAGGTCGCCTCGGCCAGCGCGGCCGGCGTGGCCTCGTCCTGCAGCAGCTCCGGCACGGCGAAATCGCGCAGCAGCACATTGGGCAGCCCCACCCACGGCAGGTAGGGACGTTGCTGCCCGGATTTCCAGGCCATGATGCGCCGCATCCACGGCGACAGCACGTACGAAATGACCATGGGCCGCTTGTACAGCGCCGTTTCCAGCGTGGCCGTGCCGCTGGCCACCAGGACGGCGTTGCTCGCCTCCATGACGGACCAGGCCACCGGCGTCTCGCCCTGCCCCTCGGCGGCGGTCACGCAACGCAGGCCCGGCACCGGATGCTGGGTCGCGATAGCCTCGAACTCGGCGCGCCGCTGCGGGTTGACCATGGGCACCACGCACTGCAGGCGTGGATCGCGCCGGACCAGCTCGGCCGCGGCCTGCAGGAAACGCGGCGCAAGCAGGCGGATCTCGGACGAGCGGCTGCCCGGCAGGATGGCCAGCACCCGCGCGTCGGCGTCGATGCCCAGCCGCGCGCGGGCCGCGGCGCGATCGGGCTGCATGGGAATCACCCCGGCCAGCGGATGGCCGACATAGGTGACCGGGATTCCTTCCTTGCGATAGAGCGCTTCCTCGAACGGAAACAGCACCAGCATGTGGGAGACGGCGGCGCGGATCTTGTTGATGCGTTCGTAGCGCCAGGCCCAGATCGAGGGACCGACGAAATGCACGGTGGGGGTACCGGCCTGGCGCAACTGGTGCTCCAGGCGCAGGTTGAAATCCGGCGCGTCGATGCCCACGAACACCGACGGCGGCTCGGCCAGCAGGCGCCGCTTGACGTCGCCGTAGGTCGACAGCAGGCTGGGAATCCGCTTGAACGCATCGATGTAGCCGAACACCGTGAGCGCATGCATGGGGTGCCAGGCCTCGAAGCCGCGCGCCGCCATCTGGGGCCCGCCTATGCCGGCGCAGTGCACGCCGGGTGCCCGGGCCTGCAGGCCGGCGATGATGCGCCCGGCCAGCAGGTCGCCCGAAGGCTCGCCGGCGACCATGCCTATGCGCAGGCTCATGGCCGGATGATGCCGCGCGTCGAAGCGTCCAGGAAGTCCAGCATGGTCTGCAGATGCTCGGCGACATCCGGCTCGGCCTGCTGGCGCGCGCGCAGCTCGGCGCGCCCCTCGTCCAGCGACAGTCCGCGCCGGTAGATCGACTTGTACGCATCGCGCAGCGCCGAGATGGCCGCCGCCGAGAAACCGCGCCGCTTCAAGCCTTCGACATTGACGCCCACGGGCCGGCACGGATTGCCCGCCGCCAGCACGAACGGGGGCGCATCCTGCATCAGCAAGCTGTTGCCGCCGGTCATGCTGTGCGCGCCGATCTTGGCGAACTGGTGCACGCCGGTCAGGCCGCCCACGATGGCCCAGTCGCCCACCTGCACGTGGCCGCCCAGCTGCACCGAGTTGGCCAGGATGGTGTTGTTGCCGATATGGCAGTCGTGCGCGATGTGCACGTAGGCCATGATCCAGTTGTCGTCGCCGATGCTGGTCACGCCGCCGTCCTGCACCGTGCCGGTGTTGAACGTGGTGAACTCGCGCACCGTGTTGCGGTCGCCGATGACCAGTCGCGTCGGTTCGCCGCTGTACTTCTTGTCCTGCGGCATGCCGCCGATGGAGCAAAAGCGGTAGAAGCGGTTGTCGCGCCCGATGCTGGTCACGCCGTCGAGCACGCAGTGCGCGCCGACCTCGGTGCCCGCGGCAATGCTGACTCCCGGCCCCACCACGCTGTATGGGCCGATCACGACCGAACTGTCGATCTGTGCCGCCGGATCGACCACGGCGGTGGGATGGATGTTTCCTGACATTTACTCTTCCAGGCTACGGATCGCGCACATCAGCTTGGCTTCGGCGACCAGTTGGCCGTCGACCAGGGCCCGGCCCTGGCACTTGCAGATGGTACGCGACAGGCGCTCGGCCTCGACTTCCAGCCGCAACTGGTCGCCCGGCACCACGGGTTTACGGAACCGCGCGCCGTCGATGCCCACCAGGTAGTAGGCGGTCTTGGCGCCGTCGCACTTCAGCCCGCCGTTCTCGTCGGTGAACGAGAACAGGGCCGAAGCCTGCGCCATGGCCTCGACGATCAGCACGCCCGGCATGACCGGATGATGCGGAAAATGGCCCGTGAAAAACGGCTCGTTGATCGAGACGTTCTTGATGGCAACGATGGATTTGCCGGGCACCATCTCCAGCACACGGTCGATCAGCAGCATCGGGTAGCGATGCGGCAGCCGGTCCATGATCCCCTTGATGTCGAGTTCCATTTGTTTTCCTGCAAAGCAAAAATAGATTATGTTGCAATGCGCCGCCAACCGGGCACACGGGCCGTGCGGGATTATTCCCGCTCGAGGGCCCGCAAGCGCCGGCACAGCAGCGCCAATTGCTGAATGACCGCGGCATTGCGCTGCCATTCGCTGTGTTCGGCGTAAGGATACACGCCGGTGTAGCGGCCGGCCTTCGCGATGTTCGATGTCACCGCGGTGCCGCCCGAGATATTGACGTCGTCGGCGATGGCCAGGTGCCCGGACAGCATCGATGCGCCGCCGATGGTGCATCGCTCGCCGATGGTGGTCGAGCCGGCGATGCCGACACAGGCGGCAATGGCGGTATGCGCGCCGATCCGCACGTTGTGCGCCACCATGATCTGGTTGTCCAGCTTCACGCCGTCGCCCACGATCGTGTCGTCCAGCGCGCCGCGGTCGATGGTGGTGTTGGCGCCGATTTCGACATCGTTGCCCACCCTCACCTCGCCCAACTGCGGGATCTTGCCCCAGGCGCCGCGGCCCAGCGTGGGATCGGGCGCGAAACCGAAACCGTCGGCGCCCAGCACGGCGCCGCTGTGGATGATGGCCCGCTCGCCCACGTGCACGCCCGCGTACAGGGTGACGCGCGGATGCAGCAGGCTGTCGGCCCCTACCGTGGAGCCGGCGCCGATCACACAGCCCGGCCCCAGCCTGGCGCCGCGCCCGATGCGGGCGCCCGCCTCGATGACGCACTGCGCGCCGACCCGCACATCGGCGTCGATCTCGGCGCTGGGGTCGACCACCGCGGACGGATGCACGCCGGCGGGCCCGGCCGGCCGGCTGGCGCGCTCGAACCACTGCGCCAGGCGCGCATACAGCAGATAGGGATGCTTGCACACCACCAGCACGTGGCCCGACGCGCCCTGCTCCTGCCGGGCCTGCGCGACGTCGGGCGTCACGATGACCGCGGCGGCGCGCGTGGTGGCCAGCTGATTCTGGTAGCGGGGATTGGACAGGAAGCTGATTTCCTCGTTTCCCGCCGAAGACAGCGTGCCGATGCCGCGGATCCTGGGCAGATCGGCGGCATCGGGGGCGCTCAGGTGCCAGTCCAGCCCCTGGGCATCGATGCCGGCCAGCAGGACATCGAGAGCGAGCGCGTTTTCAGGGTCCAGCAGAACCGGCATGGGCGTGCTTATCGGCCCAGGCTCTGGATCACCTTGTCGGTGATATCGATACGGGGGTTGACCGTAACGGCGTCCTGGATGATGAGGTCGTAGTTCTCTTGCTCGGCAATGCGCTTGATGGCGTCATTGGCCTTGGTGACGATGCTCGAGAACTCTTCGTTGCGGCGGCGGTTGAAATCCTCCTGGAACTCGCGGCGCTTGCGCTGCAGGTCCATGTCGAGGTTGCTCAGCTCGCGCTGGCGCTTGACACGGTCCGATTCGGACAGCACCGGGGCATCCTTGTCGAACTTCTCGGCCTGCGAGCGCAGGCTGCTGCTCAGGCGCTGCAGTTCGTCGTCGCGGCGCTTGAATTCGGATTCGATCTTGCTTTGCGCCGCCTTGGCCGGACCCGATTCGCGCAGGATCCGCTCCGTGTTCACGAAGCCGATCTTGGTGCCTTGCGCCTGCGCGGTGACCGCCGCGGACGACCCGAACAGCAAAGCACCCGCCAGCGCCAGCGATACGCCCAGCTTGCCGGCCCCTCGTTTGGCGCGCTTGGAACCCGAGGTATTAAGTGCGAAATCAGACATCATGAAAATCTCACCTTCCAATGAGGTAAAGCAAAGACGATATTGTGCCACTAAACTGCGGGACGGCCGGGCAACCGGCCATTTCCCATGTTTTCATGCGTAACGGCTCGCAGGCTTCCCCGCAGCGATCAGAAACCCGTGCCGATCTGGAACTGGAACGCCTGCGTGTCGTCGCCGGACTTCGAATTCAGCGGGCGAGCGTACGACAACTGCAGCGGACCCAGCGGCGACTGCCACGACAGGCCGATACCGGCCGAGAAGCGCCAGCCGCACGGATCCTCCACTTCGCTGTCCGGCTTGCCGGCCGTGCACGACATGCCGCTGCCGGCCGCGACCTGGCCCGCATCGGTGAACACGAACCAGCGCAGCGTGCGGTCCTTCGAGGCGCCCGGGAACGGCAGGTACAGCTGGGCGTTGGCCACCATGCGGCGCGAACCGCCGATGTAGTCGCCCGTGAGGCGGTCGCGCGGACCCAGCGAGGCGCCCTCGTAGCCGCGCACCGTGCCGATGCCGCCGGCGTACACGTTCTTGATCACCGGGTAGTCCAGGCCGCCGTAGCTGCGGCCGTAGTCGATCATGCCGTTCAGGGCCAGCGTGTAGCTGCGGCCCAGCGGCAGGTAGTACTGCTGCTGCGCCGTCAGCAGGTAGTACTTCAGATCCATCGTGGAGAAGTCGCCCTTCAGGCGCGTGTACGCGCCCTTGGTCGGCGCCAGCGCGCTGTCGCGCGTGTCCTTGGACCAGCCGGTGTTGAAGATCAGCGCGTTGGTCGAATTGCCGTACTGGTCGACGAAGTCGCGATAGGCCTGCGGCGAGTTGTTGTACAGATCGATCTGGTTGCGCTCGAACGTGCCGCCCAGGAAGATCCGGTCGTACTCGGAGATGGGCACGCCGAAGTTCATGCCCAGGCCCATGGCCTTCACGCGGTAGTCGCCGTCGTTGTTGTCCCACGGCTCGGTGACGCGGTAGTACGCCGAGGTGGTGCGGCTGATGCCGTCCTTGGTGAAATACGGATCGGTGTGCGAAAGCACCACGGCGCGGTTGGTCTTGCTGGTATTCAACTGCAGCGTCAGGTTGGTGCCGCTGCCGAAGACGTTGTCTTCGCTGATACCGGCCGACAGAATCGCCTTTTCGGACGAACCGTAGCCCACGCCCAGGTTGATGATGCCGGTGGGCTTTTCCTTGACGTCCACGTTGACGTCGACCTGGTCGGGCGAGCCCGGCACCGGATCGGTCTTGACGTTGACCTCGTTGAAATAGCCCAGGCGGTCGACGCGGTCGCGCGACACCTTGATGTCGCCCGCGTCGTACCAGGCGGCTTCCTGCTGGCGCATTTCGCGCCGCACCACTTCGTCGCGGGTGCGCGTGTTGCCGCCGATCTGGATGCGGCGCACGTAGACGCGGCGGCTCGGGTCGACGTAGAACGTGACGTCGGCCTCGTGCTTGGCGCGGTCGAGCTGCGGGTTGGGGTTGACGTTGGCAAATGCGTAGCCCAGGTCGCCCAGGTAGTTGGTAATGGCCTTGGCCGAGTTGTTGGCCTTGGCGGCGGAGAATACCTCGCCCGGCTTGATCTCGACCAGGTTGTTGATTTCGCTGTCCAGCCCCATCAGGTTGCCGGCCAGCTTCACTTCGCGCACCTTGTAGGGCTCGCCCTCGTGCACGGTGATGGTGATGTAGATGTCCTTGCGGTCGGGCGAGATGGTGACCTGGGGCGGCTCGACCGTGAACTCCAGGTAGCCCTGGTCCAGGTAGAACGAGCGCAGCCGCTCGATGTCGCCTTCCAGCTTCTCGCGCGAGTACTTGTCGGTGTTGGTGTACCAGGTCAGCCAGCCCGGCGTGGTCAGGTCGAACTGGTCGAGCAGCTCGCCTTCCGAGAAAGCCTTGCTGCCGACCACGCGGATTTCGCGGATCTTGGCCACTTCGCCTTCGAACACGTCGAAACTGACGCCCACCCGGTTGCGCGGCAGCGGCGTGACCGTCGCGGTGACTTCGACGCCGTACTTGCCCTTGGCCAGGTACTGTTCTTTCAGCTCGTACTCGGCGCGTTCGAGCATGGACTGGTCGAAGATGCGCCCTTCGCCGAAACCCACCTGAGCCAGCGACTTGGTGATGGCCTTGGAGTCGAACTCGCGCATGCCATTGAAACTGATCGAGGCGATCGTGGGGCGCTCCTGCACCACGACCACGACGACGTTGTTGTCGGTCTGGATCTGCACGTCGCTGAAAAAGCCCGTGCCGTACAGGCGGCGCACCGCCTCGGTGGCCTCCTCGTCGGTGAACTTCTCGCCGACCTTGACCGGCAGGTAGCCGAACACCGTGCCGGCGTCGGTACGCTGAATGCCCTCCACGCGGATATCCCGCACGACAAAGGGCTCGAAGGCATGGGCCAGCGCGGGCGCAAGAAGCGCGGCGGCTAACAAACCCGGTATAACGCCCTTTTTGTGATGAAACATCCGGCGTAGAGACATCCTTGGGTATCCTTGGTCGTGCAAATGGCGGGGGATTTTATTCTATTCGTGCCTAAGTGAACAGGCGCGCAAAATCATTGAACAGTGCCAAGCCCATCAATCCTGCGAGCAGGCCGATGCCGGCTCGCTGGCCGATGTCTATCCAGCGATCGGAAACGGGACTGCCTTTTACAATTTCGACGAGATAGTACAGCAGATGCCCTCCGTCCAACATGGGTATCGGCAGCAGGTTCAATACGCCCAGGCTGATACTGATCAGCGCCAGGTAGGCAATATAGGCTTTCAGGCCGATCCGGACCGTCTGGCCGGCATAATCGGCGATCGTGACCGGGCCGCTGATATTGCGCCAGGAGACCTCCCCCAGCACCATGCGGCCCATCATGCGCAACGACAGCCAGGCCGTGTCCCAGGTGCGCTGGGCGCCGCGCCAGACGCTGTCGATCACCCCGTAGCGCACCGTGACCATGGGGATATCCCCGCCCAGCTGCACGCCGATGCGGCCCACCTCCTGGCCCTGCACGGATTCGGCCCGCGGCACCACCGTCAGGGTCAGGCGGTCGGCGCCGCGCTGCACCGTCAGGGCCAGGGGCTGGCCGGCATGGCGCTGGATCAGGGCCACCAGCGCGCCCGCGTCCAGGTCGGCGGCCTGGCCGGCCGCCACGATCAGGTCGCCGCCACGCAGGCCGGCCTGCTCGCCGGCGCCGCCGGCGATGACCTCGCGCACCACCGGCTTGGGCTGGGCCAGGCGCAGGCCGGTCTCGGCCAGCGGGTCGCCGTCGGCCGGATCCAGGCGGTTGCCGCCCGGCACCTGCAGCACGAGACCGCGCGCCGCGCCGCCGGGGCCGCGCACTTCCAACTGCGCCTCGCCCTGGCTGGAAAGCACGTCCAGCAGGCGCCAGCGCGCGTCATTCCAGGAATCGACCGCGCGCCCCTGCACCGCCTCGATGCGGTCGCCGGCCATCAGGCCGGCCTGCGCGGCCGGCGTGCCGGCCGCCGGCTGGCCCACCACCGGCGCGGGCACTTCGGTGCCGGCCAGGTTCAGGCCGGCATACAGGACCACGGCGAGAAAAAGATTGAACAGCGGCCCAGCGGCCACGATGGCGATGCGGCGCCCGACCGGCTGGGCATTGAAGGAGCGCGCCGCCTCGGCCGCGCTGGCGCCTGCCGGCGGATCGTCCTGCATCTTGACGTAGCCGCCCAGGGGGATCGCGGAAATGGCCCACTCGGTGCCGTGGCGGTCGGTGCGGCGCGCCAGCACCCGGCCGAACCCGACGGAAAAACGCAGCACGCGCACGCCGCACAGCCGGGCGATCCAGTAGTGGCCCAGTTCATGGAACGTAATTAGGGTGCCCAGGGCGACGACAAAGGCCAGTAGCGTGAAAAGCATGGATCAGACTCGGGTGGACGCGAAAGGCGGCCCGGCGCGTCACGCCAGGCCGAGATTGCCGGCGAATGAGCGCGCGCGCGCATCCAGGTCGAGCACGTCATCCAGGCTGGTCAGGGTAACAGATGCCTGCTTGGCCTGCCACTCGAGCACCGCCTCGATGACCCGGGCGATCCAGGTATAGCGCAGGCGCCCTTCCAGGAACGCCGCCACCGCGACTTCGTTGGCCGCGTTCAGGGCCACGCAGGCCGGCTGACCGGCGCGCAGCGCGGCGAACGACAGCGCCAGGCACGGGAAGCGCTGCAGGTCGGGCTGCTCGAAATCCAGCCGTCCCCAGCGCGTCAGGTCCAGCAGCCCCACCCCGCTGGCCAGGCGCTCCGGAAAGCCCAGCCCGTAGGCGATGGGCGTGCGCATGTCGGGCTGTCCCAGTTGCGCCAGCACCGAGCCGTCGTCGTACTCGACCATGGAATGGACGACGCTTTGCGGATGGATCAGCACGTCGATGCGTTCGGACGGCATGGCGAACAGCCAATGGGCCTCGATGACCTCCAGTCCCTTGTTCAGCATGGTGGCCGAATCGACCGAAATCTTGCGCCCCATGCTCCAGTTGGGATGTGCGCAGGCCTGGGCCGGCGTCACTTCGTGCAGGTCGGCCGGGTCCTGGCGCCGGAACGGGCCGCCGGAGGCGGTCAGCAGCAGGCGCCGCACGCCGGGCGCGGGCGCGGTGGGCGCGGCCGCCCGGGCGCCCTGCGGCATGCACTGGAAGATGGCGTTGTGTTCGCTGTCGATGGGCAGCAATTCGGCGCCGTTCTCGCGCACGGCCGCCATGAACAGCGATCCGGCCGCCACCAGCGCTTCCTTGTTGGCCAGCAGCACCCGCTTGCCGGCCTGCGCCGCGGCCAGGGCCGCCGGCAGGCCGGCGGCGCCGACGATGGCGGCCATGACCGTGGTGCACTCGGGCGCGGCGGCCGTCTCGGCCAGCGCGCGCGGCCCGACCCGCACCTCGGGCATGGCGGCCTTGCCGCGCCAGGCGGCGCGAAAGCGCGCAGCCGCCGCATCGTCGGGCACGACCACCACGGCGGCGCCGCAGGCGGCCGCCTGGGCGGCCAGCTTGTCCATGCGGCTATAGGCCGACAGGGCATACACGCCCAGCCGATCCGGGTGGCGCGCGATAACGTCGAGCGTACTGTCGCCGATCGATCCGGTCGATCCCAGGACGGCGACGCGTTGAAAACGGGTCAAAACAACACTCCAGACATGAGCAACGCCAGCGGCGCCACCGGCAGGATGGCGTCGATGCGGT
The DNA here is from genome assembly GCF_000306945.1 of Bordetella pertussis 18323. Taxonomy (NCBI): domain Bacteria; kingdom Pseudomonadati; phylum Pseudomonadota; class Betaproteobacteria; order Burkholderiales; family Alcaligenaceae; genus Bordetella; species Bordetella pertussis. The sequence continues at coordinate 1,180,110 of NC_018518.1, read as the reverse complement.
CATAGACGCCTCCGTGGCCGGGTAGCAGCGCGCTGGAATCCTTGCGGCCGGCGCGGCGCTTGAGCAAGGACTCGAACAGGTCGCCGACGATGGAGACGACGCCCAGCAAGGCGGCCGCCGGCAACGCCAGCCACCAGGACCAGCGTTCGACCAGCGCCTGGCCATAAGTTCCATCCCATTGGCTGCTCAGGGCGATCCACGCGACCGCGCCCAGCACGCCGGCCACCGCGCCGGCCACCGTCTTGCCCGGGCTGACCCGCGGCGCCAGCTTGCGCTTGCCGAAGGCGCGGCCGGCGAAATAGGCGGCGATATCGGCCACCCACACCAGCGCCAGCAGCGACACCACATAGGCGCCGCCGCGCGACAGATACATCAGCGCCAACACCGACCAGGCGGCCAGCACGGCGGGAATGGCGAACAGCGTCCAGCCCAGGCTGGCCGCCGGCGCGTCGGCGCGGCCGCGCGCGACCGCCGTGCCCGCGCCCAGCAGCCAGACGGCCACGACCGCCGGGGTGAGCCAGTAGCCGACCCAGACCTCGAGCCGCAGGCCGGACACGCCTCCCTGGATCCAGGCCTGCGCCATGGCCAGCATCGCCGCCAGCAGCGCCGCCGCCAGGCCGACGCACAGCGCACCCGAGGGGGGCTGGCGCACCGTCAGGCGCAGCCACTCCCAGGCGGCGCAGGCCGCGCCCAGCGCCAGCAAGGCGACGAACCACCACGGGTTGGCCAGCGCCAGCGTCAGGGCCAGGACGGCAAGCAATACGGCGGCGGTGATGATGCGCTGGCCCAGCATGAATACGTCTCCTTGGGGGTCAGCGCTTGGCGCCGCCGCGCAATTGCGCGCTGGTGCGGCCGAAGCGCCGCTCGCGCGTGCGATACCACTCGAAGGCAGCATCGAGCTCGTCGGCGCCGAAATCGGGCCAGAATTGTTCGGTGAAATAGAATTCAGCGTAGGCCAGTTGCCAGACCAGGAAGTTCGAAATGCGCTGTTCGCCGCCGGTGCGGATGAACAGGTCCGGTTCCGGCGCCCAGGCCATCGAAAGATGTTCGGCCAGCCGCGCCTCGTCGATGCGGTCGGGATCCTGGGCCAGGCCCGGATCGGCGCGCAGCATGGCGCGCGTGGCCTGCAGGATGTCCCAGCGGCCGCCGTAATTGGCCGCCACCGTCAGGTGCAGCCGGTCGTTGTGCTCGGTGCGTTCCTGCGCCTGGGCGATCAGTTCCTGCAGCTTGGGCTCGAACGCGCTCAGGTCTCCCACCACGTGCAGGCGCACGCCCTGGTCCTGCAATTTGTCGACTTCGCGCTCGAGCGCCTGCACGAACAGCCGCATCAACAGCGACACCTCGTCGGCCGGACGGCGCCAGTTCTCGGAACTGAATGCGAACAGAGTCAGGTAGCGCACGCCGCGCCGGCCGCAGGCCTCGACCACGCGGCGCACCGCGTGCACGCCCTTGGCGTGCCCTGCCGTGCGCGGCAGGTGACGGCGCGTCGCCCAGCGGCCGTTGCCATCCATGATGATGGCTACGTGCCTGGGGATGTCCCCCGTTTCCGGAATCGCCTGAGTCGAACTGAGTGCCATGGCTGGAGCTTGGCGCAAGGCGGCAAGCAAAAAGGTATTGCAAAAGCCTGCGCCGTCGCGCCTGCGCCAAATCCGACAGGACCAGCGCGGCCGGGACGGCGCGTACGGAACAGATTCCGATATCGACACCGGAGCCGTCGATACGGCCCCGATACCTCAACCGGAATTATACGGTCATGATTTCCGCTTCTTTCTGGACGATCATCTTGTCGATGTCGCCGACGGCACGGTCAGTCAGTTTCTGGACATCATCCTGGGCGCGACGCTCGTCATCCTCGGAGATTTCCTTGTCCTTGACCAGCTTCTTGAGCGCCTCGTTGGCTTCGCGGCGCAGGTTGCGCACCGCCACCTTGGCGTCCTCGCCTTCGCTCTTGACCACTTTGGTCAGGTCGCGGCGGCGCTCCTCGGTCAGGGCCGGCATCGGCACGCGGATGGTTTCGCCCATCGAGACCGGATTCAGTCCCAGGTCCGACTCGCGAATCGCCTTTTCGATCGGGCCCGCCATGCTCTTCTCGTACGGCTGCACGCTGATGGTGCGGGCATCGACGAGATTCACGTTGGCGACCTGGCTGATCGGCACCGGCGAGCCGTAGTACTCGACCTGCACGTGATCCAGGATGCCGGTATGGGCGCGGCCCGTGCGGATCTTGGCCAGGCTCGCCTTGAGCGTTTCAAGCGATTTGGCCATCCTGGTTTCAGCGGACTTACGAATATCTGCGACGCTCATGGAATTTCCTTTTCTTAAACGTGTACCAGCGTGCCTTCGTCTTCGCCGCTGACGGCCCGCTTGAGGGCGCCGGACTTGTTGATCGAAAACACTTTGATGGGCAGCTTTTGGTCACGGCACAACGCGAACGCCGTGGCGTCCATGACCTCGAGCCGGCGCACGATGGCTTCGTCGAAGCTGATGCGCGCGTAGCGGGTCGCGGTCGGATCCTTGTTGGGATCGGCGCTGTAGATGCCGTCGACCTTGGTTGCCTTGAGCACGATTTCGGCGCCGATCTCCGCACCGCGCAGCGCGGCCGCGGTATCGGTGGTGAAGAACGGGTTGCCGGTGCCGGCCGCGAAGATCACGACCTTGCCCTCTTCGAGGTAGCGCAGGGCCTTGGGCCGGATGTAGGGCTCGACCACCTGGTCGATGTTCAGCGCCGACTGCACCCGCGTGTCGACGCCCTTGTGCTTGAGCGCGTCCTGCAGCGCCAGCGCGTTCATGATGGTTGCCATCATGCCCATGTAGTCGGCGGTCGCGCGGTCCATGCCCTGCGCGCCCGGGGCGACGCCACGGAAAATATTGCCTCCGCCGATGACGATGGCCAGTTCGACGCCCAGTGCGGCGACTTCGGCGATCTCATCGGTCATGCGGACGATGGTGGAGCGATTGATGCCAAAGGCATCTTCGCCCATCAGCGCCTCGCCGGAAAGTTTGAGAAGAACCCGTTTATATGATCTGCTGCTCATAGGTGATATCCCGAGAAACGATCCGACGAAAGTGTAAGACAAGAAATAGGCCGGCAGTTCGGGAAGCCCCGCCCTGGCCGGCCCCTACGATGACGCGTCAGGCGCGGCCAGCGGCGGCGGCGGCGACCTCGGAAGCGAAATCGGCGGTCTTCTTCTCGATCCCTTCACCAACGACGAACAGAACGAACTTGGTGATCGAAGCGCCCTTTTCCTTGAGCATCTGTTCGATCGTTTGCTTGTCGTTCTTGACGAAGGGTTGCGACAGCAGAGTAACTTCCTTCAGGAATTTCTGCACGGAACCTTCGACCATCTTGGCGACGATTTCGGCGGGCTTGCCCGATTCGGCGGCCTTCTGTTCGGCTACCGAGCGCTCGGCGGCGATGTCTTCGGCGTTGACGCCGTCGGCATTGAGGGCCTTGGGCTTGGTCGCGGCGATGTGCATGGCCAGGTCCTTGCCCACTTCCTCGGCGCCCGAGAACTCGACCAGTACGCCGATCTTGCCGCCGTGCACGTAGCTGGCCAGCGAGTTCGGGGTCTGGATGCGCTCGAAGCGGCGCACCGAGATGTTTTCGCCGATCTTGCCCACCAGCGCGGTGCGGGTGGTCTCGACCGTGCCTTCGCCGAACGGCAGCGCCGACAGCGCGGCCACGTCGGCCGGATTCTGCGTGGCGACCAGCTCGGCCAGCTTGTTGATGAAATCGATGAAATCGGTGTTCTTGGCGACGAAGTCGGTCTCGCAGTTGACTTCGATGACGGCGCCCTGCTTGCCGTCGGCGGCGATGTACAGGCCGATCAGGCCTTCGGCGGTCACGCGGGCGGCGGCCTTGCTGGCCTTGTTGCCCAGCTTGACGCGCAGGATTTCCTCGGCGCGGGCCAGATCACCTTCGGCTTCGGTCAGAGCCTTCTTGCACTCCATCATGGGCGCATCGGTCTTCTCGCGCAGTTCCTTGACCAGGGCGGCGGTAATTTCAGCCATGTTTGCTCCAAATTCGCTAAGACATGGCCCGGCAAGCATGAACCGGGACATATGGTTGATTCGATATGGCACCCGCCTGGGCGGGTCGTGAGGCGGGAGCCCACCTCGGCGCCGGCATCCGGGCGGCAGCCCGGGCGCCCAGCGCCCGAGGCTTGCCGGCCCGGCCGGCGCGGCAACCGGCTATCAGGCCTGGTTGTCCTGCACTTCGACGAACTCTTCCTGGCCTTCGCCGATTTCCTCGACCAGGCCATTGATGTTCTGCTCGCGGCCTTCCAGCACGGCGTCGGCCATGCCCTTGGCGTACAGCGCGATGGCGCGGGCCGAGTCGTCGTTGCCGGGAATGACATGGTCGATGCCGTCGGGCGAGTGGTTGGTATCAACCACGGCCACGACCGGGATGCCCAGCACCTTGGCTTCGGCGACCGCGATCTTGTGGTAGCCGACGTCGATGACGAACAGCGCGTCGGGCAGGCCGTTCATGTCCTTGATGCCGCCGATCGACTTGTTCAGCTTGTCCAGTTCGCGCTGGAACAGCAGGCCTTCCTTCTTGGTCATGCGCTCGAAGCCGCCGTCGGCGACCATGGCTTCCATGTCCTTCAGGCGCTTGATCGAGCTCTTGACCGTCTTGAAGTTGGTCAGCATGCCGCCGAGCCAGCGGGCGTCGACGTAGGGCATGCCGCAGCGGGCGGCTTCGGTTGCCACCAGTTCGCGCGCGGCGCGCTTGGTGCCGACGAACAGGATGTTGCCGCCACGGGCGACCAGTTGCTTGACGAACTTCGAGGCTTCCTGGTACTTGGCGACCGTCTGCTCGAGGTTGATGATGTGAATCTTGTTACGGTGACCGAAGATGTACGGGGCCATCTTGGGGTTCCAGTAACGGGTCTGGTGGCCGAAGTGGACGCCAGCTTCCAGCATTTCACGCATGAGGGACATAACTATCTCCGAGGGTTAAGTCTTGCGCTACACCCGCATCGGATAAAACCGACACCCTGGGTGGCATAACGCGCGATTTCCTGACAAACAGGATGAAATAAAAAAAACAAACCGAGCCGACCGATCGCCGCGCCCCAAACCAGGGACGCAGCAATGAACCCAGACGGTCGCGGGCGCACGCGGCCGGCGCCACCTGTCTCGATCCGCGCTGGCGGCCGACATTGTCGCCCCCAGCTGGCTGCCTTGTTGGCAGCGGAATCGGGCCGCTGGAATCAGGATCCCGGGGCAGTTCTTCAGGCAGCCCGCCAGCGCGAGCCGCCAAGAACTTAAGCCGGGCGCCCACACCGCGCCTGCACCGCTGCTCTAAAGCGTCGATCGAGAAAATGGTGCCACATCAACCCGCGATACCGCGCAACGCGCCAACCGCAGGCCAAAGCCAGTCTACCCTTTCCCAGCCATCCGGCCCATCCGGCCCGCCTCGCCCCGCACAAATCGCCCAAAACACCGGGCAAGACTCCGTGCGAACGCAAGACAAACCGTATAGCCTTACACTTACTGCTTTGCTACTTGCCTGCCTGCCCTGCTCTTTCAACCGGCCTGTCCTCGCGCCTATCATCGCGCAAGACAAATCACGTTCGACATCACATTCCGGGCCAAGACAGGGCGTGCTTTTCCAGGCAAGCCTATAATTCTACTATTTTTCGACCGCGCCACTCAAGCTGATACATGGGCATCGTTACCGATCCGGCCGATCTGGCCAAAATGCGCGCCGCCTGCCAAGACGCCGCCAAAATCCTCGACTTCATTACGCCGTACGTCAAATCAGGCGTCACGACGGGCGAGCTGGACAAGCTGTGCCTGGCCTACCTGACCGACGAACTGAAGGTCAAGTCGGCCACCATAGGCTACGCCCCACCCGGCTACCCGCCCTTCACCGGCGCCATCTGCACCTCGGTCAACCACCAGGTCTGTCATGGCATACCGGGCGACAAGGTGCTCAAGAACGGCGATTCGCTCAACATCGACGTCACCATCATCAAGGATGGCTGGTTCGGCGATACCAGCCGCATGTATCACGTGGGCGAGCCCTCGATCCTGTCGCGCCGCCTGACCGACATCACCTACGACTGCATGTGGAAAGGCATCGAACAGGTGCGCAATGGCGCCACGCTGGGCGATATCGGCCATGCCATCCAGAAGTACGCCGAGGCGCAGGGTTTCTCGGTGGTGCGCGAATTCTGCGGCCACGGCATCGGCCAGCGCTTCCATGAAGACCCGCAGGTGCTGCACTACGGCAAGCCCGGCACCGGCGTCAAGCTGGTGACCGGCATGCTGTTCACGGTCGAGCCCATGATCAACGCCGGCCGGCGCGAAATCCGCCAGCTGGCCGACGGCTGGACGGTGGTGACGCGCGACCACAGCCTGTCGGCCCAGTGGGAGCACACGGTGCTGGTCACCGATACCGGCTACGAAGTGCTGACGGTCTCGCCCGGCATGCCCGCCCCGCCGGCCTTCGTGACACGGCCGGTCGAAATCCCGGCTCTCTGACCCCCGCCGCCGCGCGGCAAGGCTGCCCCATGCCCCATGTCGATCTGAATCCGCTGAAGCAGCACATGCAGGCCGCCCGGGCGGCAGCCGTCGCGCAGTTTCGCCAGCATCCCCGACCGGACATGCTGCTGACCGAATTGCGGCGCATCGTCGACCAGGCGCTGCGCGAGCTGGTCAAGCTGTGTCCGCTGCCGGCCGGCGCCACCCTGGCGGCGGTCGGCAGCTATGGCCGCGGCGAACTGTATCCGCATTCCGACGTCGACCTGCTGATCCTGCTGCCGCAGCCCCCGTCGGCGGCCGATGCGCGCGCGGTCGAGGCATTGGTGGCCGCCCTGTGGGACCTGGGCCTGGAACCCGGCCATAGCGTGCGCACGCTGGAAGACTGCGAGCGCGAGGCGCGCGGCGACATCACCGTCGAGACGGCGCTGCTGGAATCGCGCTGGCTGGCCGGCAGCCGCACGCTCATGAAGCGCCTGGACAGCGCCATGCAGGCACGGCTGGACGCGGCGGTGTTCTTCCAGGCCAAGCGGGTGGAGATGCAGCAGCGCCACGCCCACTACCAGGACACGCCCTACGCGCTGGAACCCAATTGCAAGGAGTCGCCTGGCGGCCTGCGCGACCTGCAGGTCATCCTGTGGATGGCCCGCGCCGCCGGCTTCGGCCACAGCTGGCGCGAGGTGGCCCAGGCCGGCTTGCTCACCTCGTCCGAAGCGCGCGATCTGCGGCGCGCCGAACAGGCCTTCAAGCGCCTGCGCATCGAGCTGCACCTGCTGACGGGCCGGCGCGAAGACCGCGTCCTGTTCGACCTGCAACCGGGCCTGGCCGCGGTCTATGGCATTGCGTCGACGGCGACGCGGCGCGCCAGCGAACTGCTGATGCAGCGTTATTACTGGGCCGCGCGCCTGGTGACCCAGCTCAATGTCATCCTGGTACAGAACATCGAGGAACGGCTGTTCCCGCGCCCGGACAGCGACGCGCGCCTGATCGACGACGATTTCCGCAACCTGCGCGAGCGGCTGGACATCGTGCGCGAGGATGGCTTCGAGCGCAATCCGACGCTGCTGCTGCGCGCCTTCCTGGTGATGCAGCAGCATCCGGAACTGATCGGCATGTCGGCCCGCACGCTGCGCGCCATCTGGCATTCGCGCCACCGCATCGACGCGCAGTTCCGCCGCAATCCGGTCAACCGCAAGCTGTTCCTGCAGATCCTGCAGCAGCCGCGCGGCATCGTCCACGAGTTGCGCCGCATGACCATGCTCAACATCCTGCCGCGCTACCTGCCGGTGTTCCGGCGCATCGTCGGCCAGATGCAGCACGACCTGTTCCATGTCTATACGGTCGACCAGCACACCCTGGCGGTCGTGCGCAACCTGCGCCGCTTCACCATGCCCGAGCACGCCCAGGAATACCCGCTGGCCAGCCAGCTGATCGCCGGCCTGGACCGCCACTGGCTGCTGTATGTCGCGGCGCTGTTCCACGATATCGCCAAGGGCCGCGGCGGCGATCATTCCGAACTGGGCGCGCGCGAGGTGCGCCGCTTCGCGCAGGACCACGGCCTGGATCCGACCGATGCCGAGCTGGTCGAGTTCCTGGTGCGCCATCACCTGCTGATGTCGGCGGTCGCCCAGAAGCGCGACCTGTCCGACCCGCAGGTGGTGCGCGACTTCGCCGCCCAGGTGGGCGACGAACGCCGCCTGGCCGCCCTCTACCTGCTGACCGTGGCCGACATCCGCGGCACCAGCCCGCGCGTCTGGAACGCCTGGAAGGGCAAGCTGCTGGAAGACCTTTTCCGCCTGACCCTGGCGGCGCTGGGCGGCGCGCACGCCGACGCGCACACCGTGCTGACCGAGCGCAAGGACGAGGCGGCCCGCCTGACCCGCCTGGCGGGCCTGCGCGACGACGCCCGCGAAGCCTTCTGGAACCAGCTGGACATCGCCTACTTCCTGCGCCACGACGCCTCCGAGATCGCCTGGCACACGCGCCACCTGTATTACCAGGTGGCGCCCGACGAGCCGGTGGTGCGGGTCCGCCCCACCGAGCACGGCGAGGGGCTGCAGGTCATGGTCTACACGCGCGACGCGCCGGATCTGTTCGTGACGACCTGCGGCTACTTCGACGCCAAGTCGCTCAGCGTGCAGGATGCGCGCGTGCACACCACCCGCCACGGCTGGGCGCTGGACAGCTTCATCGTGCTGGCGCCCGAGGGCTTCGCCGACCTGCGCGCCCAGGCCACCCTGGTGGAGCACGAGCTGGCCGAACGCCTGCGCGATCCGCACGCCGCCCGGCACGCACATGCGCCACGGCGCCTGCCGCACAGCCACGCCCGGCGCTCGCGGGTGTTTCCGGTCATGCCGCAGGCCGAGCTCTCGCCCGACGAACGCAGCCAGTCCTGGCGCCTGTCGGTCACCGCGACCGACCGGCCCGGCCTGCTGTACGCGCTGGCGCGCGTATTCGCCGAACACGGCGTGGACCTGATCATGGCCAAGATCATGACGCTGGGCGAACGCGTCGAGGACGTGTTCATCGTGTCGGGCTCGGCGCTGGAGCGCCCGCGCAGCCAGATGCAGTTCGAACGCGCCATCCTGGACGCGCTGGCCGGCGACGAGCCGCGCCAGCAGGCCGCCTGAACGGCCGCGGCCTTCACCCCGCCACCGCCCCCGCCGCCATGCCATACAACGAGTACCTGCTGGTTTTCGGACGCAGCTTCTTCTTTGCCCTGGCCACGCTGCTGCCGTTTCTCAACCCGCCGGCCATCACGCCGATCTTCTGGACGCTGACCGAGGGCGCGTCCAAGCAGACCCGCGCCCAGCTGTCCAAGCGCGTGGCCATCAACGTGGCGTTGATGATGATCGGCGCCATGATCGCCGGCAACGTGGTGCTCAGTTTCTTCGGGATTTCGCTGGCCATCGTACGCGTGGGCGGCGGCATGCTGGTCATCTACAGCGCCTGGCGGCTGGTCAACTCGCCCGATGCCGATACGTCGCAGCACGCCCAGATGGCCGAATCGTTCACGCCCGAGATGGCGCAGGCGCGCGCCTTCTACCCGCTCACCTTTCCGATCAGCTGCGGCCCCAGCACCATCGCCGCCTGCATCACGGTAGGCGCGTCGCTGCGCGACGAAAACCACATGCTCAGCCTGGCGCGCCTGGCCGGCTCGCTGCCCGGCGTGGCGCTGGTAGCCTTCACCCTGTTCATCTGCCTGCGCTTTGCCGCGCAGATGCTGCACCGGCTGGGCGACAACGGCACCGCCGTGTTCATGCGGCTGTCGGCGTTCATCATGCTGTGCCTGGGCGTGCAGATCTTCTGGAGCGGCGCGAGCGAACTGCTGCTGGACGTCATGCGGCAGATCATGCAACCTATTGCGGCGCCGCCGGCCTAACCCTGGCGCGGCCATCCGCCCGCCCCTTTCCGTTTCCCGTCCCTACCCCCATGACCCGATACCGCGAACGCCTGCTTTTCCTGATCGCCATCCTGTGCTTTGGCGCCGTGGGCCTGGCCCTGCTGTCGCAGCATGTCTTCGATATGCCGCCGTGCGCCTGGTGCGTGCTGCAGCGGCTGATCTACCTGTGCATCGGCGTGGTGGCCCTGGCCGGCGCGCTGGCCGGCGCCATCGCGGCGCGCCTGGCCGCCATGCTGGCGGCGCTGCTGGCCATCTGCGGCATCGTCGCCGCCTGGTACCAGTACAGCGTGGCGGCCAAGATGCTGTCGTGCGACCAGACCTTCGCCGATCGTTTCATGAGCGCCACGGGACTGGACGGCGCCCTGCCCTGGCTGTTCGGCATCTATGCCACCTGCATGGACGCCACGGTGGCGGTGCTGGGCATCGAGTATGCGATATGGAGCCTGGCGCTGTTCGTGATCGTGCTGGCGCTGGCCCTGCCGGCGGCGTTGCGGCGCAACGCCTGACGGCCGCGCGGCCGGCTTGCGCAAGCCGGCCGCGCCGCGCCGGTCAGGCGTCGTTGGCCGCGTAGCCCATGTTGAACTGCAGGCCGCCGGCCTCTTCGTCGCCGGCGCTGCTGTCGCGCGACTGGCCCAGGCGGGCCAGGTATTCGGCGGTGATGTCGCCGGTCACGTACTCGCCGTCGAAACACGATGCCTCGAAGCGGCTCAGGCGCGGATTGATGTCGCGCACCGCCTGCTGCATGTCCTGCAGGTCCTGGTAGATCAGCGCGTCGGCGCCGATGGTGCGGGCGATTTCGTCATCGGTGCGGCCGGTGGCGATCAGTTCCTTCTGGGTCGGCATGTCGATGCCGTACACGTTGGGGAACCGCACCGGAGGCGCCGCGGAGGCGAAATACACCTTGTTGGCGCCGGCCGCGCGCGCCATGTCGACGATCTCGCGGCTGGTGGTGCCGCGCACGATGGAATCGTCGACCAGCAGCACGTTCTTGCCCTTGAATTCCATGCCGATGGCGTTCAGTTTCTGGCGCACCGATTTGCGGCGCACCGCCTGGCCCGGCATGATGAACGTACGGCCCACGTAGCGGTTCTTGATCAGGCCTTCGCGATAGTCCAGCCCCAGCCGGTGCGCCAGCTGCATGGCGGCCGGGCGCGACGAGTCGGGAATCGGCATCACCACGTCGATATCGCCCAGGCGCATGCTGCGCGCGACCTTGTCGGCCAGGTATTCGCCCATGCGCAGGCGCGCGTCGTACACCGAGACGCCGTCGATCAGCGAATCGGGGCGGGCAAAGTACACGTACTCGAAGATACACGGCACCAGTTGCGCATTGTCGGCGCACTGGCGGCTGGTCATGCGGCCGTCGAGGTCGACGAATATCGCCTCGCCGGGCTCGACGTCGCGCACGAAGGCAAAACCGCTGCCTTCCAGCGCCACGGATTCCGAGGCGGCCATCCATTCCACGCCTTCCTCGGTCTCCTGGCGGCCGATGCACAGCGGCCGGATGCCGTGGGGATCGCGAAACGCCAGCATGCCGTAGCCCGAGATCTGCGCCACCACGGCGTAGGCGCCCTTGACGCGCTGGTGCACCGCGGAGACGGCGCGAAAGATCGTGTCATCGTCGAGCGACACGCCGCTGGCGGCCGATTGCAGCTCGTGCGCCAGCACATTGAGCAGCACTTCGGAATCGGAATTGGTATTGATGTGGCGGCGGTCGACGCGGTAGAGCGACTCGCGCAGCTCGCGCCAGTTGGTCAGGTTGCCGTTGTGGGCGAACATGATGCCGAACGGCGCATTGACGTAGAACGGCTGCGCCTCTTCCTCGCTGGCGCTGGAGCCGGCGGTGGGATAGCGCACCTGGCCCACGCCGCTGGTGCCCGGCAGCGCGCGCATGTTGCGGGTACGGAACACATCGCGCACCAGGCCGTGCGCCTTGTACATGTTGAAGTGGTTGCCCTGCAGCGTGGCGATGCCCGCCGCGTCCTGCCCCCGGTGTTGCAGCAGCAGCAAGCTGTCATAGAGCAGCTGGTTGACCGGCCCGCGCCCAATGACCCCGACGATTCCACACATGGTGAGTTCCTAGTAGATAAAGCGTAAAGCGAAAAGCGAATTCAGTAAGGCAGCCACGTCGCCAGCGAGGGCGGCAGCCAGGACTTGACCTGCCGGACGGCCTCGGTGGCCGAGTGCGAGAACATGGCGTCGCGCCACCAGTCTTCCTGCGGCAAGGGCGTGAAACCCGCCAGCGCCACCAGCACCAGCACCAGCACCAGGCCGCGCGCCAGGCCGAACATCGCGCCCAGGCCATGGTCGGCCGGCGTCAGGCCGGTGGTGCGGATCAGGGCGGCGAGCGTCATGTTGACCAGGCCGACGGCCAGCAGCACGATGATGAACACCACGGCATAGGCGATGCCCATGCGCAGCAGCGCGGTTTCGATATACGGTTCAAGCCAGACATAGACCGTGGGCCCCCACCAGATCGCCGCGACGAACGCCAGCAGATAGGCAAGCAGCGACAGAATTTCCTTGAGCAGTCCGCGCACCAGCCCCAGCACGGCCGACACGGCCAGGATCGTCAGGACGACGAAATCGAAGCCGGTCACTGTGCGGCGATGAAACCGTTGTCATAGCCCAGCGTGCGCAGGCGCGCCTGCGCCGCCTGGGCCGCCTCGCGCGAGGGGAACGGCCCCACGCGCAGTCGATACTGTTGCTTGCCGTTGATCGAGGCCTGCTCGACGAATGCATTGGTGACGCCGGCCTGGTGCAGCTTGCCGCGGCGCGCCTGCGCATCGGCCTGCGTGGTATAGGAAGCCACCTGCAGCACGAAATTGCCGTTGGCGGCCGGCTTGGACTGCGCCGGCGGCGGCGAACGCCCCTCCAGCAGCGCCATCGCGCGCGCGCCGTCGTCCGAGCGCGCCGGCGCCGCCGGCTTGGCGGGCTTGGGTTCCGGCTTGGCCTCGGGCTTGGGCGCGGCCGGCGGCGTGGCGGCCTGCTGCGGCGGCGTGGCCGGCGGCTGGGCCGCGGGCGGCGTCTGGGGCTGGGCCGGCGTCTGGCCCGGAGGCGGCGTCTGCGGCGGCGCGGACGCCAGCGCGGGCGGCTGCGGCGCGCCCGCCTCGGGCGTGCCGGCCGGCGCCTGCGGCGCGGGCTGTTCCGGCTGCGGCGCGGCGGCCTGCGGATCGTTGACCGTGGGCTGGAAGGCCGAATTGCGGTCCGGGACGCGGATGGGGATGTCGCTGTCGACCGGCACGGGCTCGGAGTCGAGGATCATGGGCAGGACGATGACCGCGGCGAGCACCAATGCGACGGCGCCTGCCAGGCGGCGCCTGGCCCGGGCCCGCAGCTCGGCGGCCTGCGCCTCGCTGGATACGGATGGACGCGGTCGCGAGGACTGCGTCTCGGAGGCCGAATCTTTGCTAGTGAACAATCCCATGGAGCAGAATTCCTTGCGGGCGGGGCCGGTGCGCGCCGCCCTTGCGCTGGCGCGATCCGCTTAGATTTTGCGGCCCAGCGCCTGCAGGACGGAGGCCACCGTGAGAAATGACCCGAACACGATGATTCTATCACCCTCGCCCGCCTTTTCCCGCGCCGCCGCATAGGCCGCGGCGGGGTCGGCGCAGGCCTGCACGGTAGGCGTTTCGGCGGCGCCTTCCGCCTCGGGCAGCACCTGGCGCACATGACCGGCCAGGGCCTGCCCATCCAGCCCGCGCGGGCCCGGCAGGCCGGCGCAGTACCAGTGGTCGACCCGGCTGCCCAGCCTGGCGATGACGCCATCGACGTTCTTGTCGGCCAGCATGCCGAATACGGCGTGCGTATAGGGATGGAACCCCATGTTGTCGAGGTTCTGGGCCAGGACCGCGGCGGCATGGGGATTGTGCGCCACGTCCAGGATGACGGTCGGCTGCCCGGGCAGGATCTGGAAGCGGCCCGGCAGCGACGCCTGCAGCAGCCCCAGCCGCACCGCCTGCTGCGGCACCGGCAGGCGGTCGCGCACGGCTTCGAGCGCGGCCAGCGCGGCGGCCGCGTTGAGCAGCTGGTTGGCGCCGCGCAATGCGGGATAGGCGAGCGCGTTGCGCCGCTGCGCCCGCCCGCCGTAGGCCCATTGCTGGCGGTCCCCGGAATAGTTGTAGTCGCGGCCGAGCAGCCACAGGTCGGCGCCGATCGCCTGCACGTGGTCCAACAGCGATTGCGGCGGCACCGGATCGGCGCATATGGCGGGGCGCCCCGCGCGGTAGATGTGCGCCTTCTCGAAGCCGATTTTCTCGCGCGTATCGCCCAGCCAGTCGGTATGGTCGAGGTCGATGCTGGTGATGATGGAACAGTCGGCGTCGACGATGTTGACGGCGTCCAGCCGGCCGCCCAGGCCGACCTCCAGCCCCACGGCGTCCAGGCGCGATTGCGCGAACAGGCGCAGGATGGCCAGCGTGGTGAACTCGAAATAGGTCAGCGAGACATCGCCGCGCGCGGCCTCGACCGCCTCGAACTGCTGCACCAGCGCCGCGTCGCTGGCGATTTCGCCGTTGATGCGGGCACGTTCGTTGAAATCGATGAGATGGGGCGAGGTGTACAGGCCCACCCGGTAGCCCGCGGCCAGCAGGATGGATTCGAGCATGGCGCAGGTAGACCCCTTGCCGTTGGTGCCGCCCACCACGAAATTGACCCCGTCCAGGCTCAGATCGAGCCGGCCGGCCACCTGCCGCACCCGGTCCAGCCCCAGGTCTATGGCCTTGGCGTGGATGGATTCCAGATACTGCAGCCAGGCAGGCAGGTCTGCGCTGGCGTCGGGGCGGGAGGTGGACATGGCGATGAAGGCAAATCGAAACAGGGCGCAGTTTAGCAGCGTGGCCCTGGTGTTTTCCCCAAGCGCCCGCGGCGCGCGGGGTCTTTCGGCGGAAAAGGCCGCATCCGTCCCCGGGCTGCGGCCCGCGCGCGGGAAGATCCGGCCCCAAAAAGAGCGCCCCGGGTCTAAAGTTCGGCGCAAGCGTGTCGTTATGGTAGCTGAAGGTTCCCTCGAAAACCCATCGCGTCCCTTTCGACGCCCGTTATCGCTTGTTGGAGTGATCATGGCCGTAAGCCCTATCAACGCCGCGGCGCCCGCGCTGGTTTCCGTCGCGCCCGCCCCTGTCCCCGCACAGCCGGCGGCCGCCGTGGCGCCAGCCGCCGCGGCCGCCAACGGCGGCGGCGCCCAATCCGCCACGCAGGACCAGTACGGCGCGCCCAAGCTGCCGATGGACCGGGCGCTGGAGGAAATCAATGCGCAGTTGAAGGCCTGGTCCACGCAGCTGCAGTTCGAGATCGACCCGGACGTGCATCAGGTGGTGGTCTCGATCGTGGACGCCGAAACGGGGGATGTGCTGCGCACCATTCCGTCCGAGGCGGTGATACGCATCGCCAAGATGATCGTCAAGATGCAGGGCAATGCCGTCGAGACCACGGCCTGAGGCAGCATATCGCGCTGCGCGCGTGCACCAGAATGGGGCAAAAGCGGCGTAAGCAAGGAAATAGCCCGACCTTATGCCTTTACCCGGCCAATAGGCGGCGCCAATTTTTGACAGAATCGCATAGCTAGAAGGAGCACCACATGGCCACCATTTCCTCTCTCGGGTCCTCCGGTCTGGAGCTTGAGGGCATCCTGGAAAAGCTGCAGGCAGCCGAAGAGAAGAAACTGACGCTGATCACCGCGCGCCAGGCGAGCTACGAGACGCGCATTTCGGCCTACAGCAAGATCCAGGCCGCGGTCGAGGCCGTCCAGAAGGCCGCCGCCACGCTCGGCAGCATCGACACGCTCAGCGCCGTGAAGGCCGTGGTCTCCGGCGACGGGCTGTCGGTGAAGACCGCGGCCGGCGCCGTGCCGGGTCAATACACCGTCAACATCGACAAGCTGGCCACCGCGCAGAACCTGCAGTCGGGCCAGCTGGACAGCCGCACGGACAAGCACGGCACGGGCGGCTCGATCGAGATCGTCCAGAAGGACGGCACGACCACGACCGTCACGCTGGGCGAGGACACGTCGCTGAACGGCATCGTCAAGGCCATCAACGGCACCGACGGCCTGGACGTGCGCGCCACCGTCATCAGCGACGGCAATGGCAAGCACTACCTGATGCTGAACAACAAGACCGAAGGCACCGAAGCCGCGGTCACCCGGATCACGGTGAGCGGCAACCAGGAAGTCGCGGACATTCTCGACTTCGACGCGGCCAACGCCGGCGCCTCCAATCTGACGGTGCAGCTGGCCGCCCAGAAGGCCGAACTGACCATCAACGGCATCCCCGTGGTCAGCGACACCAATACGGTCGAGACCGCCATCGACGGGCTGACGCTGACCCTGACCAAGCAGAGCGCGGCGCCGCTGACCGTGACCGTCTCCAGCGACCCGAGCGTGGCCGCCACGGCCGTCAACGATTTCGTCAAGGCCTACAACGGCCTGCAGACCACCATCGCGGACCTGACGGCGTTCGACGTCAAGGCGGAAAAACAGAGCGCCCTGACCGGCGACGGCACCACCCGCAACATCCAGTCGGCCATCGCCGCGGCGCTGCGCGTGGCCACCGGCGAGGGCACCCTGCGCACGCTGAGCCAGCTTGGCATCACCACCGATCCCAAGACCGGCTCGCTCAAGACCGATACCGAAAAGCTGGAAGCCGCCCTGCGCGACAACCCGGCCGACGTGGCGCGCATTTTCTCGGGTCCGTTCGGCCTGGGCGAAAAGGTGAAGCTGGCGACCGAGCAGATCCTCGGCGACGAGGGCTCGATCAAGATCCGCCAGGAAGGCCTGGAGGAAACGCTCGAGTCGCTGCAGAACCAGTACGACCGCCAGAAACTGAGCATCGCCGCGACCATCGAGGCCTACCGCAAGCAGTTCGTGCAGCTCGATGTCTTCGTCACGCAGATGAACAACACCAGCAACTACCTGTCCCAACAGTTCGCCGCCCTGTCCGGCACCAAGAAGTAAGCCAGCCATGACGTACGCCGCGCGCCGCCCCACCGGCTCCTACTCTGTCAAGTCATACAGCGATATCGGCCTGGAAACCCAGGTCATGAGCGCCACCCCCGAGCGCCTGATCACCTTGCTGTATGCCGGGGCGCGCGCCGCCATCGCCCAGGCCCGCCTGCATCTCGAGGCAGGCCGCATCGTCGAGCGCGGACAGGCCATCGGCAAGGCCATCCGCATCGTCGACGAGGGATTGAAGCTGGGGCTGAACCAGAATGCCGGCGGCGAAGTGGCGGCCAACCTGGCGCGCCTGTATGACTACATTACCCGTACGCTGCTGACCGCCAACCTGAAGGCCGACAAGGAACAGCTCGACATCGCGGACCGCTTGCTGGCGGATCTGTCCGAAGCATGGCAGGCCTCGGTCGACCACCCTGCGCCTGCCGTTCCGGCCTGAAACCAGGAAGGCACTTTTTGTCCAGCCGCCCCCAGCGCGAGAAATCTATGACGGCGTTAACGCAGCATGCCCCGGTCCTGGAGATTTACCAGGACATTGCCAACCTGACCAGCAGGATGCTGGCGGCGGCCAATGCCAGCAATTGGGACCTGGTCCTGAACCACGGCCAGGAGTATGTCTGCCTGGTGGAGCGGCTGCGCGAGCTGGAACCGGGCGAGCCGCTGGACGAAGCCGCCCGCGGCATGAAGTTCGACCTGCTGGTGCGCATCCTCGAAAACGACGCGGCGGTGCGCGACCTCGCCCTGCCGCAGCTGGCCCGCCTGAGCGACCTGCTGGGACGCATGAAACGCCAGCAGTCGCTGCTGGCCACCTATAGCGGCAAGGCCAACGGCACATGAGTGTCGGCCCGCCCGCCCTGGGCAGCATTCTGGTGCAGCGGCTCGACGCCGTACTGGGCACCACGATGTCGGCGCAATCCAACCTGGTATCCGGCGCACGCCCCGACGCGGTCGCCCAACCCGGCGAGGCCGCCCGCCCCGGCGCATCCCAGACAGCCACGCGCGATCCGCGCCAGGCGGTACAGGCCGGCGGCGAGCGCGGCGCGCGCCAGGGCGCCGCGGGGGTGGACGCCAAGACCGCGGCCGCGCTGGCGCTGGCCGCCCGCGGCCTGCAGACCAGCACCGGCACGACGGCCTCCGCGCCGACCACGCTGGGCCAGACCGCGCGCACCATTCTCGCCCTGCTGGCGCAGTATCCCGGCCAGGCGCCGGCGGTAAGCGTCCGCGCGCCGCTGTGGACGCCGCCGGCCCAGGATGGCGCCAGCCCGCCCGCGAGCGGCCAGCCTGCCGCGGCCGCCCCCAGCGCGCCTGCCCAGGCCAGCGCCGCGGCCGGCGGCGCCGCGAATACGCCCCCCCGCCCGGAAGCGGCGCAGGCCGGCGCGGCGAGCGCCAGGACGCCCGCGCAGACGCCGCCCGCCACGCTCGCCGCCCTGGCGGGCCGGGCCGTGCTGCCGGCCGCGCCGGCGCTGGCCCAGGCATTGCGCCAGACGCTGCAGACCAGCGGCCTGTTCTATGAATCCCACCTGAGCGACCTGGCCTTCGGCAAGCGCAGCGTGCAGCAGTTGCAGGCCGAACCGCAGGCGCGGCTGCCCGCCGCCGGCGCCGAGCCGGCCGCCACGCCACGGGCGCCCGAAAACGCGGCGCCGGCGCGCGCCCTGCCCGCGGCCGAACCCGCGCCGGCCAGCCAGCCCGCCGGGCACGCGCCCGGCGCGCCGGTGCCCGGCATCCACCAGGACGCCACGCTGCTGGTGCGCCAACAGCTGGATGTGCTGGCCAACCAACCAGATGCTGGCGTGGCAGGGACAGGCCTGGCCCGACGCGCCGATGGAATGGGAGGTCGCGCGCGAGCACGGCGATGAGGCGGCCGGCCAGCCCGGCACCCACTGGGCGACCCGCCTGAAACTCAATCTGCCGCGCCTGGGCACGGTCGAGGCGCGCCTGAACCTGGCGGCCAACCAGCTGGTGCTGCACGTCGTGGCCCCGGACAGCGCCGCCGAGATCGGCGCCGCCGCCGACGCCCTGCGCCAGCAATTGTCGGCCGCCGGCCTCACGCTCACCAATCTGTCGGTCGACGCGGTTGCCGCGCCCGGCTTTGCCCTGCCCGAAGCATGAATACGCCCGCCCCGCCCACGCCCGCCACCGCCGACGCCGACCCCAACCGCCCGGTCGCCGTGGCGTTGTCCTATGACGGCGGCGAAGCGGCCCCGCGCGTGGTCGCCAAGGGCTACGGCCAGCTGGCCGACACCATCGTGCGCACCGCCCGCGAACACGGCCTGCATGTGCATGAATCGCGCGAACTGGTCGGCCTGCTGATGCAGGTGGACCTGGATGCCCATATACCGCCGCAACTCTACACGGCGGTGGCCGAGCTGCTGGCCTGGCTGTACCGGCTCGAAGCGCGCGAGCTGCCCGAAGCGCTGGCGCCGCGGGCCTGAGGACGGCGCATGACGGCCCAGGACCAGATCGTCGTTCTGACCCAGTCCGATCAGATACGCAGCACGCTGCAGGAACGGCGCCACCCCGATTGCCAGATCGTGATTTCCGGCATCGACCAGCGCCCCTGGCCGGTGCGCATCCTGGGGCCGGACGCCAAGGACGGGTATTTTTTCTGGCGCCCGCTCGACCAGGCCTGCCCCGACCCCGTCATGCTGGCGCGCATGGCCGACGAGGACGAACCGCCGCTGGCCTTTCACGCCCAGACGGCCGACGGGGCGCGCATCCATTTCTGCGTGGACAGTCCGGTCACGCTGCGCTTTGGCGACGGCAGCATCGCCGTGCTTTCGCTGTTTCCCAGCGCGGTGCGCCACACTTGCGCCCGCCCGCCCCAGGCGCCGGCCTGAGGCGGCGCCGGCGTCACACCGCCATCGAGGAGATTTCCTTGTAGGCGGCGACCAGGCGGTTGCGCACCTGCACCGAGGTCTGGAAGCCCAAACTGGCCTTTTGCAGGTCGATCATCACGTCATTGAGCGAAATGCCGGGCGCGCCCAGCTCGAACGCCTTGGCCTGGTCGCTGGCGGCATTCTGCGCCTGCGACACGCTCCGGATGGAGCGTTGCAGCTCGGCGGCGAAGCCGGACGGCCCAGGCGCCAGTTCGGCCTCGGTGGCGCCGCCGCTTTGCGCGGCGCGCACCACGGCGCGCATTTGCGACAGCATGCTCTCGATGCCGGACAGTCCTGATACAGCCATTGCGATACCTCTGCGGAATAAGCGGATCCTGGGTTGCAAGACTATCGCGCGCAGGGCTTGCGCATAGGGCGCAAAAGGCGCCAAAAAAGCCGCCACTTCCCGGCTTGGACGGCGCCCGGCGGCCGCGTGCCGCGCATGCAGGAACGATACGGATCAAATAGCGCCGAAAAGACGGTTGTTTTCGGGCATTGGGATTGCGCGCGGCCCATCCAGAATCCACGCTCCCACACCCAAAGCACGTTGCATGCGTAACCTGCCCCGAGCATCCATGTCGTACGTTTATCCCCACCGCGCAGCCAGCGGGAGCCGCCGATGAACCAGCAGGCAACCCTGAGCGCGTCGCTGATGGCGAGGTTTCCCGTGCTGGAGAAACTGCGCGCCCTGCCCAAACCTGTCCTGCTTGGGGCGGCGGCGGCGCTGATCGCCGTGGTGGCGGCGGTGGCGATGTGGAGCCGCGAGCCCGATTACAAGGTGCTGTTCTCCAATCTGGACGACCGCGATGGCGGCGCCATCGTCTCGGCGCTGGACCAGATGAACGTGCCCTACCGCTTCAGCGACAACGGCAGCGCGCTGCTGGTGCCCGCCGAGCGGGTCTACGACACGCGCATGCAGCTGGCCAGCCAGGGCCTGCCGCGCGGCGGTTCGGTGGGTTTCGAGCTGCTGGACAACACCCGTTTCGGCGCCAGCCAGTTCGCCGAGCAGATCAACTACCAGCGCGGCCTGGAAGGCGAGCTGGCGCGCTCGATCGAGGCCATGCATACGGTGCAGCACGCCCGCGTGCACCTGGCCATGCCGCGCCAGTCGCTGTTCGTGCGCGACCGCCAGGCCCCGACCGCCTCGGTGCTGCTCAACCTGTACCCGGGCCGCAGCCTGAGCGATGCCCAGGTGTCGGCGGTGGCCTGGCTGGTGGCTTCCAGCGTGCCCGAGCTGACCGCCGAGAATGTCTCCATCGTCGACCAAAACGGCCGGCTCCTGTCGGCGCCGCTGGGCGAAGGCCGCGGCATGGACGCCGACCAGTTGCGCTTCGTGCGTGAAATGGAGCAGCGCACGGTCGAGCGCATCCTGACCATCCTCAACCCGCTGGTCGGCCCCGGCAACGTGCATGCCCAGGCCAGCGCCGAGATCGACTTCGCCCGCCGCGAAGAGACTTCCGAGGTCTATCGGCCCAACCAGGAGCCCGGCCAGGCCGCCGTGCGCAGCCAGCAGACCAGTGATTCGCGCCAGACCGGGCCGAACGCGGCGCAGGGCGTGCCCGGCGCGCTGAGCAACCAGCCGCCGGCCAACGCGCAGGCGCCCATCGTCAATCCGCCCGCCGTCGCCGGCACCCCGCAGCAGCAACAGCAGCAGCGCGCCCAGCAACAGGCCGCCGGCGCCACCACCACCCAGACGCAGCAAGGCGCCGCGGCGCCGAGCAACGACCGCCACGACGCCACCATCAATTACGAAGTCGACCGCACCATCAGCCACGTCAAGCAGCCGGTGGGCATGCTCAAGCGGCTGTCGGTGGCGGTGGTAGTGAACTACCTGCCCAACAAGGAAGGCGAGTCCGAGGCGCTGCCGCCCGAGGAGCTGAACAAGCTGACCAACCTGGTGCGCGAGGCCATGGGCTATTCGGAGGCGCGCGGCGACTCGCTGAACCTGGTCAACAGCCAGTTCAACGATACGCCTGTCGCCGTGCCGCTGTGGCGCGACCCGGAACTGATCGCCATGATCAAGACGGCGCTGGGCTGGCTGTTCGGCCTGATCCTGGCCTTCTGGCTGTACCGCAAGATCCGCCCGGTGGTCACCGACTACTTCTACCCGCAGGTCGACCCCGAAGTGGCCGCCGCGCAACGCCAGGAAGCCGAGCGCGAAGCGCAGGCCGCCGCGCGCACCCGCGAAGTCAACCGCTACGAAGACAACCTGCAGCTCGCCCGCGACATGGCGGGCAAGGATCCGCGCGCTGTCGCCATGGTCCTGCGTTCGTGGATGAGCAAAGATGAAAAATGACGGAAAGCCGCTGGACGGCATGACGCGCAGCGCGGTCCTGATGATGTCGCTGGGCGAGGACGCCGCCGCCGAGGTCTTCAAGTACCTGAGCGCGCGCGAAGTCCAGCAGGTGGGCGCGGCGATGGCCAGCCTCAAGCAGGTCACGCGCGGCGACGTGGCGGTGGTGCTGGAGGAATTCCGCCAGGAGGCCGACCAGTTCATGGCCGTGACGCTGGGCTCGGACGACTACATCCGCACGGTGCTGACCAAGGCGCTGGGCAGCGACCGGGCCGCCGGCCTGATCGAGGACATCCTGGAGGCCGGCGAAGGCGGCAGCGGCATCGACGCGCTGAACTGGCTGGACCCGCATACCGTGGCCGAGCTGATCGGCGACGAGCATCCGCAGATCATCGCCACCATCCTGGTGCACCTGGAGCGCGACCGCGCCGCCAGCGTGCTGGCCATGCTCAGCGAGCGCATGCGCAACGACGTGATGCTGCGCATCGCCACCTTCGGCGGCGTGCAGCCGGCCGCCCTCTCGGAGCTGACCGACGTGCTGAACTCGGTGCTGGCCGGCCAGGGCGCCAAGCGCAGCAAGATGGGCGGCGTGCGCACCGCCGCCGAGATCCTGAACATGATGAACTCGTCGCAGGAAGAGGCCGTGGTCGAAAGCCTGCGCGAGCGCGACTCCGACCTGGCCCAGAAGATCATCGACGAGATGTTCGTCTTCGACAACCTGCTCGACGTCGAGGACCGCGCCATCCAGCTCATCCTCAAGGAAATCGACAACGATACCCTCATGGTCGCCCTCAAGGGCGCCGGCGACGAACTGCGCAACAAGTTCCTGCGCAACATGTCCAGCCGCGCGGCCGAGATGCTGCGCGAAGACCTGGAGGCGCAAGGGCCGATCCGCATGTCCAAGGTGGAAGGCGAGCAGAAGAAGATCCTGCAGATTGCCCGCCGCCTGGCCGAAAGCGGCCAGATCGTGCTGGGCACGCAAGGGGACGACGCCTATGTCTGAGGCCCTCGCGCGCGAGCCGGCCGCCCTGCCGCGCAGCGCCGCCTGGCGCCGCTGGCAGATGCTGTCGTTCGACGAGCCGGCCGAGGCCGAGACGCCCGAACCCGCGGCGCTCGAACCCGAGCCCGAGCCCGCGCCGGACCCCGAGGAGCTGCTGCGCGAATGGCGCGCCACCGCCGAGCGGGCCGGTCATGCCGCCGGCCACCAGGCCGGCCAGGAGCAGGGCCAGCGCGAGGGTTACGCGGCCGGCCATGCGCAGGGACTGGCGGCAGGCCGCGCCGAAGGCCATGCCGAGGGGCTGGCGCAAGGCCGCGAAGACGCCCGCCAGCAGGCCGAACGCCTGCACGCGCTGGCGCAGGCCTGCGCCGCCTCGGTCGCGCGCCTGGAAGACAACATGGGCCAGAGCCTGCTGACGCTGGCCCTGGATATCGCCGGGCAGGTGCTGCGCACCACCCTGGCGGAGCACCCCGAGGCGATGGTGGCGGCGGTGCGCGAAGTCCTGCAGATCAATCCGGCCACCGGCGCGGCCATGCGCCTGTGGGTCCATCCCGACGACCTGGAACTGGTGCGCACGCATCTGGCCGACGAACTGAACGAAGCCAACTGGCGGCTGCAGGCCGACGAATCGATCACGCGCGGCGGTTGCCGCACCGAGACCGCCTACGGCGATGTCGACGCCACCCTGCAGACGCGCTGGCGCCGCGTGGCGGCCTCGCTGGGCCGCAGCGCCGCCTGGGAGGAAACCGCGTGAACCCGCCCGCCCTGCCGCTGCTGGCCGATACGGCCGCCGTGCCGGTGGCCGACCGCTGGCAGACCCAACTGCAGATCGGTTCGATCCGCGCCGCCTCGACCGAGCCGTGGCTGGTCAGCGGCCGCATCACGCGCGCTGCCGGACTGGTGCTGCACACCACCGGCCTGCGCCTGCCGGTGGGCGCCGCCTGCCGCATCGAGCTGGCGCGCGGCCATGACCACTGGGCCGACGCCGAGGTGGTGGGGTTCGACGGCCACACGCTTTACCTGATGCCGCAAAGCGACATCTCGGGCCTGCCGCCCGGCGCCCGCGTGGTGCCGGCCGAGCCCGCCGTGCAGCGGCCCGTGCCGCTGCCGCGCAAGGCCGAACTCAACGGCAACGCCAAGCCGCAGGTGGGCCGCCACCTGCCGGTGGGCAACGCCATGCTGGGCCGCGTCGTCGACGGCGCGGGCCGGCCGCTCGACGGCCTGGGTCCGCTGGCCGGCGCCGAACAGGCGCCCCTGACCGCCCTGCCCATCAACCCCTTGTCGCGCGCGCCCATCGACAGCGTGCTCGACGTGGGCGTGCGCGCCATCAACGGCCTGCTGACCGTCGGCCGGGGTCAGCGCATGGGCCTGTTCGCCGGGTCGGGGGTGGGCAAGAGCGTGCTGCTGGGCATGATGGCGCGCTACACCCGCGCCGACATCATCGTGGTGGGCCTGATCGGCGAACGGGGCCGCGAAGTCAAGGAATTCATCGAGCACAACCTCGGCCCCGAAGGCCTGGCCCGCTCGGTGGTGGTCGCCGCGCCGGCCGACGTCTCGCCGCTGCTGCGCCTGCAGGGCGCGTCCTATGCCACGCGCCTGGCCGAACATTTCCGCGACCAGGGCCTGGACGTGCTGCTCATCATGGACTCGCTCACGCGCTTTGCCATGGCGCAACGCGAAATCGCCCTGGCGATTGGCGAACCGCCGGCCACCAAGGGCTACCCGCCCTCGGTGTTCGCCAAGCTGCCGGCGCTGGTCGAACGCACCGGCATGGGCGCGCCGGGCCCCAACGGCAAGGCCAGTTCGATCACCGCCTTCTATACGGTGCTGGCCGAAGGCGACGACCAGCAGGATCCGATCGCCGATTCGGCGCGCGCCATCCTGGACGGGCACGTCGTGCTGTCGCGCCACCTGGCCGAGGCCGGCCACTACCCGGCCATCGATATCGAAGCCTCGATCTCGCGCGCCATGACCTCGCTGATCACGACCGAGCAATTCCAGCAGGTGCGCCGCTTCAAGCAAATCCTGTCGCGCTACCAGCGCAACCGCGACCTGATCTCGGTCGGCGCATACGTGGCCGGCGCCGATCCGCAGCTCGACGACGCGATTGCGCGCTATCCGCGCCTGGAAGCGTACCTGCAGCAGAACATCGGCGACAGCGTGGACTATGGCACGGCCATCGATCAACTGCAGCGCAGCCTGGAAACGAGGGAGGCCTATGCCTAGCCAATTGCCACTGGACATGCTGATCGGCCTGGCCAAGGACAGCACCGACGAGGCCGCCCGCGAACTGGGCCGCCTGAGCGCCGAGCGCAACAACGCCGAGCAGCAGCTCAACATGCTGCAGGACTATCGCCAGGACTATCTGCAACGCATGCAGACCGCCATGCAGTCGGGCATGTCGGCCGCCGACTGCCATAACTACCAGCGCTTCATCGCCACGCTGGACGATGCCATCGGCCAGCAACGCCATGTCCTGCACCGGGCCGAGGCGCACCTGAACGACGGGCGCCTCAACTGGCAGCAGCAAAAGCGCAAGCTGAATTCGTTCGACACCCTGGCGCAGCGCGAATCGCGCACCCAGGCCCTGCTCGAGGCGCGGCGCGAGCAACGCGTCAACGATGAATACTCCGCCCGACTGGTACGCCGCCAGGCGGGTTTCTGATATCCATGAGCCGTAACAGGACAGCCGCTATGACGACCGCTACCCTGCCCATTCCCGCCCTGACGCCTGCGCCGGGTCCGGCCGCGCAAGGCGGCCCGGCCGCCGCCGGCAAGGGTCCCAGCTTCTCGCAAGTGCTGGCCCGCCAGCAAGGCGGCAAACCCGGCGAAGCCGGCACGCCTGCCGCGCCCGGCGGCCAGGCCGGCGCGCCGGCCCAAGGCCCCGCGACCCAGAACCCGGCCGGCGCCGGCAAACCCGGCAATCCCGGCGACACCGCGGCCTTGCCGGTGGACGGCCAGCAGGAGCCCGCTGCCGAGACGGCCGCCGACGCCGCCACGCTGGCCGCGCTGGCGGCGCAGGCCGCGCCGGCTCCCGCGCTGCCGCTGCAGGCCCTGGAGATCGCCGCCGAAGCCGCCGCCGTCAACGCCCAGGTTGCGGCCGCCACCCAGGCGGCAGGCGCCGCCGCCCGGCAACCCGCCCACGCGGCGCTGCTGGCCGGCCAGCCTGCCACGCCCGCCGCGCCGGCCGCCGCCGGCGCCACCCCCGCCGATACCGCGCCGGCCATGCCGCCAGCCCTGCCGCAAGCCGCGCAACCGGCCGTTGCAGGCCAGGTCGCCGTGGCCGCCAGCGCGCCCAACGCGCCGGCCGCCGAAACCGCCGCAACGCCGCCCGCCGCGCCCAGCCTGCCGCACCCGCTGCCGTCGACCGGCGGCACGCCGGAAGACGGCGGCGAGGCGGCCGAGCCCCCTGCCACCGCGCCGGCCCAGCCGCAACCGCTGGCCGCGGCCGAACACGGCGCGGCCCTGCACGCGGCGGCCCAGGCGCACATTGCGGCGCGCCAGGCCGTCGGCAACCCGGCCCCCGCAAGCCTGCCCGCCGCCGCGCAGCCGCTGGGGCTGGAGGTCGCCTCGCCGGTGGGATCCAGCCAATGGGGCCAGGAGCTGGGCCGCCAGCTCGTCACCATCAGCCACGATGCGCGCCAGGGCCACCATACGGCCGAACTGCGCCTGGATCCGCCCGATCTGGGCCCCCTGCGGGTCAGCATCAACCTGCACGAAGGCGTGGCCAGCGCCGCGTTCGTCTCCGTCCACGCGGCGGTGCGCCAGGCGGTCGAGGCCGCCTTGCCGCAACTGCAGCAGGCGCTGGCGCAGGCCGGCATCTCGCTGGGCCAGACCAGTGTCGGCGACCAGTCCGCGCAGCAGGGCTTTGCCGAGCAGCAAGGCCGCGGCGCCGGCGCGTCGGGCGGCAGCGCCGCGGGCGCCGACAGCGAGACGGTCATCGTGGCCGCCACGCCGGCGCGCAACGCCGATGCCTTGGTCGACACCTTCGCATGAGGGCCGCGCGCAGCGCAGCAATAGCTTGAGATACCCGGCTTTCGCCCTGTTTTTCGCCTGCCAGCGCGGGCGTGAATTGCGGCAGAATGCCTTAATTCCATCAAAGTCCGTTTCATAGCGGCACTACGCATCGACATCGAGATGGCAACGACCAAAACTTCCACCATGCCGCCGCGCACGACCCTTCCCCTGCGCCCGGGCGGCGCCGGCCGGCTGCTTCGCCCGCTGCTCATGCTGCTGGTCCTGGCCCTGGTGGTCGCCGCCAGCGTGGCCGGCACGTGGTACTTCATGAAGCGCATGCAGCCGCCGGTGGCCGTGCCCGTGCAACTGGGCGTGGGCCAGCCGCAAGCGACGCCCATGCAGTTCGTCGCGCCGCCGGCGACGCCGCCGGTGGTGCCCGCGCCGATCTTCATCCCGCTGGAAGCGTTCACCGTCACGCTGCAGAACGCCGACAGCGAGCGCATCCTGCACGTCGGGATCACGCTGCGCGTCAGCGACGAGCAGACGCGCCAGCGCATCGAGAAGTACATGCCCGAGGTGCGCAGCCGCATCCTGATGGTGCTGTCCTCGCAATCGCCGCAGGCGGTCCAGACGCTGCAGGGCAAGACCGAGATGGCGCACGCCATCACCGAGGCAGTGAAACGCCCGTTCTCGCCGCTGCCTGACGGCCAGTACGTGACCGACGCGCTGTTCACGGCATTCGTGGTGCAATAAGCATGGCCTACGAGGCTTTTCTTTCGCAGGACGAAGTCGACGCGCTGCTGGCCGGAGTCACCGGCGAAAGCGACGAGAAGCAGCCGGCCGGCGACGAGGCCGGCGCCCCGCGCGCCTACGACCTCAGCTCGCCCGAACGCGTGGTGCGCCGGCGCATGCAGACGCTGGAGCTCATCAACGAGCGTTTCGCGCGCCACATGCGCAACGTGCTGCTGAACTTTATGCGCCGCAACGCCGACATCACCGTCGGCGCCATCAAGATCCTGAAGTACGCCGATTTCGAGCGCAACCTGCCGGTGCCCAGCAATCTGAACATGATTCAGATGAAGCCGCTGCGCGGCACCGCCCTGTTCACCTACGACCCGAACCTGGTGTTCCTGGTGATCGACAGCCTGTTCGGCGGCGACGGCCGCTATCACACCCGCGTGGAAGGCCGCGACTTCACCACGACCGAGCAGCGCATCATCCGCCGCCTGCTCAACCTGACGCTGGAGAGCTACGGCAAATCCTGGGACCCGGTCTACCCGATCGAGTTCGAGTACGTGCGCTCGGAAATGCACACCAAGTTCGCCAGCATCACCGGCAACAACGAAGTGGTGGTGGTGTCGCCCTTTCACATCGAATTCGGTGCGACCGGCGGCGACCTGAATATCTGCCTGCCCTACTCGATGATCGAACCGGTGCGCGACCTGCTGACGCGCCCGCTGCAGGACACCGCGCTCGAGGAAGTCGACCAGCGCTGGGCGCAGCAGCTGCAGCGCCAGGTGCGCAGCGCCGACATCGACCTGGTGGCGGAATTCGGCCACATCCCTTCGAGCATCGGCGAGCTGATGCGCATGAAGACCGGCGACGTGCTGCCGATCGCCGTGCCCGAGACCGTTACCGCCCACGTCGACGGCGTGCCGCTCATGGAGTGCGGCTATGGCGTCTTCAACGGCCGATACGCGCTGCGCGTGCAAAACCTGATCAATTACGACGATACCGATTCCAACGAGGCCCCCGACCATGACTGATACGAACGAGCGGCCCGACCAGACCGGCGCCGGCGCGCCCGCCCCGGCGGCGGACGACTGGGCCGATGCGCTCGCCGAACAGAACCGCGCCGCCGCACCCACCCAGGCCGACGGCCTCAAGCCGCAGGACGACTGGGCCGACGCCCTGGCCGAGCAGAACGCCGCGCCGGCCGCCGCCGCGCAGTCCGTCTTCAAGCCGCTGGCCACCAAGGAGACCGGCCAGGGCACCGACATCGACCTGATCATGGACGTGCCGGTGCAGATGACGGTGGAGCTGGGCCGCACGCGCCTGACCATCAAGAACCTGCTGCAACTGGGCCAGGGCTCGGTCGTGGAACTGGACGGCCTGGCCGGCGAACCGATGGACATCTTCGTCAACGGCTACCTGATCGCCCAGGGCGAAGTGGTCGTGGTGGACGACAAGTACGGAATCCGCCTGACGGACATCATCACGCCGTCCGAGCGCATCAACCGCTTGAACAGTCGCCGCTAAAAGCCGCTTCATGACCGAATCCGCCGTCCTGCGCGTTGTCATCGGCCTGGCGCTGGTGATCGCCGCCATCCTGGTTTCGGCCTGGCTGGCGCGGCGCTCGGGCCTGATCCAGCGCCACGGCGGCGCCTTGCTGCGCCAGGTCGGCGGCATGAGCCTGGGTCCGCGCCAACGCGTGGTGGTGCTCGAAATCGAAGGCACCTGGCTGGTGCTGGGCGTCACGCCCAACCAGTTGACCACCCTACACACCCTGCCGGCCGGCCAGCTGCCCGACCCTTCGCCGGCCGCGGCCGGCACCTTTGCCGCCAAACTGGGCCAGGCGCTGCAGCGCGGCCATCGAGTAGACAGGCCCTAGGCTTGCCCGTCATGAGCATCAGCTTCCGTTTTTCCGACACGCGCCCGCGCGCGCCCTGGTGGCCCGCCATGGCTGCCGTCGCCGTGGCCGCCGCCGCGCTGTGGCCGAGCGGCGCGCTGGCGCAGGCCACCCTGCCGGCCCTGACCGCCACGCCCGGGCCGAATGGCTCGGAGACCTACTCGCTCAGCATGCAGACCCTGCTGCTGATGACCTCGCTGTCGTTCCTGCCCGCGGCGCTGCTGATGATGACCGGCTTCACGCGCATCATCATCGTGCTGGGGCTGCTGCGCAGCGCCATGGGCACCGCGATGTCGCCGCCCAACCACGTGCTGATCGGGCTGGCGCTGTTCCTGACTTTCTACACCATGTCGCCGGTGTTCGACAAAATCTACACCGACGCCTACCAGCCGCTGGCCGCGGGCAGCATTCCGTTCGAAACCGCGGTCGAGCGCGCCGGCGCGCCCCTGCACAACTTCATGCTGCACCAGACCCGCGAGAACGACCTCACCCTGTTCGCCAACCTGGCCAACCTGCCGGCCATGGAAGACCCGTCCCAGGTGCCGATGCGCATCCTGATCCCGGCCTTCATCACCAGCGAACTGAAGACGGCGTTCCAGATCGGCTTTACCATCTTCATTCCCTTTCTCATCATCGACCTGGTGGTCGCCAGCGTCCTGATGGCGCTGGGCATGATGATGGTGCCGCCGGTCACGGTGGCGCTGCCGTTCAAGCTGATGCTGTTCGTGCTGGCCGACGGCTGGCACCTGCTGCTCGGCTCGCTGGCCCAGAGCTTCTACCAATAGCGCGAGGGAGGCCGCCATGACCGCCGAAACCGTGATGTCGATGACCTACCAGGCGCTCAAGGTCGCCCTGGCGCTGGCCGGACCGCTGCTGCTGGTCACGCTCATCGTCGGCCTGGTCATCAGCATCTTCCAGGCCGCCACGCAGATCAACGAGATGACGCTGTCGTTCATCCCCAAGCTGCTGGCCATGTGCGGCACCCTGGTGCTGCTGGGCCCTTGGCTGCTGGGCCTGCTGACCGACTACATCCGCCAGCTGATCGGCCAGATCCCGATGCTGGTGTCCTGAACGCGCCTGGCCGCGCCGCGCCATGATTGCGTTCACCATGGAACAGCTCAACGGCTGGCTGGCCCAGTTCCTGTGGCCGTTCGTGCGCATCCTGGCCCTGGTCGGCGCCGCGCCGCTGTTTTCCGAGTCCACCATACCCACGCGCGTGAAGATCGGCCTGGCCTTCATGCTGACGATCGCCGTGGCGCCGGCGATCGGCCCCATGCCTGCCGTCCCGCCCAGTTCGTACGCCGGGCTGTTCCTGCTGAGCCAGCAGGTACTCATCGGCATCGCGCTGGGACTGTCCATGCGGGTGGTGTTCGCTGCGGTGCAGACCGCGGGCGAATTCGTCGGCCTGCAGATGGGCCTGTCGTTCGCGTCGTTCTTCGACCCCGCCACCGGCGCCAACACCGCGGTGCTCTCGCGGCTGTTCAATATCGTCGCGATGCTGGTCTTCCTGGCGCTGGACGGCCACCTGCTGGTGCTCGGCGCGCTGGTGCGCAGCTTCGATACGCTGCCGGTCGCGGTCGGCGTGCTGGACCGCAACGGCTGGGGCATCCTGGCCGAATGGGGCACGACCATCTTCGTCTCCGGCCTGCTGCTGGCGCTGCCGCTGATCTGCGCCCTGCTGACCATCAACCTGGCCATGGGCATCCTCAACCGCGCCGCGCCGCAGCTGTCGGTGTTCGCCATCGGCTTTCCCGTCAGCCTCATCGTCGGCCTCGTGCTGCTGGCCATCGTGCTGCCGCATTCCGGCCCCTTCCTCGAGCGCCTGTTCGAACAGGGCCTGAACACCATGAACAACGTCGCCAACGGCCTGGCGGGCAAATAACCCCTTCGGGTGCCTGTCCCCGCAGGGGGACTGGCACCCGGCGAGTCCCTGCAGTGCCTGTCCCCCCAGGGACAGGCACCCGGCGACACCTGTCTGCCCCGGCAGGGGGCACCCGCCGACTCCCTGCGGTGCCTGTCCCCGCGGGGACAGATACCGTCTTGGCAGTCAACCGTTCATGGCGTAATTGGGCTGGTAGGGGATGCGGTTTTTGAGGACCCCGAAGCACAGATGCACCAGTTTTCTCATGGCCGCGCCCAGCGCGGCCTTTTTGCTTTTTCCTGCTTTGAGCAGGCGCTGGTAAAGGGCGCGGATGTGGGGGTTGTGGCGGGTCCCAACCAGGGCCGCCATGTATAACGTGGCGCGCACCTGGGAGGGGCCGGCTTTGGACAGGCGTGCGCAGCTGTTCAGACTGCTGCCGGATTGGCGCTGCACAGGGACCACCCCGAGATAGGCGGCCAGGCTCTGGGCGGAGTCGATATGCCGATTGTGCATGACGGCCAGGATGGCGTTGCCGGCCTGAGGCCCGATGGCGGGGATGGAGTTCAGCAGCTCGCAGTCTTGCTTGAGGTCGGGGTGGTTGTCGATGTGCTGATCGATCGCCCGCTCGATTTGTTTGATCTGTTCGCGCAAGAACGCGATGGCCTTGTCGATGGAACCATCGACCAAGGGCGCCGAGGGGCTGAACTGGCTCTTCTCTTTGCGATTGAGCTCACGCAACAGATCCTTGCTCAGCGCCTCGCGTCGCGTCAACAAGGCGCGCAGTTGACGCGCATGCAAGGGCGCCGGGTGCCACAGCGCCGGGCTCAGCGTCTGTCCATAGCGAGCCAGCACGTAGCTGTCGAGCGCATCATTTTTGGAGCGCAGCGCCAAGGCCTTGGCAAAGTCCCGGGCCTGGGCGGGATTGACCAAAGAGACCCGGACCTGGGGCAGCGCCGTGGCCGCTTGCTCGTGATACAGACCCGTAGGCTCCAGGATGGCGTGCAACTGCGCCGGCTGTGCGCCGTGTTTGGCGCACCACGCCAGCAGGGCTTGTACGCCCGCGGCGGTGTTGACCACCACCTTGGTCTTATGCTTGTCAGCCTCAGCCGTCAGCAACGTGCAATCCAGCTTGGCCTTTGATACATCAATACCTATGAAAACATGGACTTGGCCTCCTGCAGATAACAAACTGCTGTCAGCCACTGCGCCCACTTGCCTTGTACATACAGGGTCCTCGCCCTACGATACCGTCCAGTGTCTCGCCGGCCCAGCAGTGCGCTGCCGAGCCGCTATCTGTCCCACAAAGTCCTCGCTTTGGGCACCAACTCGCGGTCATCGGCGCGCGGTGGTGATAGCTAATCACCACCGGAGGAAAGATACAAGGCACCCGGCAGCGTGCGGCGGATGCGGGCGCATGGGCGCCTGCCGCTACGATAGGCGGATGTGATGCCGAGGCAGGACGCCACAGCGTGTGTCTGTCCCCGCAGGGGGACTGACACACGCTGCAGGCGGTTCGTCAGAAGCTGGGGATGTCTGCAGGTGCCAGCCCCCTGCGGGGACAGGCACCCGGCGACGTGCGGCGGAGGCGGGCGCATGGGCGGCTGCTTGCCGTCACGGTTGGCGGGTGCGATGCCGAGGCAGGATTCCACAGCGTGTGTCTGTCCCCGCAGGGGGACTGACACACGCTGCAGGCGGTTCGTCAGAAGATGGGGATGTCTGCAGGTGCCTGTCCCCCTGCGGGGACAGGCACCCGGGCCGCAGGTATCCTTCCCCCCGCAGGGACAGGCCCCCCGGCCGCGGCTGTCGTGCCCGTTGCGGGGCCAGCCGCCTGGGCGTACCCCCAAAAACAAAACCCCGCGAGCCGTGAGGCTGCGGGGTTTTGAGCAATAAAAGCCTGACGATGACCTACTTTCACAGATGTACATCCACTATCATCGGCGCGAAGGCGTTTCACTGTCCTGTTCGGGATGGGAAGGAGTGGGACCACCTTGCTATGGTCGTCAGGCGTAACCGGCTAAGCGGTTGACGCAGGGTCAACGGCTTGAATTTGGAAGAAGCACAGCGTGCGCCTGGCAGTCGGTTGGGACTGGCAGCGACGCGGGTTGCGTGTGTATGTTGTGTTGGTATGAACGGCGCTGGCGCTTACTGTCCAGCGGTAATAATTAAGACTTGAGAGTTATAGGATCAAGCCTCACGGGCAATTAGTATCGGTTAGCTTAACGCATTACTGCGCTTCCACACCCGACCTATCAACGTCCTGGTCTCGAACGACCCTTCAGGGGGATCTAGTCCCCGGGATACCTAATCTTCAGACGAGTTTCCCGCTTAGATGCCTTCAGCGGTTATCTCTTCCGTACTTAGCTACCCGGCAATGCCATTGGCATGACAACCGGTACACCAGAGGTACGTCCACTCCGGTCCTCTCGTACTAGGAGCAGGCTCCGTCAAGTATCCAACGCCCACGGCAGATAGGGACCAAACTGTCTCACGACGTTTTAAACCCAGCTCACGTACCTCTTTAAATGGCGAACAGCCATACCCTTGGGACCGGCTACAGCCCCAGGATGAGATGAGCCGACATCGAGGTGCCAAACACCGCCGTCGATATGAACTCTTGGGCGGTATCAGCCTGTTATCCCCAGAGTACCTTTTATCCGTTGAGCGATGGCCCTTCCATTCAGAACCACCGGATCACTATGTCCTGCTTTCGCACCTGTTCGACTTGTCAGTCTCACAGTCAAGCACGCTTATGCCATTGCACTATCAGCACGATTTCCGACCGTACCTAGCGTACCTTCGAACTCCTCCGTTACGCTTTGGGAGGAGACCGCCCCAGTCAAACTGCCTACCATGCACTGTCCCCGATCCGGATAACGGACCAAGGTTAGAACCGCAAACAAACCAGGGTGGTATTTCAAGGATGGCTCCCTCGAATCTGGCGACTCGAGTTCTGCGCCTCCCACCTATCCTACACAGGCCGGTTCACAGTCCAATGCAAAGCTACAGTAAAGGTTCATGGGGTCTTTCCGTCTAGCCGCGGGTAGATTGCATCATCACAAACACTTCAACTTCGCTGAGTCTCAGGAGGAGACAGTGTGGCCATCGTTACGCCATTCGTGCAGGTCGGAACTTACCCGACAAGGAATTTCGCTACCTTAGGACCGTTATAGTTACGGCCGCCGTTTACCGGGGCTTCGATCAAGAGCTTGCACCCCATCACTTAACCTTCCGGCACCGGGCAGGCGTCACACCCTATACGTCGACTTTCGTCTTTGCAGAGTGCTGTGTTTTTAATAAACAGTCGCAGCCACCGATTCTCTGCGACCCCTTCATGCTCAGCGCGCAGGCGCTTCACACTACCAGGGTATACCTTCTCCCGAAGTTACGGTATCAATTTGCCGAGTTCCTTCTCCTGAGTTCTCTCAAGCGCCTTGGAATATTCATCCCGTCCACCTGTGTCGGTTTGCGGTACGGTCTCGTACAGCTGAAGCTTAGAGGCTTTTCTTGGAACCACTTCCAATCACTTCGCGAGACTTGCTCGCTCGTGCCACACCCTTGATTCTCGCGCCCGGATTTGCCTAAGCGCCATCTTCAATGCAGCAACAGGGACGTCCAACACCCTGATGACCTTCCGCGATCCGTCCCCCCATCGCACTGTACGACGGTGCTGGAATATTAACCAGCTTCCCATCAGCTACGCATCTCTGCCTCGCCTTAGGGGCCGACTCACCCTGCGCCGATGAACGTTGCGCAGGAAACCTTGGACTTACGGCGAGGGGGCTTTTCACCCCCTTTATCGCTACTCATGTCAGCATTCGCACTTCTGATACCTCCAGCAGCCTTTACAAGCCACCTTCGCAGGCTTACAGAACGCTCTCCTACCGCGCGCACTAAAAGTGCACACCCGCAGCTTCGGTTTATCGCTTAGCCCCGTTACATCTTCCGCGCAGGACGACTCGATCAGTGAGCTATTACGCTTTCTTTAAAGGGTGGCTGCTTCTAAGCCAACCTCCTGACTGTCTATGCCTTCCCACTTCGTTTCCCACTTAGCGATAATTCGGGACCTTAGCTGGCGGTCTGGGTTGTTTCCCTCTTGAGTCCGGACGTTAGCACCCGGTGCTCTGTCTCCCAAGCTGTACTTGCAGGTATTCGGAGTTTGCCATGGTTTGGTAAGTCGCCATGACCCCCTAGCCATAACAGTGCTCTACCCCCTGCAGTAATACTTGAGGCACTACCTAAATAGTTTTCGGAGAGAACCAGCTATTTCCAGATTTGTTTAGCCTTTCACCCCTATCCACAGCTCATCCCCTAGTTTTTCAACACTAGTGGGTTCGGTCCTCCAGCACGTGTTACCGTGCCTTCAACCTGGCCATGGGTAGATCATCTGGTTTCGGGTCTACACCCAGCGACTGGACGCCCTATTCGGACTCGCTTTCGCTACGCCTTCCCTATTCGGTTAAGCTCGCCACTGAATGTAAGTCGCTGACCCATTATACAAAAGGTACGCCGTCACCCCATAAAGAGGCTCCGACTGTTTGTATGCATACGGTTTCAGGATCTATTTCACTCCCCTTCCGGGGTTCTTTTCGCCTTTCCCTCACGGTACTGGTTCACTATCGGTCGATCACGAGTATTTAGCCTTGGAGGATGGTCCCCCCATCTTCAGACAGGATTTCACGTGTCCCGCCCTACTTCTCTTACGCCTAGTTCCACACTCTGCATTTCGTCTACAGGGCTATCACCTGCTACGGCCGGACTTTCCATTCCGTTCGACTATGCAAAATGCTAAATCGTAAAGGCTCTTCCGATTTCGCTCGCCACTACTTTCGGAATCTCGGTTGATTTCTTTTCCTCGAGCTACTGAGATGTTTCAGTTCACCCGGTTCGCCTCCACTGGCCTATGTATTCAGCCAGGGATACCGCTTGCGCGGTGGGTTTCCCCATTCGGATATCTGCGGATCAATGCTTGTTTGCCAGCTCCCCGCAGCTTTTCGCAGGCTACTACGTCCTTCATCGCCTGTGATCGCCAAGGCATCCACCATATGCACTTAGTCGCTTGATCCTATAACACTAAAGTCTTATAGGTGCTGTTCATTCGCGCTTGTGCCGTTCATAAGTTCAAAGCATCTGACCAAACGCTTGCGCGCCCAGCCAGTTCTTGAGACTTGGAACAAAATCATGCAATCACAACCCGTATCCGTCTTCATCGACTCGCGCCGACTACTAAACGAACACTTTACGTTGTGCTTCTTCCAAATTGTTAAAGAACATATATAGCTGTCGGGCCAAAACCCAACGCTTAACACTGACTCGCAGCACTAAGCGTTGCTCTCTCGCCTTCTGGTCTCGCCCCACACCCATCCTCTGGACAGGCTTTGGTGGAGGTGAACGGGATCGAACCGATGACATCCTGCTTGCAAAGCAGGCGCTCTCCCAGCTGAGCTACACCCCCATTTCCCTCTCAGGAAACCTTGGTGGGTCTGGTTGGATTCGAACCAACGACCCCCGCCTTATCAAGACGGTGCTCTAACCGACTGAGCTACAGACCCGCGAAACCTTTCTCTCTCGGATCAGCAGCCACCGATCCAGCAGCTATATAACAACAACCGATAAGCGTGGACACTTGACACGAGCACTCAAGCTCTTAAAGGAGGTGATCCAGCCGCACCTTCCGATACGGCTACCTTGTTACGACTTCACCCCAGTCATGAATCCTACCGTGGTAATCGCCCCCCTTGCGGTTAGGCTAACTACTTCTGGTAAAACCCACTCCCATGGTGTGACGGGCGGTGTGTACAAGACCCGGGAACGTATTCACCGCGACATGCTGATCCGCGATTACTAGCGATTCCGACTTCACGCAGTCGAGTTGCAGACTGCGATCCGGACTACGACCGGGTTTCTGGGATTGGCTCCCCCTCGCGGGTTGGCAACCCTCTGTCCCGACCATTGTATGACGTGTGAAGCCCTACCCATAAGGGCCATGAGGACTTGACGTCATCCCCACCTTCCTCCGGTTTGTCACCGGCAGTCTCATTAGAGTGCCCTTTCGTAGCAACTAATGACAAGGGTTGCGCTCGTTGCGGGACTTAACCCAACATCTCACGACACGAGCTGACGACAGCCATGCAGCACCTGTGTTCCGGTTCTCTTGCGAGCACTCCCAAATCTCTTCGGGATTCCAGACATGTCAAGGGTAGGTAAGGTTTTTCGCGTTGCATCGAATTAATCCACATCATCCACCGCTTGTGCGGGTCCCCGTCAATTCCTTTGAGTTTTAATCTTGCGACCGTACTCCCCAGGCGGTCAACTTCACGCGTTAGCTGCGCTACCAAGGCCCGAAGGCCCCAACAGCTAGTTGACATCGTTTAGGGCGTGGACTACCAGGGTATCTAATCCTGTTTGCTCCCCACACTTTCGTGCATGAGCGTCAGTGTTATCCCAGGAGGCTGCCTTCGCCATCGGTGTTCCTCCGCATATCTACGCATTTCACTGCTACACGCGGAATTCCACCTCCCTCTGACACACTCTAGCCCGGTAGTTAAAAATGCAGTTCCAAGGTTAAGCCCTGGGATTTCACATCTTTCTTTCCGAACCGCCTGCGCACGCTTTACGCCCAGTAATTCCGATTAACGCTTGCACCCTACGTATTACCGCGGCTGCTGGCACGTAGTTAGCCGGTGCTTATTCTGCAGGTACCGTCAGTTGCACAGGATATTAGCCCGTGCCGTTTCTTTCCTGCCAAAAGTGCTTTACAACCCGAAGGCCTTCATCGCACACGCGGGATGGCTGGATCAGGGTTGCCCCCATTGTCCAAAATTCCCCACTGCTGCCTCCCGTAGGAGTCTGGGCCGTGTCTCAGTCCCAGTGTGGCTGGTCGTCCTCTCAAACCAGCTACGGATCGTCGCCTTGGTAGGCCGTTACCCCACCAACTAGCTAATCCGATATCGGCCGCTCCAATAGTGCGAGGCCCGAAGGTCCCCCGCTTTCCCCCGTAGGGCGTATGCGGTATTAGCCACGCTTTCGCGTAGTTATCCCCCGCTACTGGGCACGTTCCGATACATTACTCACCCGTTCGCCACTCGCCACCAGGCCGAAGCCCGTGCTGCCGTCCGACTTGCATGTGTAAAGCATCCCGCCAGCGTTCAATCTGAGCCAGGATCAAACTCTTCAGTTCAATCTCTGTGTGTGGACCCTGATCGAAACCAGGATCCGTATCGCTTGCTCAAAGGAAGTGAGGTTTAAAAAACCTTACTTCATTCAGTGAGCACTTGATAATGCTTTGCTTTCGATGACGACCGTAGCCACCACCGTGCGCTCGCACCAAGTGCCCACACTTATCGGTTGTTAAATTGTTAAAGAGCGGTCCTGCCAACCGGCCTTCCGACCGGCGCTGCGTTTTCAGCAGCAGAGAAACGAGATTATGAAGAAGTTTTTTCAGCTTGTCAAGTCGGCCTCGCCTGCTCCGCACCTGACTCACCCCCTTCCTCAAGGCCTGCGCCTCTCACCTGGCACTTCTCGAAACCCCAGCACCCGCGCCGATCGGCATCAGGGTTAACCCTTAGGTTTCGGCAACTGCCAAGCCCGAAACTATAACACGACTTTTGCAGAATTTGCAACCCGAAGGCAGCGATTCGTTAACCGTCGTGCAACAACACCTGCCAGAACCCCGGGAACCGCCACATCGGCATAATCCCGCCCGCCCTGCCCCGGTGCTGCCCGCGCCTCCTGCCCTGGCTTGCCGGCTCCCGCACCTGGGCGGAGATCCTGCAAACCGCATGATTCGCGGTTCCGGCTTCGCATCCGGGACAACCCGAACTGCGAAGGGGGCGAACTATAGCACGTTTGCACGGGCTGTCAAAACGCCGCAACAAAACCCTGGTTGGCGGCGGCTGCCCCGCCTTGCGCGGGGGGCCGCCGCGCGTGGACAGGGCCGCACGCGCCTTGCGCACGGCCCCGGAGGACGCCCTTCTTTCTTATATATAGGCATGCGAACCACGGCTTGCATGGAGCCGGCCCGGCCCATGGCGGCGGGCTTGCGTCCCGGCGGCGGCCGGACCGTGGCCGCCATGTCCGCGCCTTACCAGGAACGCGACGGGCCGCATCGTTGGCGCGCCTGCCGCGCGACGGCCTCGACCTTGACCCATGGCGGCGCGCCGATATCGCTGAGCATGTGTTCGTCCATTTCCATGACCTCGGCCAGAATGCGCGCCTGGCGGCGGCGTGCGATCCAGGCCCGCAGGCGAGCTCGCCACCCGGACGCGGGCTCGGCGCCGGCGCACAGCGTGCAGGGTGACAGGATGACGGGGGAGCAGGTGGTCTCAGCCATGGGAATCTCCGTGTACAGGTCTAGATGTTCAGGATATGCGTCCAAAGACCCATTGAAAATCGAATTGTTCCGCCCATGATGGTCAGTTATGCTTACCAGTACGAGCCGCCTGCCCCTGAATGTCCTGCCCGTGTTCCGCGTCGTCGCCGACCTGCAGAACCTGCGCGCGGCGGCGCTGCAGCTGCATTTGACGCACAGCGCCGTCAGCCAGCAGATCCGCACGCTGGAAACCCAGCTGGGCTTCGCGCTGTTCGATCGCCGTGCGCGCCGCCTGGTGCTCAATCCCGCCGGGCAGGCGCTGCTGCGCGCCACCGAGCCCGCCCTGGCGCTGCTGGACGAAGGCGTCCAGGCCGCCGCCGCAGCAGCGGCCGGCTCCGGACTGCGCCTGCGCATTTCGGTCCTGCCTTCGCTGGCACAGCTGTGGCTGCTGCCACGCATGGCGCGCTGGCATGCGCACCACCCGGACATCGCCCTGGAGATCGAAACCTCGCAGCAGGTCGTGGACCTGCACCGCGAGGGCTTTCACGCCGCCCTGCGCTTCGGGCGCGGGCCCTAGGCCGGCCAGCAGTCCGAGCCGCTGTTCGATACGCCCACGCGCATGATCCTGGTGGCGGCTCCGGCCACAGCGCGGCGCCTGGCGGGCGCGGACCCGCAGCGGCTGGCCCACGAGCCGCTGCTGGGAGAACAGGGGTTGTGGCAGGCGTGGTTCCAGGCGGCCGGCGTGCGCGCCACGATCAAGCCGGTCGCGCTGTTCAACGACGCCGGCATGCTGGCCCAGGCGGCCGAACAGAACCTGGGGCTGGCGCTGGTGCGCGAACTGCTGGCCGCCGATGCGCTGACCGCGGGCCGCCTGGTGCGCCTGTCGCCGCTGGCCATCGCCGCCGAGCAGCGGCAAACCTTCCACCTGGTCTACCGGCCCGAACTGAGCGACTGGCCGCCGCTGCAGGCCTTGCGCCAATGGCTGCACGACGAGCTGGCGCTGGCGCGCGCCACGCTGGCGCACGAGGCCGGCACGCCGCCGCGGCGCCGGCGCGCCAGGCCAGCGGCGTAGAATCCTGCCCCTGACGGCCAGGCTGCCCGCGTACACGGCGGGCAGCCGCGCATGCACCCACCCTCGCGCACGCGTACGCCCTCGGCCACCCGCCGACGCGCGTACGCCCGCCGCATTCGCCATGTTTTTCACCGGCCCGCCGCCCGCGCGGCAATGCCGCCGCGCACCCGCGCCGGCGGGCCATGCTTCAAGGAATCACCACGCCATGCAGGCCATCGCCCGCCTGAGCCGCTTCGTCGGCAATACCTTCGCCATCTGGGTGCTGCTGTTCGCAGCGCTTGCCTATTACTCGCCCGAGCACTTCAAGTGGCTGGGGCAATACATCGTTCCCCTGCTGGGCCTGATCATGTTCGGCATGGGCCTGACCCTGTCGAAAGACGACTTCCGCGAGGTGCTGCATCGCCCGCGCGACGTGCTGATCGGCGTGCTCGGCCAGTTCATCATCATGCCCTCGCTGGCCTGGCTGCTGACCGCCGTGCTGGATCTCCCGCCCGAAGTGGCGGTCGGCGTCATCCTGGTGGGCTGCTGCCCGGGGGCGGCACGGCTTCCAATGTCATGACGTTCCTGGCCCGCGGCGACGTCGCGTTGTCGGTGGCCATCACTTCGGTAACGACGCTGCTCGCGCCCATCGTCACGCCGGCCCTGATCTACCTGCTGGCCAGCCAATGGATCGAGGTCAGCGCCGCGGCCATGTTCTGGTCCATCGTGCAGGTGGTCATCCTGCCCATCGTGCTGGGAGTGCTGGCGCAGTACCTGCTGCGCGAGAAGGTCAAGGTGTGCGTGGACGCGCTGCCGCTGGTGTCGGTGGCCGCCATCGTGGCCATCGTGGCGGCGGTCGTGGCCGGCAACCAGGCCCGTCGCCACCAGCGGATTGATGATTTTCGCCGTGGTCGTGCTGCACAACGGCCTGGGCCTGCTGATCGGCTATCTGCTGGGCAGGGCCTGCGGGCTGGGCGTGGCCAAGCGCAAGACGCTTTCGATCGAGGTGGGCATGCAGAACTCGGGACTGGGGGTGGCGCTGGCCACCGCGCACTTCTCGCCGCTGGCCGCCGTGCCCAGCGCGATCTTCAGCGTCTGGCACAACATTTCCGGCCCGCTGGCCGCGACGCTGCTGCGCCGCTTCAAGGACGACGAGGCGGACGCGCCGGCGCCGGCCACGTCGGCCGCGGCCGCGCGCTGACCCAGCCGGCTTGCCTGCGCGGGCCCCCTCATGGGGGCCCGCCGCACATTCAGGCCACGCGCCGGGCCGCCGGTGCCGCCAGCCGCATCGTGTCGGTTTCGTTGTA
The DNA here is from genome assembly GCF_000306945.1 of Bordetella pertussis 18323. NCBI lineage: Bacteria > Pseudomonadati > Pseudomonadota > Betaproteobacteria > Burkholderiales > Alcaligenaceae > Bordetella > Bordetella pertussis. Next base: position 1,137,993 of record NC_018518.1, on the reverse strand, counting down.
GCGCTGGTGCCAGGAGAAGGCCTCCTCCAGCAGATGGGACGTTTGCCCGCCGCGCCTGCAGGCGCGCTCGAAGTAATCGCGCAGCGCATCGCGGTACGAGGGATGCACGCAATGGGCGATGATGGCGCGAGCGCGCTCGCGCGGCGCCAGGCCGCGCAGGTCCGCCAGCCCGCACTCGGTCACCAGGATATCGACGTCGTGCTCGTTGTGGTCCACATGCGAGACCATGGGCACCACGCTGGAAATATCGCCGTTCCTGGCCATGGACTTGGTCACGAAGATGGACAGGTGCGCGTTGCGCACAAAGTCCCCCGAACCGCCGATGCCGTTCATCATATGGGTGCCGCCCACATGGGTGGAGTTGACGTTGCCGTAGATGTCGAACTCCAGCGCCGTGTTGATGGCAATCACGCCCAGGCGGCGCACCAGCTCGGGCGCGTTGCTGATTTCCTGCGGGCGCAGCACGATGCGCTGGCGGTAGTGCTCGAGGTTGCCCAGGATGCGTTCGTACACCGGCAGCGAGACCGTGATGGACGAGGCCGAGGCGAAACTCAGCTTGCCCTGGTCCAGGAGTTCGATCGCGCTGTCCTGCAGCACTTCCGAGTACATGGTGAGCCCCTCGAATTCCGACTCGCCGAACCCGTGCAGCACGGCATTGGCGATCGTGCCGATGCCGGCCTGCAGGGGCAGCAGCGAGCGGCTCAGGCGCCCCTGGTTCACTTCCTGGCGCAGGAAGCCGACGATGTGGCCGGCGATGGCGCCGGTCTCCTCGTCGGGCGGCAAGGCGTTTGAGGGACTGTCCGGTTCGTTGGTGACGACGATGGCGGCGATCTTGTCGGGGTCCACCGCGATGCAGGGCGCGCCGATGCGCTGGTCGACCGACACCAGCGGCAGGGGCTGGCGGCCGGGCCGCGCGCCCGGGATCACGATGTCGTGCAGGCCTTCGATGGCCGCGGGCACGCCGAGATTGAGCTCGACGATGACCAGGCGGGCCTGCTCGACGAACGAGGCCGAGTTGCCGACCGACATGGTCGGCACGATGCCGCCGTCTTCGGTGATGGCAGCCGCCTCGACGATGGCGATGTCGATGGGGCCGATATGGCCGGCGCGCAACTGCTCGACGGTTTCGGACAAGTGCTGGTCGACAAAGGCGATCTCGCCCTGGTTGATCTTGCGCCGCAGCGTGGTGTCGACCTGGAACGGCATGCGGCGCGCCAGAACGCCGGCCTGCGCCAGCAGCTTGTCGGTGTCATGCCCCAGCGAGGCGCCGGTCAGCAGCGTGATGCGCAGCGGCTCGGCGGCGGCTCTTTCGGCCAGCGCCGCCGGCACCGATTTGCAGTCGCCCGCGCGCGTGAACTCACTCATGCCGACGGTCATGCCGTCGTGGACCAGCCGGGCCGCTTCCTGGGGGGAAGCCAACCGGGCGCGCAGGCCGGGATGGCGAATACGTTCGAGATGCATGCTGTCTCCAGACATCAATGGTGGCCACGGCGCGCAGTCCGGGTGGGATTGCGTCGCGCCTCCTGTGCCCGGGCGCCGTCTGCCGCGGCGTTTTCCGTCAAAACGTCCACCGGATGGCCGGTGCGACCAAATTTTTCCGCAGTATAGGCAGCCCGCGGCAAATCTCGTAATGACTTAAAATTATCCAATCGATTCGTTTTTTTCATCGTTTGCGAGTTTCCGCCCATGGACGTGCGCGCCTTGCGCTACTTCGTCGAGACGGTGCGCACGGCCAGCTTCACGCAGGCGGCGCGCGCGCTGTTCGTGACCCAGTCGACAGTCAGCAAGATGATCCGCCAGCTGGAGGATGAGGTCGGCACGCCGCTGCTGATCCGCGACGGGCACACGGCCCGCCCCACCGATACCGGCCGCATCGTCTACGAACGCGGCCTGCACATCCTGGGCGCCATGCGCCAGCTGGACGCGGAGGTGCGCGAAGCGGTCGACCTGCAGCGCGGCGAGCTGGAGGTCGGCATCCCGCCGATGATCAACCTGCTGTTCACGCCGGTCGTCAAGCGCTTTCGCGAACGCCATCCGCATATTCGCCTGAGCCTGCGCGAGGACACCGGCCAGGCGGTCGAGCGGCTGGTGGCCGCCGGCGAACTGGAGGTAGGCGCCACCGTCCTGCCGATACAGGACCCCGGCCCGCTGCAGGCCACCCGGTTCGGCAGCTATGCGCTATGGGTGATCGGCCCGCCGGCGGCCGCCTGGGCAGGCAAGACCGCCCTGCCGCTGACGGCGCTGCGCGACCTGCCGCTGCTGCTGCCCACCGACGATTTCGCGCTGACCCGCCGCCTGCGCCAGGCCTGCGCACAGGCCGGCTTTGCGCCGCGCATCGCGGCGCAGAGCGCGCACTGGGACTTCCTGGCCGCGATGGCCTCGGCCGACCTGGGCGTGGCGCTGCTGCCCGAACCGCTGGTACAGCGCCTGAAGACGCGCGGGCTGAGCACGGCTCGCCTGGCCAAGGCCGGCCTGCAATGGGAAATCGGCCATATCCGCGTGCGCGACCGCTATCTGTCCCACGCAGCGCGCGCCTGGCTGGAAGTGGCCACCGAGGTACTGGGAAACGGCCAGCCCGCCCGCAAGCCGTCCCGCTGATACGCCGCGCAACCAGCGCTTGCGAGCGGTCGCAGCCGCCGGCCGCCAAGCGCGTAAACTGCCCTTCTCCGGTGATCCTGGAAAACCCTCGTTCCACCTGCCGCCGGCGGGGACGATGCGTCCCCAACGACGGCAGTAACGGCCATGACCATGAATCCGTCATTTCCCTCGCGCCGCCTGGCGCCGCGCACCTTGCTGGCCATGCTGCTGCTGGCCCTGGCGACGCTGTTTGCCGCGATGCCGGCCGGCGCCCAACCCCCTAGCTGTGAAGATTCAATAGGTTGTATGCATGGTTCATCCGAACCGGATTTGAGAAACTGGAAATCGCCAACCCCCCAGTTCACTCAAGGAGCCCGGCCGGATGAACACCCATAAGCATGCCCGATTGACCTTCCTACGTCGACTCGAAATGGTCCAGCAATTGATCGCCCATCAAGTTTGTGTGCCTGAAGCGGCCCGCGCCTATGGGGTCACCGCGCCGACTGTGCGCAAATGGCTGGGCCGCTTCCTGGCTCAGGGCCAGGCGGGCTTGGCCGATGCGTCCTCGCGCCCGACGGTCTCGCCCCGAGCGATTGCGCCGGCCAAGGCGCTGGCTATCGTGGAGCTGCGCCGCAAGCGGCTGACCCAAGCGCGCATCGCCCAGGCGCTGGGCGTGTCAGCCAGCACCGTCAGCCGCGTCCTGGCCCGCGCCGGTCTGTCGCACCTGGCCGACCTGGAGCCGGCCGAGCCGGTGGTGCGCTACGAGCATCAGGCCCCCGGCGATCTGCTGCACATCGACATCAAGAAGCTGGGACGTATCCAGCGCCCTGGCCACCGGGTCACGGGCAACCGACGCGATACCGTTGAGGGGGCCGGCTGGGACTTCGTCTTCGTGGCCATCGATGACCACGCCCGCGTGGCCTTCACCGACATCCACCCCGACGAGCGCTTCCCCAGCGCCGTCCAGTTCCTCAAGGACGCAGTGGCCTACTACCAGCGCCTGGGCGTGACCATCCAGCGCTTGCTCACCGACAATGGCTCGGCCTTTCGCAGCCGCGCCTTCGCCGCGCTGTGCCATGAGCTGGGCATCAAGCACCGCTTTACCCGACCTTACCGCCCACAGACCAATGGCAAGGCCGAACGCTTCATCCAGTCGGCCTTGCGTGAGTGGGCTTACGCTCACACCTACCAGAACTCCCAACACCGAGCCGATGCCATGAAATCCTGGCTACACCACTACAACTGGCATCGACCCCACCAAGGCATCGGGCGCGCTGTACCCATCTCCAGACTCAACCTGGACGAATACAACCTATTGACAGTTCACACCTAGCCCGGCCGACGCCGACGCCATCCTCACCCAGGCGCGCAAGCAGGTCGATGACATCCGCAAGCAGCTCGACGACAAGGCCGACGATCCCCAACTGGTCAAGAACCGCTCAGACGTGCTGGACATCCAGGCCAAGGCGGACGCGCTGGCCGAAACGCTGAGCCCGCAACTGGCCAGCGTTTCGGCCCGGCTGAGCGAGCTGGGGGCCGTGGCCGAAGGCGCCAAGGAAGCCCCCGACGTGGCCCAGCAACGGGCCCAATTGGAAAAGTCGCACCGCAACCTGGGCGCGCAGATCAAGCTGGCGCGCCTGCTGTCGGTCGAAGCCGGCCAGACGGCCGAGCAGATTTCGGCGCTGCGGCGCAATCAATTCCAGGTGCGGCTGGGCGAACGGCGCGACTCGGTCGTCTCGAGCGATTTCTGGACCGAATGGCGCGCCGAGATCCCGCGCGACCTGACGCGCCTGGCGGCGCTGCGCGACGAACTGGCCGAAGCGGCCGTGCAGACGCCGGCCTGGATCTGGGGCGTACTGCTGGTCGGCATGGCCGCGGTGGTGGCGCTGCGCGCCTGGATCGGCCGGGTCATCCTGCAGCTGACCGCCACCAAGTTGCCGCCGGGCCGCCTGCGCCGCTCTTTCCTGGCCCTGACCATCGTCCTGATGTGGGTGGCCACGCCCGGGCTCATCGCGCAATTGCTGCGCATGGGCGTTTCCTGGAGCGCCAGCCTGTCGGACAGTACCGAGACCTTGCTGTCCAACCTGGTCGCCACCGTATGCTTCGGCGGCTACGTGGGCGGGCTGGGCCAGGCGCTGCTGTCGACGGTGCGCCCGACCTGGCGGCTACCGCCGATTCCCGACCAGGTTGCGCGCGCCCTGGGCTGGGTGCCGCCGACGCTGGGCCTGCTGGTGGTGGCGATCTGGCTGGCCGAGCGCCTGCCGGTGCTGCTGAACTCCAGCCTGACCAGCACGATCACGCTGGGCGTGGTGATGGCCGCCGTGCTGGGACTGGTGCTGCTGGCGGCGCTGGCCCGCGCCGAGCGCGTGCGCCGCCAGCTTGCGCTGGAAAGCGAGGACAATCGCGCCCCGCCGCGGCCATTCTGGCTGGCGGTGCTCAACACCACGCTGTGGTCGGTGCTCTGTACCGGCCTGCTCACGCTGGTCATCGGCTATGCCGCATTCGGCACATTCCTCATCAAGCAGGCCATGTGGACGCTGGTCGTGCTGTGCTCGACCTATCTGCTGGTCGTGCTGATCGACGACGGTTTCAGCACCCTGCTGGGCTCGAACCGCGACAGCGATGCCGGCGCCCAGTTGCGCCTGCGCACGCAGGCGGCGGTGCTGCTGTCGGGGGCTTGCCGCGTGGCGGTCATGCTGGCCGCGGTGGTGCTGCTGCTGTCGCCCTTCGGCGAGGGCCCGATGGACCTGGTGCACCGTCTGGACCAGGTGCACAAGGGGCTGCAGATCGGCGAGGTGCAGATCCGGCCCGCCGCGCTGCTGCAGGCCCTGCTGGTCCTGGCGCTCAGCCTGCTGATCGTGCGGCTGCTCAAGCGCTGGCTGACCACCCGCTACCTGCCGACCACCGAACTCGATCCGGGCATGCAGATTTCCGCGGCCACGCTGTTCGGCTATGCCGGCGTGGTGACCGCCGCCGCGCTGGGCCTGTCCGCGCTCGGCCTGGGGCTGGAACGCGTGGCGTGGATCGCCAGCGCGCTGTCGGTGGGCATCGGTTTCGGCCTGCAGGCGGTGGTGCAGAATTTCGTTTCGGGCCTGATCCTGCTGGCGGAGCGGCCGGTGAAAGTGGGCGACTGGGTCTCGCTGGGCGGCGTCGAGGGCGACATCCTGCGCATCAACGTACGCGCCACCGAAATCCAGATGGGAGACCGCTCCACGGTCATCGTGCCCAATTCGGAGTTCATCACCAAGACGGTGCGCAACGTCACGCATGCCAATCCGCTGGGACTGGTTCAGATCAGGCTGCCGATGCCGCTGTCGGTCGACGCCGAACAGGTGCGCACCCTGATGCTGGAGATTTTCGAGGCGCACGGCGATATCCTCGACAATCCCGCCGCCGCGGTCTACCTGGACGGCATCGAGGCCGGCCACCTGATCTTCAACGCCAAGGGCTATGTGAGCTCGCCGCGCTCGGCCTATACCGTGCGCAGCGATCTGTGGTTCCGCGTCCTGAAGCAACTGGCCGAGGCCGGCCTGGACATGGCGCCGCCCAGCACGATGCTGTTGCGCGAGCCCCAGGCGCCGCTGGCGCCGGACGCGCCGGCCGTCATGGCCAGCGCGCCGCCGCAGCCGCGCTGAAACGGGCGGGCGATCAGCCCGGCGTATACAGATCGTCGATGCGGGCGCGCGCCGCGGCCGCGTTGACCGGCACCTGGCGGCGCACCGACGGCACGACGGCCACCGGCGTGAGATCCGAACACAGCCCCTGCGCCGACAGCGCGGCGCGGGTGGCATCGTCGGTCTGGCACAGCATGTCTATCGCGGCGGTCTCCAGCTTGCGCGCCTTCGAGTCATCCTTGGTCGAGGCGGCCGCTTGCATGGTGCGTTCGAAGTTGCGCCGCAGACTGCAATTCTGGTCTTCCACCGGCACCGCGAAATTCATGCCGAACCCCAGCACCGCGCCTCCGGCCCCGCCCGACACCATGCAACTGTCGGTCGAGAACGAACCGTAGAAGGCTGCCGCACCCACCGCGGGCACCGTCTTCAGGGAACTGGAGCCGCTGTTGTCCGAGTTGAATGTCACACCCTGGCTATTGCCCGCGGCGTTCACGCCCGCCGAAGCGCTGGTCGACGACGTGGCGTTGCTGGTGCTGGTCTGCGCGGCGGCGCCGAACGAGGCCAGCGACAGCGAAAGTACGACTAGCTGTGAACTGTCAATAGGTTGTATTCGTCCAGGTTGAGTCTGGAGATGGGTACAGCGCGCCCGATGCCTTGGTGGGGTCGATGCCAGTTGTAGTGGTGTAGCCAGGATTTCATGGCATCGGCTCGGTGTTGGGAGTTCTGGTAGGTGTGAGCGTAAGCCCACTCACGCAAGGCCGACTGGATGAAGCGTTCGGCCTTGCCATTGGTCTGTGGGCGGTAAGGTCGGGTAAAGCGGTGCTTGATGCCCAGCTCATGGCACAGCGCGGCGAAGGCGCGGCTGCGAAAGGCCGAGCCATTGTCGGTGAGCAAGCGCTGGATGGTCACGCCCAGGCGCTGGTAGTAGGCCACTGCGTCCTTGAGGAACTGGACGGCGCTGGGGAAGCGCTCGTCGGGGTGGATGTCGGTGAAGGCCACGCGGGCGTGGTCATCGATGGCCACGAAGACGAAGTCCCAGCCGGCCCCCTCAACGGTATCGCGTCGGTTGCCCGTGACCCGGTGGCCAGGGCGCTGGATACGTCCCAGCTTCTTGATGTCGATGTGCAGCAGATCGCCGGGGGCCTGATGCTCGTAGCGCACCACCGGCTCGGCCGGCTCCAGGTCGGCCAGGTGCGACAGACCGGCGCGGGCCAGGACGCGGCTGACGGTGCTGGCTGACACGCCCAGCGCCTGGGCGATGCGCGCTTGGGTCAGCCGCTTGCGGCGCAGCTCCACGATAGCCAGCGCCTTGGCCGGCGCAATCGCTCGGGGCGAGACCGTCGGGCGCGAGGACGCATCGGCCAAGCCCGCCTGGCCCTGAGCCAGGAAGCGGCCCAGCCATTTGCGCACAGTCGGCGCGGTGACCCCATAGGCGCGGGCCGCTTCAGGCACACAAACTTGATGGGCGATCAATTGCTGGACCATTTCGAGTCGACGTAGGAAGGTCAATCGGGCATGCTTATGGGTGTTCATCCGGCCGGGCTCCTTGAGTGAACTGGGAGGTTGGCGATTTCCAGTTTCTCAAATCCGGTTCGGATGAACCATGCATACAACCTATTGAATCTTCACAACTAGCATGGTCTTCATGATGCCCCCTTGTACCGGACGGCCGGAACCGTCCGGCGTTCTGGGTTGACGTGTTTCAGCGATGCCCGTAGCCGCCGATCCGGCCGATCTGGAACATCTGGAACTTGCCCTTGGCGATCGCTTCGGTATTGCTCTCGGCGAAGGCGCCGGCGCCGTTGACGATGACGTCGCCGATCTGCGCGGGCGCATTGCCGCCGGTCATGCCAAAACCGTTGGTCTTCGAGTATTGCGACGTATCGGTCCATACCTCGACCCCGTCGCGATGGATGGCGCCGCCCATGCTGGCGTAGCCGCTGGTTTCGCCGCTGGCGAATTGCTTGGAAAAGCCGGTGCCCATGACCTGGCTGGCGGCCGCCGCGCTGCCGTTGGAGATCGATTCCACCGATCCCTTGACCGAGCCGCCATAGGCGCCGACGCCGCTGCTGCTGTGACTGCCGCCGGCCAGGGCCGGACCAACCAGCGCGGCAGATGCCGCCAACGCCGCCAAAGTTGCGATCTTCTTCATTTCAGGGTTCCTCCGATTCCGTAAAGCGACGGAACACGCTCGCCGATTTCCGACCGGCAGGCGGACCGCCGCCTGGCTCCCCTTTGTTTTGTGCAACAGAACTCAAGCGCCGGTGAGGCAATGATTGCCGCGCGCCCAGCCTGCCGGAATCCGGCAAAAGGCCGATCGGGGCGTTTGCATGAGTTTTGGCGGAGCGGCCCTGCCCCGTGCGAACTAAGCCGCAAGCGGACACGACGGTACCCCCGCGCCGTTTGCACGATCGCAGGCGCATGAGCACCGCCGTGCGGCTTCATGCTTATGGCGTGGAACGCTGCGCGGCTCCAGCCGTTTTGCGCTCATGCCTAAGCGCGATCATCCCAACGGCCCGACTTTCGCAGTGCTGCGATCAATGCCACATGGTCCACAGCGCGCCGCTGGCCGGCACCAGCAGGCCCAGCCCGGCGGCCACCAGCAACACGAAGACCAGGCGCTTGACCGTGTGGATGGAGCGCGCCGATGCGTAGCGGCGCACCAGCCAGGTGAGCGCGACCACGACCGGGAATGCCTTCAGGCTGAGCCAGAAGGTGATGGTGTGCAGACTGCCCTGCGCGCCGACCAGGGCCAGCCGCGTCATGGCATTGCACGAGAACAGGATCAGCAGGCTGTTGCGTATGGTGGCCAGCGGCAGCGGCTGGCGGTACAGGTGATACACCATCGGAGGGCCGGCGCTGGAGAACAGCCCGCCCAGCACGCCCGACACCACGCCGAAGCCCACGAAGCTGCGCCGCGACGAGACGCGCGCCAGCGGCCGCGCGCGCGCCACCAGCTGGATCGCGCACGCCAGGATGGTCAGCCCCAGCAGCCACTGCAGCAGCACGGCGGCGCTGCCGGAGATCCAGTCGAGCATGAAGACGCCGAGCGCGACGCCGGCCAGGCTGCTGACCAGGGCCGGCCGCACCAGCGTCCAGTCGACCTGCGGCCGCGCGCGGCCGATGACCACCAGCGCGTTGACCAGGGTAAGAATGCTCACCGTATTGGCCATGTCCGGCAAGGGCGCAACGGCCAGCAGGCCGGTCAGCCCCAGCAGCACCAGCCCGAAGGCAAAGCCCGTCATGGTTTGCGCGTAAGTGGCCAGCGCGACGCAGGCCAGGAACAACACGTGCTGCAGGATGCTCATGATTCAGCGGCCGGCCCGCGCCATGCGCGCGGCGGCGTCCAGCCGCCCCGCATAAAGGTTGAGGGCCAGCCCGCCCAGCACCAGCGCGGCCGCGGACAGCTTCCAGCCGGGCAGGCTTTCATCCAGCAGCAGCGTCGAGGCCAGCATGCCGAACACCGGCACCAGCAGCGCCATGGGCGCGACGGTCGTGGCGGGATGGCGGGCAAGCAGCCAGTTCCAGGCGCCGAAGCCGAATACGGTATTGCCCACGGCCTGCCACAGCACCGCCGCCCAGGCCGCCGGCGAGGCATGGGTCACGGCCTGGGCGATGGCAGCAGGCCCCTCGGCCAAAAGGCTGATGAGCACGATGGGGGGCACGGCGAACAGGCTGCTCCAGGCGATGAACCCCACCATGTTGACCCGCCCCGCCGTGCGCGCCACCATGTTGGCGCAGGCCCAGCTCAATCCGGCGAGCAGCACCAGGCCCACGCCCAGCAAGGTGATGGCCGCGCCGGGATCGGCAACGCTGTACCAGGCCACCACTGCATAGCCGGCCACCGCCAGCACCAGGGCCAGCGCCTGCCACAGGCGCATGCGCTCGCCCGTGAATGCCATGGACATCAGGATGGTGAAGAAGACCTGGGACTGGACCAGCAGGGAGGCCATCCCCGGCGTGATGTCGCGCTGCATCGCCCAGTACAGGACGCCGAACTGCCCCACGCCCAGCAGGACGCCGAAGGCAGCCAGCCGGCTCCAGGGCACCGCGGGGCGGCGAAACAGCAGGACCCAGGGCAGCACCGACAGCAGAAAGCGCAGGGCCGCGAACAGGAACGGCGGAAAATCCGCCAGCGCCCACTTGATGACGACGAAGTTCGTGCCCCAGATGAAAACCACCGATAACGCCAACAACAAATGGGACAGAGGCATGATGCGCGGTCAGGGGCGCGGCGCGCCCGCACTGGACTGGATGCAGGGAATAGGGAGGATGGGAAGAATCAGTCGGGCACCGGCTGGCTGGCCTGTTCACCCACCACCGTGGTCCATGGACGCACGCGCCAATGGGTTACCAGTCCTTCGCGCACGTACGGGTCGGCGGCCGCGAACGCTTCGGCGGCGGCCGGCGTATCGCCGGTGAACAACAGCACGGCGCCGTCGATGAGGTCGGCCAGCGCGCCGGCCAGCACCAGTTCGCCACGTTGCGCCGCGGCGCGGGCCAGCGCCAGGTGCTCGGCCCGGTACTGCGCGCGGCGCGCCGGGTAGTCCGGGATCACATCGTAGAAAAGCAGGTAATGCATGACGCGCCTCCTTGGGCTCGCGGTCGAACCTGCATCATACGCCCAGCCTCCCGCGCGGGCGCCGGCGCAGGCACTTTTGCGTCATACTGCCGCGATGCCGCCAGGCCGGCGGCCCAACCAAGGGGAGACGCTTCAATGATTCAGGAAATTGCCAGCATCCTGGTGCAACCCGGCCGCGAGGCCGATTTCGAAGCAGGCGTGGCGCAGGCCAGGCCGCTGTTCATGCGCGCGCGTGGCTGCCACGGCGTGGCGCTGCACCGCTCGATCGAGGCGCCGCAGCGCTACACCCTGGTGGTGGACTGGGAGACGGTGGACAACCATATGGTGGATTTCCGCCAATCGGCCGATTTCCAGGAATGGCGCAAGCTGGTGGGCGAGTGCTTTGCCGAGCCGCCCCAGGTCCACCACGAGCAGAAGGTGCTGTAGGCCCGCTCAGCGCCCGCTTTCGTCGTTGTACTTGCGGGCGCTGCCGCGAAAGCGCTCGGCCGGATACTTGAGCGCGTTCTTGCGCATCTTGGCGGCCACGGCGGCGGGGATGTCCAGCCCAAGCTGATCGGCCAGCGCAACCAGGTACAGCTGCACGTCGGCGATTTCGTCGGCGGCCGCCTGGCGCTGCGACGGCGTCAGCTCGCGCGAGCCGGCCTCGGTCAGCCACTGGAAGACGGCGACCAGCTCGCCGGCCTCGCCGGCCAGCGCCATGGCCAGGTTCTTGGGCGAATGGAACGGCTCCCACTGGCGCTCGGCGGCAAAGCCGCGCACGGCGTCGCGAATGGCGTCGAACTCGCCCGCCGAAGCGCCCGGGGTATCGCTTGCCGCCATGGCGCCCGCCCCTCAGCCCTGCGCCGCCAGCCGCGCACGCGCAGCCAACGCCACGGCCACGGTGGTGCGCACGTCGGCCAGGGCCCGGTGGGTCGGCTCGGACGCGCCGAGATGGCGGGCCAGCACGTTCAGCTTGTGCGACGGCAGCTCGGGCCAGGCCTGGCGCGCCAGCATCAGCGTGCAATGGGTCTGCGCCTCGAACGGCAGGCCGGTGCGATCGGCCGCGGCCTGCAGGAAGCGGCGATCGAACGAAGCGTTATGGAAAAACAGCGGCCCGCCCTCGATGAAGTCGAGGAAGTCGCCGAACGCCTGCCGCACCGGCACGCCATCGCGCTCGACTTCGGCCTGGGTGATGCCGGTCAGGCGCGAAATGAACGGCAGCACCCTGCCGTCGGTGCGCACCACCTGGGTGAACTCGCGCTCGATCTGCCCGCATGCGCTGACGCGCACGGCGGCGAATTCGAGGATTTCGCACGTGGCAACGGACAGCCCGGTGGTTTCCAGGTCGGCCACCACGAACGGCCCATCCAGCGCCCGCAAGCCGTCGCGCGCGGCGCTGGCGCGGCCGGCCGCGGCGCCAGCGCGCAGGGTCTGCCCATAGGGATGGGGCGTGGTGTAGCGACGGAAATAGGCCATATTGATACCGAAACAACAATAAAAACAACGCCCTGCGGGTCCAACGGGCATTCTACGCCGGGATAGGCCCCGATGTGCTGCCAGGCAAGTCTTATATAAGATATAAGACATTTGCGGCATTGCCCCTATCCCTCTACAATCCCGGCTACAACCCTTGTTCCAACCCGACTATTACGCAGGCCATCCATGCTGGAAACGTACCATCAACACGTCGCCGACCGCGCAGCCCTGGGCATTCCGCCGCTGCCGCTGTCCGCGCAACAAACCGCTGACCTGATCGAGCTGCTGAAAAACCCGCCGGATGGCGAGGCGCAGAATCTGCTGGAGCTGCTGACCTACCGCGTGCCCGCCGGCGTGGACGACGCCGCCAAGGTCAAGGCCTCGTACCTGGCCGCCGTGGCCTTCGGCACCGAATCGTGTGCCCTGATCGACCGCGCCAAGGCGACCGAACTGCTGGGCACGATGCTCGGCGGCTACAACATCGGCCCGCTGGTGCAACTGCTGGACGACGCCGAGGTCGGCACCATCGCCGCAGACGCGCTGAAGAAGACCCTGCTGATGTTCGACGCCTTCCACGACGTCAAGGAGAAGGCGGACAAGGGCAACGCCAACGCCAAGTCGGTGCTGCAGAGCTGGGCCGATGCCGAATGGTTCACCAGCCGTCCGGAAGTGCCGCAAAGCCTGACCGTCACGGTCTTCAAGGTACCCGGCGAAACCAACACGGACGACCTGTCGCCCGCCCCCGACGCCACCACGCGCCCCGATATCCCGATGCACGCCCTGGCGATGCTGAAGAACAAGCGCGACGGCGCGGCGTTCGAGCCCGAGGAAGACGGCAAGCGCGGTCCCGTGCAGTTCATCGAATCGCTGAAGGAAAAAGGCCACCTGGTCGCCTACGTCGGCGACGTGGTCGGCACCGGCTCATCGCGCAAATCGGCCACCAACTCGGTGCTCTGGTTCACCGGCGAAGATATCCCGTTCGTGCCCAACAAGCGCTTCGGCGGCGTCTGCCTGGGTAGCAAGATCGCGCCCATCTTCTACAACACGATGGAAGACGCCGGCGCCCTGCCGATCGAGCTGGACGTCTCGAAAATGGAAATGGGCGACGTGGTGGAACTGCGCCCGTACGACGGCAAGGCCATCAAGAATGGCGAGACCATCGCCGAGTTCACGGTCAAGTCGGACGTGCTGTTCGACGAAGTGCGCGCCGGCGGCCGCATTCCGCTGATCATCGGCCGCGGCCTGACCGCCAAGGCGCGCGAGGCCCTGGGCCTGCCGCCCTCCACCCTGTTCCGCCTGCCCAACAACCCGGCCGACACCGGCAAGGGCTACACGCTGGCCCAGAAGATGGTCGGCCGCGCCTGCGGCCTGCCGGAAGGCCAGGGCATCCGCCCGGGCACCTATTGCGAGCCGAAGATGACCTCGGTGGGCAGCCAGGACACCACCGGCCCGATGACCCGCGACGAACTGAAGGACCTGGCCTGCCTGGACTTCTCGGCCGACCTGGTGATGCAGTCGTTCTGCCATACCGCCGCCTATCCCAAGCCGGTGGACGTCAAGACGCACCACACCCTGCCGCAGTTCATCAGCACGCGCGGCGGCATTTCGCTGCGCCCCGGCGACGGCGTCATCCACTCGTGGCTGAACCGCATGCTGCTGCCCGACACGGTCGGCACCGGCGGCGACTCGCACACGCGCTTCCCGATCGGCATTTCGTTCCCCGCCGGCTCGGGCCTGGTGGCCTTCGCCGCGGCGACCGGCGTGATGCCGCTGGACATGCCGGAATCGGTGCTGGTGCGCTTCAAGGGCAAGATGCAACCCGGCGTCACGCTGCGCGACCTGGTCAATGCGATCCCGCTGTATGCCATCAAGCAAGGCCTGCTGACCGTGGCCAAGCAAGGCAAGAAGAACATCTTCTCGGGCCGCATCCTGGAAATCGAAGGCCTGCCCGACCTGAAGGTCGAACAAGCCTTCGAGCTGTCCGACGCCTCGGCCGAACGCTCGGCCGCCGGCTGCTCGGTGCGCCTGCACAAAGAGCCGATCATCGAGTACATCAACAGCAACATCGTGATGCTGAAGTGGATGATCGCCAACGGCTATGAAGACGAGCGCTCGCTGGGCCGCCGCATCAAGGCCATGGAAGCCTGGCTGGCCGATCCCAAGCTGCTGGAGCCGGACGCCGACGCCGACTACGCCGCCGTGATCGAGATCGACCTGGCCGACATCCATGAGCCCATCGTGGCCTGCCCGAACGACCCCGACGACGTCAAGACGCTGTCGGATGTCGCCGGCGCCAAGATCGACGAAGTGTTCATCGGCAGCTGCATGACCAACATCGGCCATTTCCGCGCGGCGTCCAAGCTGCTGGAAGGCAAGCGCGACATTCCGGTCAAGCTGTGGGTGGCGCCGCCGACCAAGATGGACGCGCAGCAGCTCACCGAGGAAGGCCACTACGGCGTCTTCGGCACGGCCGGCGCGCGCACCGAAATGCCGGGCTGCTCGCTGTGCATGGGCAACCAGGCGCAAGTGCGCGAGGGCGCGACGGTCATGTCCACCAGCACGCGCAACTTCCCCAACCGCCTGGGCAAGAACACCAACGTGTACCTGGGCTCGGCGGAACTGGCGGCGATCTGCTCGCGCCTGGGCCGCATCCCGACCCGCGAGGAGTACATGGCCGATATGGGCGTCATCAACAAGAGCGGCGACCAGATCTACCAGTACCTGAACTTCGACCGCATCCCCGACTACAAGGATGTGGCCGACGTGATCGAGGTCTGAGCCGGTCTTCGGCCATGACAAAGGCCCGCCGCAAGGCGGGCCTTTCTTTTTGCTGCGCGCGCGTGCAGCCCTCAGGACCAAGGCCCCCCTGGGGGCTGCATGCCCGCGTTTTCATGCAGGCCGCGCATGAAACATTTCAAAAAGATTGCAACCGGCGCCCAATAAACAGAATCATATTCTTGCAGGCAAGACGGGTTCGGAGGGTTACACCATTGCCTTGGCAAATCCTCTTCCGGTTTCTCGACAGCAAAGGAATTTATCGTGGCTTCGACCAGCAAGACCACCATGGCCTGCGTTCTTGGATTCTGCATGGCATTGGCGAGCGCCGCTCAAGCCGAGCCCTCCCCCCTCTGGCCACTGGCCTGACCAACTCCGGCAGCGCCGAAGGACAGGTGATCGACGCCGTGCGCAGTGGCGAGATCCTGTCCATCAAGATCCGGTTCAAGCCCGTTGTCATGGGCAAGACGGAGACGATCTACTCGCAGATCAGCAAAAGCGACTACGAGAACAGCTTTTACGTGATCGCAGGCAACAAGAAACACCTGCTCTTGAAAGATAGCAACGATGTACCGCTGACGAATCCCAAGGTACTGATACGGACGTCAAGCGATGCGCCCATCGCAGGCAGCTGGCAGGGCAAGTTTCCCGCCCCGCCCAAGGAAATCAAAGAGGTTTCGCTGACGATCCCGGGTGTCGAGACTTTCGACGTCATCCAGATCACCGACCGCTGAACATGGCGACCCATCCTGTCGGGCCAACGTTGCTGGCGGCGCTGACGCTGCTTGCCGCCTGCAGCGGTTCCATGGCGCAAGAGCCGCCCTACAAGAGCACGATACTGGGCTTGCAGGCGACCATCCTGGACCTGAAGGGCTTGCCGTCCGACACCGACGGCGGCATATCGGACCTGAGCGCCCAAGTGGGTGCGCTGGCCGCGCGCCATGAAGGCGTGTCGGTACGGCAGGGCAAGGATGCCGTCACCATCGCCATGATGGGCGACGTACTCTTCGATTTCGACAAGGCCGACATACTCGCCGCGGCCGAACCCACTCTGCGGGACATCGCGGAGCTGATCAAATCCCCCGCCACCGGCATCGTCGCCATTGAAGGTCACACGGACTCCAAGGGCTCGGATTCCTATAACAAGGGCCTGTCATTGCGACGGGCCCAGGCCGTTGCGCAGTGGCTGGGCGCTCACGGGGTGGATGCAGCGAAACTGTCGGTCAGGGGCCTGGGGGCTGCCAGGCCCGTACAGCCCAACCAGCTAGCTGTGAAGATTCAATAGGTTGTATGCATGGTTCATCCGAACCGGATTTGAGAAACTGGAAATCGCCAACCTCCCAGTTCACTCAAGGAGCCCGGCCGGATGAACACCCATAAGCATGCCCGATTGACCTTCCTACGTCGACTCGAAATGGTCCAGCAATTGATCGCCCATCAAGTTTGTGTGCCTGAAGCGGCCCGCGCCTATGGGGTCACCGCGCCGACTGTGCGCAAATGGCTGGGCCGCTTCCTGGCTCAGGGCCAGGCGGGCTTGGCCGATGCGTCCTCGCGCCCGACGGTCTCGCCCCGAGCGATTGCGCCGGCCAAGGCGCTGGCTATCGTGGAGCTGCGCCGCAAGCGGCTGACCCAAGCGCGCATCGCCCAGGCGCTGGGCGTGTCAGCCAGCACCGTCAGCCGCGTCCTGGCCCGCGCCGGTCTGTCGCACCTGGCCGACCTGGAGCCGGCCGAGCCGGTGGTGCGCTACGAGCATCAGGCCCCCGGCGATCTGCTGCACATCGACATCAAGAAGCTGGGACGTATCCAGCGCCCTGGCCACCGGGTCACGGGCAACCGACGCGATACCGTTGAGGGGGCCGGCTGGGACTTCGTCTTCGTGGCCATCGATGACCACGCCCGCGTGGCCTTCACCGACATCCACCCCGACGAGCGCTTCCCCAGCGCCGTCCAGTTCCTCAAGGACGCAGTGGCCTACTACCAGCGCCTGGGCGTGACCATCCAGCGCTTGCTCACCGACAATGGCTCGGCCTTTCGCAGCCGCGCCTTCGCCGCGCTGTGCCATGAGCTGGGCATCAAGCACCGCTTTACCCGACCTTACCGCCCACAGACCAATGGCAAGGCCGAACGCTTCATCCAGTCGGCCTTGCGTGAGTGGGCTTACGCTCACACCTACCAGAACTCCCAACACCGAGCCGATGCCATGAAATCCTGGCTACACCACTACAACTGGCATCGACCCCACCAAGGCATCGGGCGCGCTGTACCCATCTCCAGACTCAACCTGGACGAATACAACCTATTGACAGTTCACAACTAGCCAACGGGGCGGACAATCCGCAAGGACGCGCCCAGAACCGCCGGGTGGAGTTTGTGCTGCCCAAACGCTGACACGATCAGGCCTTGGCCAGCAACTGCGCCAGCTCGGTCAGGCTGCCAGCCTGGTAGTCCCAGTTTTCAGGCGCCCCCCGATAACCTGCCTTCGACGGATCCGCTGCGCGCTGGCGCTGGACATAGGCTGTTTTCAGCCCGCAGGAGCGAGCCGCATCCAGATCGTAGCCATGCGCAGCGACCAGCATGGCGCGTTGCGGGGGCACGTCCAACAATGCACAGGCATGCAGATAGGCTTGGGGTGCTGGCTTATAGGATCGGGAAGCGTCCGCGCCGAAAACCATGTCCCACGGCAGGCCAGCGTGCTTGGCCATGTCGACCAGCAACCTGGTATGCCCATCGGACAACGGCGCAACGATAAAGCGCTGCTTCAGCTGAGCGATACCGGCTACCGAATCGGGCCAAGGCCGCAGCTTATGCCATGCATGGTTCAGGGTTTCCAGTTCGCTGCGAGCGAACCGCGCTGGCGCCAGATCGAACTGCGCCAGGCAGGCCTGCAGATTCTCCATGTTGATGATATCGAGAGGGGCAAAGGCTCGCTGTCCGGCGCGGATCGGCTCGATGGCGGCATCATATTGTCCGACCCAGGCATCCGCGAATTGATGGGCATCGACATGAGGCAGCTCATGGCGCTTGAGGAATGCGGCGACCTCGTCCGCGATGCTGCCGCGCCAATCGACGACAGTTCCCAGCACATCAAAAAACAAGACCTCGATATCCATCCCACGAACGGGTTCCATTGCATCCCTCCGCATTGCGTTTCAAGACATGCAGGACGTGAACCCCAGTCCTGCGCCAGGCGAGCATTGCCGCATCGATGACGCCTGCCGGGTGCTCCCGGAGGCGTCCATATGGGTCATAGCTTACGCCAGGCGCAATCGTGCTGCGCGCCGCCCGCGGCGTCAGAACTCCATCGATGCCGACAGCGTGAAGGTGCGCGGGCCGCCCAGCACCAGGTAGCCATTGCCGGGGTAGCCGCCCACGGAGGACCAGTAGTCGCGGTTGGCGATGTTCTCGACGCGGGCGCGCCAGGTCACCAGATGGCCGCCGATATCGGTCATGTAACGCAGGCCGGCGTCCAGGCGCGTCCAGCCCGGCACCTCGAGGGTGTTGGCCGCATCCGCATAGGACGAGCCCGTATAGACCACACGCCCGTCCACGGTCAGGCCCTGCACGCCGGGGATGTCCCACTCCACGCCGAGGTTGGCCTGGAAGCGGGGCACGCCGATGACGCGCTTGCCGTCGGTGGCGGCGTTGCCGGTGCTGAGCTGCTTGGCGTCCAGCCAGGTCAGCCCGCCCAGCACGCGCACGCTGCGCGTGAGCTCGCCGTAAGTCGTCAGTTCGACCCCGCGGTGGCGGTCCTTGCCCGAAGCGCGGAAGACCTGGTCATCGCCCACGAACCCGCGCGGCTTGTCGGTGGAAAAGAGCGCCAGGCCGCCGCCCAGGCCGTCGTGCTCGAACTTGACGCCCACTTCCTTCTGCTTGGACACATAGGGCGCCAGCGATTCGCCGTGGTTGACCACCGGTAGGCCGTTGGCGGTCTGCGGCGCGGTGTCGCCCGCCGACAGGGCCTCGATGTAGTTGGCGTACAGCGACACCTGGGGCGTCACGCGCACCACCAGGCCGGCGGCGGGCGAGTTGTGGCTTTGCTCGTAGGGGGTGCCGCCGATGCCCGTGTCGTAGCTGTAGTCGCGCTGGTAGAGGCGCTGGTGGCGGATGCCGGCGGTCAGCAGCACCTTGTCGTCGAAGAACGACATGGTGTCGCCCAGCGCATAGCTGGCCAGCCGGATGACGCCCTGCTTGGCGGGATCGTCCATGTCGTTGCCGCGAAACGCGGTGCTGCTGATGGCCGGCTTGGCGTAGCTGACGGGGTCGTAGATGCTGGTGTCGAACTGGTTGAAGAAGTCCATGACATAGGCGTTCTTCTTCTCGAGGTCGAAATACGACGCCGAGGCGACCAGTTCGTGGCCCACCGGGCCGGTGCGCGCCTTGGCGCGCAGGCCGATCTCGCCGGTGTTGACGGTATCCTCGCGGGCGTTGTCGAAGCGGTAGAACTTGCCCTGCCCCGCGCCGTTGACGTTATTGAGGTTGGCCAGCGAGTTCTCCTCCTTGCTCTGGCGCATGCCATAGGCGACCCAGCCCGTTATGCGGCCGTTGAAGTCGTATTCGCCGCGCAGGGTGCCGAACACGTCGCGTTCGTTGGAGTACGACCAGGGCTGGGCATAGTTGGAGCCGGCGTCGGGCGCGCCGGGCACCTTGGCGGCGTCGCCGGCCAGCGTGACATTGGGGCGCGCCCGCTTCAGGCGGTTGTCCTGGTAGCCGATATCGGCCGACAGGCGCGCGCGCTCGCCGCGCCAGTCCAGGCCCAGCGCGAACACCGTGGTGCGGGTGCGCTCGCCGTCGATGGCGGTCTCGCCGCCGCGCTGGGCGGCGTTGATGCGGATCCCGACGCTGTCGTCCGGGCCGAAGCGCCGGCCGATGTCGGCCGAAGCCTCGAGCACGCTGTCGCTGCCGTAGCCGGCCGAAAAGCGCGTCAGCGGCTCGTTGGGCGCGCGCTTGGGAACCAGGTTGATCACCCCGCCGATCCCGCCGCCGGACGGCGGCGCGCCGGTGAGAAACGCCGAGGCACCGCGCAGCACCTCGACGCGCTCGAACAGCTGGGTCGAGATGTACTGGCGCGGCAACAGGCCATAGAGGCCGTTGTACGCGATGTCGTCTGAGCTGAGGATGAAGCCGCGGATGAAATACGACTCCTGGAAGTTGCCGAACCCGCGCGCCACCCGCACGCCGGGGTCGTTCTGCAGGACGTCGCCCACCCCCTTGGCCTGGCGGTCCTGGATCAGTTCGTTGGTGTAGGCGGTGATGGAGAACGGGGTTTCCAGGTTGTCGCGCGTGCCGAGGATGCCGACCTTCGCGCCCGTGGCGACCTGGCCGCCCGCGAAGGCCGGCGCCAGGCCGCCGGCGGAGGCGTCGGCGCTGGCCTCGACCCTGACGGCTTCCAGGGTGATCGAGGCATCGTCGCCGGCGGCGGGCGCGGATTGCGCCTGGATGACGCCTGCGTACCAGGGCAGCAGCGCGGCGAGATAAGCGAGCGGTAATGGCTTCATGGTGGTTGTCCGTAGGGGGATGCGCGGCCACGCAAGCGGCCTGCCGTGCGCGGGCCGGCCATGGCCACCGCCCACCGGCTTGCGTGCATGAAAGCCTGTCATCTTAACTAATAAATCAAATCGTTCTCATTCAAAATAAAGAATCCGTCGCGCGGCGGCAACGCCGGGAGATGCAAAGACCTTTCGCACAAAAGACGGGAAATCGGCCCCGTTCTTGGACGGGACATGGCGCGGAGAACACTTAGAATGCCGCAGTGACTGGAGAGACGAGACGCAATGTTCGGACGCTGGATCCTGCTGCCCACCCTTCTTGCCCTGGCGGGCTGCGCCAGCACGCGCCCTCCGGCCGACCCCGAGAACATCTGCGCCATCTTCCGCGAGAAGCCGTCCTGGCACGATGCCGCCCTCGATGTGCAGAAGAAATGGGGCGCGCCGGTCAATGTGCCGATCGCGATGATGCACCAGGAATCCAGCTTTCGGCACGACGCCCTGCCGCCGCGCTACTACTTCCTCGGGTTCATTCCCTGGGGCCGGGTCAGCTCGGCCTATGGCTATGCGCAGGCCAAGGACGAAACCTGGGCCGACTACAAGCGCGAGGCCGGCGGCTGGCTGGCCAGCCGCGACAACTTTTCCGACGCGCTGGACTTCATGGGCTGGTACATGAGCAAGACCCAGCGCATCAACGGCGTCTCGAAATGGGACGCCTACGGCCAATACCTGAACTACCATGAGGGCTGGACCGGCTATCGCAACCGCAGCTACGACCGCAAGGCCTGGCTCAAGCGGGTGGCGCAGCAGGTGCAGGCGCGCGCCGAACGCTTCGGCGCCCAGTACAAGGGCTGCGAGCGCGAGCTGAACCGCGGCGGCTGGCTGTTCTGAGTCCGCGACCGGCCCGCTGCTTGCGCGCTGTCATGCCGCCGATAGCCGGATCTTGGTAAAACCATGGGAGCACGTCGGCCCGGCGCCCGCCTCGCGCGGGAACTTTTGACGCATCGATTAAGTCTTATATAAGACATAAGACATCAACCCAACCCCCGCTTTGTCCCGCATTGCATGACAAGCGCGTCAAAACGCCTGAAAATGGCGGCTTTACGCGGTCACATCACGGAGTCCATCATGCCGCACAATACGTTCGACACTCTCAAGACTTTCAAGATCGGCAAGAAAACCTGTCAGTTCTATTCGCTGCCGGCCCTGGGCAAGGCCCTGGGCGTGGATGTACAGCGCTTGCCGGTGTCCATCCGCATCGTGCTCGAATCGGTGCTGCGCAACTGTGACGGCGCCAAGGTCACGCAAGAGCACGTGCGCCAATTGGCCAACTGGCAGGCCAACGCCAAGCGCGAGGACGAGATCCCCTTCGTGGTGGCGCGGGTGGTGCTGCAGGACTTCACCGGCGTGCCGCTGCTGGCCGATATCGCCGCCATGCGTTCGGTGGCTGCCAAGATGGGCAAGGACCCCAAGCGCATCGAGCCGCTGGTGCCGGTGGACCTGGTGGTGGACCACTCGGTCATGATCGATTACTTCGGCACCAAGAACGCGCTCGACCTGAACATGAAGCTGGAGTTCCAGCGCAACCGCGAGCGCTACCAGTTCATGAAGTGGGGCATGCAGGCCTTCGACACCTTCGGCGTGGTGCCCCCGGGCTTCGGCATCGTGCACCAGGTCAACCTCGAGTACCTGGCGCGCGGCGTGCACCGTGACAAGAACAACGACGTCTACTACCCCGACTCGCTGGTGGGCACCGACAGCCACACCACCATGATCAACGGCATCGGCGTGGTCGGCTGGGGCGTGGGCGGCATCGAGGCCGAGGCCGGCATGCTGGGCCAGCCGGTCTATTTCCTGACGCCGGACGTGGTCGGCGTGGAGCTCAAGGGCAAGCTGCGCGGCGGCGTGACAGCCACCGACCTGGTGCTGACCATCACCGAGATGCTGCGCCGCGAGAAGGTCGTGGGCAAGTTCGTCGAATTCTGCGGCGAAGGCACCGCCAGCCTGTCGGTCACCGACCGGGCCACCATCGGCAACATGGCGCCCGAGTACGGCGCGACCATGGGCTTTTTCCCGGTCGACGAACGCACCATCGATTACTTCGAAGGCACCGGCCGCACGGCCGAGGAAATCGCCGCCCTCGAGGCCTATTTCAAGGCGCAGAAGATGTTCGGCGTGCCCAAGGCCAAGGACATCAACTACACCAAGCTGCTGACGCTGGACCTGGGCACCGTGGCGCCGTCGCTGGCCGGCCCCAAGCGCCCGCAGGACCGCATCGAGATCGGCAACGTCAAGAACACCTTCACCGAGCTGTTCTCCAAGCCCATCGCCGAAAACGGCTTCAACCAGCCGGCCGACAAGCTGCACCAGGCCTACACGACCAGCGCCGGCACCAAGGTCAAGAACGGCGACATCCTGATCGCCGCCATCACGTCGTGCACCAACACGTCGAACCCCAGCGTGCTGCTGGCCGCCGGCCTGCTGGCCAAGAAGGCGGTCGAGGCCGGCCTGAAGGTGCCCAAGCACATCAAGACCTCGCTGGCGCCCGGATCGCGCGTGGTCACGGAATACCTGACCAAGACCGGCCTGCTGCCCTATCTCGAGAAGCTGGGCTTCGACGTGGCGGCCTACGGCTGCACCACCTGCATCGGCAACGCGGGCGACCTGACCGCCGACCTGAACGAAGCCATCCTGGGCAACGACCTGGTGTGCTCGGCCGTGCTGTCGGGCAACCGCAACTTCGAGGCCCGCATCCACCCGAACATCAAGGCCAACTTCCTGGCCTCGCCGCCGCTGGTGGTGGCGTACGCGCTGGCCGGCACGGTCACGCGCGACCTGATGACCGAGCCGGTGGGCCGCGGCAAGAACGGCGACGTGTGGCTGGGCGACATCTGGCCGAGCAGCGAGGAGATCCAGGCGCTGCTCAAGTTCGCCATGAATCCGACCGCCTTCAAGGAAAACTACAGCCAGGTCAAGAGCAACCCCGGCAAGCTGTGGGAGAACATCAAGGGCGTGACGGGCGAGACCTATAACTGGCCCGAATCGACCTACATCGCCGAACCGCCGTTCTTCGAAGGCTTTGGAATGACGCCCGCCGCCATGCCGGCGGTCAAGGGCGCGCGCGCGCTGGGCATCTTCGGCGACTCGGTGACCACCGACCACATCTCGCCGGCCGGCTCCATCAAGGAGACCTCGCCGGCCGGCAAGTGGCTCAAGGAGAACGGCGTGATGAAGGCCGACTTCAACAGCTACGGTTCGCGGCGCGGCAACCACGAGATCATGATGCGCGGCACGTTCGCCAACGTGCGCATCAAGAACCTCATGATCCCGGCCCGTCCGGACGGCAGCCGCTTCGAAGGCGGCGAGACGCTGTTCCAGCCCACCGGCGAGCAGATGTCGATCTACGACGCCGCCATGAAGTACGTGGCGCAAGGCACGTCCTCGGTCGTGTTCGGCGGCGAGGAGTACGGCACCGGGTCGTCGCGCGACTGGGCCGCCAAGGGAACGCAGCTGCTGGGCGTGAAGGCCGTGATCGCGCGCAGCTTCGAGCGCATCCACCGCAGCAACCTGGTGGGCATGGGCGTGCTGCCGCTGCAGTTCAAGGGCAGCGACAGCGCGCAGTCGCTGGGCATCGTGGGCAACGAGACGTTCGACGTCACGGGCCTGGAGGGCGGCATCAAGCCGATGCAGGACGTCACCCTGACGATCCACCGCGCCGACGGCTCGCGCCAGGACGTGACGGTGCTGCTGCGCATCGACACGCCCATCGAGGTCGATTACTACCAGCACGGCGGCATCCTGCCGTTCGTACTGCGCCAGTTGCTGGCCGCCTGACGGCGTCCCGCCTCACGACCTGCGCGACCCGAACCCTCCGGCCTGCTGGCCGGAGGGTTTTTTCGTTGGACGGGGTCACACGGCGCGGATGATGCCGCCGGCCGCGGCTCAGGCGCCGAACTGGTAGGCGTCCATGGCCAGCGCGCCGTATGCGACCTCGTCGTTGAGGCGGCGCGCGGGCATGCCGCCCGCCCCCAGCGCCACGTACAGCGGCATCAGGTGGTCGTCGTGCGGATGGGCGCGGGCAGCGCCCGGCGCGCGCGCCTGCCAGTCCAGCAGCGCCTCGACGTCGCCCGCGGCCAGATGCTCGGCATACCATTGCTGGAACGGCGCCACGTAATCCGCGGGCGGCGCTCCATGCGGCATGCGCACGTCGCGCAGATTGTGCGTCAGCGAACCCGATCCGATCACCAGCACGCCGTCATCGCGCAGCGGCGCCAGCGCCTGGCCCAGCGCATACTGGCCGCGCGCGTCGCGCTCCATGTCCAGCGACAGCTGCACGACCGGCAGGTCGGCGTGCGGATACAGGTAGCGCAACGGCACCCAGGCGCCATGGTCGAGCGGACGCCGCGCATCGTTGCCGGCCTGGATGCCGACGTGCGCGAGCACGTCCACCACCTGTTGCGCCAATCGGGGCGATCCCTCGGCCGGGTACTGCAGCTGGTACAGGTCGGCGGGAAAGCCGCCGAAATCGTGCCAGGCGACCTGGCGGTCGCGGGTCGAGACCGCCAGGCCCTGCCCCATCCAGTGCGGCGAAACCACCAGCACCGCACGCGGGCGCTCGGGCAGCCCGTCGCTCCAGGCAGTCAGCGCGGGGCCGGTGCGGCCGGGCTCGACCGCGAGCATGGGGGAACCGTGGGAAACGAACAATGTGGGCAGGCGCATGGCGACCTCCGGCAAATAGGAATGCCTTATTGTCGGAATTTTCAATCCAGCAATAAATCCCATGACTATCCATAGACTATTGCCAATATAGCAACAACACGGCACGACCCCGGCGGCCCGGACAGGTACACTATGAGGTTCGCCACTTTATTTCGTCTGATCTCACCTCATGGCCCGTACCCGCAGTCAATCCTCTCCCCGGCTGAACCGCGACGCTTCGCGCCTGGTGGCGCTGGCCCACGCGCTCGACCGCTCAGGCAGCAAGGTCGAAGACCTGTACTGGGAGGCACAGTTGGCGGAGGCCATCACCAAGCTGCTGCGCAGCGGCCATGACGCGCCGCTGGAAAGCGCGCTGGACAATCTCGCGCAAACCGATCCCGGCGCCTACGAAGTGCTGATCGAGCAGTCCGAGACGCTGTCCGAATCGATGCAGATCGAAAAGAACGGCACCCGCCATGACGTCGTGCTGCTGGTGGCGCCCGTCGTGGCGTGGACGCGCTACACGATTCCCACCGGACCGATTCCGGCGCCGGCCCAGCAGGCGCTGCTGGCGCAGCTGCATGGCCACATCCTGGCCGACGGCGTGCGCGTGGCCCTGATGCCGCACCTGGTCAGCATCGACCAGATGCCGCGCACCTTCGCCGAGACCTGGCAATGGCTGCACCGCCTGGGCACGCAGGCGCTGGGCGCGGAAACCGCCAAGCCCGCCTTGAACGACGACGTGGAAACCGCCAACATGCTAGCCGACACGCGCTACGTGGTGGCGGCCGTGGCCGTGCCCGAGCGCGCGCCGGTGTTCCGCTGGCAGGAGCGCTGGGACGACCCGCAGGCCAGCCGCGACGCCTGCCTGGCGCAATGGGTGGAACAGGCCCAGCCCACGCTGGCCGCGCTGCTGCCGGGCTGCGGCATCGAATGCCTGCTGCCCGACGCCTATTACGTCAGCAACCGCGAAGCCGACCGCCGGGTGCGGCCGCTGTCCCTGCGCGCCGCCATCGCCTGGCTGGAAAGCGCGGTCAGCCTCGAGCCCTCGCAGATGCGCGCGGTGGTGGCGGGCTGCGGCGAAGCACGCATCGACGAATACCGTATCGGCTTTACCGCGCGCAACAGCAACGACGTCTATTACGGCTGTGTGTGGCCGCTGTACGGGCGCGAGGACGACGTCCCGGCCGACGAGGGCCAGCCCAACGCGGTCGACGAGATCGCGGCCCTGCTCAAGGAATACGGCGTGAGCGACGTGCGCCGCATCCCGGGCGTACTGCCGCCCGAGTATTGCGAGGACTGCGGCGCGCCGCACTTTCCCAATCCGCTGGGCGAACTGGTGCACGCGGAACTGCCGGAAGACGCCGAAGCGGTGCCGGCCAAGTTCCACTGACCGGATCGCGCCGCCATGCGCGCCGATATTTTCTGCCGCGTCATCGACAACCTGGGCGATATCGGCGTGTGCTGGCGCCTGGCGCGCCGCCTGGCGCACGGGCGGCGCTGGCAGGTGCGCCTGTGGGTGGATGACCTGGCGGCGTTCGCGCGTATCCAGCCCGGCATCGTGCCGGACCGCGACCAGCAGGTGTGCGACACGATCGAAATCCTGCGCTGGGACGACCGTGCCGAATGGCCGCAAACGCCCGGCGACGTGGTGATCGAGGCCTTCGCCTGCGATCCGCCGCCTGCGTACGTCGCAGCCATGCGGCGGTTCCAGCCGGTCTGGATCAACCTGGAATATCTCAGCGCCGAAGCCTGGGTGGAAACCTGCCACGGCCTGCCCTCGCAGCGCGCCGACGGCCTGGTCAAGCATTTCTTCTTTCCCGGCTTCAGCGCCGCCACCGGCGGCCTGATCCGCGAGCCGGGGCTGAGCCGCGACCGCGACGCCCTGCAGACCTCGCGCGCGCAACAACGGACGCTGCTGCGCGCGCTGGGCCTGGACGAGGCGGCCCTGGCCCGCCGGGACGACGGCGCGCGGCTGGTGAACCTGTTCTGCTACCCGGACGCTCCCTACCAGGCGCTGGCGCACGCGCTGATGCAAGACGCGCGCCCCACGCTGCTGTTGGTGCCGCAAGGCGTGGCGCCCGGACTGCCCGAACCCGGGCAGCACGGCCAGCTGACGCTCGCGCGGGTGCCCTATGTCAGCCAGCCGGACTTCGACCGCCTGCTCTGGTGCGCCGACCTGAATTGCGTGCGCGGCGAGGACTCGTTCGTGCGCGCTGCCTGGGCCGCCCGCCCGCTGCTGTGGCAGATCTACGCGCAAGCCGAGAACGCCCACCTCGAGAAGCTGCAGGCGTGGCTGGCACGCTACCCGGCGCCGGCGGCCGCCCATGCGCTGATACGTGCCTGGAACCAGGCGCCCGGCGCGCCGGCGCCGCAACAGGCCCTGGCCGGCGCGCTGGCCGAACCCGCCTGGGGAGAATGGAACCAGGCGGCGCGCGCCTGGGACGCCGCCCAGGCGGCGCGCCCCGATTTGGGGGACGCTCTCGCGGATTTCTGCGCGGAACTGGCCAAGACAAGCTAGAATAGAGAGTTATCTGAGTTGCTTTGCCCGGATCGGCCGGTGCTCAAGGCCTCACTTTGACAGCCTCCCGGGGCGCAGCGGTTGCCTGAAAGCACAGCGCGCAAGCACGGCGAGTGCGCAAATCACCCCGGAGTTTTAATCGATGAAAACCGCTCAGGAATTGCGAGTCGGCAACGTGATCATGGTCGGCAAGGACCCGCTCGTCGTCCAGAAGACCGAATACAACAAGTCCGGCCGCAACGCCGCCGTCGTCAAGCTGAAGTTCAAGAACCTGCTGACCGGCTCGGGCAGCGAGTCGGTCTACAAGGCCGACGAGAAGTTCGACGTCGTGGTGCTGGAACGCAAGGAATGCACGTACTCGTACTTCGGCGATCCGATGTACGTCTTCATGGACGAAGAGTACAACCAGTACGAAATCGAAGCCGACAGCATGGGCGACGCGCTGAACTACCTGGAAGAAGCCATGCCCGTCGAGGTGGTCTTCTACGACGGCCGCGCCATCTCGGTCGAGCTGCCCACCATCCTGGTGCGCGAGATCACCTACACCGAGCCGGCCGTGCGCGGCGACACCTCGGGCAAGGTGCTCAAGCCCGCCAAGATCAACACCGGCTTCGAACTGAGCGTGCCGCTGTTCTGCGCGATCGGCGACAAGATCGAGATCGACACCCGTACCAACGAGTACCGCAGCCGCGTCAACTGATGCGCGCGCCGCTCGCAGGCGCAACCGAAACGGGCCGCATGCGCGGCCCGTTTTTTTTGCCCCGGCATGGTGTGCCTGTCCCGGCGGGGACAGGCACACTGCACGGGCAGGCACCGAATCTAATGCGGCGTGGCCACGCCCGCGCACGCCGGCGAGGCGGCGGCCGCGCGCAAGTAGGCGATGAGGTCGGCGCGCTCGCCCGCATCCGGCACGCCCGCGTAGGTCATGGCGGTGCCTGGCACGGTCTTCAAGGGATCGGCCAGGAAGCGGTCGAGCGTGGCGGCGTCCCAGGTCAGGCCGGAGTCCTTCATGGCTTGCGTATAGGCGAAACCGGGCACGCTGCCGGCCTTGCGCCCGAGCAGGCCGCAGTGGCGCGGCCCCACCCGGTCGTAGGCCAGCGCGTGGCAGGCCAGGCAGCGCGCGTAGACCTGCTCGCCGCGCACCGGGTCGGGCGCCGCGGCCCGCGCGGCCGACGGCGCGGCCAGGGCCAGGCACAGCGCGCCGGCCCGCCAGGCCAGGCCCGCGTTCATGATACGAAGGCCGAAGGGACCGGGGGCTCGCCCAGCGCCTGGCGCAGCACGGCCCAGTGCATCGCTTCGTCGCCCAGTATGCTGGCCGCGGCCTTGGACAGGTCGCGATTGGCGAACAGCGGCACGGCGCCCAGGTAGGCGCTGACGGCGCCCTGCTCCAGCTTCGCGGCGAAACGCAATACGTCGGCCTGCGACTTCAACTGGCTGGTCGGGAACGCATAGCTGCGCTTGGCCGCCACCGGCTGGCCGCCCAGTTTTTCCACGGTCTTGCCCAGCACGTCGGCATGCTCCTTGTGATGGCCCTGGAAGGTCAGCGCCAGCGCCAGCACGGGTTTGTCCAGCAGCTTGCTCTCGGCGTCCAGCTGGTAGGCGGCGATGGCCTCGAGCTCGGCCGCCAGCGCGGTATTGAGGATCTGTACATCCTGGCTGGAGCCCGACCCGGCTTGCGCGGCCAGCGCATCCTTGCCGGCCAGCAGCGCGACCGCGGCGGCCGAAAGAACCAGGCCACCATGGCCGAGGAAGCGGCGGCGCGCCGCACAGGGGCTGGATATCTGCAGGAACGACATGGCTGTCTCCGTGGCGATGGACGGCCGAGCTGGACGGAAATGCCGGCCCGCGGCCGCGGCGCCGGCGAACCGGCGCCGGACCATCCGCTTTGGCGAACAGTCCTGCCTGTTGGATGAGGCGGCCGCCCCTGCCGTTCCTGCGCCGGTCAGGCGCCGGCGCGCTCGCCCCGCCGCGCCAGCACGGCGGCCACGATACGGTCGCAGCGTTGCCCGTCGAACGAGAACGCGTCGCCGATCGCCATGTCGACGTCGCGCGACAGGCCTTCGCGCAGCAGCCCGCGGGCGCGGAAAAAGCGTGTGCGCACGGTCGCTTCGGGAATATCGAGCGCCTGCGCGACCTCTTCCACGCTCAGCTCCTCGACGGCGCGCAGCACGAACACGCTGCGGAACGCGTCGGGCAGGAGATCGATGCGCGCTTCCATCAGGCGGCGGATCTCGGCGCGCATGGCCTGGCGATCCGGCTGCTGATCGATTGCGTCGTGCAGCCACTCCTGGTTCTGCAGTTCGGTCGATTCCATGGCGGCATCCAGGGGAATGACCTGCGCCTGCCCGCGCCGCAGCCGGCCCAGCGATTCGTTGATGACGATGCGCACCAGCCAGGTGGACAGCCGGGCGTCGGCGCGAAAGCTGTCCAGCGCGCGCCAGGCGCGCAGATAGGCCTCCTGCAGCGCGTCCTCGGCTTCGGCGTCGCTGTGCAGGATGCTGCGGGCGGTGCGAAACAGCAGGCGGTTGTGGCGCCGCATGATGGTTTCGAACGCGCTGTCCTCGCCGGCGGCCGCGCGCGCGGCCAGTTGGGCGTCCGCGGCCAGCTCGGGAGCCGGCGCCTGGGATTGCAGTGATGACGGGTGCATGGTGGTGGCCTCCACGCATTGGATGGCGCGGGCCGTGCCCGCGTTCCCGGCCGGCGCTTATTGCATGCGCTCGTCGTCGAGAAAAGCCGGCAGGCTGACGACGTCGATGCCGTCGTCGGCCAGCTCGGCGCGCTCCTGGGGCGTGGCGGTGCCGCGGATCGGCCGCTCGTCGGCCTCGCCTTCGTGAATGCGGCGCGCCTCCTGGGCAAAGCGCGCGCCGACGTTCTCGGTGTTGCGCACCAGCTCGCGCACCTGGCGCAGCACCGCCGCCTGCAGGCGCGCCATGCGCGCGGCCTCGGACTCCGGCGCGGGCGCCGGCGCCGGCGCCCGCGCCGCAGCGGGCTGATGCAGGTGCGCCACGTTCAGGCGCGGCGCGGACAGGCGCTTGGTGATGCGGGATGACTCGCAGACCGGGCACGCGATCTGGCCGCGCGCCTGCTGGGCGTCGTAGTCTTCGTGCGAGCCGAACCAGCCTTCGAACACGTGGCCTTGCTCACACTGCAGATCGAATACTTTGAGTGCCATGGCGTCTATATGAGGGCGAACCGGCAATAATACAAGCGTAGCCGCCTATGCCCCGCCCCGCCATACGGCGCGGCGGGCTGCCGCGCCGTCCGGCCTGTCTTACTTGCCGCGTCTGGCCGGCGCCGCGACGCGCGCCTGCTCGGCCTGCAAGGCGTCGATCTGGCGCTGCATGGCGCGCAGCTGGCTGCGCACTTCCTGGCGCTGTTCGGACAGCGAATCCGCTTCCTGGCGCGACTGGGCCTGGCGCACCGCGACCTGCTGCTCCTGCTGCTGGCGCAGCGCCTGGTCGGCCTGCAGCGCCGTCAGTTCGGCGTTGCGCGCGCCGAGCTGCTTCTCCGCATGCGCGTACTCGGCCTGCAGGCGGATACGCTGGATATCGACCTCGGCCAGTTCCGCCGTCTTGCTGGCGAACGCCCGGTAGGTGGACTCGGCCTGGTTCACCGACTTGGTCTTGAGTACGCGCCAGAAATCCTTTTGTTGGAAAAGCGCGACATAATAGGTGAGCTCGTCCGGCTTGTAGAGCAGGCTGGCGCCATAACTGCCGTTGTAGGTCGTACGCAGTTCCGACACCTGGCGCGCCTGGATCAGGCCTTGCAGCTCGCTGACCGTGGAAGCGGGACGCGCGGCGGGCGCGGGGGCCGGCGGCTCGACCGGCGCGGCGGCAGCCTGTTTTTCCTCGACCTGCTGCACCACCGGCCGGCTTTCCGATTGCGCGCTGGCGCAGGCGGCCAGGCTGGACAGGGCCAGGCCGGCGACGGTCAGTCGCGCGCCGGCGCCCAGATAGCGGATTTTCATTCCTTCCCCTCAGCAATAATCTTTCAACTATAGCAACTTATCGTGCGGTTTCGTAAAACCCGTGGCCCAACCCGGCCGGTTACGGATCGGCCACGCCATCGGCCGTTTCGGCCTGCGCTTCGCCCAGCCGCAGCTTGCGCATTTTCTCCCACAGCACTTTGCGGCTGATCCCCAGGTGGTGCGCGGTGTCCTGGCGGCGCCAGCCATTGGCCTCCAGGGCGGCCAGCACGCGCTCGCGCTCGGCGCGCTCGGCCGCGTTGAAGGCCGGCGCGTCGGCATCGCCGGGGGTGGCGGGCGCCAGCGGGGTGGCCTGGGCGTGGCGCTCGAACACCTGCTCGATGCGCGGCTGGTCCCAGGCGCGCAATTGGCGCCGCAGTATGGCGACGCGTTCGGCCAGGTTCGACAGCTCGCGCACGTTGCCCGGATAGCGCGCGGCGGCCACGCGCTGCAACAGCCAGGCCGGCGGCTCGTCCTCGATGCCCTGCTGCCTGAGCAAGGCGGCGAAGATCGCCGTTTTTTCGGCGGCGCCGCGCGCTTCGAGATTGGGAATGTGCAGCTCGATGACGGCCAGGCGATAGTACAGGTCGGCGCGGAACTCGCCCTGCGCCACCAGGGCGCGCAAGTCCTTGTTGGTCGCCGCGACCAGCCGGAACTCGACCGGGATCGCCACGGTGGAGCCGAGCCGCGTCACCGAGCTTTGCTCGAGCACGCGCAGCAGCTTGACCTGCTGGTACGAAGGCAGGTCGCCGATTTCGTCCAGGAACAGCGTGCCGCCGCTGGCTTGCTCGAAGTAGCCTTTGTGCGCGCCGACGGCGCCGGTGAACGCGCCCTTGGCGTGACCGAAGAAATGGGCCTCGAACAGGCCTTCCGGAATGGCGCCGCAGTTCACCGCCACGAACGGTCCGCCGGCCCAGGACGACTGGTCGTGCAGCAGGCGCGCGATGCGCTCCTTGCCGACGCCGGTCTCGCCATGGACCAGCACGTTGGCGCGCGCGTCGGCGAACATCTCGGCCTCGGCCAGCAGGCCGCGCATGGCGGGCGAAACCGCGATCATCGCAGGCGCCGGGCGCGGTTCGTCGACGGCCGCCGCGCGCGCCACGCCGGCCAGCCGGAACAGCAGGCGGCGCAGCTCGGCGCCGGTGAAGGCCAAGGGCAAGGTGTACGAGTACGCCGGCGCGTAGTAGCGCGGATCGTGGTTGCGCTCCTCGCCGGCCACCCAGATCACCGGGATGCCCTGGGTGGCCAGCCAGTCGAATCCGGCAAAGCGCGCATCGCCCATGACGCTGACCGACACCAGCCCCACGGCCGGACGCGCCGCGTCGCGCGACGGCGGCAGGGCAACCGAATTGTCGACGTGGATGACCGTCGCCTCATAACCGGCCAGGGCGCGCTCGGCGCGAAAGGCGATGTCCGAAGTGCCTTCCCAGACATACACATCGACAGCGTCGCAAGCCGGTGCCTGGTCGCTCATGTGTGCCTCCGGAAAGTCGAATCAATAAACAAGCTGTACTCCTTTGCCATCGCAATCGATCGACATCATGTGCACATCGGTCACGCCCAGGCGCAGGCCCAGCACGTTTTCGATGAGGGGCCGCAGCAGGTCGGCGCCGATCATGTTGAGGATGTCGGCCAGCGGCTTGAGCAGATAGCCCAGCAACACGACGATCGCGTTGGGGGGATTGCCGCCGGAAGGCGGCGTGCTGTTGGCCAGGGCCTTGCCCAACTCGTTGACGCAGCCCGCCTCGCTGCCCTGGTAGCCGCCCAGCAGCGACCAGGTCGCGCACTGGTTGGTGGGAAACAGCACGCCCAGGATGCCGCCCAGGATGTCGCCCAGCAGATCGACCAGGTTGCCGACCAGGCCGACCACGTTGCCCAGCAATCCCACCACGTCCAGCGTCACCAGGTTGCCCAGCAGGCCCAGCGTGTTGGCGCTCAGCCCGCCCAGGAAACCGGTCAGGCCGTTCGAATAGTTCTCGATGTTCTCGATGCCGCGCGACCAGCGGGCACGCCGGCAGTCGTAGCCGGCCTTGCCGGACGCCCCGGGCGTACAGGCGGCCACCTCGGCGGCGGTGTCGGCCCAGATCTTGCCGGCCAGGTCCTTGCGCAATTCGCCCTGGTCGCCGCCGCCCAGGCCCGCGCCGCCCTGCAGGGAGTTGCCGATCAGCGCGGCCAGCAAGGCATCGACCAGGTCCTTCACCGTATCGCCCAGCGCCAGTTCGTTGCCCAGCGAACGGCGCTGGCCCGCGTAGTAGTCGTCTTCGCTGGTGGTCTGCAGCGCCGGGACGACCAGCGGCGGGTCGGGGTTGAGCGAGGCGAGGTTGACGCGCTTGCCCAGCAGGTTCAGCTCCAGCCCCAGCAGGCGCTTGCGCGTCAGGTTCTCGTCGCAGCTGGCCGTGGTGGAGAATGGCCAGTTGGCCAGTTCAGGGCCCGTCAGCCCGGCCGGCGGGCCGCCCAGGCAGATCTTGAGCAGCGACGAGCGGGTGCTGACGACGGCCAGGTCGCGGCCGGCGGCGTCGCGCGCGTGGCACAGCGCCTCGATGGTGCCATGGCCGTTGACCACATCGACGGTAAGCGGAATGTCGAGGTCCAGCCGCACCAGCCCGCCCAGCAGCGAGCCGGTGTCCAGCCTGAGCGGCGCATGCACGCGGATCTGCGAGGTATAGGCGGTGGCGCCCACGCCGCAGGCGATGGCATGGCCCGAGGTGCCCACGCCGATGGCGGTGGCCAGCACCTCCAGCGCGTCGAGTTCGACATTGAGCGCCGAGGCGGCGTCGGGCGCCTGGATGTTGGCGAACAGGCCGCCGGCGCGCTCGGCCGTCTCCGAGCCCAGCCGTACCGCCAGGTCCTTGACGCCCACCGCCGTCTCGATGGCCTGCACCAGGCCTACGTTGGCGTCGAGCAGGCTGTCGCGGCTGGCGGCGCGCACCACGGCGTCGAGCACGCCGTCGAGCGCGCTGACATTGGCCGAGAGCAGTTGATTCAAGCCGGCCACCGAAATGTCGGTCGGGACCGCGATGCCCAACGCATCGAGCAGACCGGCCGGCGTGATCTTCACGCCCGCCAGGCCGATGTCATAGCCCAGCACGGCGGTGCCGCCGATGTCCAGCCCGACCTGCTTGAGCAGCCGGGTCAGTTCGCCCGACCCCGTGGCCAGCAGGCCCGTGCCGACCGAGAAGGCCGCGATGGGATCGGCCGGGCGCGCGGCGATGGCCTCGACTTCCAGGGTGCGGCCGCCCAGGAACGGAAACAATGCCCGCACCGGCATGCCGAGCACCACCGCCACGGCGTTGTAGCGTTCGCTGGGGTCGGCCGGTTCGCGCACATAGCGCGGCGCCAGTTCGGCTTCGTCGCGGGCCCAGCGCCAGCAGGTGGGCTCGATGCTGAGCCCGTCGTCGGCGCGGCTGCCCAGGTTGGCGCGCACGCTGGCCCGCACGGCCTGGCCGGCGGCGGCGCAGGCGGCCTCGTCGCCGGGGCTGAGCACCTGCACCCCGGTCAGCGCGGCCAGATCGGCGGTCTTCTGCAGCTCGCGCTTCATATAGAAGAAGTAGCCCAGCTGCGCCGCGCCCAGCAGCGCCACGCCGATCAGGATGGCCAGCGCCGCCGGGATCAGGATGGAGCCGCGCTGGCGGCGCCGCGCGCGCAACGGGCGGGGGACGTTCATGGACACAGACGCCTCAGCCCCCGCCGCCGCCCGAGCCACCGACGTTGTCCTCGATGCGCTCGCCGAACCACTGGGGAATGGGCTGGCTGAAACTCTCCAGGTAGCGCTGCCACGCGGCGCTGGCCACCGGCCCCTGCAGCGGCAGGCCCGGCCCGGCGCGCCGGCCGTCGGCCTGCGCGGCCAGCAGGCCGCGCCGACCGCGTCCTCGTCGGCCGCCGCAGCCGCGGCGGCGGGCGCGGCCGGCGCGGCGACCTGGCGCACCACCGGCCGTTCGGCGGCCGGCGCCGGGCTGGCCGGGGCCGCGGGCGCCGGGCTGGCCGGGGCCGCGGGCGCCGCGGTCAAGGGAGGATGGGTCTGCGCCGCGGCGCCGGCGGCCAGGCCGGCCAGCGCCACGCACAGCAGGAAACGGGGAAGGTCATGGGTGGTCATGCGAATCTCCTGTCGGGGTCATTGCAGCAGCGGCGGATTGCCGAAGCGGTCCATGACCGGGCGCTGCAGCACCGGCATCACCATGGCCTCGCGGCCGGCGGCCTGCGCCACCGGCACCGCGGCGGCCGCGGACACGCCGGCGTGGCGCGTCTGGCTGGCCAGTTCCTGCACGCGCTGGCGCGCCCGCGGACTCAACGCCGCGCGGTCCATGACCTGGCGCGCGCCGGCATAGTCGCCCTCGACCAGCAGCAGCAAGGCCAGGTTGCCCAGCACCTTGGCGTTGGCGGGCGCCAGCTCGGCCGCCTGCCCCAGCGGCAGGCGCGCGCCGCGCGGATCGCCGGCCCGCAGCAGCGCATAGCCCAGATCGTTGAGCATGTTGGCGTCGGTGGGCCGCAGCCGCGTCGCGCGTGCCAGGTAGTCGGCCGCCTGGTCGAAGTCGCCGCGGCCGCCGGCCAGCAGGCCCAGGCCATGCCAGGCGGCGGCGGCCTGGTCGGTGCCGGTCAGTGCGCGGTAGGCGCTTTCGCTTTGCGCGATCTGGCCCGTCATGCGCAAGGCGTCGGCGCGCATGACCGCCACCTGGGGCGAGTCGCCGAAATTCTGGCGGTAGGCATCGAGGTAGGCCAGCGAGGCGAAGTAGCGCCCTTCCCGCTGCGCCTCGCGGATCAGCGACAGCGCCAGCTCCGGTTTGGCGGCCAGGCGCTTGCGCTCGTCGGCGTCCTCGCGCTGCTGCGCCAGCGCCTGTTCCTGCTGCTGTTGCTGCATCAGCTGCATGGCCGTATCGACGTTGCTGGTCTGGCAGCCGCCCAGCAGCAGCGGCGCGGCCGCCGCCAGCGCGAGGCCGAGACGGTGTGATCGTTTCATTACCCTTCCCCCATGACTTGCGACATGCCGCGCAGCAAGGCGACAAAGCCCGAGCCGCCGGTGATGATCAGCAGCGCGGGCAGCAGCGTCACGACCATGACGCCGGTCATCTTGACCGTCAGCCGCGCCACCCGCGCCTTCAATTCGAGCCGGCGCCGCTCGCGCACGCGCTCGGCGAAGCGCGCCAGCGGATCCTGCACGGCGCCGCCGTGGCGATCCACCTGCACGATGAGCCGGCAGATGGCGCTCAGGTCGTCGTTGTCGAACCCCTGCGCCAGGCGGCTGAGCGACTGTTCGCGCGTACGCCCGCGGGCATACTGTTCCGCGGCGATCTTCAGCTCGCCGCCGAGCACCGGCATGACGGAGCGGAAATCCTGGATCAGCACATGCATGCTCTGGTCCACCGACAGGCCCACGCCCTGCAGCAGGCGCAGCAGGTCGATGAACAGCGGCAGCTCCGCCTCGGCGCATTCGCGGCGCCTGGCGATGCGCCGCAGCAGCATCCATTTGGGCACCATCCAGCCCAGCCCGAAGCCCAGGAAGACGGCGCACGCGACATAGGCCAGCGGCAGGTCCGCATGGCGCGCGCGCAAGACCAGCCACGCCGCCAGGGGCGCCAGGCCGGCCAGCAGCAGGCGCGCCAGCATGAACCAGGCGCGGGCGCGCGCCGGATTGCGGAACCCGCAGGCGTCGATCAGCTTGCGGTCGTCGCTGGCCAGCAGCGAGTCGCCCAGCTTGCCGTGCTCCAGTTTCGCGCCGGCGTGCTCGGCCGCGCTGGCCACCGCGGCCATGCGGCCGGCCGGCGGCGGCTCGGCGACGTGGCCGTCGCGCGCAGCCAGGGCGCGATCGACGACCGCGCGGCTGCGTTGCTGGCGGCCGGCGCGCGCCACCAGGGCCGCGCCCACCACCGCGCAGGCCACCATCAGCACCAGCAGCGCGGCCACCAGCAGCATGCGGGTCTGGGAATCGGCGAGAAGTCTGTCCATGGCGAGTCCTACACCGAGCGGGCCATGCGATACAGCCAGTACGAACCCCCGGCCTGCAGCAGCATGGCGAACACCAGCAGTCGAAAGCCCATGGGGTCGTGCCACATGCCCATGAACAGCTGGTTGTTGAAGATGATGATGAACAGCGCCAGCCCGATGGGCAGCAGGGCCAGGATCCAGGCCGACAGGCGCACCTCGGCCGACAGGGCGGTCAATTCGTCGCGCGCCTGCTCCAGGTCGCGCATGAACGCGGCCATGCGCTCGAGCACCTGGTCGCTGCGGCCGCCGAAGCGCAAGGCCAGCGCGATGACCGCCGACACCAGGAACAACTCGCGCAGCTGGTACTGGCGCGACACCTGGTGCAGGGCGGCGTCCAGGTCCTTGCCCGAGCGCACCTGGCTGTCGGCGCGCTGCAGGACCTCCAGCAGCGGCTGCTCGACGCTGCCCAGCGCATTCTGGAACGCCGCATTGACGCTGTTGCCGATGGTGATCAGGCGCACCAGCGCGTCCAGGAATGTCGGCAACTGATGCACCATGCGCCGGCGCCGGCGGTCGGCCTTGAGCCAGAGGTGGAAGTACCACAGCAGCGCGACCAGCAACAAGGCTGCCGCCGCCGATATCCAGCCGCCGAACAGCCAGGCCAGCGCGGGCACGCCCAGGTGCGCGCCGACCGAGGCGGCGAGAAAGCGCGGCGTGGGTTCGACGCCGGCGCGCAGCAGCAGCTGCCGCCAGGCCCCGTTCGAGATCGGCAGGCGGCGCCGCGCGGCGGACGCCTGCGAGGCCTCGGGCTGGCCCGGCCGCAGTTCGAGCTGGCGCTCCAGGAAGGCCTCGCTGGCCTGGCGGCGCGCGCCGTCGCGCGCCTGCCGCAGCAGCAATGCCGCCGCCGCCAGCAGCGCCAGCGCGCCCAGGAGCCAGGCCATGAGGCTCATCGCCTGCGCCCCCAGAATCCGCCGTCGCCCTCGGGCTCGCTGTCGGGCGCCGCGCCGCGCAATTCGTTGCGCATGCGCGCCAGCTTGGGCGTGTGGGGCAGGATGCCCAGGCTCACCCAGTTGTCCTTCTCCTCGCCGTCGGGCGTCGCATAGGCTTCGTAGCGGTACAGCTCCTGCGTGGCGATCACCGCGTCGCCCATGCCGGTCACTTCGGTAATGGAAATGACGCGCCGCTTGCCGTTGGGCAGGCGCCCGATCTGCACGATGAAGTCCAGCGCGCTGGCGATCTGCCGGCGCAGGCTGTCCTCGCTGCCCTGGAAGCCGGCGAATCCCGCCAGCATTTCGATCCGGTACAGGCATTCGCGCGGCGAGTTGGCGTGGATCGTGGCCATGGACCCTTCGTGCCCGGTGTTCATGGCCTGCAGCATGTCCATCACTTCGGCGCCGCGCACCTCGCCCACCACCACGCGGTCGGGCCGCATGCGCAGGCTGTTGCGGATCAGGTCGCGGGCTGACCGCGCCGGCGCCGTCGAAGCCGCCCTGGCGCGCCTCCAGGCGCACCACATGCGGGTGGTTCAACGACAGCTCGGCCGTGTCCTCCACCGTGACGACGCGTTCGGTTTCGGGAATGAAGAATGCCAGCGCGTTCAGCAGCGAGGTCTTGCCCGAGCTGGTGCCGCCCGACACCAGGATGTTGCAGCGGCCTTTCACCGCCGCGTTGAGCAGGCGGAAGATGTCCTCGTTGAACGAGCCCAGGGTAAGCAGGTCATTGGGCTTGAGCGGGTCCTGGCGGAACTTGCGGATCGACACCATGGGCCCGTCGACGGACAGCGGCTCGATCACCACGTTCAGGCGTCCGCCGTCGGGCAGGCGCGCGTCGACCATGGGGCTGGATTCGTCCAGCCGGCGGCCCAGCGGGGCCAGGATGCGGCGCACGATGCGCAACACATGCTGGTTGTCGGAGAAGCGCACGGTCTCGCGGGCCAGCACGCCGCGGCGCGACACGAACACGTTGTCGCTGCCGTTGATGAGGATGTCCTCGACGTCGTGGTCGCTCAGCAGGTCCTCCAGCGGCCCCAGGCCGGCCAGCTCCTTGGTCAGCGCTGCGGCCACCTGGCCCAGCTCGCCCTCGTTGATGGCCACCCGGCGCAGGCGCACGAAGCTGGCCACCTCGATATCCACGAATTCCTGGATGGCGGCGCGGGTCCAGCGGCCGAACTCGGCGCCGAGTTCCTCGATGCGCGACAACAGGTGTTCGTAGGCCTGGTTCTTGACGTCCTGGAAGCGTTCGGACGCGATGAATTCGCCGCCGCCCGCGGCGCCGAATTCCATGGATGGCGGCATGATCATGATGTGTGTCAGCTCTCAACGACATTGGTTAAGCGATGCACGCCAGGCAGCCAGTTGGCCAGCCAGCTGTTGTGCCGCGCGCGCGGCGCCTCGCTGCCGGCCAGCAGCCGGTCGACCAGCGTCTGCACGGCCCGCACGTAGATATCCCGTTCGGCCTGCTCGTGCAGCAAGCGCCCCTGGTTGGTGCAGACCATCAGCGGCAGCGTGCGGTCGGGCAGCGTGCCGGCCAGTTCCAGCCCGAAGCGTTCGGCGATCTGCGCCGCGCTCATGCCATAGCGTTCGTCGTAACGGTTGACCACCAGCCGCAGGGCCGACTTCTCGACGTGGAACTGCTCGAGCTCCTGCACGGCGCCGGCCAGCGAGACCAGGGCGCTGACGCTCTGGTCGGTAACCAGCCAGGTTTCGTGCGAGGCGCGCGCCAGCTTGGCGACGAACTCGGGATTGGCCAGGCCGCCGGCGTCGGTGACCAGCGTGCCGTAGTGCTGGCGCAGGCGTTCGAACAACAGCAGCGAGTCGTTGGGCGACAGCGCGCGCACCTGCTCGACCTCGCGCGGCAGCGCCAGCGCGCTGACGCCCGACGCGGTGTGCGCCATGGCCGAATTGAGCAGGGTGCCGTCCAGACGGCTCAGGTTGCGGGCGGCTTCGGCGAAATCGAAGTCGCTGCTGATGTTCAGGTAAAGCAGGCAATCGCCGATCGGCCAGCCCAGGTCCAGCACGCCGACGCGGTCGGACAGCGGCAATTGCGCGGCCATGACCTCGGCCGAGCGGGCCGGCTTGCCGGCCACCGCGCCCTGGCGCGCCAGGGCCGCCTGCGCCATGCGCTCCTGCGTCAGGCCCGCCATGTGCACGGCCAGCGTGCTGGCGCCCACGCCGGGGCGCGCGCCCAGGATCAGCACGCTGCGGTGTTCGCCGCCCGAGCCGCCGCCGATGCGGCGGTTGGAGACCAGCCGCTGCACCACGCCGTGCACCTCGTCGGGCGAGACCGACGGATCGACGAAGTCGCTCACCCCGGCGCGCAAGGCGGCAATGGCGCCGTCCGGCTGGGCCAGATAGCCGACCGCCACGCGCGGCACGGCCGGCGCCACCCGCGCCAGCACGCGCGCCAGGTCGGCGGCCAGCAGCAACTTGCCCGGGTCGGCCTGTCCGCCGGTGAAGTCGAGGAACGCCACCTGCGGATCGATGTCCGCGAGACGGCGCGCCAGCTGTTCGGGCTCGGGCAGTTCCTGCATCAGCAGGCCCAGGTCGCCGATGGCATGGCCCAGCTGCTGCGCCACGTCGTTATCGCCGGAACAGAAGAGAAAGCAGGTGCTCTTGTCCAGAGCCGCCCATTCGCGAGCGTGTGTCTTCATGTTCGTCACTGTGAAAAGCCCGGCATCTGCTGGCCGCTCATCGGACCCAGCAGGTAATAGCCCCAGGCGTTGAAGCCAGCGTCGCTGACCTCCTGGCGCGCGCCCGGCAAGGGCAGCGTGACACCGCGCGCGATGGGGCGAACCAGGCGCGGCGTGACCACGATCACCAATTCGCGATCCTCCTGGGAATACTGCACGTTGCGGAAGAACGCCCCGATGATGGGCAGGTCGCCCAACAGCGGCACCTTGTTGACGCTGGCCTTGGTCTGGCGCGAAACCAGGCCGCTGATGACGAATGTCTCGCCATCGCCCAGCTCCACCATGGTGTCGGCCTTGCGGGTTCGCAACGCCGGGATCACCGTGATGCGATTGTTGCTGTCGATGCTGGAAATGCCGTTGGCGTAGTCCAGCTCGCTGGCTTCGGGCGCCACCTTCAGCGCGATGCGCTCGCGCGAGATGACCGTGGGCGTGACCGTCAGGCCGATGCCGAAGGGCTTGAACTGCACCGAGGTCGTACCCAGGCCGGCCGATACCGGAATCGGAATCTCGCCGCCGGCCAGGAAGCTGGCGCTCTGGCCCGACATGGCCAGCAGCGTCGGCTCGGCCAGGACGCGCGCCATGCCGTTGTTTTGCAGCAGCGCCAGCGACGCGCTGAAATCGCGGCTGGTATAGGACAGCATGCCGAACATGCCGCCGCTGGCCAGGTCCGGCAGCAGCGACACGCCGCCCGACCACGGGCCGCTGTCGGCCCTGAAATTGATCCCGACATCCTTCATGACCGAGCGCGCCAGCTCGACCACTTTCACTTCCACCTGCACCACGCCGCTGGTGTTGATCTGCGACATGTCGACCACCTTGTCGTTGCCGCCCGCGGCGGCCGCGGCAGCCTCGGCCGCGCCGCGATGCGCCTCGGCCGAGGGCGCCATGCCGGTGACCACGCCGCTGTCGCCAGCCATGTCGACCTGCGCGCCGCCGCCGACGCCGCGCCGCGCCAGCGCGGCCTGCACTTGCGGCAGCACGCGCACGGTCCAGACCTGCGGGTCGCGCGAGCCGCGGCTCCAGACCCGCAGCTCGGTGGTGCCGGCCTGCCGGCCGATCAGCAGCACCTCGCCCGGGCGGCCCACGCCGGGCGCCAGCACCTTGACGTCGGCGACCTGCGGATCGGCGATCGCCACGCGCGATGGCGCGGCGTCCAGGCGCAACGGCTGCTGGCCCTTGACCTCCAGCAGCAGTTCGCGCGCCTGCGCGGCCCCAGCTGGTGCCGCCGGCTGCGCCGCCAGCGGCGCGGCCGCGCCCAGGCACGCCAGCGCCATCGCCCATCCTGCCCAGTGCCTGCCGACCTTATGCTGTTTCATTCGCCCTGCTTCCTGTCTGCGTCATGCCGCGCCGGCCGGCGCGGCAAGCTGTTCGTCAATAGCGCACTGCCTGCACGTCGCCGCCGCGCACCACCTCGATACTGCGTCCGCCCCCGCCGCCCGCCGCGCGCGGCTTGGGCACGGGCGCGGCGGTAGGCCCGGCCAGTTGCGGCAGTATTTCTCCCGCATAGGCCTGGTTCACGCCATCCTTGCCATCGCGCTGCTGCTCCGCCGTCAGGCCCGCGCGCAGCGCCAGTACCGGCGCGCGCTCGGGAAACAGCGCCAGGTCCGGCACGTCGATATCCTCGGGCGAGCGCAGCACCAGCTGCAGGCGCCCTGCCTTGGCCGCCAGCAGCAATTCGTTCACGCGTTCGACCGGCACCGCCAGCATGGCGTTGCGCGGCGCCGCGGGCGGCTGGCCGCGTTGCGCGACAGACGGCTTTTCCTCGCCCTGCGGCGGCCCGTCGACCGAACGCTGGCCATAGGCCAGCACCTTGATGCGCGATTGCAGCAGGCGGGTCTGCGTGCCAGGCACCTCGATGCCGCGGTCCATGACCACGAACACATCGACCAGGTCGCCGGGCAGGATGCGGTTCTGGGCGCCGCTCAGTTCGTCCACCGCGATGGTGACGGCGCGCTCGCCGGGCGCGAGGTGGCGGGCCAGGCCGCGCGCCAGCATCGGCGCGGTCACGGGCTCGCCCGCGGGGATGTCCTGGCGCACCATTTGCCCCAGCAACGCCTCGGATTCGGCGTATCCATTGGCCGGCTGCACCGGCCAGCGCTCGATCTTCAACAGGTCGGCGGCCAGGCGGTCGCCCGCGGCGATGGGCTTGCCGGCCACCACCACCGGATAGGTCGGCAGCGCCGCGCTGGCGCGCTGCGCCACCGGCTTGGGCGGCGGCGGCGCCGGACGGGTAGCCAGCATGAAGGCGGCATAACCCAGCCCCAGCGCCACCAGCGCCAGGACGGCGGCGGCAATTTTCGCGACGGTACTCATGTCGTAGGCTCCTGCGCGATCTGCACGATGGCTTGCGCACTCAATACATCGGGAAACCAGGCGCGCGCGCCGGGGACGGCACCGGCCGCGCCCCGCAGCGTGGCCAGCAGCGGCCAGCCTGCCAGTTCATAGCGGACCCGCACCTGCGCGCACGCCGCCGGCCCGCCGTCGCTGGCCGTCCAGGCGCAGTCCAGCGTCTCGCTGACGCACTCGATGGCCAGCCAGCCCGCCTCCTGGCGCGCCGCCTCGCAGCCGGCCACGCCGCTGGCGGCCGCGCCGCGCAGGTTGGCCTGCAGCAGCGCCTGCGCGCCCTCGCCGGCCGCCTTGCTCAGTTTCTGCTGGGCCCAGAACAGGGCGCCATAGCCCAGCACTCCCAGCATCAGCGCCAGCATCAGCAGGATCACCAGCGCAAACTCCACGGCTGCCGCGCCACGCTGGGCGCGCCGCCGGGACGGAAAGGAAATGGCGCGCATCTCAGGCCCCCTCGCCCGCCGCGGCCACCGGCCCGCCCACGCGC
Organism: Bordetella pertussis 18323; assembly: GCF_000306945.1. Lineage (NCBI taxonomy): Bacteria > Pseudomonadati > Pseudomonadota > Betaproteobacteria > Burkholderiales > Alcaligenaceae > Bordetella > Bordetella pertussis. The sequence continues at coordinate 1,093,887 of NC_018518.1, read as the reverse complement.
ACCGACGCGCGCGCGCTGAGCGTGCCGGGCACCGCCACGCCCATGCCGGGCAACAGCGGCACCAGCGGCGCCTGCGCGTAGGGATAGCGCACCAGCACTTCGATCTGGTCGGCCGCCAGCGCAATGCCGCTGCACGGGCCGGCCGCCAGGCCGCCGATCGGCCCGCCGCTGCCGCACACCGTGACGGTGGCCGGCGCGCCGCCCATGCGGCGCACCCAGTCGGCGTACTGTCCGGCCAATTGACCGGCGCGCGCCGCGCGCGGCTCGAGCGCGGTGCTGCCGGGCCACTGCAGCGCGGCGCGCGCGCCTTCCTCGGCCGCGTGGTTGAGCGACTGTTGCGCCGCGAAAATGAAGGCCCAGGTCAAACCGCCGTAAAGAACCACGAAGAACACCACGAACACCAGGGCGAACTCGACGGCATAAGCGCCAGACTGATGGCGGCCAGGGCCAGATAGGCGGCGTACGGGATGCCGCGCCGCGGCCGGCGCGGGTCGCGCACCACCTGAAAGCCCTGCGCCAGCGCATGCGCGAGACTGGGCAGCCCGGCCAGGACCAGCACCAGCAGCCAGGGCCAGGCGCCGATCGCCAGCCCCAGCACCGCCAGGTACTTGACGTCGCCCGCGCCCATCAGGCGCATGCGCCATAGCATTACGAAGGCCATGCCCAGCACGAAACCCAGCCCGGCATCGGACCAGCCGCGCGCGCCGGCCGCCGGCGTGGCCTGCACGCCCCATGCGTGCCAGGCCAGCCAGGCGCACTGCGCCAGCGCCGCCGCGATCAACAGCCGATTCGGCACGCGGCGCACGCGCAGATCGTAAAAGACGACCAGCAAGTTGAAGGCGACATAAACAGCCCACCACACGTGCTCCCTCAACAAATTTTCCACTCCTGCTTCCGTGCCGACGCCGTCGGCACCCTCGGGCGGGCGCCCGACCAGCGTCTGCCAGGCCCCCTACTACGGCGCTTCCGCGCTCAGTTCCGTCTGAATGGTGTCGAAGAAGCCCTTGAGCGTCTCGCCCAGCAGCGACACCGAGCCAATGATGACGACCGCGATCAGGCCCACGATGAGGCCATATTCGATGGCGGTCGCGCCTTCCTCGTCGCGCCAGAAGTTCTTCAATTGGGTAAGCATGCTGTGCCTCCAGATAAGGTAGTTACGACTTCACTCGTCAACGGCGTCCAACCGCAACGCCACGCTTGCGTCCCGCCGCCGCGGCGGCGGGATTCCTTCACCTGCCCGGATGGCCGCGCACGGGCCGTCCGGTTGTCGTCTCGCGCAGCAAGGCATCGATGCGGCGGGCGGTGCGGTCCTGGTGGCCGCGGTAGCTGCGATGCAGCTGCCAGCGCATGGCCAGCAAAACCGCCAGCGCGCCGGCGAACGCCACATAGGGCAAGGCCACGCCGCCCACTTGCGCGTCGGCGAATGTCTGCGCCGTCGTACAGACCACCACGCCGGCCGCAGCCCCCGTGTAATGCATGCCGCACACCGCCAGCGCCATCACCGCCGCGGCGGCCACGCGCTGCCATTCGCGCTGGACGTTGAACGCCAGCCACAGCGCCACGATTGCGCTGACCACCGCCACCGCCACGGACAGCGCCACCAGCTCCACGTTCCACAGGAACATCGCCGGCATGCGCATGGCGCCAATGCCGATGTAGTGCATCGCCGCCACGCCCAGTCCGGCCAGCACGCCGGCCACCACGCAACGCCCCAGGCTGAACGCCTGGCGCCCCACATACCAGAAGGCCATGCCGGAGAACGCCACCGCCACCGCGGCGCTCAGCAAGGTGAGCCACAGGGCGTAACCGACCTCGAACGGCATCCGCTGCGCCTGCATGCCGATGAAGTGCATGCCCCATATGCCGATTCCGCCCATGGATACGGCGGCGATCAGCACGAAGCCGCGCACGTTCACGCCATCGTGGACGCTGGCGCGGATCCGCGCCGCGGCCACCAATGCGACATACGAACCGAAAAACGCGATCAGGAACGACAGGGCAACCACGTGGGGCTGCAGCGAAAGCGGCACGATGTCGCCCGGATTCACGACCGCCCCCTTGCCCGATGCACCGCTCGCGTCTCGCCAGTCGATTTCATGTGCCGTCTCGAATACCCGCGCTGATTTATGGATAACAACTTCAAAATCCGCAATCTTTTGTTTTGAAATGTTTATCTAGTCTTATCTATTAATTTTTCATTGCCATCAGGGTTTACCCCGGTATTCGTATTATTGAGACATATTTTGTGCAACGGATATTCTTCGAATTGGTAGCAACTCGCTTTTTTAGGCACTTAGATGGCAGAATTTCTCGTTAATGGATCAAAAATAGGAAAAATTTGATTTGCCATGAAATGATTGTCATGAGTTTTGCAGCATTCATGGCGGTTCCCCTGGTATCACGAATAGAAAATAACGCAAATAATTGCAATATTCGGAGACGATATACATTGCTCCGCGTACTGACAGATTTCCGATTAATTCCAAGCTGCAGACACAAAATCAATGAAACGTACAATCGCCACGGATCTGTTTTGCTGTTCCCTTGTCGCCGGCCTGGCGGCGCTGCCGGCCGCCAGCCGCGCCGACGGCCCCTTGCGCGGCAATCCGGTCGACGCGCTGCCGCAACTCGAACGCCCGACCGCGCCCGCCGCGCCGGCGCCTGCCCTGCAGGCTCCCACGCCCGAGCAGCGCGCCGTGCAGGCGCGCCTGGCGCAACGCATCGTGCCGCGCAATTTCGACGTGGCCGGCGTGCACGCCTTGCCGTTCGACCAGGTGGCGGCATTCCTGACGCCGCTGGCCGGCAAGGAAATCACCGTGGCGCAACTGGTGCAGCAGGTGGACAGGATCACCGAGCTGTACCGTTCGAGCGGCTATCCGCTGTCGTTCGCGCTGGTCCAGAACCAGGACTTCGCCAACGGCCTGGTCGTGGTCACCGTGGTGGAAGGCCATATCGGCAATGTGCGCATCGATGGGGACATCGGCAACGCCAAGCGCCGGCTGGAAACCCTGGCCGGCCCGCTGCTGGCGGAAAAGCCGCTGACCCAGGCCACGCTGGAGCGCCAGCTCAACCTGATGCGCATCGTGCCGGGCGTAAAAATCACGCCGTCGCTGGATCTGCCGCGCCGGGCCGACGGCGCCACCGAACTGGTGATCGCGGCCACCCACGGCAAGTTCACCTCCAATGGCGGCGTGGCCGACCTGGGCACCGGCATGCAGCCGCTGGTCGACCTGGGCGCGCACAGCCTTACGCCGCTGGGCGAGCAGCTCAAACTGACCACCAGCATCCCGCTCAACAGCGACGACGTGAAATATGTTGCCGGCGAAGCGCGCCTGCCCATCGGCGCCGACGGGTTCTCGATCAAGGTCGACGGCTACCACTACCAGGCCAAACCGCAGGACGACGCCATCGAATACCTGGGCTTCGACCGCAAGGTCACCAATGACCGCATCGGCGTGGGCGTGAGCTATCCGTTCCTCTTGAACAATCAGCGCTCGCTGACCGGTACGCTGGGCATGTATGCCGTCAACGCCAAGGACCGCTACACCCACCGCGACAGCGACCGGTGGCTGCAACAGGACACCCGCGTGCGCGCGGCCACGGCCGAGTTGCGCTACATCGATATCCTGCCGCAACGCTCCACCGACCTGACCGTGTCGGTGTCCAAGGGCTTCGACGCCATGGGCGCGAAAAAATCGATCGACACCAACTACGGCTACTCGGCGATTCCCGATGTCGACCTGGACTTCACCCGCTTCAACCTGAACGTGCGCCAGGCCTTTACCCTGCCGGCGCAATTCGGCCTGGTCCTGTCCGGGGCCGGCCAATACAGCAGTGACATCCTGCCGAGTTCGGAACAGGTGTCGTTCGGCAGCTGGCGCTTCGCCATGGGCTACCCGCAGGGCGAACAAAGCGGCGACAAGGGCGTGGGCGTGTCGGCCGAAGTCAACCGCCGCTTCGGGCTGGGCTGGCGCTACCTGAGCGCGGTGCAGCCCTACGCCATGGCCGACTATGCGCGCACCTGGTACAACAACAAGGGCCTGCAGGAACTCAACGAACGCCACCTCTCGTCGCTGTCGCTGGGCGTGCGCTTTACCGACGACAAGTTCTACCTGTTCGACTTCAACGTCGCCAAGCCGGTCGGGTCCAGCACGGTCAACGGCGATCGCGACGTGCGCTTCAACGCCAACTACTCGCTGTTCTATGACGCGCTCTGAAACATGGGCAACACTGCGGAACGTTACGTAACGTCGCCGTAACGCCAGCCGTAACATCGGGCCGATATTCGCGAAAAAACAACATTCGCAGACGGCCTGATGTCCGGATTTTGCGGTTGCTGAGCACTTGCGAATATGCAAGAAACGCTCGCAACTCGATGAAAACAATGAAATTATTTTTTATCTCCGAAGGGCTTCGGGCGGATTTCGCGACGTCTTGAAAAAAGCTGGCACGGTTTGTGCTTGGTATGGGGCATCGGGCCAATGAGGGGGCCTGAACTTCCAACCCTGAGGAGCACGGATCATGTACGCCAAGACCAAGACCCACCACCGCCCGACCCGTTTCGCGGTTCCCCTGTTGACGGCCATCATGGTGGCCGCGCTGGCCGGTTGCGGCGGCGGCGGCAACAGCAGCAGCAAGCGCGCGTCCGCCCCCGTCACTCCCACCAACCCGGGCGGCCCTGGCAACCCCGGCGGCCCTGGCGGCCCCGGCACCCCCGGCAATCCGGATCCGACCACGCCGGTGGACCCGGTACGCGCGGGCCTGCTGGAAACCACGCTGGGCAACACCGGCGGCGCGACCGACAGCCTGCTGCCGCTGGGCGCCGACAACGCGCTGGGCGCGGTGGGCAAGGCCCTGGATCCGACGCTCAAGCCGGTGGTCGACACGACCGTCGGCCTGACGCAGCAGATCGGCGCCACCACCGGACTGGGCGCGCCGGTCGACGGCGTGCTGACGCAAGTCGGCGGGACGGTCAGCGGCCTGGGCGACACGGTAGCCGGCACGGGCCTGCCCGGCGGGCTGAGCACCGGCCTGGGCGGCCTGGTCGATGGCCTGGGCAAGACCGTGGCCAGCACCGGCGGCCTGCTCCATGCCGACGCCAACAATCCCGAGCCGCTGACCGCCGTGCTGGGCAACGCCACCGGCGCCGTGGGCGCGCTGACCGGCGCGCTGGGCGGCCAGGGCGGCCTGCTCAATCCCATCAACCAACTGGTGGGCGGCATTGCCGGCGGCGTCCTCGACGGCCCGACCCAACCCATCCTGCAGCCCGCGCTGACCAACACCGGCACCGCCGCGGACAACGTTGCGTCGCTGGGCCTGGGCGAGGCGCTGGGCGGCATCGGCGCGCGCCGGCCTCGATCCGGCCATCAGCCCGGTCGCGGGCGCCGTCACCAATCTCACGCAAACGGTGGGCGCCACCACCAACCTGGGCGCGCCGGTGGCCGGCCTGCTGACCAGCGTGGGCGGCACGCTCGCCGGCGCGGGCGGCCAGCTGCCCGGCGGCCTGCCAGTGGGCGGCCTGGACGGCGTGCTCGGCGGCCTGGGCGGCGCGGTAGCCAGCGCCGGCGGCCTGCTGCACGCCACGCCGGGCAACACCAACCCCCTGGGCAACACCCTGGCCCATGCCACCAGCGCGGTCTCCTCGCTGACCGGCGGCCTGGGACTGGGCGGCATCACCGGCGGCGGCGCCAACGGCGGCCTGCTGGCTCCCGTCACCGGCCTGCTGGCCGGCGTGACCGGTAACCTGGGCGGCGGCGCCGCCCCCAACGGCGGTCTGCTGGGTGGTCTGCTGGGCGGCGTGACCGGCGGCGGCTCGGGCGGCTCGGGCGGCGCACCGGGCGCGGCCAACGGTGGCCTGCTGGGCGGCCTGCTGGGCGGCGTCACCGGCGCGGTCGGTAGCGGCGCAGCGGGCGGCGGCCTGCTGGGCGGCATCCTCGGTGGCGTGACCAGCGCCCTGAAGTAACCGACCTTGAGCCTGAAAAAGCGGAGCGCCGCCATGCTGGATATAGACCGTATCTCACAGCAAGACCAACGAGTCTCCTCGGGCGACCCCCTAGGCCATGACCGCCGGCCGGACAGCGTGGAGGAAATCGCGCAAGTCCTGGCCCGGCAACTGACGGTCTACATGGCGGCCAGCCAGGCCGCCATGGCCGAAAGGCTGGGGTTGTCGTTGACCGAACTGAAGGCCCTGGACCTGGTGCTGGAGTTCGATGCCCTGCCGACCGGACAACTGGGCCAGTTGCTCGGCATCAGTTGGGGGGGCGCCACCGCGCTGATCAATCGCCTGGAAGCCGCAGGCTATGTTCAGCGCGGCCGGCACCCGCTGGACCGGCGGGTCATCGTGATCCGGCCCGTCGCCGAGCGCTGCCGCGCGCTGGCCGAGGAGCGCCGCGCCGCGGCCGAGGAAGTCACTTTCCTCAGCCGCCAGTACGACGCCCACCAGCTGGCCACGGTGCATGCCTTCCTGACGCAGTACGCCCGCTCGCTGCGCCACGAAACGCTCATGTGGCTGCAGTCGCGCCACGGCCGGGACTTCGTCAACGATTGACGGTTGGCACGGTGCCTGTCCCCACGGGGACAGGCACCGCATCCCCGCCTACTCGTTCTCCGCCCCGAACCGCAGCCGCGGCACGGCGGCCAGCAGGCGCTGCGTCATCTCGTGGCGCGGCGCGTGCAGCACGGTATCGGCGGGCCCCATCTCGACGATGCGTCCGCCGTGCATGACCGCGATGCGGTCGGCCAGGTATTCGACCACGCCGAAGTTGTGCGTGATGAACAGGTAGGCGATGCCCAGCTCGGCCTGGAGGTCGCGCAGCAGATCGAGGATCTGCGCCTGCACCGACACGTCCAGCGCCGAAGTGGGTTCGTCGCAGATCAGCACCTTCGGTTCGACCGCCAGCGCCCGCGCGATGGCGATGCGCTGGCGCTGGCCGCCCGAGAATTCGTGCGGATAGCGCGTGGGCGTGTCGGCCGGCAGCCCCACCCGCTCCAGCAGGCCCACGGCCCGCGCCCTGCGCGCCGAAGCGGCCAGTTCGGGGCGCAGCGAGGCAATGCCCTCTTCGAGGATATCGCCGACCCGCATGCGCGGGTCGAGCGACGCGAAGGGATCCTGGAACACGATCTGGATGTCCTGCCGCAGCCGCCGCAGCTCGCGCCGCGACGCGCCCAGCAGATCATGCCCATCGAGCATGGCGCGCCCCTGCACGCGCGCGCCTTCGACCAGGCGCAGCAAGGCCTTGCCGGTGGTGGTCTTGCCGCAACCCGATTCGCCCAGCAGCGCCAGGGTCTCGCCGGCGCGCAGGGTGAAGGTGACGCCGTTGACGGCCTCGACCCACGCGGCCACGCGGCGCAGCACGCCCTTGCGCACCGGATAGTGCACCAGCAGGTCCTGCACATCCAGGACCACCGCGCCGGCCTCGGGCGCGGCCTTGCCCTGGTCCGCCGCACGGCCCTGGGCCGAGAGCGGCCGGCCGCGCTTGGCGAAGGTGGGAATGGCCTCGAACAGTTCGCGCGCATAGGGATGGCGCGGCCGCTCGAAGAACGTGCGCGCATCGGCGCTTTCGACGATCTCGCCGCCGCGCATCAGGGCCACGTGATGCGCCACGTTGCGCACCACCGCCAGGTCGTGCGTGATCAGCAGCACCGCCATGCCCATCTCGCGCTGGATGCCGGCCAGCAGCTCCAGCACCTGGGCCTGCACGGTGACGTCGAGCGCCGTGGTGGGCTCGTCGGCGATCAGCAGCTTGGGCTCGGCCGCCAGCGCGATGGCGATCATCAGGCGCTGCTTCTGGCCGCCCGAGAACTGGAAGGGATAGTCGTCGATGCGCCGCTCGGGCTCGGGGATGCCGACGCGCCGCAGCCAGTCGATGGCCCGCTCGCGCGCCGCCGCGCCGCGCAAGGGCGTATGGGCGGCCAGGGTCTCGACGATCTGGTCGCCCACCCGCATCACGGGATTCAGGCTGGTGGCGGGCTCCTGGAAGATGATGCCGATGCGGCCGCCGCGCACGCCGCGCATGGCGCGCTCGGACAGGTCGTTGAGGTCGGTGCCGCCCAGTTCGATCTGGCCGCCGACGATGCGCCCGGCATCGGGCAGCAGCCGCAGCAGGGCCAGCGCGGTCATGCTCTTGCCGCTGCCCGACTCGCCGACCAGGGCGAAGGTCTCGCCCTGCGCCACGGCCAGCTGCAGCCGCTTGACGGCATGCGTGACGCCGGACTCGCCGGCCACGTCGACATCCAGCCCTTCGATGCGCAGCAAAGGCGCGGACGCGGTCATGGCAGGGCTCCCGCCGCGGCCGCGCGCGCCGGCCTGAACCGCCGCGTGCGCGGATCGAAGGCGTCGCGCACGGCGTCGGCAAACAGGTTGGCAGCCAGCACCAGCGCCAGCATGAAGCCGAACGCGGCCAGCAGGTTCCACCAGATCATGGGGTCGCGCGACATTTCCAGGCGCGCGCTGTCGATCATCGAGCCGAAGGAGTTCATGCTGGGATCCACGCCTATGCCCAGGTACAACAGCACCGCCTCGTAGAGCACCAGCCCGGAGAACTCCAGCACCACGGTGATCAGCACGATGTGCATGACGTTGGGCAGCAGGTGGCGCGTCATGATGCGCCAGTGCGACACGCCGAAGGCGCGCGCCGCCTGCACGTACTCGAGCTCGCGCAGCTTGAGGGTCTCGGCGCGCAGCAGCCGGCACAGGCCGGCCCAGCCCGTCAGGCCGAGAATCATGCACAGCAGGAACAGCCGCAGGTCGGCGCGCGCCGCCGAGGTGTCGAACAGCTCGGCATGGTTGTCGATGTAGACCTGCATCATCAGCGCGCAGGCGGCCACCAGCAGCACGCTGGGAATGGAGGTGAGCGTGGTGTACAGGTACTGGATGGCGTCGTCGGCCTTGCCCTTGAAGTATCCCGCCGCGATGCCGAACGCCAGCGCCGGCGGCAGCATGGCCAGCGTGGTCAGGCTGCCGATGATGAGCGAGGTGCGCACGCTCTTGAGCGCCTGCCACAGCACGTCGTTGCCGGTGCGGTCGGTGCCCAGCACGTGGTAGCCGCCGGCCAGCATCGAGACGGTGAGCGCCAGCAGGCAGATGATGGCGTAGGTGATCCACATGGCGCGCCACGGCAGCTCGGTGCGGTTGGCCGCCAGGTCGGCCAGGGCCGCGCGCAGCGACGCCCGGCGCCGCGCCAGCGCCAGCACCAGCAGCAGGCCGCCGGCCAGCGCGGCGGCCGCGCCCAGGCCCAGGCCGGTCCAGAAGCGTTGCCGCAGGTCGGGCCAGCGCTGGGCGTCGGGGTCCTGCAGGTGCGCCCCGCCGCTGCGCAGCAGCGGGAAGTCGCGTTGCGGCTTGCCGTCGATCAGCAGGGTTTCCTTGGTGAACTGGCGCACCGCCAGCGGCTCGGAATAGGTTTTCTCGGGGCGGGCCAGCACCGTGGCGGCGAGCAGGCCGTCGAGCGCCGAGCGCACCACCGGGGCGTAGGCCGGCGGCGCATCGGCCGTCACGCCGGGCGCGGGCGCCAGCCGCGCGCGGTAGTGGAAGGAGTCGAGCAGGCCGACCACCACGAAGCACATCAGCACCACCGCCGAGCACATGGCCGGGGCGTCGCGCGCCACCCTGCCCCAGGTGGCCCGCAGCGTCGGAGAACGCCTCACGCGCCACGCGTACGCCAGCACGGCGGCCACCAGCAGGTAGAGGGCGATGTCGGTCCAGAGAAAGACGAAGAGCGGCATGGCGATTACTCGAAACGCACGCGGGGGTCGGCCAGCGTGTACGAAATATCGGCGAAGATCAGGCCCACGATATAGAGCGCGGACCCCAGGAACACCATGGCGCGGACGATGGAGAAATCCTGCGCGTTGATGGCGTCGATGGTGTAGCTGCCCAGGCCGGGAATGCCGAAGAAGGACTCGGCGATCAGGCTGCCCATGAACAGCAGCGGAATGGCCGATACCGTGCCCGTGAGGATGGGCAGCATGGCGTTGCGCAGCACATGGCGAAACAGCACGACCGACTCGCTCAGGCCCTTGGCGCGGGCGGTGCGTACATAGTCCTTGCCGATTTCCTCGAGAAACAGCGTGCGGTAGAAGCGCGCCTCGGGCCCCAGCCGGGCGATGATCGCCACCACCACGGGCACCGCCAGGAACTTGACCATGTCCAGCCCGTCGGCGAAGCCGGAATACGGCGCCAGGCGCAGCAGCTTGGAGAACAGCCACTGGCCGGCGATGATGTAGAACAGGCTGGATATGGACAGCAGCACCACGCACAACACCACGCCCCAGAAGTCCAGCCGCGTGGCGCGGAAATACACCAGGGTCAGCGAGAACACCACGCTGGCGAACAGGCCCAGCACGAAGGTGGGCAGGGCCAGCGCCAGGCTGGGGCCCATGCGCGTGCGGATTTCGCGGCCGATGTCGCGCCCGCCGTCCGAAGCGCCGAAGTCCATCGCCAGCAAGGGCACCGAGCGCTGGTAGAACACCGTGTCGGTATAGCGCGCCGCGCCCTCGGCCCGGGTGTTGAGAAACAGCGGCTTGTCGTAGCCGCGTTCGGTCTTCCATTTCTCGATGGCGTCCTGGCTGACCCGCTGCCCGCCGATGGCCAGGCGCGCCATGTCGTCGGGCGTGTTGATCGCGAAGAACAGCACGAAGGTGAACAGGTTGACGCCGATCAGGATCAGCACGCCGTACAGCAGGCGGCGAATGACATAGCCGGTCATGGTTGTTGCTCCGGGGTGGAGGCGGCTGCGCGCGCGCCGTAGACGGTCTGGCGCTCGCGGCGCTTGAGCGCCCGGTAGGACGGCCAGATCACCAGCGCCAGCAGCAGCACCAGCACTCCCAATGGCCACCACAGCGGCCGGTTCCATTCGTCGATGCGCGCCACCCGGGTGGCCGGGTCTATCTTCATGAATTGCAGCGTATTGCGCACCATCTGGGTGGGCTTGGCGTTGCCCACCCATTGCTGGTAGGCGCCGCCCGACATGGGGAAATAGCCGAACATCCAGGGCGCGTCGCGCTGCACGATGGCCGTCATGCGGGCGATCAGGGCCTCTTTCTCGGGGCCGTCGTCAAGCAGCTTCATCTGCTCGAACAGGTGGTCGAACTCGGCGTTCGCGTAATTGGCCGCGTTCTCGCCGCCCGAGGAGGCCTTGGCGTTGGGCCCGTAGAGCAGGAACAGGAAGTTCTCGGCGTCGGGATAGTCGGCGTTCCAGCCCCACAGGAACAGCTGCGCGGTGCCGCGCCGCATCTTGTCCTGGAAGCGGTTGTAGTCGGTGGAGCGCACGTCCATCTGGATGCCCAGCTTGGCCAGCTGGCGGCGCATCCAGTCGAACATGGGACTGGCGCCCGCACCCGTCATGGCGTCGTAATACAGCACCAGCGGCGCGCCGGTCAGCGCGTTGCGCCCGTCGGGGTAGCCGGCCTCGGCCAGCAGGCGGCGCGCGGTATCGAGCGGCTTGCGCACCGGCTTGCCGTCGGCCAGGTCGTAGACGACGGGGTTGTAGCCCTCGGGCGGGGGCTTGTAGCCCAGCACGCCCGGCGGCACCGGTCCGTAGGCGACCTGGGCCTGGCTGTTCTCGAACACCGCCACGTATTCTTCCCAGTCGAAGGCGATGCTGATGGCCTGGCGCAGCTTGCGGTTGCGCTCCTGCTGCGCCGGCGTGTCGCCCTTTCCGACCACCGGATCGAGCCAGTTGAAACCCATGTACCAGTTGGAGGTTTCCACCGTGGTGGGCAGGCGTATGCCATGGTAGCGGTACAGCGCCGCCTTGTCGGGCGAGTCGCCGGCGGCCACCAGCATGGACACGCCGTACTCGCCGCGCTCGACCTGCGGCACGTCGTAGTAACCCTGCATGAACTTGCCGGTCAGCGGCACCGCCTCTTTCTCGACGCTGAACACCACCCGGTCGATGAACGGCGTGGGCTTGCCGCAATCGGCCAGCAGGCCGTCGGCGCGATCCTGCGGCTCGCCTTCGCACGGATAGGGCGCGCCGCGGAAATTGGGGTTGCGCGCCAGCACATGGCGCCAGTTCTGGCGCGACTCGACCAGCATGTAGGGGCCGGTGCCCACCGGCCAGGTATTGAGCGACAAGTCGTGCTCGGCCATGCCGGGCTGGCTGTAGAAGCGGTCGGCCTCCCAGGGCACGGGCGCGGTGAAGGTCATGGCCAGCCAGTACTTGAACTGCGGGTACTTGCCGATCACGCGGATGCGCAGGGTATGGGCGTCGAGCGCCTGCACGCCGGCAAAGCCGTCGGCCTCGCGCAGGTCCAGCCAGGGCAGCGTGCGCGCGCCGCCGGGCAGGTCGCGGCGCAGCGCCTGGTCGCGCGCCCGCAGGCGGTCGCCGTAGTCCTTCATGCCGACGATATGGTCGGCCATCAGGGAGTAGATGGGCGACACCACGCGCGGGCTGGCCAGCCGGCGCAGCGCGTAGACGTAGTCGTCGGCGACCAGCTCGCGGCTGCCGGTGGCGGGAAAATCGGGAATGTAGAACTTGTCGGCCAGCTCGTCCTCGGCCAGCGGGAAATACTGGTAGCCGCCGTCGGCGCGCCGGGCAAAGGCCGGATGGGGCTGGAACCGGATGCCGGGCCGCAGCCGGATGTCGTAGACGCTTTCGGCGATTTGCGCGCCCGGCGCATCGGCCGGCAGCTCGCGGCCCTGCGCATCGAGGTAGCGCGGCGCATCGATGGCGGCCGCGGCGCGCGGCACCAGCTCGTACGGGCGCTTCAGGTAATGGTAGCCGTACAGCGGTTCGTAGATGTTGTAGGTGTACGGCGTCTCGTCGGTCGAGTAGGAGCTGGCCGGATCCAGGTATTTGGGCGAACGCTTGACGAACGCGGTGTAGAGCGCATTGTCGGCCATCGCGCCGGCGGGGTACGGGCTGTTGATGGGGCTTTCGCGGGAGCAGCCCGCCATCGCGCCCAGCAACAGGAGCGCCGCGATACGCAGCAGCCTGGACATGCCTGTCATGTAACCATCCTATCTCGAATGCTCGCGCAAGGATAGCAAAGGCCGGCGAGCCGCCATACCCCGGGATGCCCGTATCGGAAGACGGATCGCGCCGGCTCAGCAGCTCCGCTGGCGCCAGCAGTCATAGCGCCACTTCCAGGGCTCGATCGCGCCGGACTGCGCCCACAGGCCGCGGCCGGCCTCGCGGGCCTGGCGCTGCAGGCCGGGCATGGCCGGATCGCGCAGGTAGTCGCCGCGCCGCGCCGTATAGGCCCAGGCATAGCCGGCCTCGACCTGGGCCCGGTTGGCCGACCGGCCGTCGGGCAGGATCAGGGCGCACACGTCGCGGTCGAACTGGTCGCGCTCGTAGCATTGCGCGGTCAGGGTCTTGCCGGCGACCAGGCCGGCCAGGTGCTGGCGCGAGGCCTGGGCGAACGGCTGGCCCGGCTGCTCGTTGCCGTGCCCTTCCTCGGGCGCGTCGATGCTGTCCATGCGGATGCGGCGCTGGCCGCCCGGCGCGCGTAGGGTCACGGTATCGCCATCGGCCACGTTGACGATGGGGCCGGTCAGGGCATAGCTGCCGGCGGGCACGCCGCCCGCGCCGGCCGCGGGCGTCTGGCGTGCCGGCGGCGCCTGGGGATGATCCTGCGGCCAGAGCCAGTTGGCCAGCGCGGCCAGGGCCGCCAGCAGCAGGGCCGAAAGCAGTCCGGCCAGGCCGCGGCGCCCGCCTCGCGGTTGGAGTTTGTTGCGCAGCATCGGTTCGTCGTCGTCGGAAGGTGGCGGCAGTGTGCCACAGCGCGCGCGCGTGCGGGCCGGCGCTACAGCCAGCCCGACTTGCGAAAGCGCCAGTAGAGAATGGAACACACGGTGCCGATGGCCAGCAGCGTGACCGGATAGCCCCAGGGCGCCTTCAGTTCGGGCATGTATTCGAAGTTCATGCCGTAAATGCCGGCCACGGCGGTGGGCACGGCCAGGATGGCGGCCCAGGACGCCAGCCGGCGCGTGGTGTCGTTCTGCTGGGCCTGCGCGATCATCTGGCTGGCCTCGAAGGCGAACGCCAGGGCCTCGCGCAGCGCATTGAGCAGCTCGTCGACCCGCAGCACGCGGTCGGCCACCTCGCCGAAATACGGCCGCGCATGCTCATCGATCTGCGACATCTCCACGCGCGCCAGGCGGCGGCAGATCTCGGCCAGGGGAGCGATGGCGGTATGGATGCGCAGCAGGTCGCGGCGCTGGCGGTACAGCTTGCGGATGTCGGCGTCCTTGGCGCCGCGGATCAGCAGCTTCTGCTCGGCGCTCTCGACCACGCTTTCGAGGCGTGCCGCCGCCGCCACGTAGCGGTCGACCAGCAGGTCCAGCAATTCCGAGGTCACGTAGCCGCTGCCGCGCTTGAGCAGGTCGGGCGTGGCCTCCAGCCGTTCGCGCAGGGTGCTGTGGGTGGCCGTGGCGCCGCGCCGCACCGTCACCAGCACGCCGTCGCCGACCAGGAACTGGGTTTCGCCGAACACCGGCCGGTCGCCCTCGATCTCGATTCAGGTAGGCGACCGAAGCCACCACGCCGCCATGCGGCGCGCCCGCGGCCTGAACGTTCTGGGTCATTGCACTGTCTCCCTGTGCGCATCCCGGGCCGGGATGCGCCTGGGCACCTATGATACCGTCGCGCGCCCGGCGCGGCCGCTACGAGAACAGCCCGCGCACCCGGCTGACCACGTCGATGCGCGGCGCGGCCGGCTCGATGGGGCGGGCGCGGTCGAACGGCAGCTCGGGCGGCTTGGGCAGGTGCTCGAACAGCGGCAGCATGGCCTCGGAAATGAAGCGGGTGCGCGAGCCGTAGACGTGGCGGTCGCCCAGCCCGGCCTGCTGGTGCACGTAGAAGCGCTGCGGCACCACCACCTGCAGCCGCTCGCGCGCGCGCGTCATCGCCACGTACAGCAGGCGCCGCTCTTCCTCGATCTCCTCGGCCGTGCCGGTGGCCATGTCCGAGGGCATGCAGCCGTCGACCGCGTTCAGGATGTAGACCGACTTCCACTCCTGGCCCTTGGCCGAGTGGATGGTGGACAGGATCATATAGTCTTCGTCGCGCAGCGGCGGACCGGACTCGTCGCTGGTCGCGTCGGGCGGGTCCAGCGTCAGCTCGGTGAGGAAGCGTTCGCGCGTCGGATAGCCGCCGGCCAGGCGGGCCAGCTGCTCCAGGTCGGCGCGGCGCACGCGCGCGTCGTCGAAGATGCGCTCCAGTTGCGGCCCGTACCATTGCAGCGCGGCATCCACGTCGGCGGGCCAGGGCCGGCGCGCCTCGCGCAGCGTCGCGTAGGTGGCGACGAATTCGCTCCACTGCTGGCGCGCCGCCGCGCCCGGCTGGAACTCGCGCATGGCCGCCAGCGGATCGGCCGCCTGCGCCATGGCGTCCATCAGCTTGCCGGCGGTGGCCGGGCCGATGCCGGGCACCAGCTGCGCCACCCGGAAACCGGCCAGCCGGGAGCGCGGGTTCTCGGCCCAGCGCAGCACGGACAGCATGTCCTTGACATGGGCGGCCTCGAGAAAGCGCAGGCCGCCGAATTTCACGAACGGGATGTTGCGCCGGGTCAGCTCCAGCTCCAGCGCGGCGCTGTGGCTGGAGGCGCGAAACAGCGCCGCCTGCGACTTGAGCGTGGCCCCGCCCTCGCGCTGCGCCAGCACCTGGTCGGCCACCCAGCGCGCCTGGCCGGCTTCGTCGCTGACGCTCACCAGCTCGGGGCGCTGCGACGAGGCACGATCGGTCCACAGCGCTTTGGCGTAGCGTTCGGCGGCCAGCCCGATGACCGCGTTGGACGCATCCAGGATGGGCTGGGTGGAGCGGTAATTGCGCTCCAGCGTGACCACCTTGGCGCCGCCGGGAAACTGCTGCGGGAAATCGAGGATGTTGCGCACGCTCGCGGCGCGGAACGAATAGATCGACTGCGCGTCGTCGCCCACCACGGTCAGGCCGCCGCCGTCGGGCTTCATGGCCAGCAGGATGGCGACCTGCAGGCGGTTGGTGTCCTGGTACTCGTCGACCAGGATATGGTCGAAGCGCGCGCCGACGTCGGCGGCCAGCCCCGCGTCGCGCATCATCTCGGCCCAGTACAGCAGCAGGTCGTCGTAATCGAGCACGTTCTGCTCCTGCTTGGCCAGCACATAGGCCTGGAACAGGCGCTTGAGCTCGGCCTCCCAGGCTTCGCACCACGGGAACGCCTGGCGCAGCACCTCGGCCAGCGGCGCCTGGCTGTTGACCACGCGCGAATAAATGGCCAGGCAGGTGCCCTTGAGCGGGAACCGGTTGTGGGTGGCCGACAGCCCCAGCTCGTGGCGCACGATGCCCATCAAGTCCTCGGCGTCGCCGCGATCGTGCACAGTGAAGGCCTCCGACAGGCCGATGCGCGGCGCGCAATCGCGCAGCAGCCGCGCGCCCACGCTGTGGAACGTGCCGGCCCACGGCAGCGCAGGCGCCGCGTGCCCGGCGCGCAGGCCCATCACGCGCTGCAGCACGCCGCCCACGCGCCGTTCCATTTCCTGCGCGGCGCGGCGCGAGAACGTCAACAGCAGCATGCGCTGCGGATCGGCGCCATGCAGGATCAGGTGCGCCACGCGGTGCGCCAGCGTGTTGGTCTTGCCCGACCCGGCCCCGGCGATCACCAGCAGCGCCTGGCTGGCCGGCGCATCGACCCCGTACGCGGCGGCCTCGCGCTGCGCGGGGTTCAGTTCGGCCAGGGGATCATCGGCGGGCGCGGGGGCGCGGGAAACAGGTTCAGACATGGAAACAGGCGAATTGGACGATACTGTATATTTATACAGAATTTCCAGCATTTCGCCCGAACGGCCGCTGCGCCCAGGCATGAACATCCTCATCGGCACCGCCTCCTGGACCGACCCCACCCTGCTGGCGTGCGGCCGGTTCTACCCTGCGGCCGCGCGCACGCCGCAGGCGCGCCTGCAGTACTACGCCACCCGATTCGGCATGGCCGAGATCGACGCCAGCTTCTACGCCCTGCCCGACCCGCACACGGCTTACCTGTGGGCGCAGCGCACGCCGCCGGGCTTTGTCTTCAATATCAAGGCGTTTCGCCTGTTCACGGGCCACCAGACGCCGCGCGCGGCGCTGCCGGCCGACCTGCGGCGCGAAGTGCCCGGCGAAGGCGATGCGGTGTTCGACGACCAGGTGCCGGGCGCGGTGCGCGACGAACTGTGGCGCCGCTACGTGCAGGCGCTGGAGCCGCTGCGCCAGGCCGGCAAGCTGGGCGCGGTGCATTGCCAGTTTGCGCCCTGGGTGCGGCGCGAGGCGCGCGGCGTGGCCCGCGTGCGCGACTGCGCGGCCCGCCTGCGCGATGCCGGCGGACTCGTCATGGCCGCGGAAATGCGCCACGCCAGCTGGTTCGACAGCGCGGCCGCCAGCAACTGGACCCTGGCGCTGGAACGCGAGCTGGAGCTGGTGCACACGGTGGTCGACAGCCCGCAAGGCTTTGCCAACAGCGTGCCGCCGGTCTGGGCGCGCACCCACCCCGAGCTGGCGCTGGTGCGCCTGCACGGCCGCAACGCCGGCGCCTGGAACAACCGCGCGGCGGCCTCGTCGAGCCGCTTCCAGTATGAATACTCGCCGCAGGAGCTCGCCGAGCTGGCCGAGCGCGTCAGGCGCCTGGCCGAGCGCGCGCGGCAGACGCACGCGGTGTTCAACACCAACTACGAGGACCAGGGCATGCGCAACGCGGCCGGGCTGGCGGCGGCGCTGGCGCCCTAGCTAGGCGCGGCTGCGCTGCGCCACTTCGGCCAGGCTGTCGAGCACCAGCTCGAACTTGCGCGCGATGTCGTTCTCCGGCACGCAGGCGTAGCCCAGCAGCAGGCCCTGGCGCGGCGTGGTGCCTTCGGCGTAGTAGCGCGACAGCGCGCGTGAGCACGCCGCGCGCATGGGCGGCCTGCATCACCTGCTTGTCGTCCAGCCCCGGCGGGAAGTCCAGCACCAGGTGCAGGCCCGCGTCGCTCGAATCCGGATGCAGCCACTGGGCGCCCAGGCGCCGCTCGATCAGGTTGACCAGGATGGCGCGGCGCCGGCCGTACAGCATGCGCATGCGGCGGATATGAGCGGCGTAATGGCCCTCGGCGATGAAGCTGGCCAGCACCGCGTGCGTGACCAGGTGGCCTTCGCGGTACAGCTCGGCGTGCGCGGCCTGGAATGCGCCGGCCAGCGCCTTGGGCAGCACCAGGTAGCCCACCCGCAGGCCCGGGTACAGCGTCTTGCTGAACGTACCCAGGTAGATCACCGGCGCGTCCGGCTCCAGTCCTTGCAGCGAGGAAATCGGCCGGCCCGAGAAGCGGAACTCGCTGTCGTAGTCGTCCTCGATGATCCAGCTGCCCCAGCTGCGCGCCAGCGCCAGCGCCAGCAGTTGCCGGCGCCGCGCCAGCGACATCACCGAGCCCAGCGGGTACTGGTGCGACGGCGTCACGAAAATGAAACGCGGCGGCTGCGCCACCGGCTCGGCCGGCAGTTGCATGCCCTCTTCGTCGACCAGCAGCGGCTCGATGCGGATGCCGTTGGCGATCAGCACGCTGCGCGCGCCCCAGTAGCCCGGGTTCTCGATCCAGGCCAGGTCGCCATGGCCGCCCAGGATGCGGGTGGCCAGGTCGATGGCCTGGTGCGAGCCCTCGGTGATGATGATCTGCTCGGGATCGCAGTCGATCGAGCGGGTCAGGGCCAGGTGCTGGGCCAGCGCCTCGCGCAGCGCCGGCAGGCCGCCGCCGTAGGCATAGGTCAGCATCTCCGGGTGGGGATTGCGCCACAGCGTGCTGAACAGCCGGCCGAACTTCTGGTGCGGGAACTCGGTAAGATCGGGCACGCCCGGCATGAAGGCGCCCCACTGGTACGGCGAGGCCGACACCTGGTCGACGATGCGCGCGCCGCGCTCGGACAGCGTGGGGCGAACCGCCGCGATGGCCGGGCGGCGCGCGTGGCGGCCGCTGGCCAGGTAGGCGTCAGGCAGCGACGCGGTGACGAAGGTGCCGTTGCCCTGGCGGCTGTGCGTGTAGCCCTCGGCCTGCAGCTGGCTGTAGACGTGCACCACGGTGTTGCGCGCGATGCCCAGCTCGGCCGCCAGGTCGCGCGTGGCGGGCAGGCGCGTGTCGGCCGCGATGGCGCCATCGAGGATGGCCTCGCGGATGGCGCGGTAGAGACGCTGGTTCATCGGGCCCTCGGCCACGTCCCCCAGGCGCAGGAGCAACAAATCGCCGACAATGGACCTCAATTGGTTCTACCTGTTTTGTAAAAGTGGTTCCCCTGAATGGGGCCATCTTAGCATTAAATAGAAGCTGGACGGCGTCCCATGGCGGCCGCCACATTGCGCCGTGCATACGGCATTCCATTTGCCTATCGAGCCTGAGATGAAAAACCGAGATCTGAATACGCGTCGTACGCTGGCCACCCCGCGCGGCGTCGGCGTGATGTGTGACTTTTACGCCGTGCGGGCGGAAAACTCGACCCTGTGGGATGCCGAGGGCAAGGAGTACATCGACTTCGCCGGCGGCATCGCGGTGCTGAACACCGGCCATCGCCATCCCAAGGTCAAAGCCGCCATCGCCGCCCAGCTGGACAACTTCACCCACACCGCCTACCAGATCGTGCCGTACGAAGGCTACGTGTCGCTGGCCGAGCGCATCAACGCCGTGGCCCCGATCGAAGGCCTGAAGAAGACCGCCTTCTTCACCACCGGCGTCGAGGCGGTGGAAAACGCCGTCAAGATCGCCCGCGCCTACACCGGCCGCTCGGGCGTGGTGGCGTTCTCGGGCGCGTTCCATGGCCGCACCATGATGGGCATGGCCCTGACCGGCAAGGTCGCGCCCTACAAGCTGGCGTTCGGCCCGATGCCCGGCGACGTGTTCCACGTACCGTTCCCCAACGCCACGCAGGCCATCAGCGTGGCCGACTCGCTCAAGGCCCTGGACCTGCTGTTCAAGGTCGACATCGATCCCAAGCGCGTGGCCGCCATCATCATCGAGCCGGTGCAAGGCGAAGGCGGCTTCAACGTCACGCCGCCCGAACTGATGCAGGCGCTGCGCAAGGTGTGCGACGAGCACGGCATCCTGCTGATCGCCGACGAAGTGCAGACCGGCTTCGCGCGCACCGGCAAGCTGTTCGCCATGCAGCACCATTCGGTGCAGGCCGACCTGATCACCATGGCCAAGAGCCTGGGCGGCGGCATGCCGATCTCGGGCGTGGTGGGCCGCGCCGAAGTCATGGACGGCCCGGCCGCCGGCGGCCTGGGCGGCACCTACGCCGGCAACCCGCTGGCCGTGGCCGCCGCGCACGCGGTGCTGGACGTGATCGCCGAGGAAAAACTGTGCGAGCGCGCCGCCGAACTGGGCAAGCGCCTGATGGACCGCCTGGAAGGCCTGCGCGCCAAGTGCCCGGCCATCGCCGACGTGCGCGGCCTGGGTTCGATGGTCGCGCTGGAGCTGAACGACCCGGCCACCGGCAAGCCCGACGCCGAGGCGGTCAAGCGCATCCAGCAGCAAGCCATCGAGCGCGGCCTGATTTTGCTAAGCTGCGGTGTGTACGGAAACGTTCTGCGTTTCCTGTATCCCCTGACCATCCCCGATGACCAGTTCGCTCGCGCGCTGGACATCCTGGCCGAAATCATCGCCGCCTGATTGTTTGGATCGTTCGACGCGGGATGGGGGCGCCCCCATGGGCGCCCCCATCCCGCGTCTGTATTGAGGAGGATTTTTCATGACGCAGTTGACCCAACCCCTGAGCCGCGCCGAACTGCTGCGCGACGCCTGCTACATCGACGGCAAGTGGGTAGGCGCCGGCAACGGCCCGTCCATCCCGGTCGATAACCCGTCCACCGGCAAGACCATCATCTCGGTGCCCAAGCTGGGCCGCAAGGAAGCCGAGCAGGCCATCGACGCCGCCGAGGCCGCCCTGCCCGCCTGGAGCGCCAGGACCGGCAAGGAGCGCGCCGCGATCCTGCTGAAGTGGGCCCAGCTGATGATGGAGAACCAGCAGGACCTGGCCGTCATCATGACGTCCGAGCAAGGCAAGCCCGTGCCCGAGGCCGCCGGCGAGATCGCCTACGCCGCGTCCTTCCTGGAGTGGTTCGCCGAAGAAGCCAAGCGCATCGACGGCGACATCCTGCAAAGCCCCAAGGGCGGCCAGCGCCTGATGGTGCTCAAGCAGCCCATCGGCGTGACCGCCGCCATCACGCCGTGGAACTTCCCGGCCGCCATGATCACCCGCAAGGTCGGCCCGGCCCTGGCCGCCGGCTGCACCATGGTGGTCAAGCCGGCCCAGCAGACGCCGCTGACCGCGCTCGCGCTGGCCGTGCTGGCCGTGCTGGCCGGCGTGCCGGCCGGCGTGTTCCAGGTCGTGACCGGCAGCTCGCGTGAAATCGGCGCGGCCCTGTGCGAAAGCGAAGTGGTGCGCAAGCTGAGCTTCACCGGCTCGACCGAAGTCGGCCGCACGCTCATGGAGCAATGCGCGCCCACCATCAAGAAACTGTCGCTGGAACTGGGCGGCAACGCGCCGTTCATCGTGTTCGACGACGCCGACCTGGATCGCGCCATCGACGGCATTCTGGCCTCCAAGTACCGCAACGCCGGCCAGACCTGCGTATGCGCCAACCGCATCTACGTGCAGGCCGGCGTCTACGAGGAAGTGGCCAAGCGCCTGGTCGAGAAGGTCAACGCCATGAAGGTGGGCGACGGCTTCGAACAGGGCGTCACCCAGGGCCCGCTGATCGACACCGCCGCCGTGGCCAAGGTGCAGGAACACATCGCCGACGCCACCGCGCACGGCGCCAAGGTCATCGCCGGCGGCGAGCCGCATGCGCTGGGCGGCAGCTTCTTCCAGCCCACGGTGGTGCGCGACGTCACGCAGTCGATGCGCTTTGCCGTCGAGGAAACCTTCGGCCCGGTCGCCCCGCTGTTCAAGTTCGACAGCGAAGACGAAGTCATCGGCATGGCCAACAACACCATCTTCGGCCTGGCCGCCTACTTCTACACGCGCGACTACGCCCGGATCTGGCGCGTCTCCGAAGCGCTGGAATACGGCATCGTCGGCATCAACACCGGCATCATCTCCAATGAAGTCGGCCCGTTCGGCGGCGTCAAGCAATCCGGCCTGGGCCGCGAAGGCTCGAAGTACGGGATCGAGGACTACCTCGAGCTGAAATACCTCTGCGTGGACCTGGGCGCCTGAGTCCAGCCCGCGGGCAAGCAAGGCCGGCGCCTTCGGGCGCCGGCCTTTTTTTCGCCTTGCCGCGCCCGCCCTCATCCAGACGCCGCACACCCAGGCGCCAAGCCCCGGCCATTTTTGTCATAGGCCGGCGCGCCGGCCCATGCTAGATTTGCGGGTCGTACATTGTTCCCCCATTCCATGAACCGGACATTCTCGCGCGACGAAACGCGCCGCATCGCCGCCCTGCTTGCCGAAGCCGCCCGTTCCGAAGTCCTGCCGCGCTTTCGCCACCTGACCGAGGACGCGGTGCGCGGCAAGAGTTCGCCGCGCGATCTGGTCACCATCGCCGACGAAGAGGCCGAGCGCCATATCGCCGCGCGCCTGGGCAAGCTGTATCCGGGCGCGGTGCTGATCGGCGAGGAAGCCTCGGCGCGCAACCCGGCGCTGCTCAACATGCTGGTCGATGCCGACCTGGCCTTTCTCATCGACCCCATCGACGGCACCCGCAACTACGTGGCCGGCCTGCCCTTGTTCGGCATGATGGTCGCCGTGTGCCATCGCGGCGACGTGCTGGCCGGCGTGATCTACGACCCCATCGGCCACGACGCGGCGCTGGCCGTGCGCGGCGAAGGCGCCTGGATCAACTACGAGGACGGCACGCAACAGGCGTTGCACGTAGCCGGCGCGGCCCCGGCCAATGAGATGGACGGCATGATCTCCACCTCCAACCTGCCCGACGGCCTGCGCGAACAGGTCACCGCCAACCAGGCGCGCCTGGCCGCCTCGGGCCATTGCCATGTGCTGCTCTACAACAAGCTGACGCCCTGGGACCACGCCGCGGGCTGGCTGCTGCACCGCGAAGCCGGCGGCTACAGCGCGCACTTCGACGGCTCGCCGTACAAGCCCACCCACCGCTCCGGCGGCCTGCTGTACGCGCCCGACGGCGGCACCTGGCACGCCGCCCACCAGGCGCTGCTGGGCGACGCGGTGCCGCTGGCGGTGTAACCCGCCGCCAAGGCGCCCGGGGAACGACACCTGCGGCAAGGGTGCCTGTCCCCGCAGGGACAGGCACCCTAGGTGTGAAGATTCAATAGGTTGTATGCATGGTTCATCCGAACCGGATTTGAGAAACTGGAAATCGCCGATCCCCCAGTTCACTCAAGGAGCCCGGCCGGATGAACACCCATAAGCATGCCCGATTGACCTTCCTACGTCGACTCGAAATGGTCCAGCAATTGATCGCCCATCAAGTTTGTGTGCCTGAAGCGGCCCGCGCCTATGGGGTCACCGCGCCGACTGTGCGCAAATGGCTGGGCCGCTTCCTGGCTCAGGGCCAGGCGGGCTTGGCCGATGCGTCCTCGCGCCCGACGGTCTCGCCCCGAGCGATTGCGCCGGCCAAGGCGCTGGCTATCGTGGAGCTGCGCCGCAAGCGGCTGACCCAAGCGCGCATCGCCCAGGCGCTGGGCGTGTCAGCCAGCACCGTCAGCCGCGTCCTGGCCCGCGCCGGTCTGTCGCACCTGGCCGACCTGGAGCCGGCCGAGCCGGTGGTGCGCTACGAGCATCAGGCCCCCGGCGATCTGCTGCACATCGACATCAAGAAGCTGGGACGTATCCAGCGCCCTGGCCACCGGGTCACGGGCAACCGACGCGATACCGTTGAGGGGGCCGGCTGGGACTTCGTCTTCGTGGCCATCGATGACCACGCCCGCGTGGCCTTCACCGACATCCACCCCGACGAGCGCTTCCCCAGCGCCGTCCAGTTCCTCAAGGACGCAGTGGCCTACTACCAGCGCCTGGGCGTGACCATCCAGCGCTTGCTCACCGACAATGGCTCGGCCTTTCGCAGCCGCGCCTTCGCCGCGCTGTGCCATGAGCTGGGCATCAAGCACCGCTTTACCCGACCTTACCGCCCACAGACCAATGGCAAGGCCGAACGCTTCATCCAGTCGGCCTTGCGTGAGTGGGCTTACGCTCACACCTACCAGAACTCCCAACACCGAGCCGATGCCATGAAATCCTGGCTACACCACTACAACTGGCATCGACCCCACCAAGGCATCGGGCGCGCTGTACCCATCTCCAGACTCAACCTGGACGAATACAACCTATTGACAGTTCACACCTAGGGCACGACCTCGGCCAGCACCTCGTCGCAGGGCCGGCTGACTTTCAGGGCGAGCATGTCGTCGGCGCGGGTGCGGCCCAGGTTGATCGCGGCGATGGGCAGGCCGGCGCGGGCGGCGGCCTGCACGAAGCGATAGCCCGAATACAGCATCAGGGACGAGCCGACCACCAGCACGGCGTCGGCATGCTCCAGCGCGGCGTAGGCGCGCTGCACCCGCTCGCGCGGCACGGTCTCGCCGAAGAACACCACATCGGGCTTGACGATGCCGCCGCACCGCGGACAGGACGGCACGACGAACCGGGAAAAGTCCTGCCCCTCCAGGTCGGCGTTGCCGTCGGGCGCCGCGCCGGCCTGCAGCGCCGCCCATTGCGGGTTGGCCAGTTCCAGCGTGTGCTGCCATGGCCCGCGCGGCCCGCGCCAGTCGCACTGCATGCAACGCACTTCGTCCAGCCTGCCGTGCAGGTCCAGCACTTCGCGGCCGCCGGCGGCCTGGTGCAGCCGGTCGACGTTCTGCGTGACCAGCAGGTCGACCTGGCCGCGCTGCGCCAGGCGCGCCAGCGCATGGTGCGCGGCATTGGGGCGGGCCTGGCCGAAATGACGCCAGCCCACCATGCTGCGCGCCCAATAGCGCGCCCGCGCGGGCTGCCCGCCCATGAACGCCTGGAAGTCGATCGGCGGCTTGCGCTTCCACTGCCCCTGCCCGTCGCGGTAGTCGGGAATGCCGGAGGCAGTGCTGCAGCCGGCGCCGGTCAGGACGAACAGGCGTTCGCTGCCGCCCAGGAACCCCCGCAGCGCCTGCAGGTCGGACATGCGGCTATCCACGCGCGCGCCCCGTCACGGCGCCGCGGCCGCGAGCCGGCGCGCCGGCTCGCGCACCGGCAGGTGCATGGCGGCCGAGAACAGGCCGATGGCGATGGACAGCAGCCACACCGCATCGTACGAGCCCGACAGGTCGAAGATCACGCCGCCCAGCCACACGCCCAGGAAACTACCGACCTGGTGCCCGAGGAACACCACGCCGAACAGCGTGGAAAGCGTGCCCAGGCCGAACAGCTGCGCCACCAGGCCGGTCGTCACCGGCGCGGTGCCCAGCCACAGGAAACCCATCGCGCTGGCGAACAGCAAAGTGGAGAACTGGCTGACCGGCGCCAGGAAATACACCGTGATCACCGCGGTGCGCACCAGGTAGAGAAACGCCAGCACGTATTTCTTGGGATAGCGCTCGCCCATCAGGCCGAAGAAGAACGTACCGGCGATATTGAACAGGCCGACCAGCCCCAGCGCCAGCGCCGCCGTGCCGCCGCCTATGCCCTTGTCGGCCAGATAGGCGGGCAGATGGGTGGCGATGAATGCCAGGTGGAACCCGCAAGCCATGAAACCCAGCCATAGCAGCCAGAGGTCGCGGTTGCCCAGGGCCGCGCGCACGCCGCCGCCGGACTGGGTGGCCGGCGCGGCCGGCGCGGCCGAAGGCTGGCGCGGCGCCTCGCGCAGCAGCCAGGCCAGCGGCGCCATGCAGGCCAGCACCGCCGCGCACAGCCCGAGCGCCCCTTGCCAGCCGAAGGCGCCGATCAGGTACATGCCCAGGGGCAGCATCACGAACTGCCCCAGCGCGCCCATGGCCGAGACCGCGCCCAGCGCCGCCGAGCGGCGCGCGGCCGGCGCCCTGCGGCCCACCACGCCGTTGACCGTCCAGGCCGTGCCCGCCAGGCCCAACCCGACCAGCACGCCGGCCGACAGGGTCAGGCTGAGCCGTCCGTCCGACACCGTGGTCAGCAGCAAGCCCGCCACGTACAGCAAGGCGCCGCCGGCCACCACGCGGGCCGTGCCGTAGCGGTCGGCCAGGTAGCCGGAGAACGGCTGCGCCAGGCCCCAGACGATGTTCTGGATGGCGATGGCGAACGAGAAGGTTTCGCGCGTCAGCCCGAACGACTGCACCAGCGGCAGCTGGTACAGGCCGACACTGTGCCGCTGGCCCAGCGACAGCCCGAGCACGATGCCGGCGGCCAGGATGATGGGCCACAGCGGCGGCGCCGGATTGACGGGGTGAGAATCCGATTTCATTGCGCCTGCTCCGGAAAGCGCGCCCGGCCGCCGGGGCCGGGCAAGCGGGATGGTTGCGCCCTCAGCCGCCCAGGCCGCAGTCGGGCATGTCGTTGATCGCGCCGGCCTGCGTCACGGTGCTGTTCGGCGGCACGCTGTGCGTGAGCCAGACATTGCCGCCGATGGTCGAGCCCTGGCCGATGGTGATGCGGCCCAGGATGGTCGCGCCGGCGTAGATGACCACGTCGTCCTCGATGATGGGATGGCGCGGCAGGCCTTTCTTGAGTTCGCCGTTCTCGCCCGGCGGAAAGCGCTTGGCGCCCAGCGTGACCATCTGGTAGAGCCGCACGCGCTCGCCGATGATGGCCGTTTCGCCGATCACCACGCCCGTGCCGTGATCGATGAAGAAACTGCGCCCGATGGTCGCGCCCGGATGGATGTCGATGCCGGTGTCGGAATGGGCGATCTCGGCGACGATGCGCGCCAGCATCGGCGCGCCCAGCCGGTACAGCACATTGGCCAGGCGGTGGTGGATCATGGCGGTCACGCCCGGATAGCACAGCAGCACTTCGTCGACGCTGCGCGCGGCCGGGTCGCCCTGGTAGGCGGCCGTGACGTCCAGGTCCAGCGCCTTGCGCACCGCCGGCAACTCGGCGCCGAAGCGGCGCACGATGTCGACCGCGCGCTCGAGCACCTGTCCGTAGGGTTGCGGATCGTCGCGTCCGAGGTGCTGCAGCTCCAGGCAGACCTGGTGCAGCAGCGCGTCCAGCGCGGCGCCGATGGTGTGGCCGACGTAGAAATCCTCGACCTCTTCGCGCAGGTCGATGGGGCCCAGGCGCATGGGAAACAGCGCGCCGAACAGTTGCCGCATGATGTCGCGCAGGCTTTCCTGGGAAGGAAACTCGCGCACGCCCGACTCGGACTCCTCGCGCAGGCGGCCGCGCGGGCCGCGCCACTCCTGGCGCGCGCCGCGCAGGCCGGAGACGATGCCGTCGAGGTTCCAGTTGGCGACGGGATAATGGGAAGAACCGCTCATGCGCGCGACTCCGGCGTGGCGGTGAGGACGGCCGCCGGGGCCGTCACACAGAACAGATGAAACATGGCGTAGCCTCGTTGATGATGCCGCGCGGCGCCGCCCGGCGCCGCCGTTGCATCAACTGTAACCGCTCGCCGTCGTTTGCGCGCGGCGGCCGATACGCCAACAGGGTTTAGGGCCGGCTATGCCGTGCGGCCGGCCGCCGCGCCCGCGCCGCCCTGCTCGCGATAGCGGTCGATCCAGAACGCCGTGGACGAATCGTGGCCCCAGTCGACCGGCCCGGCCTCCGGCGGCACCGCCAATTGGCGTGCGATGTCCTGCGCCAGCCGCTGACAGGCCTGGGCCTCGTCGGCGCCGCCCAGGGCGGCGCCCCACAGCGCCGCCTGCACGAACGCCTTGTGCTCGTACAGCGCCAGCAAGGCCCCGACGGCGCGCGGGTCGACCTGCCTGAGCACGACCAGCGTCGAAGGCCGGCCGCCGCCGGCAGCCGGCTGGCCCGGCCCGGCGGGCAGGCCGCGCAGCAGCGCCTCGCGCTGCGCCAGGCAATTGGCCAGCAGGGCGCGGTGGGCCGGCGGGCTGGCCGGGTATTCGTCCAGGCCGGCGATGAAATCCACCGGAGCGCCGGCCGGCGCCCGATGCAGCCACTCGAAGAACGCGCCCGGTCCGGGCGCGCCGGCCGGGCTCCAGACCACGGGATAGGCGGGCAGGCTGGCCGGCGCGCGGCCCGCCAAGGTCATTTCCAGCTGCTGCACGCAAGCCGGCAGCGCCGCCAGGCGGGCGCTGTACACCGCCAGCGCGTGGGTCGGCCAGTGCATGGCGCTGGTGTTGGCCACCGCGGCCAGCGCCATCTGCATCGGCGCGTTGACCGCCGGCGCGGCCTGCAGGAAATGCTGGTCCATGGCGGCGGCGCCGCTGCGCAGCGCCTTGAGCATGTCGACGCCGAGCGCCAGCGCCACCGGCAGCGCGCCCACCGACCAGAGCTCGTGGCGCGGCTGCAGCCAGGACGGCAAGCGGAAGACCCGCGCGGCCGCCACGCCCAGCGCGCGCGCCGCCGACTCGTTGCCGGTGACGGCCACCAGGTGCGCCGAGACATCGTCGATACCGGCGCGGCGCAGCCAGTCTATGGCCGCGCGCGCGTTGTCCAGCGTCTCGGACGGTTCGAAACCGCGGCTGGCCGCCACCACCAGGGTACGGCGCGGGTCCAGCCCCGCCAGCGCCTCGTGCAGCGCCGCTGCGTCGCCGCCGCTGACCAGGCGCAACTGGCGGCGCTGCGCCGGCCCGCCGAAGGCCTGCAGCGCCAGCCGCAAGGCCCATTGCCCCGCCCCCCCGCCGAGATACAGCACCGCTGGGTAGGCGCCGCCGCGATCGAGTTCGCGCACGAACTCCAGCATGCGCGCGTATTCGATCTCGACCTCGATGTCGCACTGCTCTTCCGGATGGGCGCCGTAGCCCGCGCGCAGCACCGGATAGCGGCCATGCGCGGCATCCTGGGCGCCCGGCGCGAACAACGCGGCGCGCGCGCCCAGCACGTCGCGCGCCTGCAGCAGCGCCAGGCCGGCCTGGGCCAGCGCGCTGCTGTGGCGTTGCATGCTCAGGTCCACATAAATGCCCGCCGCCTCGATGACGCGCTGCGGGCGCGCCACCAGCGGCGCGCCGGCCGCCGCCGCGGCGAACACGCGCCACTGCGGGCTTTGCGCCGAAAGCTGGAGGTCCGCGGCAGGGATGACTGCATGGGGTTGGGCGTTTTCCGGCATGCGAGCCTCTCAGAAGGTAATGGACAGATGCGACGCGATGCGCGCCAGTTCGCGCCGGAACTCGGCCTGGATGCGCGCCAGCGCGGCGGCCGTGTCGCCTTCGAAGCGCAGCGCCAGGACCGCGGCGCCGCATGCCTGGCGGACCAGGCCGAAGCCGTCGTCGTAGTCCACGCGCACGCCGTCCAGGTACGTGATGCGCCGCGCGCCAGGGAAGCCGCCGCGCACCTGCATGGCCGCCAGGATGGCCTGCAGGTCCGCCTCGGGCAGCGCCACCCGCGTCTCGGGCGCCGTGAACGACGCCGGCGCCTGCGTCAGCAACGCCGTCGCATCGGCCACGCCCGAGAGCAGCTCCAGCACGCGCGCGGCCGCATAGATCGCATCGTCGAAGCCGTACCAGCGGTCCTTGAAATACAGGCGCCCGCTCATTTCGCCGGCCAGCAGCGCGCCGGTCTCCTGCATGCGCGCCTTGATCTGCCCCGGCCCGGATTTCCAGATCAGCGGCTCGCCGCCCGCCTGCTCGATGCCGCGCGGGGCCAGGCGGCCGCACTTGACGTCGTAGATCACCGATGCGCCCGGGCGCCGCGCCAACACGTCGCGCGCCAGCAGCACCAGCAGCCGATCGGCCCAGATGATTTCGCCGCTCTTGGACACCACCGCCAGGCGGTCGCCGTCGCCGTCGAACGCCAGGCCCACTTCGCAGTCCGAATAGCGCAGGCAATAGATCAGGTCCTGCAGGTTGCGCGGGTCGCCCGGGTTGGCGGGATGGTCGGCCGGCCCCGGGTCGCCGTCGGCGAACAGCGCCGTCACCTCGCAGCCCAGCTCGCGCAGCAGGTCCGGCGCATACAGGCTGGTGACGCCGTGGCCGCAGTCCAGCGCCACCTTGAGCGGGCGGCGCAGCCGGATGTCGGACAACAACCGCGCCTGATAGCAGGGCAGCACGGCCAGCTGCCGGCGCGCGCCCGGCGACTCGGCCGCGTCGACGGCGCCGTCGGCCTCGATCATGGCCTCGCGCAACTCGCCCAGTCCGGCGCCGTACAGCGCGGCGCCATGCATCATGATCTTGAAACTGCTGTGGGCCTGCCCGTCGCGCCGGCCTGTCACGGCCACGCCCGCGCCGGTCTCGGTCAGGCGGGTGGCGTAGTACATCATGGGCGTGGTGACCCGCCCGATGTCGATGACGTGCGTGCCGGCGGCGCGTATGCCCGCCTGCAGCGCCGCCGCCAGCGCGACGCTGCTCAACGTGGCGTCGCGCCCGACCACCACCGCGCCCGCATGCGTGGCCACGGCGCGCCGTCCGAGCGTCAGGCCGAGCGCGTGGGCGAATCCGGCATCGATCTCCTCGCCTGTGCGGCCGCGGATATCGTAGGGCCCGAAGACCCCGGCGCCGGTTCGCGAGCCGTCCCAGTCGAAAGATCCGTGCATGGTGGGCGTATCCATAAAGATTTCGCGCGAATAATGGCCGTCGCCGGTTCAGGCGCGCCAGCGGCGGTAGCCGCATTGCACCGTGTTTTGCCGTCCCCGCCTCTCCGGCAGACGGACTACGCCGGCGGATCCGCCGGGCCGGTATCCTTGTCCTCGCGCAGGCCTGGCACCAGCCCCAGGCTGACGGCGGCATAGGCGGCCGCGGCCTGGTTGCGCGCGTTCAGCTTCCAGTACAGCGTGCGCGCATGGCTCTTGACGGTGGCCACGGACGTGCCGACCTCGCGGCTGATCTCGCGCATGGTCTTGCCTTGCACCATCAAGCGCAGTATCTGTTCCTGCCGCTGGGTCAGCTGCATGGCGCCGCGCACCGGCGTCGCGCTGGCCTGCACCGGCAGCGGGTAGCATTGGCCGCCGGCCATCACCAGGCTGATCGCCGCGCCCAGCGCGTCGGGGCTGAGCGACTTGGCCACATAGCCCGCCACGCCGGCGCGCGCGGCCGCCGTGAGCACCGCCAGATCGAGTTCGAGGTACAGCAGCAGCATGTTGCGCGGCGCCAGCGTCGCGATAACGCGCGTGAGCATCAGCTGGTCGTGCTCGCTCACGCCCGAACAGCCCAGGATCGCCAGTTCCGGCGGCCGCTCGACGCTGCTCGCCACGGCCTCCAGTTCGGCGGACGCGAGCGCCCGTACCTGTCCGGCGCCGCGCCCATGCTCCAGCACGTGCTGGATGGCGATTCGCAACAACGCATAGTCTTCGATGAGAACGGTCGTCATGCGCACGGGCCTTTAGCGGCGAGTCCGGGTTGGACCCGCGCATGCCCATGCGCACCTGCGATACGACGTATGCATGGTCGAGGCCGACGGCCTGCGGGCGCTTGCGCGGGAATCTCCATCTGTCACCCGCGCCACGCGTGGCACCCCGCTGCCGGGGCCACGCAGGCGTGTGTATGCAGATGAGATTCATGCTATCAGCGGCAACCATGCATGCCTCTCCTTCAGGAGAATGAATGAGCCCTATCTTTTGGCCGGGAGGATGGCTACCGGTCGACAGCCACTCGCGTGACGGCGGCCGGCGCGCCTACCCTAGCGGCAGACATAGGTCGGTCGCTCGACTTCGCGCGCGCCGGCCTCGGCCCACTCCAGCGTCGCCCCGCGCTGCAACGCCGTATAGACCGCCTCGCCCTTGTTCTTCACATGCAGGCGCTGATACAGCGTGCATGCATGGGTCTTGGCGGTCGCCACGGAAATATTGAGCATGCGGCTGACTGTCTTGATCGGGTAGCCTCGCGCCAGCAGCACCAGCACCTCGTACTGGCGCGGCGTGATCTGCAGCAACTGGGCGCCGGTCGAGATCGGCATGGTGGGTTTGACGCCGTCATTGGTGACGCGCATGGCCGAGGGATAGCCCGCCGCGATGGCAGGCTGCAGGGCCTGCTCGCCGGGGAAGCACTGGCCGCCCGCCATCACCAGGCGGATGGCCGCTTCAAGCACCTCCACCGGCGCGGTTTTGGGCAGGCAGCCGCAGACCGCATTGACCGGCAGCGCCTGCATTGGAATCGGCAAAGGCATGGTGTCGCTCAGCAACAGGATCCGCTTGGGCGACAGCACACTCTGGATTTCACTCAGCGCACCCACTGCCAGGTCCGGGTCGGTTGGCAGGCCGTATATCAGCAAGTCGGCCTCCGACTGCGTGGCGTCCGCCTTGGACAGATCCGCCACCCCCATTCCCTGTATTTCCCAAATGTCGTCGAGCTCGCTCAGGATTTGCCAAAGACCGAGTCGCAACAGTGGGTGCGCTTCAATGAGTACCATTTTGGCCATGGTTTCCTCACTCTTGTTCTTCCACATGAACGGAACCTTCGCTGCACTGAAGGCTGCCCTGCCATCTGCCGCCGACCCCGAATATTGCATCGCACCAATGATGCACACTCTCTACTTCAACCGGCTTACTTCCGCCAGCCATTCGGCAAATGGCATGAAATCATAATATTTGTCGGATTTGGTAAAAGCAAGCAGGCTTACGCCGAATTAATCCCAGAAAAACCATGTCGTCCGGAAGAACTAAACACTAGGGTCGACCCTGATCGCAGCCCTCATCCCATCCTTTCCACATCTCGAAGAAAGCCTCCACACCGCCTGGAAAGCCGCATGGAGCAACGATTCTATTCCCTTTATGGGTCATGGGCCCGCGCACGGCCCGTCTTGGCGGGAGAGAAACAGCGCAATCCGCAGAAATAATAAGAAATATATTTCCGTACTCGCCAAAAGATATCATGCGCTTATTCAAGCCAGATCAGGCAAATAACTTTGTTATAAAAAAACCGTAGCCCTCCAGGCAGTATTCCAGGCATTACGCCGGCCGGCCGGCACGGCCCGCCAACCCCCTGCTGGCGAGGGAATCCCCTTGGCGAACTCGGCGCCCGCGGCCGCCGGCCGGCGTGGTCCGGACACACCTCGTGTGCCGAATTTACCGGCCGTTTCTCCTGTCGCCACGGCCTTCCGATTTACCGGAAATGCGCGCCATGATTATTGCCTCGGATATAAAAATGACTTCCCGGTTGCAGAAAATAAATCCGTTCTTTTTCGTCGCGCGGACTACCGCCTTGGTATACAACCGGTGTCCTTCCTGGCCAGGCCGGTGCATCTGCCCCAGGCGCAGCCTGGCTTTCCGGGGTGGCGCGGCGCGCTGGGCGAGATAATAAAATGGTGTACGCCGGCCAGGTCGACGATATGGGTTTCCGATCCTTGTATACAAAATAATTACAAAACAATTCCGCGCCGCGAGAGACAGGGGTCTCATAAATAGAGGGTTGAAACAGTATTTGCCTCATACCGATGTTGCGTTGCAAAAATATTATTTCCGGCTACTGCCGCCGGCATCAGCCGCGCCCGCCCCTTCCCTCGTCCATGGCCATTCCTAGGGTCTACCCTATCCGGGATAGCCTCTAGGCCTTTTGCCGCGTTCCGCTCCCTATAATCAATTCAAACGAACGTATGAATCAGGGCGCCATGAACGAACTGAAATCCACTTCCACGCGCGAGATCATTCTCGAAACCGCCGAGCAGCTGTTCGCGCAACAAGGCCACGACGGCACGTCGATGCGGCAGATCACCAGCGCGGCAGGCGTCAACCTGGCGGCGGTCAATTACCACTTCGGCTCCAAGGAGGCGCTGGTCCAGGCCGTGCTCAAGCGCAGGCTGGAGGAGGTCAACCGCGAACGCCTGCGCCTGCTCGACGAACTCGAGGCCGCCGCCGGCGGCGCCCCGCTCAAGCCGTCGCAGATCGTCGATGCCTTCTTCGGCACCCTGCTGCGCCTGGCCGCCAGCCCCGACCACGCGGGCAAGTCCTTCCTGCCCCTGCTCGAACGCACCATGACCGACCCCAGCGGCTTCATCCGGACGCTGTTCGCCGAGGAGTACGCCGACGTCATGGAGCGCTACAAGAACGCGCTGTTCGCAGCGCTGCCGGGCGTGCCGCGCGCCGAAATCATGTGGCGCTTCCAGTTCATGCTGGGCGCCACCTCGTACGCCATCATGGGCACCGACACCCTGCGTTTCGTGACCGGCTGGACATTCGACCAGGCCGAACCGCCCGACAACCCGCATTGGCTGCTGCCCCGCCTGCTCAGCTTCCTGCTGGGCGGGCTGCGGGCGCCCCTGCCCGAATTGCCTTAGGCCCATTTCTTGC
Source organism: Bordetella pertussis 18323 (assembly GCF_000306945.1). NCBI lineage: Bacteria > Pseudomonadati > Pseudomonadota > Betaproteobacteria > Burkholderiales > Alcaligenaceae > Bordetella > Bordetella pertussis. Next base: position 1,059,717 of record NC_018518.1, on the reverse strand, counting down.
GGAGGCTGGAGCATGAACGCTGTACTGGTCGTGTTGTCGGGCGCGGCGCTGCTGGCCGCGGCGCTGCTGGGCATCGGACCGCTGCGGCGCGCCCTGCTGAGCCGCCCCATCCTGGCGGCCTACCGCAAGGTGCTGCCCGCCATGTCCGACACGGAACGCGAGGCCCTGGAGGCCGGCACCGTGTGGTGGGAAGGCGAATTGTTCGGCGGCCGCCCGGATTGGCGCAAGCTGCTGGACTGTCCGCGTCCGGTCCTGAGCGCGGCCGAACAGCGCTTTCTCGACCACGAGACCGAACAGGCGTGCCGCCTGGTCGATGACTGGCAGATCACCCACGAGCGTTTCGATCTGCCGCCGCAGGTATGGGCCTACATCAGGGAACAGGGTTTCCTGGGCATGATCATTCCGAAGGAATACGGCGGCCTGGGCTTCTGCGCCCATGCGCATTCGGCGATCGTCACCAAGCTGTCGACGCGCTCGTCGGCGCTGGCGGTGTCGGTCATGGTGCCCAACTCGCTAGGGCCGGCCGAACTGTTGCTGCACTACGGCACCGAGGCGCAGAAGCGCCACTACCTGCCGCGCCTGGCGCGCGGCGAGGAAATACCGGCCTTCGCGCTCACCAGCCCGTGGGCCGGCTCGGACGCGGCCGCCATTCCCGACCACGGCACGGTCTGCAAGGGCCAGTGGCAAGGCCAGGAAGTCCTGGGCATGCGCGTCACCTGGGACAAGCGCTACATCACGCTGGCGCCCGTCTGCACGCTGCTGGGGCTGGCGTTTCGCCTGTACGACCCGGACGGCCTGCTGGGCGGGCGCAAGGATCTCGGCATCACCTGCGCACTGGTGCCGCACGATCATCCCGGCGTCGACACCGGCCGGCGCCATTTTCCGCTCAACGCGATGTTCATGAACGGCCCCACCCGCGGCACGGACGTATTCATGCCGCTGGAATTCATCATCGGCGGGCCGGCCATGGCCGGCCAGGGCTGGCGCATGCTGATGGAATGCCTGGCGGCGGGCCGCTCGATCTCGCTGCCGTCGTCCAACGCAGGCATGGCCCAGCTGACCGCGCGCGCCGTGGGCGCCTATGCGCGGGTGCGCAGCCAGTTCCGCATGCCGGTGGGCAGATTCGAAGGCGTGGAGGAGGCGCTGGCGCGCATCGGCGGCCACTCCTACCTGATGGACGCGGCGCGCGTCATGACGGCCGGCGCCGTGGACCTGGGCGAAAAGCCCGCCGTGGCATCGGCCATCGTCAAATACCACGTCACCGAACGCGCCCGCCAGGTGGTCAACGACGGCATGGATATCATCGGCGGCAAGGGCATCTGCCTGGGTCCGTCGAACTTCCTGGGCCGCGCCTACCAGCAACTGCCGATCGGCATCACGGTGGAAGGCGCCAACATTCTCACGCGCAGCCTGATCATCTTCGGCCAGGGCGCGATCCGCTGCCATCCCTACGTGCTGGCCGAAATGCGCGCGGCGCAGGACCCCGACGCCGCGCGCGGCCTGCGCGAATTCGACCGCGCGCTGTGGGGCCATGCCCGCCACGTGGCCGGCAACGCGCTGCGGGCGCTGGGCGGCGCGCTGAGCGGCGCGCGGCTGGGCCGCGCCCCGCGCGCGGCGGCGCCTTCGATGCACGCCTACTATCGCGCGCTGTCGCGCTACAGCAGCGCCTTCGCGCTGCTGGCCGACGCCTGCATGCTGGCGCTGGGCGGCAGCCTGAAGCGGCGCGAGCGGCTGTCGGCGCGGCTGGGCGACATCCTGGCGCAGATGTACCTGGCCAGCGCGGCGCTCAAGCGTTTCGAGGACGACGGCCGCCAGGCCGAGGACGAGCCCCTGGCGCATTGGGCCGTGCGCGACGCGCTGTACCGGCTGCAGCAGGCCTTCGAAGGCGTGCTGGACAATCTGCCCAACCGGTTGGTGGCCTGGACGATGCGACGTATCATCTTCCCATGGGGACATCCCCAGGCCGAGCCGGACGACAGGCTGGGCCAGGCGGTGGCGCAGTTGCTGATCGCCCCCGGCGCGGCGCGCGACCGCCTGACCGCCAGCTGCTTCATCCCCGCCAATGAGAACGAGCCGGTGGGCGCGCTGGAACAGGCCCTGGCGGCGGCGATCGCGGCCGAACCCCTCGAGGCGCGCATCCGCGCCGCCGAGAAATCCGGCGACCTCGAGGGCGATCCGCGCGCCAATGTGCGCGACATCGCCCAGGCCGCCCACGCCGCCGGCGTGCTCGACGAGGACGATTATCGCCTCATCGAACGACGCAACCGCTTGCGCGACCGCGTCATCGGCGTGGACGATTTTCCCTTCGATTACGGCATTACCGGCGCACTCAGGCCGGCGGCGCGACGCCAGGCGGCATAAGGAGCGACAGGCATGCGTTTTCAACCGGTATACATCGTCGACGGCACGCGCAGCCCCTTCCTGAAGGCGCGCAACGGCCCCGGACCGTTCTCGGCCGCCGACCTGGCCGTGCAGGCCGGCCGCGCCCTGCTACTGCGCCAGCCTTTCGCCCCCACCGACCTGGACGAAGTCATCGTCGGCTGCGCGGCGCCCTCCCCCGACGAAGTCAATATCGGCCGCGTCATCGCCCTGCGGCTGGGCTGCGGCAACCGCGTGCCCGGCTGGACGGTGATGCGCAATTGCGCCTCCGGCATGCAGGCCCTCGATTCGGCCATCGCCAATCTGCAGCTGGGCCGCAGCAGCCTGGTGCTGGCCGGCGGCACCGACGCGCTGTCGCGCGCGCCGCTGCTGTTCTCCGACGACATGGTCAAGTGGCTGGCGCGCTGGTATGGCGCGCGCGGCCTGGGCGCCCGGCTGCGCGCGCTCGGCGCGCTGCGCCTGCGCTACCTGGCGCCGGTCATCGGCCTGCTCAAGGGCCTGACCGATCCGGTGGTGGGCCTGTCGATGGGACAGACGGCCGAGAACCTGGCCACCCGCTTCGGCATCGACCGCGCCGCCATGGACGCCTACGCGGCGCGCAGCCATCTGCGCGTGCTGACCGCGCGCGAAGCCGGCCGGCTGGGCGAGATCGTGCCGCTGGCCGATACGCGCGGCGCCGTCTACCCCGACGACGATGGCGTGCGCGACGACTCCACCCCGCAACGCCTGGCGCGCCTGCGCCCGGCGTTCGACAAGCCGTGGGGCAACATCACGGCCGGCAACAGCTCGCAGGTCACCGACGGCGCGGCCATGCTGCTGCTGGCCTCGGAGGCCGCGGTCCGCAAATGGGGGCTGCGCCCGCTGGGGCGCATCCTCGACAGCCAGTGGGCCGGCCTGGATCCGGCCCAGATGGGCCTGGGGCCGGTGCACGCGGCCACGCCCATCATGCAGCGGCATGGCCTGGGCCTGCACGACCTGGACCTGTGGGAAATCAACGAAGCCTTCGCCGCGCAGGTGCTGGCCTGCCTGGCGGCCTGGGACGACGAGGCCTATTGCCGCGAACACTTCGGCACCGGAGCCTGGGGCCGCCTGGACCAGGACCGCCTGAACGTGGACGGCGGCGCCATCGCGCTGGGCCATCCGGTGGGCGCCTCGGGCGCGCGCATCGTGCTGCACCTGCTGCAGGCCCTGAAGGCGCGCGGCATGCGCCACGGCATGGCCGCCATCTGCATCGGCGGCGGCCAGGGCGGGGCCATGCTGGTCGAAAACCTCGAGGAGCGCGCATGAACACGCCCGACCTGGCCTACACCCACTGGCGCCTGCACCGTGAAGCCGACGGCCTGGCATGGCTGGCGCTGGCGCGCGCCGACGCCGCCGCAAACTCGCTGTCGGCCGAGGTCATGGCCGAACTCGCCGCGGTGCTCGACGCCCTGCAGGCCCAGCCGCCCAAGGGGCTGGTCATTCTCTCGGGCAAGGAGAACGGCTTCATCGTCGGCGCCGACATCAACGAATTCGGCGCGCTGCAGACGCCGCAGCAGGCGCGCGAACTGGTCGCGCGCGGCTGGCAGCTGTTCAACCGGCTGGCGGCGACGCCGTACCCCACGCTGGCGCTGATACGCGGCCACTGCCTGGGCGGCGGCCTGGAACTGGCGCTGGCCTGCCGCTACCGCATCGCCGCCGACGACGCCGACACCGCGCTGGGGCTGCCGGAAGCCATGCTGGGCATTTTCCCCGGCTGGGGCGGCATGCGGCGCCTGCCGGCGCTGATCGGCGCGCCGGCCGCGCTGGACATGATGCTGACCGGACGCCGGGTCGACGCGCGCCGCGCCGCGACGCTGGGCCTGGTCGACGCGCGCGTGCCGCCGCGGCTGCTGCAGGCCGCCGCCCGCGCCACCGTGCTGTCGGGCCGAGCGCCGCGCCGCGCGCGCGGCCTGCCGGCCTGGCTAAACCGCTGGCCGCTCAAGGCGCTGGCGGCGCGCCGCGCGCGCCAGGGCGTGGCCGCCAAGGATCCGCAGGGCCACTACCCCGCTCCGCGCGCCATCATCGACATCTGGGCCCGCCACGGCGGCAATGCCCTGCATGCGCCCGACCTGATAGACGGCATCCTCGCTTCGGACACGGCGCGCCAGCTGCTGCGCGTGTTCCGCCTGCAGGAACGGCTCAAGGGCTACGGCAAGGCCGCCGTCGACGCGCCCGTGCGGCGCGTGCACGTGGTGGGCGCCGGCGTCATGGGCGGCGATATCGCCGCCTGGTGCGCCTACCGCGGGTTGACCGTCACGCTGCAGGACCAGGACATGGCACGCATCGCGCCGGCGCTGGCGCGCGCCGGCGCCTTCTTCGCCCGCAAGCTGAAGGACCGGCGCGCCGCGCGCGCCGCCTTCGACCGCCTGGTTCCCGACCCCCAGGGCGATGGCGTGGCGCAAGCCGACCTGGTCATCGAGGCCATCAGCGAGAACGCCCAGGCCAAGCAGGCCCTCTACCGCCAGCTCGAACCGCGCCTGAAACCGGGCGCCCTGCTGGCCACCAATACCTCCAGCCTGTCGCTGGCCGGGCTGGCCCAGGTCCTCGACCAGCCGCAGCGGCTGGTCGGCATCCATTTCTTCAACCCGGTGGCGCGCATGCCGCTGGTCGAAGTCGTGCTCGCCGCCGACGGCGATCCGCGCGCGCTGGCGCGGGCCTGCGCCTTCGTCGGCCGCATCGGCAAGCTGCCGCTGCCCGTGCGCGACGCGCCGGGTTTCCTGGTCAATGCAGTGCTGGCGCCCTACATGCTGGAAGCGATGCGCTGCGTCGACGAGGGCATGGCGCCGGCGGCCATCGACGCCGCCATGGCCGCCTTCGGCATGCCGATGGGGCCGCTCGAACTGGCCGACACCGTCGGGCTGGACATCGCGGCGGCCGCCGGCGCCCAGCTCACCGGCGAGCAAGCGCCGCCGCGCTGCCTGGCCGAACGCCTGGCGCGCAAGGAACTGGGCCGCAAGAGCGGCCGCGGCTTTTATGCCTGGCGCGACGGCAAGGTGGTCAAGCCGGCCGCGCGCGGCGTACCGCCAGGGCTGGTCAACCGCCTGCTCCAGCCCCTGATCGACAGCGCCCGCGAGTGCGTCGCCGCCGGCGTGGTGGCCGATGCGGACCTGGCCGACGCTGGCGCGATTTTCGGCACGGGCTTTGCCCCCTACACGGGCGGCCCGCTGCAATACGCAAGTCAACGAGAAGCCGTCCAGCGGCCTTAGCACGGCGAACCAAGAGCGGAAAGCCGTCCCCAAGCAAGGCAGTCACGTCACAACGCGAGGAGACAGAACCCATGAATGGACGATCGGTGACCTTGAAGACACTGGTTGCGGCGCTGGCCGGCCTGGCGGCCGGCACCGCGCACTCGGCCGGTTTCCAGTTGCTCGAACAGAACGCCAGCGGGCTGGGCAACGCCTACGCCGGCTCGGCGGCAAACCCGGAAAACGCCAGCATCATCTACTTCAATCCAGCCGGCATGACCTATCTGCCCGGCGTGAACGTGTCGGGCGGTGTCAACGCCATCTGGCCTTCGTTCAAATTCTCGGACAACGGCGACAGCCGCGACCCCACGCTGCTGGGCGGCGGCAGGCCCGCCGGCGGCAACGGCGGCGATGCCGGCAGCCTGGGCGTCGTGCCCAACGCCTACGTCTCATGGCAGGTGGCCGACCAGTGGTGGCTGGGCCTGGGCATGGGCGCGCCGTTCGGCCTGATGACCAAGTACGACAGCGGCTGGGCCGGCCAGTACCACTCCAACAAGTTCGACATCAAGACCATCAACATCAACCCGTCGATCGCGTACAAGGTCAACGACCGCTTCTCGATGGGCTTTGGCATCAACTGGCAGCGCATCGACGCCACCTACAAGAAGAAAACCGTGGTGCAGCCCGTGCCCGGGCTGCCCATGTTCACCAACGGCGACGCCACGCTGGACATGGACGGCGACGCCTGGGGCTGGAACGTGGGCTTCATGCTGCAGCCCACCGACGCCACCCGCGTCGGCCTGTCCTACCGTTCGCGCATCAAGCACACCGCCAGCGGCAACACGGACGTGGACAACATCGCCCTGCCGGGCGGGCGCAGCGCCTCGGCCTCGTACGACGCCAAGGCGTCGGTGGACCTGCCGGACTCGCTCATCCTGAGCGTGTCGCACCAGCTCAACGACCGCTGGGAGCTGCTGGGCGACATCTCCTGGACCGGCTGGAGCAGCATCCCCGAGCTGAAGATCAAGAACAAGAACGGCCCGACCGACGAGCTGCCGCTCAAGTTCCGCGACAGCTGGCGCGTGGCACTGGGCGCCAACTACCAGTTCGCGGCACAATGGAAGTGGAAGTTCGGCGTCGCCTTCGACCAGTCGCCGGTGCACGACGAGGCCGACCGACCTCGCTGCCCGACACCGACCGCTGGTGGTTCTCGACCGGCGTGCAGTACGCGCCGACCGACAACGTGACGGTCGATCTGGGCTATACCTATCTGTACCTGCGCGACACCGACATCGACACGACCTCGGGCAACCCGCTGACCAAGGGCCGTGTCGCCGGCACGTACAACAGCAAGGGCAATATCGTGGGCCTGCAGGTTTCGGCCCGCTTCTAGCAAAGGCCCGGCCCGCAAGACCACACCCCGGGGGCTCCGGCGCCCGGGGCCGCAACGACTGGAGGTTTCCTTGAGCAAGTTCGTCGTCAAACAAGCCGCCGTCCTGGGCGCCGGCGTCATGGGCGCGCAGATCGCGGCCCATCTTGCCAATGCCGGCGTGCCGGTCATGCTGTACGACCTGACCGCGCCGCAGGGCGAGCGCAACGCCGTGGTCCACAAGGCTCTGGCCGGCCTGCGCAAACTCGAGCCGGCCCCGCTGGCGCGCCCGGACCGCCTGGCGCTGATCACGCCCGCCAACTACGACGATGACCTGGAGCGGCTGGGCGGCTGCGACCTGGTCATCGAGGCCATCGCCGAGCGGCTGGACTGGAAGACCGATCTCTACCACCGCATCGCCGCCCACGTGGCGCCGCACGCCATCGTCGCCTCCAATACCTCGGGCCTGTCGATCGAAACCCTGGCCGGCGCCCTGCCCGAGGCGCTGCGGCCGCGCTTTTGCGGCATCCACTTCTTCAACCCGCCGCGCTACATGCGGCTGGTGGAAATCATCGCCACGCGCCACACGCGGCCCGAGGTCGTCGACCAGCTGGAGGGCTGGCTGACCTCGCGCCTGGGCAAGGGCGTCATCCGCGCCCTGGATACGCCCAACTTCGTGGCCAACCGCATCGGCGTGTTCTCCATCCTCGCGGCCATGCACCACACCCAGCGCCTGGGCCTGGGGTTCGACGAGGTCGACGCGCTGACCGGGCCGAAGATCGGCCGTCCCAAGAGCGCCACCTACCGCACCGCCGACGTGGTGGGCCTCGACACGCTGGCGCACGTGGTCGCCACCATGCGCGACAACCTGCCCGACGATCCGTGGCATGCGTACTTCGAACTGCCCGCCTGGCTGCAGGCCCTGATCGACCAGGGCGCGCTGGGCCAGAAAAGCGGCGCGGGCGTCTACCGCAAGGCCGGCAAGGAGATCCAGGTGCTGGACCCGGCCAGCGGCCAGTACCGGCCCTCGGCCGGCGCGCTGGCCGACGAGACCGCCGCCATCCTCAAGGAGCGCGATCCGGCCAGGCGCCTGGCGCAACTGCGCGCCAGCGCGCACCCGCAGGCGCAGTTCGTGTGGAGCCTGTTGCGCGACATTTTCCATTACAGCGCCTGCCAGCTCGCCGGCGTGGCCGACAACGCGCGCGACCTGGACCTGGCGATGCGCTGGGGGTTCGGCTGGGCCCAGGGCCCCTTCAAGACCTGGCAGGCGGCCGGCTGGCAGGACACCGCGCGCGCCATTGCCGAGGACATCGCCGCGGGCCGCGCCATGAGCGCCGCGCCCCTGCCGGACTGGGCCCTGGACAGCGGCCGCACCGGCGTGCACACGCCGCAGGGCTCGTACTCGGCGCGCGACGGCCAGCTGCGCCCGCGCTCGGCGCTGCCGGTGTACCGGCGCCAGCTGTTTCCCGAGAAGCTGGTCGGCGAGTCGCCCGCGCCGCGCGGCGAAGCCGTCTGGGAAGCGCCCGGCGTGCGCCTGTGGCGCCTGCCCGAGCAGGACGGCGGCATCGCCATCCTGTCGGTCACCTCGAAGATGCACACGATCGGCGAGGAAGTGCTCGACGGCATCCAGCAGGCCATCGCCCGCGCGGAGCGCGAATTCGACGCCCTGGTGATGTGGCACGACGCGCCGTTCGCCGTGGGCGCCAACCTGGAACAGGTCTACCAGGCCTGCGCGGCGGGCGAGTTCGAGCGCCTGGAAGCCACGGTCGAACAGTTCCAGCGCACCTCGCTGGCGCTGGCCCGCGCGCAGATCCCCACGGTGGTCGCGGTGCAGGGCATGGCGCTGGGCGGCGGCTGCGAGTTCATCATGCATGCCAGCCACCGCGTGCTCGCGCTGGAAAGCTACATCGGCCTGGTCGAGGCCGGCGTGGGCCTGATCCCCGCCGGCGGCGGCAGTAAGGCCCTGGCGGTGCGCGCCGCGCGCCTGGCCGCGGCCACCGCCACGCCGGCCGAGGTGTTTCCCTATCTGCAGCCCGTGTTCCAGAACATCGCCACCGCCCAGGTCACCAAGAGCGCCCTGCAGGCCATGGACATGGGCTACGCGCACGACGGCGACACGGTGGTGTTCCATCCGGACGAGCTGCTGTGGGTGGCGCTGCGCCAGGCGCGCGCCGCGGCCGACAGCGGCCACGCGCCGGCGCCCGCGCCGCGCGACATCCCGGTGGCCGGCCGCACCGGCATCGCCAACTTCGAGATGGTGCTGGTCAACATGCGCGAAGGCGGCATGATCAGCGCCCATGACTACCGCGTGGCGCGCAGCGCCGCCGTGGCCCTGTGCGGCGGCGAGGTCGAGGCCGGCACCCGCGTCGACGAGCAGTGGCTGCTGGCCGTGGAACGGCGCGAATTCATGGCGCTGCTGCGCACGCCCGAAACGCAGGCGCGCATCCGCCACACCCTGGACACCGGCAAACCGCTGCGCAACTGAGGATTCATCATGAGCAAACAGATTCAGGACGCCTACATCGTCGCCGCGACCCGCCTGCCGGTGGGCAAGCGCAATGGCGCCTACGCCACCACGCGCCCCGACGACATGCTGGCCGCGGTGCTGCAGGCCGCGCTGGCGCAGGTGCCCGCGCTGCTGCCCGAGCGCATCGACGACGTGATCACCGGCTGCGCCATGCCGGAGGCCGAACAGGGCATGAACGTCTCGCGCATCGGCCTGCTGCTTGCCGGCCTGCCGCAAAGCGTGGCCGGCGTCACCGTCAACCGCTTCTGCGCCTCGGGCCTGCAGGCGGTGGCCGATGCCGCCAACCGCATCCGGCTGGGCATGGCCGACGTGATGATAGGCGCCGGCACCGAATCGATGAGCGCCATGCCGCAGATCATGGGCAACAAGGTGGCGATGAACCCCGCCGTCTTCGCGCACGAGGAAAACCTCGGCATGGCGTTCGGCATGGGGCTGACCGGCGAAAAAGTCGCCGAGCAATGGAAAGTCTCGCGCGAGGACCAGGACGCCTTTTCGCTGTCCTCGCACCAGAAGGCCTGCGCCGCCATCGCCGCCGGCCACTTCAAGGCCGAGATCACGCCCTACCAGGTGCGCACGCACCTGGCCGGCGGACGCGATGGCGCCGTGCGCGTGGCCGAACGCTGGATCGAACAGGACGAAGGCCCGCGCCCCGACAGCACCGCCGAGGCGCTGGCCAGGCTGCGGCCGGTATTCGCCGCGCGCGGCAGCGTCACCGCCGGCAACAGCTCGCAGATGTCCGATGGCGCGGCCGCCGTCGTGCTGGTCTCCGAGCGCGTCCTGCGCGAGTACGGCCTGCAGCCGCTGGCGCGCTTCGTCGATTTCGCGGTGGCCGGCGTGCCGCCGGAGATCATGGGCATCGGCCCCAGGATGGCCATTCCCAAGGTGCTGGCGCGCAGCGGCATCGCCCAGCAGGACCTGGACTGGATCGAACTGAACGAAGCCTTCGCCGCGCAGTCGCTGGCGGTCATGCGCGACCTCGAACTCGATCCGGCCAAGGTCAACCCGCTGGGCGGGGCGATCGCGCTGGGCCACCCGCTGGGCGCGACCGGCGCCATCCGCACCGCCACCATCGTGCACGGCCTGCGCCGCACCGGCGGCAAGTACGGCATGGTCACCATGTGCATCGGCACCGGCATGGGCGCGGCCGGCATCTTCGAGGCGCTGTGAAGCTGCAGTGGATCGAACGCGTGCCGCCGCGCTGGCGGGCGCGCCTGTTGCGCGTGGGGTTCAACCTGCACCCCGCCTTCCGCGCCACCGGCGGGCGGGTGGTGGAGATCGCGGCCGACTTCCTGCACATCCGCATCAGGCTGCCGCTGGGCCGGCGCACCCGCAACATCGTCGGCTCGATGTATGGCGGATCGCTGTTCTCGGTGACCGACGGCGCGCACCCCACCATGCTGATGATGGCGCTGGGGCCCGGCGTCATCGTCTGGGACAAGGCCGCCACCATCCGCTACCGCAAGCCGGCCTACGCCACGCTGTATGCGGATTTCCGCATCGGCCGCGATGAAATCGCCGCGATTCGCGCCGAGCTGGCGCGCGATCACGAAACCACGCGCACCTATAGCGTGGCGCTGAGCGACCGCCATGGCGAGGTCTACGCGGTGGTGGAGCGCACGGTCTATATCGCCGACAAGGCCTTCTACAAGCGCAAGACGCAGGCCGGCGCGCCGGCGCGCACGCCGCTCGAACCGGCCCCGCCCGGCAACTAGGACCGCCCATGGAAAAAATCTGGCTGGCCAGCTATCCGACGGGCGTGGCGCCCGAGATCGACAGCGGCGCGCATGCCTCGCTGGCCGAGGTGATCGAAGACAGCTGCCGGACCTTTGCCGGCAAGACCGCCTATATCAGCCTGGGCCGCGCGCTGAGCTACGCCGGACTGGACCGCCGCTCGCGCGCCTTCGCCGCCTGGCTGCAGGCGCGCGGCCTGGGCAGGGGCGAGCGGGTCGCGCTGATGATGCCCAACCTGCTGCAATACCCCATCTGCCTGTTCGGCGCCTGGCGCGCCGGCTGCACGGTGGTCAGCTGCAATCCGCTCTACACGCCGCGCGAACTGGCGCACCAGCTGGCCGACTCCGGCGCGCGCGCCATCGTGGTGGCCGACAACTTCGCCGCCACTCTGCAACAGGCGCTGCCGCAGACCGCCCTCGAACACGTGGTCGTGACCTCCATCGGCGAACAGCTGGGCTAGTTGTGAAGATTCAATAGGTTGTATGCATGGTTCATCCGAACCGGATTTGAGAAACTGGAAATCGCCACCCCCCCAGTTCACTCAAGGAGCCCGGCCGGATGAACACCCATAAGCATGCCCGATTGACCTTCCTACGTCGACTCGAAATGGTCCAGCAATTGATCGCCCATCAAGTTTGTGTGCCTGAAGCGGCCCGCGCCTATGGGGTCACCGCGCCGACTGTGCGCAAATGGCTGGGCCGCTTCCTGGCTCAGGGCCAGGCGGGCTTGGCCGATGCGTCCTCGCGCCCGACGGTCTCGCCCCGAGCGATTGCGCCGGCCAAGGCGCTGGCTATCGTGGAGCTGCGCCGCAAGCGGCTGACCCAAGCGCGCATCGCTCAGGCGCTGGGCGTGTCAGCCAGCACCGTCAGCCGCGTCCTGGCCCGCGCCGGTCTGTCGCACCTGGCCGACCTGGAGCCGGCCGAGCCGGTGGTGCGCTACGAGCATCAGGCCCCCGGCGATCTGCTGCACATCGACATCAAGAAGCTGGGACGTATCCAGCGCCCTGGCCACCGGGTCACGGGCAACCGACGCGATACCGTTGAGGGGGCCGGCTGGGACTTCGTCTTCGTGGCCATCGATGACCACGCCCGCGTGGCCTTCACCGACATCCACCCCGACGAGCGCTTCCCCAGCGCCGTCCAGTTCCTCAAGGACGCAGTGGCCTACTACCAGCGCCTGGGCGTGACCATCCAGCGCTTGCTCACCGACAATGGCTCGGCCTTTCGCAGCCGCGCCTTCGCCGCGCTGTGCCATGAGCTGGGCATCAAGCACCGCTTTACCCGACCTTACCGCCCACAGACCAATGGCAAGGCCGAACGCTTCATCCAGTCGGCCTTGCGTGAGTGGGCTTACGCTCACACCTACCAGAACTCCCAACACCGAGCCGATGCCATGAAATCCTGGCTACACCACTACAACTGGCATCGACCCCACCAAGGCATCGGGCGCGCTGTACCCATCTCCAGACTCAACCTGGACAAATACAACCTATTGACAGTTCACAGCTAGCCGCGTCCACACGCAGTGATACCGTCGTCAACTCAAGGGGAAAATCATGAACGGTCGCAACCGCTACGCCCGATTGCTGGGCGCAACCTGCCTGACGCTGCTGGGCGCATCGGCCTGGGCACAGGACACCATCAAGATCGGCGAGATCAACAGCTACAAGTCGCAGCCCGCGTTTCTCGAACCCTACAAGAAGGGCATGCAGCTGGCGCTGGACGAGGTCAACGACGCGGGCGGCATCGCTGGCAAGAAGCTGGAGCTGGTGATCCGCGATGACAACGCCAACCCGGGCGAGGCGGTGCGCGCCGCCGAGGAACTGATCTCGCGCGAGCGCGTGGACATGCTGACCGGCTCGTTCCTGTCGCACATCGGCCTGGCGCTGACCGACTTCGCCAAGCAGAAGAAGGTGTTCTTCCTGGCCAGCGAGCCGCTGACCGACAAGATCGTCTGGCAGGACGGCAACCGCTATACCTACCGCCTGCGCACCTCGACCTACATGCAGGTGGCCATGCTGGTGCCCGAGGCGCTGAAGCTGAAGAAAAAGCGCTGGGCCATCGTCTATCCGAACTACGAATACGGTCAATCGGCCGTGGCCACCTTCAAGACCCTGATGAAGGCCGGCCAGCCCGACATCGAATTCGTCTCGGAACAGGCCGCGCCGCTGGGCAAGGTCGATGCCGGCAGCGTGGTGCAGGCGCTGGCCGACTCCAAGCCCGACGCGATCTTCAACGTGCTGTTCGCCGCCGACGTGACCAAGTTCGTGCGCGAGGGCACCACGCGCGGCCTGTTCAAGGACCGGCCGGTGGTCAGCGTGCTGACCGGCGAGCCGGAGTACCTCGATACCTTCCGCGACGAGACGCCGGCCGGCTGGATCGTCACCGGCTATCCGTGGCAGTTCATCGAAACCCCCGAGCACCAGGCCTTCCTGAAGGCCTACCAGGCCAAGTTCAAGGACTATCCGCGCCTGGGTTCGGTGGTGGGCTACAGCGCCATCAAATCGCTGGCCGAGGGCATCAAGCGCGCCGGCGGCAAGACCGACACCGAGTCCATGATCAAGGCGTTCGCGGGCCTGAAGCTGACCATCCCGTTCGGTCCGATCGAATACCGCACGCTGGACAACCAGTCCACCATGGGGGCCTACGTGGGCAAGCTGGCGTCCAAGGACGGCAAGGGCGTGATGGTCGATTTCCGCTATGTCGACGGCGCCGCCGCCCAGCCTTCGGACGAGGAAGTGCGCAAGTTGCGCAAGGCCGATTGATCCACGCGCGGCGCGTCCGTGTCGCGGGCGCGCCGTCGCGGGCGGGATGCATCGTCGCGACGATGCGTGATTTCCTAGAGGTATCGCGGTTATGGATCTGACAGGTTTTCTGGCCCAGCTGCTCAACGGGCTGGCCGAGGCATCGTCGCTGTTCCTGGTGGCGGCGGGGCTTTCGCTGATTTTCGGCGTGACGCGCATCGTCAATTTCGCGCACGGCTCGCTCTACATGCTGGGCGTGTACGTGGCGTATTCGATCGTCGAGCGCGTGGGCGGCACCGCGCTGGGCTTCTGGTTCGGCCTGGTGGCCGCGTCGTTGGCCGTCGGCGTGGTGGGCGCGGCGATCGAGGTCGTGCTGTTGCGCCGCATCTATCGCGCGCCGGAGCTGTTCCAGTTGCTGGCGACCTTCGCCCTGGTGCTGGTCATCAACGACGCCGCGCTGTGGATCTGGGGCGCCGAGGATCTGCTGGGGCGGCGCGCGCCGGGCCTGACCGGCGCGATCGACCTGCTGGGCCGCCGGTATCCGGTCTACAACCTGGTGCTGATCGTGGTCGGGCCGGTGGTGCTGGGGCTGCTCTGGCTGCTGCTGACGCGCACGCGCTGGGGCACCCTGGTGCGCGCGGCCACGCAGGACCGCGAGATGCTCGGCGCGCTGGGCGTGAACCAGGCCTGGCTGTTCACCGGCGTGTTCGCGCTGGGCGCCATGCTGGCCGGGCTGGGCGGCGCGCTGCAGCTGCCGCGCGAGCCGGCCAGCCTGAGCCTGGACCTGCGCACCATCGGCGATGCGTTCGTCATCGTGGTGGTGGGCGGCATGGGATCGATTCCGGGGGCCTATGTGGCCGCGCTCATCATCGCCGAGATCAAGGCGCTGTGCATCGGCCTGGGCACCGTGACCCTGCTGGGCTTGAGCATTTCGTTTTCCAAGCTGACGCTGGTGGTGGAGTTCGCCTTCATGGCGCTGGTGCTGGTGTTCCGCCCCTGGGGCCTGTTCGGACGCCCGCAGGGCGCCAGCCGCAACTCGGCGCCCATCGAGGCGCCGCTGCGGCCGGCCGCGCCGCGCCTGCGCATCCTGTGGGGCGTCCTGCTGGCCTCCCTGGCGGTGCTGCCGCTGCTGGCGCAGTGGCTTCCGTACGCGGTGGTGCTGACGCAGGACATCCTGATCGCCGTGCTGTTCGCCGTTAGCCTGCATTTCATGATGGGGCCGGGCGGCATGCATTCGTTCGGCCACGCGGCGTACTTCGGGCTGGGCGCGTACGGCGCGGCCTTGCTGCTGAAGGCCGCCTCGCTGCCCATGGAGGCCGCGCTGGCCTTCGCGCCGCTGGTGGCCGCGCTGGGCGCGCTGGTCTTCGGCTGGTTCTGCGTGCGCCTGTCGGGCGTCTATCTGGCCATGCTGACCCTGGCGTTCTCGCAGATCGTCTGGTCGGTGGTGTTCCAGTGGGACGACTTCACCGGCGGCTCCAACGGCATGATCGGCGTCTGGCCGGCCGAGTGGCTGTCCGGCACCGCCTACTACTATCTGGCGCTGGCGGTGGTCGCGGCCGCCGTGCTGGGCCTGCGGCGCGTGCTGTTCTCGCCATTCGGCTACGCAATGCGCGCCGGGCGCGATTCCAGCCTGCGCGCCGACGCCATCGGCATCGACGTCAAGCGGGTGCAGTGGGCGGCTTTCGTGGTGGCCGGCGCGTTCGGCGGGCTGGCCGGAGCGCTGTATGCGTTTTCCAAGGGCAGCATTTCGCCCGACACCATGGCGGTCAGCAAATCGGTGGACGGCCTGGTGATGGTGCTGCTGGGCGGCATCCAGACCCTGATCGGCCCGATGGTGGGCGCGACGGCGTTCAACGTGCTGCAGGATTACATCATGCGCGCCACCGAGTACTGGCGCGCGCTGTTCGGCGGCGTCATCCTCCTGCTGGTGCTGGTGTTCCCGCAAGGGATCGCGGGATTCTGCCGGCAGGCGGGGCAATGGTGGAGCGCGCGCGCCGGCAAGGACCGGCCGCCGCGCAAGGGCGGCGCCTTCATCGGCGGACCGCGGGAGAAGCAGGCATGAGTCTGTTGCAGGTCAGGAATCTCAGCAAGGCGTTCGGCGGCGTGCGGGCCGTCGATGACATCAGCTTCGATCTGGCGGCCGGCGAGCTGCTGGCATTGATCGGCCCCAACGGCGCGGGCAAGTCCACCACCTTCAACATGGTGGGCGGGCAGCTGCCGGCCACCACGGGCTCGGTCAGGCTGGACGGCCACGAACTGGTGGGCATGCGGCCGCGCGACATCTGGCGCCTGGGCGTGGGCCGCACCTTCCAGATCGCGGCGACCTTCGCGTCGCTGACGGTGGTCGAGAACGTGCAGATGGCGCTGCTGTCGCACCATCGCCGCATCTTTTCGTTCGGTTCGCTGGCGGCGCGCCAGTACCGCGAGCCGGCGCTGGCGCTGCTCGAACAGGTGGGCATGCGCGACCAGGCCGAACGGCCCTGCAGCGAGCTGGCCTATGGCGACGTCAAGCGGGTCGAGCTGGCCATGGGGCTGGCCAACGATCCCAAGCTGCTGCTGATGGACGAGCCCACCGCCGGCATGGCGCCGCAGGAGCGCAATGCGCTGATGGCCCTGACCAAGCGGCTGGTGGTCGATCGGGGCATGGCGGTGCTGTTCACCGAGCACAGCATGGACGTGGTGTTCGCGTACGCGGACCGCATGATCGTGCTGGCGCGCGACCGCCTCATCGCCGAGGGGGGCGCGCAGGAGATCCGCAACCATCCCAAGGTGCAGGAAGTGTATTTCGGCACCGGCAAGACCTTCGAGAAACATTCCGCCGGAGCCGTAGCATGAGCACAGTCGCCGAGCCTACCCGCGCCGCCGCCGCCACGCAGGCGCCCGCGCTGCTGCGCGTGGCGGGGCTGAATGCCTGGTATGGCGCCGCCCATATCCTGTTCGACGTGGACCTGGAGGTGCGGCGCGGCGAAGTGGTGGCGCTGATGGGGCGCAACGGCGCGGGCAAGTCCACCACGTTCAAGGCCGTCATGGGCCTGCTGGCCAAGCGGCGCGGCGCGGTGGAGTTCATGGGCCGCGATATCGCCGGCCTGCAGCCGTTCGAGATCGCGCGGCTGGGCCTGGGTTTCGTGCCCGAGGACCGGCGCGTGTTCACCGACCTCACGGTCACCGAGAACCTGGAGGTGGGCCGCCAGCCGGCGCGGCGCTGGCCGGACGGCAGCGCCGCGCCGAACTGGCAGCCGGGCGCGCTGTATGAGCTGTTTCCCAACCTGGGCGCCATGCAGGACCGCCCGGGCGGGCAGATGAGCGGCGGCGAGCAGCAGATGCTGACGGTGGCCCGCACGCTGATGGGCAACCCTTTCCTGGTGTTGCTGGACGAGCCCTCCGAGGGGGTGGCGCCCGTCATCGTCGAGCAGATGGCCGGCATGATCCTGGCGCTGAAGGCGCAGGGCGCCAGCATCCTGCTGTCGGAGCAGAACGTGCATTTCGCCGAACTGGTTTCCGATCGCGTCTATGTGCTGGAGAAGGGCCAGATCCGCTACAGCGGGTCGATGGCCGAACTGGCCGACAACGAGGAAGTGCGCCGCGCCTACCTGACGGTGTGAGCGCTGCCTGGCGCCGGCAACAGGCGCCTGTCCCGACATACAGGGTGTGCCTGTCCCCCGCCGGGACAGGCACAGTGCCGTACACCATCGACGCTTGACCGCCAGGACGGTATCTGTCCCGGTTGGGACAGGCACCTGTTGCCGGCGGCTCTGTTCATTCCTGCCGCGACAGCTCCCGCACCCGTTGCGCGACGTCCTGCCAGGCGGGCTCGCCCGGCGCGAAGCGGGCGCGCATGTATTGCACCAGTTCGGCGATCTGTCCGGCGTCCAGGCTGTCGCCGAAGGCGGGCATGTAGCCCAGCTGGCCGTTGGCGGGCTCGACGATGCCGTGCAGGATGACCTGGATCAGGTTGTCGGGGCGCGCGCTGTGCAGATTGGTGTTGAGCGCCAGCGACGGCCGCACGCCGAATTGCGGCGCGGTATGGCGCGTTTCGTGGCAGACGGCGCACGCGCCCTGGAACAGGCGCTCGCCGTTCGGCGGTAGCAGGCGCGCGCCGGGTTCGCTGGCGCGCTCCAGTGCCTGCACCGCGGCTTCGACGCCGGCGCTGTCGGCGGCCGGGCTCAGCGACGACAGGTAGTGCGCCATGGCGCGCACGTCCGCAT
This sequence comes from Bordetella pertussis 18323, assembly GCF_000306945.1. Classification (NCBI taxonomy): domain Bacteria; kingdom Pseudomonadati; phylum Pseudomonadota; class Betaproteobacteria; order Burkholderiales; family Alcaligenaceae; genus Bordetella; species Bordetella pertussis. The sequence goes on along the minus strand of NC_018518.1, from coordinate 1,041,557 downwards.
CCTTGGCGCATGGCGCGCTCGAACGCCGCATACGACCATTGCCCGATGCCGGTCGCGACGTCGGGCGTGATGTTGGTGGTGTAGATGGCGCCGAACGGGGTGTCCAGCGCCAGCCCGCCGGCATTGGGCGCGCCGCCCGGCGCGGTGTGGCACACCACGCAGTCGCCGGCGGCGGCCACCAGCCGGCCGCGTTCGATCGCCGCGGCCGAATACAGGCCGGGTTCGGGCCCGGCGACGGGCGCGATGGCCGGACGCCACGGCCAGGCGGCGACCACCAGCCCGGCCGCCGCGGCGGCAATGCCGCCCAGCCAGGCGTAGGCGCCACGATTGCCGCGGCGCGCCTGCGCGCCGTTGAAGGGCGGCTCGCGCAGGCGGATGCCGGTGGCGTCGAAAATCGCATTGGCCACCGCGGCCGCGGCAGGCAGCGATGCGGTGTCGGACCAGGCCAGCGCGGTCGGCGTGGCCAGCGCGCTGGCCGGACGCACGACCTCCGGTGTCGGCAGCTGGCCGGCGATCGGCGCGGCGGGGACGCTCCAGTCGTCGTAGACGGCCGGCGGGCCGAGCAGGCGGCTCGCGGTATCGCGCAGATGCTGTTCGATGCGCGGCGCGTCCTGGCCGGGCGCGGCCGTCGCTTCGAGGTCGTGGCCGACCACCACGCGGGTTAGCGCGACGCCGCCGCTGTCGGGGTCGACCGACACGTCGGCCACCCAGGCCGACCAGCTGCGCAGCGGCGGGTCGACGCTGTCGTCGATGACGCTGGCATAGGCGAAGCCGCGTCCGCCGCGCCCGGATGCCTGCCAGCCGGCCTGCTGCGCGACTTGCCGGATCAGCGCCGCGCCGCGCGCGTCGTCCAGGTGGCGCAGCCGGTATTCGACCGGATCGACGCCGGCGCGGATCGCGGCCTCGTCGAGAAACGACTCCAGCGCGAACACCTGGGCCGCGCGCTGCCCGGGCAGGCGGGCCGCGCCGGGCGGCAAGGTGCCCTGGCTGTCGGCGGCCAGCCGGACGGCGCCAAAGCGGTAGGGCGGGGCATCGGCGGGCGCGGCGCCCGCGCCGCCGGCCAGCAGGCGGGCCAGGCTGGGGCGGGCCAGGCCGGCGCCGTCGTGGCGGATGCGCAGCGCGGCAATGCCGCCTTGCGCGTCGAAGTCCGCACCCAGCCGGATCGCGCCGCTGGCCGGCGCGGGCCATGCCATCGGACTGCCGGCCACGCGCACCGGCTGGCCCACCGCGCGCGACAGCAGCGCCGCGTCGGCGGCCGTGTCGAGGGCCGCGAGGTCGGCGGCCTGCCCGGGCGGGACGCCATAGGCCAGCACGCGCACCGCATCCGGCGGCAGGTCCAGCAAGGCGGCCAGTTCGCGCCGCAGCGCCGGCGCGGCGGCCGCCGTCCACACGGTCAGCGTGCCCTCGCGCCACCAGGCCAGCGCCCAGGTCGACATGCCGTGGCTGTCCGCCGCCGGCCAGCGGTAGCGCTGCTCGAGCGCCATCGGCGCGCCGGCATCGGCGGGGCCGTGTTGCCACAGCGGATGGGCGTCGGCGCCCGGCGGGGTGGCGCGCCACTGTACCGGCAGCCGCGCGGCGGCCTGCTGCGCCAGCTCCGGCCGGGTGGCGACGATGCCGACGAAGTCGCGCGCCACGAGCACGCGCACGATGCCGGGCAAGCCTTGCAGGGCGCTGTCGTCGACGTGGGCGGCGCGCGGGCCGGTATAGCGTTCGCCGTTCCAGCTGGCGCGCGGGGGGCGCAGCACCAGGCCGGCCAGCACCCCGGCGGCCGGCGGCGCCAGGTCGGCGCTGCCGGCCGGCATGGCGGCCATGGGGGCGGCGTCCGGCGGGCCGGCGCGGCTCATGCCTGTCGCGCGGCCCACAGGCGCGCCGCGCGGCGCACCGCCGCCATGATTTCGATATGGGTGCCGCAGCGGCACAGGTGGTACTGCAGCTCGCGGCGGATCTCCTCGTCGGTCGGCGCGGCATTGCGCAGCAGCAGCGCCTGGGTGGCGATGATCATGCCGTTGAGGCAGTACCCGCATTGCGCGGCCTGCTCGTCGATGAAGGCCTGCTGCACCGGGCCGGGCGCCTTCGGCGTGCCCAGCCCTTCGAGGGTGGTGATGGCGTGCCCGGCCGCGCCGCGCACGGGTATCGTGCAGGCGCGCGCGGCCACGCCGTCGATCAGGACGGCGCACGCGCCGCATTCGCCCAGTCCGCAGCCGAACTTGGGCCCGTTCAGGCACAGGTCGTTGCGCAGGATGTAAAGCAGCGGGGTGTCGGGGTCCGCCGTCACCGTGTGGCGGCTGGCGTTGACCTCGAGCGTGAAGTCGCGAGTGGCTGCAAGCATGGCGATACGGCAAACCTCGATGCGGCGCGGCAAGCTGCGCAGGTTATCCGGACTGGGCGCCGCGCGGCCAGGGGGATAACCCCTGGTGGCGCGCCGGCGGCCGGCGGCCTCAGGCCGCCGCGCGCCGGCCTTCGACCAGCGGCTCGGCGTACACGTCGTAGCCGAAGCACCAGTCCGGGTTTTCGTTGGTGCGCAGCCATGTATTGTCGTGCGATACCCGTTGCACGCGGCTGGCGCGTTCGGCGCGGTTGTCCTCGTACAGGCGGAAGGCGGCGGCATGGTCCTGCAGCCCGGTCTGCTCGAAGATGCGCGTCAGCATGGCGGCGTCCTCGATCGCCATGGCCGCGCCTTGCGCCATGTGCGGCTTCATCGGGTGGCAGGCGTCGCCCAGCAGCACGATGCGGCCGCGGCTCCACAGCGGCAGCGGATCGCGTTCGAGCAGGGGCCATTTGGAAACCTCGGGCGTGGCCTCGATGAGCGCCTGCACGGTCGGATGCCAGCCGGCGAAGGCTGCGCGCATTTCCTCCTTGCTGCTGGGCACCCAGCTCTTGCCCATGTCCCATTGCTGTTCGGGCACGCCGGTCACGTAATAGATCTCATCGCGCTTGCCGGTGACGAAGTAAACCATCATATGGCGATCGTCCGACCACCACTTGACGCACATGTCGAAAGGCAGCGAGCCGCTGTCCAGCGGCGTGGGGAACACCGCGCGGTGCGCCACGTAGCCGGTGTACTTGGGCAGCTCGGCGCCCAGCAGGTGTTCGCGCAGCCGGGAATTGACGCCGTCGGCGCCGATCACGATCTCGGCTTCCTCGACCGAGCCGTCGGCGAAATGCAGGCGCACCACGTCGTCGTCCTCGTCCACGCGCGTCAGGCGCTTGTTGAACTGCAGCAGGCCCGCCGGCAGGGCGGCGGTCATCAGGGCATGGAAGTCGCCGCGGTGCACCGTCAGGTACGTGGCGCCGTAATGCGAGACCGCGTAGTCGCCCAGCGGAATGCGGGCCAGCTCCGCGCCGGTCTGCCAGTCGCGGCTGTACCAGTAGTCCGGATGCGAGCCCTGGCGGTTGAGCTCGTCCTCGATGCCGATGCGCCGCATGATCTTCATCACGTTGGGGCCGAGATGGATGCCTGCCCCCAGGCGGGAGAAGGCCGGCGCCTGCTCGTACAGGCGTACATTGAAGCCGGCGCGCGCCATGAGCGCCGCGCCCGCGGTACCGCCGAGACCGGCGCCGATGACAGCGATTCTGGGTTTGCCTTGCACGGTGTTTCTCCTGGAGTGAGGCGTGAAGCGGGCCTGCGGTGCTCATGAAAATAAAGTGTACACACTCAAAAATGGCAAGTAAACAGGGAATTGCCAGGCGGTTCGTTCGATGCTGTCCGATATGGCGGTAGTTTGCAGCAATCTGTTGTCTATATGGAACTTTTATGCGGGTTTTCCCTTGGGTTGATGATTCGGAAAGGCGTGATCCGAACTATTGCCACGCCGTGGCATAGCTGTGAAAATAAAGCGTACACATCTTATTGAGGACGTCTTTCGGCGTCCGGTTACCGGGAGCAGGGCGTGCAGAAGACCTACCGCATTGGCCAGATCGTGCCGAGTTCGAATACGACGATGGAGACGGAGATTCCGGCGATGTTGCTGGCGCGCCAGCAGATTCGGGGGGAGCGTTTCACCTTTCATTCGAGCCGGATGCGGATGAAGAAGGTGGTCAAGGAGGAGCTGGCGGCGATGGACGCGGAGTCGGATCGGTGCGCGGTGGAGCTGAGCGATGCGCGGGTGGACGTGCTGGGTTATGCGTGCCTGGTGGCGATCATGGCGATGGGCCGTGGGTATCACCGTCAGTCGCAGGCGCGGCTGACGGCGCACACGGCGGCCAACGGGGGCGAGGCGCCGGTGATCACCAGCGCGGGGGCGCTGGTCGATGCGTTGAAGGTGATGGGAGCGCGGAAGATCGCGGTGGTGGCGCCGTACATGAAGCCGCTGACCGAGCTGGTGGTGGACTACATCGGCAACGAGGGCTACGAGGTGGTGGATTACCGGGCGCTGGAGATTGCGGACAACCTGGAGGTGGGACGCCATGATGCGGGGCGGCTGCCGGAGATCGTGGCGGGGCTGGATTACCGCGAGGCGGACGTGATCGTGCTGTCGGCGTGCGTGCAGATGCCGTCGCTGGGGGCGATTGCGAAGGTGGAGGCGCAGACGGGCAAGCCGGTGGTGACGGCGGCGGTGGCCACGACGTACGCGATGCTGAAGGCGTTGGGGCTGGAGGCGGTGGTGCCCGGTGCGGGCGCGCTGCTGTCGGGTGCGTACTGAGCCGGAGAAGGAGCGAGCGATGAGCAATTTTCGGTATGGCGGCAACGTGCAGGCCAACGGGATCCGGCAGCACTACCTGCGCTATGGGGGCGAGCGGGCCGGTCGCGATCCGGTGATCATCGTGCCGGGGATCACCAGCCCGGCGGTGACCTGGGGGTTCGTGGGCGAGCGTTTTGGCGAGCAGTTCGACACCTACATCCTGGATGTGCGCGGGCGCGGGCTGTCGCAGTCGGGGCCGCAGCTGGACTATGGCCTGGATGTGCAGGCCGAGGACCTGCTGGCGTTTGCGCGCGCGCTGGGGCTGTCGCGCTACAGCGTGGTGGGCCACTCGATGGGCGCGCGCATCGGGATCCGTGCGGCGCGCACGGGCGAGGCGGGGCTGGCGCGGCTGGCGATGGTGGATCCGCCGGTGTCGGGGCCGGGCCGGCGGGCGTACCCGTCGAAGCTGCCGTGGTACGTGGACTCGATGGCGCAGGCGCGCCAGGGGATGACGGGCGAGCAGATGAAGGCGTACTGCCCGAGCTGGACGGCCGAGCAGCTGCAGCTGCGCGCCGAGTGGCTGCACACGTGCGAGGAGCGGGCGGTGATCGCCAGCTTCGAGGGGTTTCACGAGGACGACGTGCACGCGGACCTGCCGCGGGTGCGGGCGGCGCGGCTGCTGATGACGGCCGCGCGGCGAGGTGGTGCTCGATGCGGACGTGGCCGAGATCGAGGCGCTGGCGCCGGGCACGGTGCACGTGCGGGTGGCGGGCGCGGGGCACATGATTCCGTGGGACAACGAGGAAGGTTTTTACGCGGCGTTCGGGGATTTTCTGGGCGCGCGCCTGCGGGCGGGCTGAGGCCGCGAGGACACAAGGAGAGTAGCGATGCCGGTGAGCGATTACGAGATGATCCGGGCCTGGACGCAGGTGCTGCGCCTGTCCAGGCTGCAGGCGGGGCAGACGGTGACGGTGCTGACCAGCGCGGCCACGCACCCGCAGACGCTGGGCACGGCGCTGGTGGCGGCGCAGTCGCTGGGGGCGGTGGTCAATCGGCTGGACCTGCCGCCGGTCAATGGGGAGAAGGCGCTCAGCCGCGATGCGCTGGCGTACCTGGGGACCACGCCGCTGACGGGCAACAAGGCGGCGATCGCGATGCTCAAGGCGAGCGACCTGGTGCTGGACCTGATGACGCTGCTGTTCTCGCCCGAGCAGCACGAGATCCTGCAGGGGGGCACGCGGATTTTGCTGGCGGTCGAGCCGCCGGAGGTGCTGGCGCGGCTGGTGCCCACCGAGGGCGACCGGCAGCGGGTCAAGGCGGCGGCGGCTCGCATCGCGGGCGCACGCGAGATGACGGTGGAGTCGGAGGCGGGCACGCGGCTGCGCTGCGGGCTGGGGGAGTTTCCGGCGATCAGCGAGTACGGCTACGTGGACGAGCCGGGGCGGTGGGACCACTGGCCCAGCGGGTTTGCGCTGACCTGGCCCGACGAGGGCTCGGCCAACGGCACGATCGTGATCGACCGGGGCGACATTTTGCTGCCGCAGAAGTCGTACGTGAGCGAGCCCATCGTGCTGACGGTGGAAAACGGCTACGCGACGCGCATCGAAGGGGGGCTGGATGCGGAGATGCTGCGCGAGTACGTGGCCACGTTCAAGGACCCGCAGGCGTACGCGATCTCGCACATCGGCTGGGGCCTGCAGCCGCGGGCGAGCTGGACCACGCTGGGGCTGTACGACCGGGAGGCGACCATCGGCATGGATGCGCGGGCCTACGAGGGCAATTTCCTGTTCTCGCTGGGGCCGAACAACGAGGCGGGGGGCAGCCGCACGACGGCCTGCCATATCGACATTCCGCTGCGCCGCTGCACGGTGCGCCTGGACGGGCGCGAAGTGGTGCGCGAGGGCAAGGTACTGGACTGAGGAAGGGGCAGGGACATGAGCAATGATCTGGGCAGCTACGAGCGCCAGGGGTTCGGGGCGGCGCTGCCGTTGAAGGCGCCGTACGGGCTGCTGATCGTGGACTTCGTCAACGGGTTCGCGGACCCGGCGCAGTTTGGCGGGGGCAACATCGCGGCGGCGATCGAGACCACGCGCACGGTGCTGGCGGCCGCGCGCGAGCGGGGCTGGGCGGTGGCGCACAGCCGCATCGTGTATGCCGACGACGATGCCGACGGCAATATCTTCAGCATCAAGGTGCCGGGGATGCTCACGCTCAAGGAGCACGCGCCGGCCAGCGCGATCGTGCCGCAGCTCGCGCCGCAGGCCGGCGAGTACGTGGTGCGCAAGAGCACGCCGTCGGCGTTCTACGGGACGATGCTGGCGGCGTGGCTGGCGCAGCGCGGGGTGCAGACGCTGCTGGTGGCCGGGGCGACCACCAGCGGGTGCGTGCGCGCCAGCGTGGTCGACGCGATGTCGGCGGGTTTTCGGCCGCTGGTGCTGTCCGATTGCGTGGGCGATCGCGCGCTGGGCCCGCACGAGGCCAACCTGTTCGACATGCGCCAGAAATACGCCGCCGTGATGACGCATGACGAGGCGCTGGCAAAGACAAAGTGACACTCAGGTGCCTTGTATCTTTCCTCCGGTGGTGATTAGCTATCACCACCGCGCGCCGATGACCGCGAGTTGGTGCCCAAAGCGAGGACTTTGTGGGACAGATAGCGGCTCGGCAGCGCACTGCTGGGCCGGCGAGACACTGGACGGTATCGTAGGGCGAGGACCCTGTATGTACAAGGCAAGTGGGCGCAGTGGCTGACAGCAGTTTGTTATCTGCAGGAGGCCAAGTCCATGTTTTCATAGGTATTGATGTATCAAAGGCCAAGCTGGATTGCACGTTGCTGACGGCTGAGGCTGACAAGCGTAAGACCAAGGTGGTGGTCAACACCGCCGCGGGCGTACAAGCCCTGCTGGCGTGGTGCGCCAAACACGGCGCACAGCCGGCGCAGTTGCACGCCATCCTGGAGCCTACGGGTCTGTATCACGAGCAAGCGGCCACGGCGCTGCCCCAGGTCCGGGTCTCTTTGGTCAATCCCGCCCAGGCCCGGGACTTTGCCAAGGCCTTGGCGCTGCGCTCCAAAAATGATGCGCTCGACAGCTACGTGCTGGCTCGCTATGGACAGACGCTGAGCCCGGCGCTGTGGCACCCGGCGCCCTTGCATGCGCGTCAACTGCGCGCCTTGTTGACGCGACGCGAGGCGCTGAGCAAGGATCTGTTGCGTGAGCTCAATCGCAAAGAGAAGAGCCAGTTCAGCCCCTCGGCGCCCTTGGTCGATGGTTCCATCGACAAGGCCATCGCGTTCTTGCGCGAACAGATCAAACAAATCGAGCGGGCGATCGATCAGCACATCGACAACCACCCCGACCTCAAGCAAGACTGCGAGCTGCTGAACTCCATCCCCGCCATCGGGCCTCAGGCCGGCAACGCCATCCTGGCCGTCATGCACAATCGGCATATCGACTCCGCCCAGAGCCTGGCCGCCTATCTCGGGGTGGTCCCTGTGCAGCGCCAATCCGGCAGCAGTCTGAACAGCTGCGCACGCCTGTCCAAAGCCGGCCCCTCCCAGGTGCGCGCCACGTTATACATGGCGGCCCTGGTTGGGACCCGCCACAACCCCCACATCCGCGCCCTTTACCAGCGCCTGCTCAAAGCAGGAAAAAGCAAAAAGGCCGCGCTGGGCGCGGCCATGAGAAAACTGGTGCATCTGTGCTTCGGGGTCCTCAAAAACCGCATCCCCTACCAGCCCAATTACGCCATGAACGGTTGACTGCCAAGACGGTATCTGTCCCCACGGGGACAGGCACCTGCCGAATCCTGGTCCTTCCCGCGAGGACAGGCACCTGCTGAATCTTGCTCCCTGCGGGCACAGACGCGCCGAGTATGAGGACGGTCATGCAAACACCCAGATCGCAACGAGAGGCCTTGCTGCGCGCCGCGGACGCCTTGCTGGTCACGCGCGCGCCGACGGCGGGGGCGCAGCCCGCGCCGGGGCAGCCGGGTGCGGCGTCCGATTATGTGCCGGCCACGCCGGACGTGTTCATCGCGGTGCGCGCCGACGGCCGGGTGCAGGCGTTCAACGGGCACGTGGACCTGGGCACGGGCGTGCGCACGGCGCTGGCGCAGATCGTGGCCGAGGAGCTCGACGTGGCGTTCGAGCGGGTGGAGATGGTGCTGGGGCATACCGAGGCCGCGCCGAACCAGGGGCCGACGATCGCCAGCGCCACGATCCAGATCACCGCCGTGCCGCTGCGCAAGGCGGCCGCGCAGGCGCGCGCCTGGCTGCTGGCGCGCGCCGCCGACGCCTTGCGGACGCCCGCCGACATGTTGCGCGTGGACGATGGCGTCGTGCGCGCCGGGAACGGCCGCGCCACCGATTACTGGACATTGCTGGCCGGCGGCGGCACCACGCTGGCGCTGGCCGACGCGGTGGCGCTCAAGCCCAGCGCGCAGTATCGCTGCGCGACCAGCCGGCCACGCCGCGCGAACTGGTGGCGCAAGGCGATGTGGACGCGGCGCTGGCGCACCCGGACGCGCTGCGCTGCACTATGTATGGCCGTACCAGATGCACGGATCGATCGGCCCGTCCTGCGGGCTGGCCGACTACCGCCCCGATGGCCTGACGGTCTGGTCGGGCACGCAGAATCCCCATATGCTGCGCATCGACCTGGACCGCCTGCTCGGCCTGGGCGAGTCGCGCATCGAGATCGTCCGCATGGAGGCGGCCGGCTGCTATGGCCGCAATTGCGCCGACGATGTCTGCGCCGACGCCGCGCTGCTGTCGCGCGCGGTGGGACGGCCGGTGCGGGTGCAGCTCAGCCGCGAGCAGGAGCACGCCTGGGAGCCCAAGGGCGCGGCGCAGCTGATGGAAGTCCGTGGCGCGGTCGACGCGCAAGGCGGCCTGGCCGCCTACGATTTCGCCACCCGCTATCCGTCCAATGACGCGCCCTTGCTGGCCCTGCTGCTGACCGGGACGCTCGCCGCCGAGCCGCGTACGCTGCAGATGGGCGACCGTACGGCCGTGCCGCCGTATCGCTACGACAGGCTGCGCGTGGTGTGCCACGATACCGCCGCCATCATGCGCGCGGCCTGGCTGCGCGGCGTATCGGCCCTGCCCAATTCGTTCGCGCACGACTGCTTCATCGACGAACTGGCCGAACGCGCCCAGGCCGATCCGCTGGCGTTTCGCCTGCGCCACCTGGACGATCCGCGCGCCATCGATCTGCTGCGCGAAGTGGCAAGCCGGGCCGGCTGGCGGGAAGGGCAACGCGGCAGCCGCGGCCAGGCGGACGCACGGCACCTGCTGCGCGGCCGCGGCCTGGCCTACGCGCGCTACGTGCACAGCAAGTTCCCGGGTTTCGGCGCGGCCTGGGCGGCCTGGGTGGTGGACCTGGCCGTCGATGCGCGCAGCGGCGCCATCACGGTCGAACGGGTGGTGGTGGGCCAGGATACCGGCATGACCGTCAACCCCGACGGCGTGCGCCACCAGTTGCACGGCAATGTGATCCAGTCGCTCAGCCGCGCCTTGAAGGAGCAGGTGTCGTTCAACCAGGCCGGCGTCAGCAGCATGGAGTGGGGCGCCTATCCCATCCTCGGTTTCACCGAGGTGCCGCCGATCGAGGTCGTGCTGATGCCGCGCCAGGACCAGCCGCCCATGGGCGCGGGAGAATCGGCCTCGGTGCCGGGCGCCGCCGCGCTGGCCAACGCCCTGTTCGATGCCACCGGCCGGCGCTTTCGCGAGCTGCCGTTTACGCCCGAGCGGGTGCGCGCGGCGCTGGCGGGCTGACCGCGCGCGCGGCCGCGTTGCGCCAGATCAAGGCCGGCGGGGGGGGGGGCGCCCGATGCATAATGGGCCTGGCGCGAATGGGAGGCTGCGCAAACGCCATCGCGCCCGTTCCGGAGATGCGATGCGACGCCTGAGAACAATATTCATTCTGCTGGTCGCGGCCCTGTCCGTCCTGTGGCTGAGCCAGAACCCGCCCGGCGCATGAGGCGAGGGCTTCTGGGTCATGCGCAAGCCCCTGATCTACTACACCGGCATCCTGGCCCTGGGCATGATGTCGCTGGGCGTGATCCTGGCGGCGCGGCCGGCCCGCTTCGAAGGCGCCCTGGGAGGGCTGGACAAGTTCTACCGGCTGCACAAGTGGCTGGGCCTGGGCGGCGTGGCGCTGGCGCTGACGCACTGGCTGCTGAAGATCGTGCCGCCCTGGATGGCCGCGCAGGGCTGGACCGTGCGGCCGCCGCGCGTGCCCGCGCCGGCCGGGCAGGCGGCCCTGTACGACCCGTTCCAGGCCTGGCACGGGGTGGCCAAGAGCCTGGGCGAGTGGGGGCTGTACGCCTTGCTGCTGCTGGCCGCGCTGGCCCTGTACAAGCGCTTTCCGTACCGGCACTTCTTCCGCACGCACCGGCTGATGCCCGCGCTGTACCTGGTGTTCGTGTTTCATGCCGTGGTGCTGATGGCGCCGGCCTACTGGCGCGGGCCCATCGGGCCGGTGATGGCCGTGGTCATGGCCGCCGGCGGCGCGGGCGCGCTGTTGTCGCTGCTGGGCCTGATCGGCCGCCCGCGCCAGGCCGCCGGCCGCATTGCGCGGCTGGAGCGATTCGCCGACAACGCGGTGATGCAGGTCGACGTGCAGCTGGAGACGCGCTGGCCCGGCCACAAGGCGGGCCAGTTCGCGTTCGTGGCCTTCGACCGCGCCGAGGGCGCGCATCCGTTCACCATTTCGTCGGCCTGGCGCGACGACGGCTTGCTGCGCTTCAGCATCAAGGGGCTGGGCGACTACACCCGCAGCCTGCCGGCGCGCTTGCGGGTGGGCGACGGCGTGACGGTGGAGGGACCCTATGGGCGCTTCGATTTCCGCGCGAACGGCAGGCCGCAGATCCTGGTGGCGGGCGGCATCGGTATCACGCCGTTCCTGGCGCGGCTCCAGGACATGGCCGCCGCTCGCTCCGATGGCGCGCCGGCGCACGAGGTGGACCTGGTGTATTCCACCAATGCGCCGGACCCGGATTTCATCGGCGAACTGCGCGCCCTGGCCGAGCGCGCCCGGGTCGGCCTGCACGTGCTGGTGACGCAGCGCGACGGCAAGCTGAGCGCGGAGCGCCTGGTCGACATGCTGCCGCGGGCCGCGCAATCGGAAGTGTGGTTCTGCGGGCCGGCCGGGTTCGGCCAGGCCCTGCGCGAAGGCCTGGCCGCCCGCGGCATGCCGCCGGCCTGCTTTCACCAGGAGCTGTTCGAGATGCGCTGACGGCGTACCGCTAGAAGCGGTACATGGCGCTCAGGGTGACCGTGCGGCGCTGGCCGTAGAAGCAATCGCCGCGCCGCAGGCACACCACCTCGTAGGTCTTGTCGGCGATGTTGGCGACGTTCAGCGCATAGCGCCACGAACCGGTGTCGTAGCTGAGCATGGCGTCGAACAGGGCCACCGAGCCGGTCTCGGGCGCGGACCCGTCGCGAAACGCGTTCAGGTAGCGCACGCCGGCGCCGGCGGCAAAGCCATGCACATCGCCCACGCTGAACCGGTATTTGCTCCACAGCGAGAACGTGTGCTTGGGCAGGCCTTCGAGCTGCGGGTCGATGTCGGTGTAGTTGTAGTTGGCGATCACATCCATCTGCGGCGTGACGCGGCCGCGGAATTCCAGTTCGATGCCGCGCGTCTTGGTCTTGCCGGTCTGCACCTGGTTGGTGGGATCGGACGGGTCGTTGGTCTGGCGGTTGCGCTCGCGCAGGTCGTAGGCCGCCAGGGTGGCCTCATAGCCGGTGTCCTGCGGCATGTACTTCAGGCCTGCTTCCCATTGCTTGCCGCGCATCGGCACCCAGCGGTTGCCGCTGTTGTCGGTGCCGGCGATGGGGGTGAACGACTCGCTGTAGCTGAGGTAGGGCGACCAGCCGTTGTCGGCGGCGTACATCAGGCCCAGCCGCTTGGTGGTGGCGTTGTCGGTTTCCTTGTCGGCGCCCTCGACGCTGTTGGCGACGCGGTCGTGGCGCAGGCCCGCCACCACGATCCAGTTGCGGTCGAACTTGATCTGGTCCTGCAGGTAGACGCCGATCTGCTGCTGCTTGTTCTTGGGCACGTCCGACATGGCATAGTCGGGCAGGGTGCCGTAGACCGGCTGGTACAGGTCCAGCGGCGCGCCGAACCCGCTGCCGGTCTCGCCGGTCTCGCGATAGCGGCTGTAGTCCACGCCCATCAGCAGGGTATGTTCGGCGCGGCCCCAGTTCACCTTGCCTTCGAGGTTCTGGTCGGCCAGCAAGGAACGCATGCGCGGGTTCTTGATGTACAGGTAGCGATTGACCACGCGCTGGTCGGCGTCGATGAAGGGATTGTCGGGGTTGCCGTAGACCGCCGGATACAGCGTGCTGTAGTCGACCTTGCTGGATGTGTGGCGCAGGTTCTGGCGCACTTTCCAGTTGTCGTTGAACTTGTGCTCGAACTGCCAGCCCACGCTGAATTGCTCGGTGTCGTAGCGGTCGAAGCCGGGTTCGCTGGTGAAGCGGCGGGTGGGGATGCGGCCGTTGGGGTTGCCGCTGACCGTGCCGCTCCAGGGCAGGAAGGCCTGGGTCGTGCCCGACTTGTCCTTCTGCCAGTAGGCCTGCAGCGTCAGCGAGGTGGCGGCGCTGGGCTGCCAGGTCAGCGACGGCGCGAGCATCATGCGGTCGTCCTTGGTGTACTGGACCTGCGTGTCGCTGTCGCGTCCGAGGGCCACCACCCGGTACAGCCAGGTGCCGTCCTCGGTCAGCGGGCCGGTGAGATCGGCCTGGATCTCCTTGCGGTTGTGGTTGCCCACGGTCACGCCGATCTCGCGCATGGCCTCGGGCTGCGGCCGCTTGCTGACGAGGTTGACCACGCCGCCGGTGCTGCCCTGGCCGTACAGCATCGAGGCCGGGCCGCGCAGGACTTCGACGCGCTCGAGCCCGTAGACCTCGGTGCGCGGATTGTTGTAGTTGAAGAACTGCTTCAGGCCGTCGAGATACTGGACCGGCTCCACCCCGCGCACCCGCACGTAGTCGCCGCGGTTGTCCACGCCATAGGCGTTGGGGCGCACCCCCGCGGCGTAGTTCATGGTGTCCTGCACGTTCTGCGCGCCCTGGTCGATGATCTGCTCGCGCGGGATCACCGTGACGGCCTGCGGGGTTTCCGACAGCGGGGTATCGGTCTTGGTGGCGGTGGCGCTGCGCGTGGCGGCATAGCCGTCGACCGGGCCGGTGGCGGTCTCGCCCCTGCCGGTGACCTGCACGGTGGGCAGGGTGGTGGCTTCGGTGGCGGTCTGCGCCTGGGCGGCGCCGGCCGCCAGCGAGGCGGCCAGCGATAGATGCAGCAGGCGCGGCGCGACCGGGCGCTGCCGCTGTGGCGTGCGAGTATGCAAGGGAGGTTCCTCTTTCTTTTATATGTCTGAGGCCACGAATTCTATCGCCAATCAGAATGATTCACATTAAATGTTTTACACAAACTGTTTCGGCGATGAAACACAGCCCGTGGCCGGGCGGCGCGGCGGGGCGTCAGCGCGGCGGCGGGCCGGTCTCGCGCGGGCGCCGGGTTCCGCCGGCGCGGCGGTCGGCCTTCTCGGCGATCAGGTTGCCGGCGGCCATGGCGCGGCCGCGCGCCTCGATGCGCGCCAGGAGGTCGCGCAACTGGTCGATTTCGGCCGGATCCAGCGATTCGGCCAGCAGGTCGTTGAGCTGGGCCACCGCGGGCAGCACCGCCTGGTAGTGCGCCAGGCCGGCCTCGGTGGCCTCGATGTGCACCACGCGGCGGTCCGACAGGCCGTGTTCGCGCTGCAGTCAGCCCTTGCGGCACAGCGCCCCGACGGTGCGCGACGTGCGCACCAGGTCCAGGCTGGCCGCGGCGGCCAGCGCCGCCGACGTCATGCGGCCATGCTCGACCGCCGCGGCCAGGATGCGCCATTCGCGCCGGGTGATGCCGTAGCGGCCTTCGCACAGGCGGACGAACACCGGGTTGGACTGCGACCAGGCCTGGTACAGCCGGTACATCAGCATATCCTGGAGACAGGCGGCAGGGCGGGACATGGCGGCGTTGGAGACCTTGCGGGGCTTATTGGATTAGATCCATCGAGTATCGGCTTGTTAGATTGTCGGCACAACAATGAAAGGAGACAAGCGATGTTCAAGTCGATGCTGGCGGCCGTCCTGGCGCTGGGAATGTCGGGGCCGGTGGCGCAGGCGGCCGCGCCGCTGGACGGCCCGCTGACCATTGTGGTGGGCTATGCGCCCGGCGGCAGTTCCGACCGCATCGCCCGGCTGGTGGCCGAGCGCCTGAAAGACCGGGTAGGCGTGCCGGTCATCGTCGAGAACAAGACCGGCGCGGGCGGGCGCATCGCGGCGCAGGCCTTGCGGCAGGCCTCGGCGCAGCAGAATGTGCTGATGCTGGCCAACCCGGCGGTCATGGTGGTGGCGCCGCTGGTCTACGCCCAGCCCGGCTACGACGCGCAGCGCGATTTCCAGCCGCTGTCGCTGGCCAGCCGCTACAAGTTCGCGCTGACGGTGCCGGCCGGTTCGCCGCTGCGCACGCTGGCCGACCTGCGCCAATGGATCGCCGCGCATCCGAAGCAATTGACGGTGGGGGTGCCGGCCACCGGCAGTCTGCCGCACTTCTTCGCCCTCATGCTGGGCCGCGAAGTGGGCGAAGACGTCGAGGTGGTGGGGTACCGCGGATCGGGCCCGCTGATCACCGAGCTGATCGGCGGCATCCTCGGCCAGGGGATCGACACGCTCGATACGCTGCTGCCGCAGCACCAGGCGGGCAAGCTGCGCATCCTGGCCACCTCGGGCCAGACGCGCGACGCGCAACTGCCCGACGTGCCGACCTTTCGCGAAGCGGGCGTGGACCTGGCCGCCGACGGCTGGAACGCCTTCTTCGCTCCGGCGGCCATGCCGGCGGACAAGGTCGAGCGGCTGGGCCGCGATATCGCCGCCGTCATGAGCGAGCCCGCCATGCAGCAGGCCGTGCGCGCGGTCAACCTGGAGCCGGTCGCGCAGGACGCGGCGCAGACCGCCGCCTCCTTGCAGGCCTATCGCGACCAATGGGAGCCGGTGGTGCGCCAGTCCGGCTTCACCGCCACCCAGTAAGCGGCCGGAATCCGTCATGACACAAGTGCAGAACGTGCTGTTCATCATGGCCGACCAGCTGCGGGCCGACCACCTGGGCTGCTACGGCCACCCCTACCTGCGCACCGCCAGCCTGGACGCGCTGGCGCGCCGCGGGGTGCGGTTCGAGCGGGCCTTCGTCAACTCGGGCGTGTGCGGACCGTCGCGCATGAGCTACTACACCGGTCGCTATCCTTCCAGCCACGGCGCCACCTGGAACCGCGTGCCCTTGTCGGTGGGGGAGGTGACGCTGGGCGAATACCTGGCCGGCCATGGCCTGGACCTGGCGCTGGCCGGCAAGACCCATGTGCTGCCCGACGCGGCGGGCATGCAGCGGCTGGCCCTGGATGGCGGTTCGGAGCTGGGCCTGCTGCTGAGCCGGGGCGGCTTTCGCGAGCTGGACCGCTACGACGGCCACCACGAGCCCGGCGCCGAAAGCGGCTATCCCGCTTTCCTGCGCCGCCACGGCTATGACTCGCCCGACCCCGGGAGCGACTACGTCATCTCGGCCATCGACGCCGGCGGGCAGGTGGTCAGCGGCTGGCACATGCGCAATACCTATCTGCCGTCGCGGGTGCGCGAGGCGCATTCCGAGACGGCCTACATGACCGGCCAGGCGCTGGATTTCATGCGGCAGCGCGGCGGCCAGCCCTGGGTGCTGCACCTGAGCTACGTCAAGCCGCACTGGCCCTACATGGCGCCGGCGCCCTATCACAGCATGTACCGGCCCGAACAATGCCTGCCGGTGCTGCGCACGGCGGCCGAGCGCGAGGACGCCCATCCGGTGGTGTAGGCCTATCGCCAGCACGAGGAAAGCCTCAGCTTCGCGCGCGAGGATTGCGTGCGCATCGTCCGGCCCGCCTACCAGGGGCTGATCCAGCAGCTCGACGACCATCTCGGCCGGCTGTTCGACTACATGGAAGGCGCGGGGCTGATGCGCAACACGCTGGTCATTTTCACCTCCGACCACGGCGATTTCCTGGGCGATCACTGGCTGGGCGAGAAAGAGCTGTTCTACGACACGGTGCAGCGCGTGCCGCTCATCGTCATGGACCCGAGCCCGGCCGGCGACGCCGTGCGCGGCACGGTCAGCGACAAGCTGGTCGAGGGGGTGGACATCGTCCCGACCATCCTGCAGGCGCTGGAGGTGCCGTTGCCCACGCATCGCATCGAAGGGCGGGCGCTGCAGCCGCTGCTGCACGGCGCGACGCAGGCGCCATGGCGCGATTGCGTGTTCTCCGAGCTGGACTACAGCTTTCGCCAGGCGCGCCTGCTGCGCGGCAAGACGCCGCAGCAGGCGCGCGCCTGGTCGGCGCGCACCGACCGCTGGCGCTATGTGTACTGGCAGGACGAGCCCGAGCAGCTGTACGACCTGGCCAACGATCCGGGCGAGCTGCAGGACCTGGGCCGCAGCCCGGCCCACGAGGCGGTGCGCGCCGAGATGCGCGCGCGCCTGCTGGAATGGTCGCTGGGGCGCAAGACCCGCGTCACGATCGCCGATTCCGCCATCGAGCGCAGCACCAACGCGCACAAGCGCGCGGGCATCCACTTCGGCCAGTGGTAGGGCCGGCGCCGGACGGCGCCGCTAGTTGTGAAGATTCAATAGGTTGTATGCATGGTTCATCCGAACCGGATTTGAGAAACTGGAAATCGCCGATCCCCCAGTTCACTCAAGGAGCCCGGCCGGATGAACACCCATAAGCATGCCCGATTGACCTTCCTACGTCGACTCGAAATGGTCCAGCAATTGATCGCCCATCAAGTTTGTGTGCCTGAAGCGGCCCGCGCCTATGGGGTCACCGCGCCGACTGTGCGCAAATGGCTGGGCCGCTTCCTGGCTCAGGGCCAGGCGGGCTTGGCCGATGCGTCCTCGCGCCCGACGGTCTCGCCCCGAGCGATTGCGCCGGCCAAGGCGCTGGCTATCGTGGAGCTGCGCCGCAAGCGGCTGACCCAAGCGCGCATCGCCCAGGCGCTGGGCGTGTCAGCCAGCACCGTCAGCCGCGTCCTGGCCCGCGCCGGTCTGTCGCACCTGGCCGACCTGGAGCCGGCCGAGCCGGTGGTGCGCTACGAGCATCAGGCCCCCGGCGATCTGCTGCACATCGACATCAAGAAGCTGGGACGTATCCAGCGCCCTGGCCACCGGGTCACGGGCAACCGACGCGATACCGTTGAGGGGGCCGGCTGGGACTTCGTCTTCGTGGCCATCGATGACCACGCCCGCGTGGCCTTCACCGACATCCACCCCGACGAGCGCTTCCCCAGCGCCGTCCAGTTCCTCAAGGACGCAGTGGCCTACTACCAGCGCCTGGGCGTGACCATCCAGCGCTTGCTCACCGACAATGGCTCGGCCTTTCGCAGCCGCGCCTTCGCCGCGCTGTGCCATGAGCTGGGCATCAAGCACCGCTTTACCCGACCTTACCGCCCACAGACCAATGGCAAGGCCGAACGCTTCATCCAGTCGGCCTTGCGTGAGTGGGCTTACGCTCACACCTACCAGAACTCCCAACACCGAGCCGATGCCATGAAATCCTGGCTACACCACTACAACTGGCAGCGACCCCACCAAGGCATCGGGCGCGCTGTACCCATCTCCAGACTCAACCTGGACGAATACAACCTATTGACAGTTCACACCTAGCCGCGCGGACCCGTGGTCGACTTCGTGGTGCGCCGGGTCAAGCGCATGGTGCCGGCCTGGTCGCTGCCGGGCGCGCGGCGCCTGCGCGACGTGCTGGCCGAAGGCGAGCGCCTGCCCCACGCGGCGCCGGCGCTGGGCCACGCCGACCTCGCCTGCCTGCAATACACCGGCGGCACCACCGGCGTGGCCAAGGGCGCCATGCTCACCCACGGCAACCTGATCGCCAATCTGTGCCAGGCGCACGCCTGGGTCAGGCCGCTGGTCAAGGAAGGCCGGGAATGCGTGGTGACGGCCCTGCCGCTCTACCATATCTTCGCCCTGACGGCGAACTGCCTGACCTTCCTGAAGATCGGCGCGAGCAACCTGCTGATCGTCAATCCGCGCGACATCCCGGCCTTCGTGCGCGAGCTGCGCAAGACGCCATTTAGCTGCATCACCGGCGTCAACACCCTGTTCAACGCCCTGCTCGACCACCCCGGCTTCGCCCGGCTCGACTTCTCGCGCCTGCGGCTGACCCTGGGCGGCGGCATGGCGGTGCAGCGCTCGGTGGCGGAACGCTGGCGCGCCGTCACCGGCAAGCCGCTGGCGCAGGCCTATGGCCTGACCGAGACCTCGCCGGCGGTCACCATCAACCCGCTCGACGCCCCGGTATTCACCGGCTCCATCGGACTGCCCGTGCCCTCGACCGAGCTGTCGATCCGCGACGAACAGGGCAAGGAACTGCCGCTGGGCGAGACGGGCGAAATCTGCGTGCGCGGTCCGCAGGTCACGCCGGGCTATTGGCAGCGGCCCGACGAAACCGCGCTCAGCTTCCACGCCGACGGCTTCCTGCGCACCGGCGACATGGGCTACGTCGACCCGCAGGGTTATGTCTTCCTGGTGGACCGCAAGAAAGACATGATCCTAGTCTCGGGGTTCAACGTCTATCCGAACGAAATCGAGGACGTGGTGGCGCTGCACCCGGGGGTGCGCGAGGTGGCCGCCGTGGGCGTGCCCGACGCGCGCTCGGGCGAGGCGGTCAAGCTGTTCGTGATCCGCAAGGACCCGGACCTGGACGCCGCCGCGCTGATCGCCTACTGCCGCGCCAACCTGACCGGCTACAAAGTGCCGCGTTCGGTGGAATTCCGCACCGAGCTGCCGCGCACCAACGTGGGCAAGATCCTGCGCCGCCAGTTGCGCGACGAGGCCGGACGGCCCGCCTAGCTGTGAACTGTCAATAGGTTGTATTCGTCCAGGTTGAGTCTGGAGATGGGTACAGCGCGCCCGATGCCTTGGTGGGTCGATGCCAGTTGTAGTGGTGTAGCCAGGATTTCATGGCATCGGCTCGGTGTTGGGAGTTCTGGTAGGTGTGAGCGTAAGCCCACTCACGCAAGGCCGACTGGATGAAGCGTTCGGCCTTGCCATTGGTCTGTGGGCGGTAAGGTCGGGTAAAGCGGTGCTTGATGCCCAGCTCATGGCACAGCGCGGCGAAGGCGCGGCTGCGAAAGGCCGAGCCATTGTCGGTGAGCAAGCGCTGGATGGTCACGCCCAGGCGCTGGTAGTAGGCCACTGCGTCCTTGAGGAACTGGACGGCGCTGGGGAAGCGCTCGTCGGGGTGGATGTCGGTGAAGGCCACGCGGGCGTGGTCATCGATGGCCACGAAGACGAAGTCCCAGCCGGCCCCCTCAACGGTATCGCGTCGGTTGCCCGTGACCCGGTGGCCAGGGCGCTGGATACGTCCCAGCTTCTTGATGTCGATGTGCAGCAGATCGCCGGGGGCCTGATGCTCGTAGCGCACCACCGGCTCGGCCGGCTCCAGGTCGGCCAGGTGCGACAGACCGGCGCGGGCCAGGACGCGGCTGACGGTGCTGGCTGACACGCCCAGCGCCTGGGCGATGCGCGCTTGGGTCAGCCGCTTGCGGCGCAGCTCCACGATAGCCAGCGCCTTGGCCGGCGCAATCGCTCGGGGCGAGACCGTCGGGCGCGAGGACGCATCGGCCAAGCCCGCCTGGCCCTGAGCCAGGAAGCGGCCCAGCCATTTGCGCACAGTCGGCGCGGTGACCCCATGGGCGCGGGCCGCTTCAGGCACACAAACTTGATGGGCGATCAATTGCTGGACCATTTCGAGTCGACGTAGGAAGGTCAATCGGGCATGCTTATGGGTGTTCATCCGGCCGGGCTCCTTGAGTGAACTGGGGGGGTGGCGATTTCCAGTTTCTCAAATCCGGTTCGGATGAACCATGCATACAACCTATTGAATCTTCACAGCTAGCCTGCAAGCCTGGGCGCGCGGGATATGATAAAGCGTACACACTTGAATTCTGCATGTAAACACCGGACCGACACCCTATAACCACATCACGATAAAGGCTATTCGGATTTCTACGGGAATACCCGAATATTCACACAAAATCATTGAATTACAAATCAATAAAATCCAGGGACAACGCCTTTTCCTGCTTGTGGCGACGCCTTGACAGATTGACGACCAAGCCGAAAATTAGAGCGTTGACACTTTAATTCGCCTAGTATTTTCCCTAGGACTCGGACTGCCGTCCGACAAGGTCATCCGCGTCGCTCATCTTGCGCAACAGGTAGACGATAGCCACCCGCTCGGCGGGGTTGAGCCCGCCGAAAGTGCTTTGCGTGATCTGCTCGGCAAACGGCACCATTTCCTCGACCAGCGCACGCCCGTCGGGCGTGAGCGTCACCAGCACCTTGCGGCGGTCGGCCGGGTCGTGCGAGACGGCCAGCAGCTTGCGCGCCTTCAGGCGCTCGATGACCCCGCGCACGGTGGCCTGGTCGATGGCCGTCGCCTTGACCACGTCGACCAGCGAGCACGCGCCCTGGTCGCGCAACGCGCACAGCACCACGAACTGCGCCGCGGTCAGCTTGGAATCGGGAATGGTCTGCTGAAAGATCGCCACGTGGCGCTGGTAGGCGCGCCGCAACAAATGGCCGACCTGTTCGGAAAAATGATAAGGACCGGGCGGCACATCGGGTTTGTCCTGGGATGCGGGCATAGGCTCCTGCGGCGCGCCGCCGCCCCGCACCCCGCTCGCCGGCAAGGCACGCCACGGCAGTCCGCCTTCACCTCGAAAAGTCAAAGTGGCTGCGAAAAGTACGGCAAGTGTAAGGGCATACGGCCGGCCCTCAAACCCGTGGCAGGGCAAGCGCCGCAAGCGCGCGCCGCCCAAAGCAAAAAGCCGCCATGCACAAGGCATGGCGGCTTTTCATATTGGCGCGCCCGGCAGGATTCGAACCCACGACCCCTTGGTTCGTAGCCAAGTACTCTATCCAACTGAGCTACGGGCGCTGTAAAGAGGCGAAATTATACCGCGTTTTTTCAAACTGTCCAGCCGGCTTTTCAAACCGCCCGGCGGCGGGTGCGGCGATACAGGACCAGGCTGTCGCCCCAGCCGATCAGGGCCATCAACCCGGCGGCCCAGTTCAGCAGGTAGGCATGCCCGGCCATGGCATGCAGCAACGGCGCGTCGGAGACCCGCGCCGCCTCCGGCACCACGCCGTGGCCCACCAGCAACACCAACAGGGCCGCCAGCGTCCAGGTGGCCGCAGGGCCCCACCATTTGGCCGCGCGTCTCATAGATTTGCTCATTACACAATACGTCAGTGGATTTTTTTACAGCATACAAAAGATTGCCCTCATCCAAAAGTGCCATCTGAAGGATGGTGTAAGGGCGGTACGCCAAATGGCGCCCTATTCAAACCGTGGCGTCATTTCTAAGATGGCCTCCACCCCATCAATCGGCCACGTCCCCCGCGGATCTGGCGTTTTCGTAGAACGCTGTCCTATGAACAACGATCAAACCAGGCGTACCCGGCCCGCATCCGTGCGTGGCCTGCGGCGGACTCGGCTGCTGGTGGCGGGGCTGGCGTTCGTGGGCGCGGCAGCGGCAGCGGCCCCGTCGGTGCGGGACCAGGTGCAGGAGGCCAGCCGCAGCGGCGCGGCCAATCTGGCGCTGGACCTGGCCACCGAACACCGGGCGCTGTTCACGCCGCTGGAATATGCGCAGCTGCAGCATGCCGCGATCGCCCAGCGCCTGCGCTGGTCGCGCGCCGAAACCTGGAACCTGACCGGACCCGAGCGTTTCGCGACGCTGGACGCGGCGCTGGCCGATGGCTGGCAACTGCTCGACAGCCTGCCGCTGGCGCCCGAGTATGCGTCGCTGCGCACGGCGGTGATCAGCGACATGATCTACGGCCTGGGCCTGCGCGGCCGCTACGCGGACGCCATCAAGCTGTACGAGGGGCTGCGCGCCACCAATACGCCGGTGCACCCCTACGTGCTGGTTTCGGCCGGCAACGCCTACGCGTACGAGGAACGCTACGATGAGGCGATCGTCTGCTACGAAGAGGCGCTGGCCAAGGCCGGCCCGGGCGACATCGACCGCGTCCCGACCCAGGAGTCGCTGTTCTTCGCCTATATGGACCGCGGCCGCTACGAGGATGCCGAGCAGCTCTTGCAGCGCATCGAGAAAACCTCGCCGCAATACGTGGAGAACGCGCCGGTCGCCGAACGGCCCAATGAAGACTACGCCACGGCGCAGCGCCTGCGCGCGCAGTACCTGATGTATTCCGGCGAGACCGAGGCCGGCACGCTGGCCATCGACGCTCTGCAGCACGATGCCCCGTTCAGCTCGGGCCTGCGCAACGCGGCGGCCAGCGCCCGGCTGAGCGACGCCCGCCCGCGCGAGGCCAAGGCGGCGTTCACCACCGCGCTGGCCGAGCGGCCGGATGATATCCAGGCCATGACCGGCCTGGCGCGCGCCTCGATGGCGCTGCGCGAATATCCCGAAGCCGAGGCCATCGTCACCACGCTGTCCGAGCGCTTTCCCGAAAGCAGCAGCGTGCGCAATCTCCAGCGCGACTACGAGGTGTACCAGTCGCCGCTGCTGACCATGGATTTCGGCGGAGACATCGGCCACGGCGGCGACAACAGCAACAACGACAACTCCACCATCGCCAACCGCGAGTGGTCGCTCAACACCATGCTGTACACCAGCCCGATCTCGCACAACTACCGCCTGTTCTTCCACCAGTTCACCGGCTATGCGGACCTGGGCGACGGCCACAAGTCGCGGGTGCGCAACGGCGCCGGCCTGGAGTACCGCCGCGGCAGCATCGAGGCCTCGACCGAGCTGCACCAGTCCACCGGCCCGTCGGGCCGGTTCGGCGCCTCGGCCAATGTGGCCTGGCTGCCGTCGGACGGCTGGCGCCTGGCCGCCAACTTCGACAGCGACAGCAACGACCTGCCCTGGAAAGCCTACCGCGCCGGCATCCATGGCTGGAGCAGCGGCGTATCGGCGCGCTACCAGCCGACCGAGCGCACCTATTACGACGTGGCCTACCAGCTGCAGCACTACAGCGACTCGAATACCCGCCAGACCATCGGCGCCACCTGGTTCCAGAACCTGTGGACCGTGCCGCGCCACAGCGTCAGCACCTGGACCAGCGTGGCGTACTCGAACAACAGCAAGACCGACACCGAATGCTTCAGCCCCGACCACGACCTGACCGCGCAGGTCACCGCCATGTACGAATGGCGCCCGTGGCGCGACGGCCAGTACGCGTTCCGCCAGCGCGTCTACGCCACCGGCGGGGTCTACAACCAGGCCGAGCATGGCAACAGCGCCCTGTGGCAGCTGCGCCTGGAACAGGTCTGGGACCTGCCGCGCCAGACCAGCATCACCTATGGCGTGGGCTACGGCCGCCACAGCTATGACGGCGACCCGGAGAACCGCACCTTGTTCTATCTGACCCTGAACATTCCCTTCTGAGCACCATGACCGCCATGCATCGGACCCTGCTGAAATGGTTTGCCTGCTGCGCGCTGGGGCTGCTGATGCTGCCCGCGCGCGCTTACAAGGTGGACATGCTCCCGCCCCCCGATCCCGACGACGGCCTGACATTCCGGGTGCTGTGCATGCACGACGTGCGCGACAACCTGCGCGCCTCGTTTGCCGACATGCCCGATCAGTTCGCCATCGAGACGCGCACGCTGACCGATCTGTTCGAGTGGATACGCGTGAAGGGATTCAACCCCATCAGCATGCAACAGATCATCGATTCGCGCGCCGGCGTGCGCCCGCTGCCGCCGCGCCCCATCCTGCTGACCTTCGACGACGGCTACGCCAGCACCTACACCAAGGTGTTTCCCTTGCTGAAGAAATTCAACTATCCCGCGGTGGTCGCCGTCGTCACCAGCTGGACCGACGCGCCGGCCGGCACCAAGATCCGCCTCAGCCCCAAGATCGAAGTGCCGCACGACTTCTTCATGACCTGGGCGCAGCTGCGCGAAATGGCGCAGTCCGGCCTGGTCGAGCTGGCCTCCCACTCGCACAACCTGCACCGCGGCGTGCTGGCCAACCCGCAGGGCAACGAACAGCCCGCGGCGTCCTCGCGCCAGTACCTGCCGGCCAGCGGGCGCTACGAGAACGACGCCGAATATCGCGCCCGCGTGCGCCAGGATCTCAAGACCAGCGCCGACCTGATCCGCGAACACACCGGCGTGACCATCCGCTCCATCGTCTGGCCCTACGGCGCGCACAATCGCGACACCGACCAGGTGGCCGCCGAGGTGGGCCTGAACATCGGCCTGACGCTGCAGCCCGGCCCCAACACCCCCGACGTTTCGCTGACGCAGATCCGCCGCAGCCTGGTGGACTACGAGGTCAACGTCGCCACGGTCGCCCGCGCCATGCGCGAGCCGGTCAGCTACCACGGCCAGGTCCGCCCGATCGAGCGCATCGTGCAGGTCGACCTGGACTACATCTACGACCCCGACCCCGAGCAGCAGAACCGCAACCTCGGCCAGCTGATCGACCGCATGAAGGACCTGGCGCCCAGCGCCGTCTACCTGCAGGCCTTCGCCTATCCCAAGGGCGACGGCGACATCACCGAGGTGTACTTCCCCAACCGCCATCTGCCGATGCGCGCCGATCTGTTCAACCGCGTGGCCTGGCAGCTGAAGACCCGCGCCGGCGTGATGGTGTACGCCTGGCTGCCCGTGCTGACCTTCTCGGTGCCGCCCGGCAACCCGGCCTATGGCAAGGTGGTGCAGTCGACGACCCGCAAGCCCGGCGAGCGCGGCCTGGGCAGCCCGACCCGGCTCAGCCCTTTCCATCCCGACGCCCACCGCGTCATCAGCGAGATCTACGAAGACCTGGCCAAGGCGGCCCACTTCGACGGCCTGCTGTTCCACGACGACGCCGTGCTCGACGACACCGAGGACAGCAGCCCCGAGGCGCTGGCCACCTACCAGGGCTGGGGCCTGCCGCCCGATATCGCGGCGATACGCGCCGACCCCAAGCTGGCCCAGCAATGGTCCAAGGGCAAGATCCGCTACCTGATCGACTTCACGATGCACCTGCGCCATATCGTGTCCGGCTACCAGAACGACCGCGACATGGTGGTGGCGCGCAATCTCTACGCCCAGCCGGTGCTCGATCCCGTGTCGGAGGCCTGGTACGGCCAGAGCCTGCCGGAATTCCTCAAGAGCTACGATTTCGTGGCGCTGATGGCCATGCCCAACATGGAGGGCGCCGCGCGGCCCGAGCAATGGATGCGCCAGCTGGTGGCCGCCGTGGCGCGCCAGAAGGGCCTGGACCGCACCATCTTCGAGCTGCAGGCGCGCGACTGGCGCGTGGGCAAGCCGATCGACACCGAGATACTGCGCAAGCAGATGGTGCAATTGCGCAGCCTGGGCGCCATCAACTATGGCTACTACCCGGACGATTTCATCGCCAACCACCCTGACACCGAAGTGCTGCGCGACGTGATGTCGCTGAAGTCGACGCTGGAAAAGCGCCGCCTGACCAAGGCCCAGGAACTATCGCGCCAGACCACGCTGTACGGCAGTGCGTCGCAGGACGAGCCGACGCAGAGGTAGCCCATGAACGACTCCGTCAAGAGCGTGCTGTCCAGTTTCGTTTTCTATTACCCGTTCTTCATGTCGTATTTCTGGATCGTGGGCGGGCTGCTGCATTTCTTCCTGTTCGAGCAGGGACGCAAGCACCGCGCCACGCTGCTGCCGCGGGTGCCGCGCGTGGCCATCGTGGTGCCCTGCTACAACGAGGGCGAGAACGTGGCCGAGGTGATCGCGCACCTGGACCGCATGCACTACCCGAACTATCGCATCATCGCCGTCAACGACGGCAGCCGCGACAATACCGGCGCGCTGCTCAACGAGCTGGCCGAGCAGTATCCGCGCCTGCTGGTGGTGCACCAGAGCCGCAACGAGGGCAAGGCCATCGGCCTGAACACGGCCGCGCAGCTCAGCGACGCCGAGTTCCTGCTGTGCATCGACGGGGACTCGCTGCCCCACCCCGACTCGATCACCTACATGCTGACGCATTTCCTGCACGCCGGGCACGTCGGCGCGGTCACCGGCAACCCGCGCATCCGCAACCGCTCGACGGTGCTGGGCCGCATGCAGGTGGGCGAATTCTCGTCCATCGTGGGGCTGATCAAGCGCACCCAGCAGCTCTACGGCAAGCTGATGACCGTCTCCGGCGTCATGACCATGTTCCGCAAGCAGGCGCTGCACCAGGTCGGCTACTGGAGCCCCGACATGCAGACCGAGGACATCGATATCAGCTGGAAGCTGCAGCTGGCCGGCTGGACCCTGCGCTACGAACCGCGCGCGCTGACCTGGATCCTGATGCCCGAGACGTTCCGCGGGCTGTTCAAGCAGCGCTACCGCTGGGCGCGCGGCGGCATCGAGACCGCGCTGAAGTACGCCCCGCGCATGCTCAACCCGCGCCAGATCCTGATGTGGCCGATCTTCCTGGAGTTCAGCCTGAGCGTGCTATGGGCCTACGCCATGCTGTTCCTGATCTGCATGGCTGTGCTGGGCCAGTTCGTCGCGCTGCCGCCCGCCTGGCAGTTCGAGATATTCCCGCGCTGGCACGGCACGCTGCTGTTCCTGACCTGCCTGGCGCAGCTGTTCGCCGGCTGCATCGTCGACCGCGCCTACGATTACCGCATCTTCCGCTACTTCGCCGACGCCGTCTGGTATCCGATCGCGTTCTGGATCATCGGCATGATCACCACCGTCTTCGCGCTGCCGCGCGTCCTGTTTCGCCGAGCCCAAAGCCGGGCGCGGTGGGTAAGCCCCGACCGAGGAATCAAACATGAAAGCGTTGATCATTGATATAAGCGCGTCGCCGCTGCGCGAGTATGTGCACCAGCACGGGGTGGCCGATGGCTTGCTGTACGGCTGCTGGTACCGCATCGTGCGGCCCTTGCTGGTCATCCTGACCTGGGTCGCGTTCAGCCTGTACATCCATCACTCGCTGGTCACGGTGGGCGGCACCGCCGCGCAGATCGCCGAGCTGCTGGTCTATATCACGGTGGTCGCGACCATGGCGGCGGCGCTCACGGCCTGGATGATCGTCTGCCGCTTCCATGGCTGGATCCGCGCGCGCGACAACGAAGAGGTCGGCGTGGGGCTGGACCCGGAATACGCGCTGCCGCCGCGCTGGCCGCTGCCGGAAGGCGCCAACCGGCTGCTGGTCGACCATGACGAAGCCGGCGCCATCGTGCAGGTCAGCGCCTGGTACGTGCCGGCGGCGATCGAGCCGGTCGTGGCCGCCGCCATGGCGTCCGCGGTCATGCCGGAAGCGGCGCCGCTATCGGAGCCGGCGCCGGTCGCCGCCGCGCTGCCCGACGAAGCGGACGAACTGGCCGCCTGGAGCGGGCCGCCCATGCAGCGGCAACCCGACGGACGCATCGAGCCCACGCTGCACGACGGCCGCGCCTTGACCCTGTGAGCGCTCAGGCGAGCGCGGGGTAGTCCGTATAGCCGCGCTCGCCGCCGCCATAGAACGTATCGCGGTCGCCCTCGTTCAGCGCCGCGCCCTGGCGCAAGCGCGCCACCAGGTCGGGGTTGGCGATGAACGGCTTGCCGAACGCCACCAGATCGGCCTGCCCGCTGGACAGTTTCTGTTCGGCCAGGCTGATGTCGTAGCCGTTGTTCACCATCCAGGCGCCGGCGCCGCCGGCGGCGCGGTAGGCCGCCTTGAGCGCCGCGTAGTCGAACGGGGCCGGCCCCTGCTGGTAGGCGCGGTCGCCGCCGGTCGCCCCCTCGATCACGTGCACGTACGCCAGGCCGCGCCGCGCCAGCTCGCGCAGCACGTATTCGAACAAGGGCTGCGGCTGGTCGTCGTGCGCATCGTTGGCCGGCGTGACCGGCGAGAGCCGGATGCCGACGCGATCGGCGCCGACCTCGGCGCAGACCGCATCGAGCGCCCGCAGCAGCAGCCGCGCCCGGTTCTCGATCGAGCCGCCGTACGCGTCGTCGCGATGGTTGCTGCCCGAGCGCAGGAACTGGTCCAGCAGGTAGCCATTGGCGGCATGCAGCTCGACCCCGTCGAAACCATGGTCGATCGCGGCCCGCGCGGCGCGCCGGTAGTCCTCCACGATGCCCGGCAGCTCGTCCAGCGCCAGCGCGCGGGGCTCCGAGGTATCGGCGAACTGCCCCTTGCCCTGCGCATCGACCAGGTACGTGCGCGCCTGGGCGCGGATCGCCGAGGGCGCGACCGGCGCGCCCTGCCCCGGCTGCAGGGTGGTGTGCGAAATGCGCCCCACATGCCACAACTGCACCACGATCGTGCCGCCGGCCGCGTGCACCGCGTCCGTCACGCGCCGCCAGCCGGCCAGTTGTTCGGGCGCGTACAGCCCCGGCACGTCCGCGTAGCCCTGGCCCTGGTGGGAAATGGCGGTGGCTTCGGTGATGATCAGGCCGGCGCTGGCGCGCTGCACGTAGTAGGTGGCCGTCAGGGGCGGCGGCACGGCATTGGGCGAACGGTTGCGCGTCAACGGCGCCATCACGATGCGGTTGGCGAGCCGCAACTTGCCGGCGTTCAACGGTTGGAACAACGTGGACATGGATTACCTCTCGGATAAGCGGACGAATGGGGCGGACGACCGGCGGACGGCTTTACAGCTCGGCCTGCATGGTCTGGAGGAACTCGGCGATGCAGGCCTCATTGCGCTGGTAGAACACCCATTGGCCGACCCGGCGGCTGTGGATGAGACCGGCGCGCTGCAGGATGGCCAGATGCGTGGACACGGTGGATTGCGACAGGCCGCAGCGCTCGAACTGGCCGGCGCACACGCCCAGCTCCAGCGGGTGCTCCTGCTGCGGGAAATGCCGCTGCGGCTCCTTGAGCCAGGCCAGGATATTGCGCCGCGCCGGATGCGCCAGCGCCTTGAGAATGTCTTCGGTATTGATGGCCATGCGAGTGCCTCATCATGAACCCGCATCATATATCGAAAAATCTAGATATACAGATATATCGATATAACAGCAGGGTTTTACGCCGGCGCGACGCAGCCGGGGCGGCCCGCGCCGCCCGCGTGCGCTTAGCGCACAGATTGCCGATGTACGGGCAGGATCGGCGCGCCGCTCCTACGATGGCCACTCCCGCAACCGAACGAGACTGCCATGACCCGACCCAGCGACATCAAGCCCCGCGAAGGGGACACGCCAGGCACCCCCTATGCCGCCTTCGTCGAAGGCGCCGCGCTGGGCCCCGTGTCCTTCGACATCACCCCGGCCATCGTCCAGGAGTATTTCGAGGCGTCCCAGGCCGATCCCGCCCTGTACCGGGTGGACGTCCGCCAGGCCGCCGCGCCCAACGTCATCCTGCCTTACATGACCGTGCCGGTGTACCAGACCTACCCGCCGATCCAGGGCATCGTGATGGCCGAACTGGAAATGTCCTGGCACCGCCCGATCTGGGCCGACGAGACCACCCGCGTGACCGCCACCGGCACGATCCTACGCAAGTTCGAGAAGCGCGGCCGCCGCTACGTGCAATGGGAAGGCCGTTTCCGCGGCGCGGACGGCCAGCCCATCGCCACCTTGCTCAACACCTTCCACGTCCCGGAGTAAGCCCGCATGCAACGCACACTCGACATCACCCAGGCCATGATCGACGGCTACGGCCGCATCAACGGCGACAACGACATCATCCACTACGACCACGACTACGCGGTGCAGCGCGGCTTTCGCGGCACCCTGCTGCACGGCCCGCACATGACCGCGCTGGCCGCCGACCTGGGCGCGCGCCGCTATGCGAGCGACTGGCTGTACCGCGGCAAGCTGCACACGAAATGGATCGGTCCGGTCTGCCCGGGCGACACCTTCGTCGCCGCGCTGAACGAACAGGGCGAGATCGAGGCCGTGTCCGGCGGCAAGACCGTGATGGTCGGCAGCGCCTCGCTGGCCGACTGAAGGAGAGGCGCCCGTGCAACCGCCCCGGCAGCTCGCGGCCGCCGACCTCGCCGTCGGCCAGGTCGTCGCGCAACGGGAAATCCGCCTGGACGCCCAGGCCTTTGCGCAATTCGCCGCGCTCACGGGCGATGCCCATCCGATTCACTACGATGCCGGCTACGCGCAACGCCAGGGGCTGCGCGCGCCGATCGCGCACGGCCTGCTGCTGGTGGCCATCAGCGCGCTCGGCGCCACGCCGCTGTCGGCGCAGTTGCACGACGCCATGGTCGCGATGGTGGACGTCGAGGCGGTGTTCATGCGTCCGGTGTACGTGGACGAAACGGTGCAGTGCGTCTACCGGGTCGCGCAGATCGAGCACGTCGCCAAGGGCCGCTCGAAGACCACGATAGAAGTCTCCATCCACACGACGGACGCCCCTCCCGACGCGGCGCGCCAGGCGCACTGCGTGGTCCACCTGACGTTTCTCTTGAAAACCCACCTCCAGGGGTAACCCATGCATTCCAGTCTGCAGGCCGTGCTGCCGCCCGGCGCCAATCCGAACTCGACCTTCTCGCCCGCGGTCCGGGCGGGCGGATTCCTCTATATCTCGGGCATGACGGCGCTCAACGAACAGCGCGAGATCGTCGGCGTGGGCGATATCGCCGCGCAGGCGCGCTACATCTACCAGAAGATCGCCGCCATCCTCGCCCAGGCCGGCGGGAACCTGAGCCAGGTCGTCGAAACCGTCGACTACGTCACGACCTTCGACGGCTACGGCCAGACCGCCGACGTGCGCCGCGAAGTCTTCGGCGCGGGGCCGTTTCCGGCCGCCACCGGCGTGCTGGTCAGCGGCCTGGTGCGTCCGGCGGCGCTGATCGAGATCCGCGCCGTCGCCTATCTGGGCTGATCCCGCGACGCACGTCCCGCGGCATGTCCGCCTGTCATACCGAAGCAGTTCAACAAAGGAGAAACACCATGAAGTGGATAGCCTCCATGGCGCTGGCGTTGTGCGCCGGCGGCGCGTTTGCCGCCGATTACCCGGCTCGCCCCATCACGCTGATCGTTCCGTATGGCCCGGGCGGCACCAACGACATCCTGGCGCGCGCCATCGCCAACAAGATATCGCCCACGCTGGGCCAGACGGTCGTGGTCAACAACCGTCCGGGCGCCGGCGGCAACATCGGCGCCCAGCAGGTCGCCACCGCCGAACCCGACGGCTATACCCTGCTGCTGGCCTCCTCCGGGGTCTTCGCGGTCAACAAGTGGCTCTACCGCAGCCTGCGCTACGACCCCGCCCAGGCCTTCGCGCCGGTCATCCTGGCCGGCAGCGTGCCCAATGTGCTGATCGTCGACACGGAGGTCCCCGCCAAGACCCTGCCGGAACTGGTCAAGTACGCCAAGTCCGCGCAGCCCAGCCTGAACTACGCGTCGATGGGCACGGGCACCAGCGGACACCTGTGCGCCGAGCTGTTCAAGGCGCAGGCCGGCATCGAGGCCGAACATATCGCCTATCCGGGCAGCGCCGCCGCGCTGACCGCCCTGCTGGGGCACCAGGTGCAGCTGATGTGCGACAACCTGCCCACGGCCTTGCCGCAGATCAAGGCCGGCCGGGCCCGCGCCCTGGCCGTCAGCAGCGCCGAGCGGGCGCCCCTGCTGCCCGATACGCCGACCGTGGCCGAATCCGGCTTCCCCGGCTTCGACGCCACCGCCTGGTTCGGCATCGCCGCGCCGGCCGGCACGCCCGCGCCCATCGTCGAACGCCTGAACAAGGAAATCAACGCCGCCCTGCAGGCGCCGGATGTCGCGCGCATTCTCGGCGAGCAGGGCGTCAGCTTCCGCCCGAACACGCCGGCGCAGTTCAGCCAGTTCATCAGCGCCGAGTCCGCCAAATGGCGCGACGTGATCGAGCGCACGGGTTCGAGGGCCGACTGAATGAGCACACTCGCGGACAATGCCCCCCGCATGGCCGGCGCCGGCGACTGGATCGACGCCGCGCTGGCGCCGCGCTCGGTCGCCATCGTGGGCGCCTCCGACAACCCCGAGAAAATCGGCGGCCGGCCGATCAAGTACATGCTGCAGCACGGCTACCAGGGCCGCATCCTGCCGATCAACCCCGGCCGCGACCGGGTCCAGGGCATCGCCGCCTGGCACAGCCTGGACGCGGTGAACGTCCCGATCGACATGCTGCTCGTCTGCGTGGCCGGCGAGGCCGCGGTGCAGGCCGTGCGGGACGGCGCGCGGCTGGGCGTGCGCGTATGCGTCGTCATCTCGTCCGGGTTCGCGGAAACCGGCGAACCCGGACGGCAGGCGCAGAAGCACATGAAGGCGGCCGCCGCGGCGGCCGGCATGCGCCTGCTGGGGCCGAACACCCAGGGCCTGGCCAATTTCAGCAACGGCGCCCTGGCGACCTTCGCCACCCTGCTGGGCGAGGTTGCCCCCGCCGACGGGCCGGTGGCCGTCATCAGCCAGAGCGGCGCGATGAGCATGGTCCCGTACGCGCACCTGCGCGCCGAAGGCATCGGCGTGCGCTACTCGGTCGCCACCGGCAACGAATGCGACCTCAACGTCGCGGACTTCACCGAGGCGGTGCTGCGCGACCCCGAAGTCAGGCTGATCCTGCTCTACATGGAAAGCCTGCCCGCGCCCGCCACCCTGGCGCGCGCGGCCGCGCTGGCGCGTTCGCGCCAGGTGCCCGTGCTGGCCCTGAAGGCCGGCGTTTCGCCGCAAGGCCTGCAGGCCGCGCAATCGCACACCGGCGCCATCGCCACCGAGGACAAGGCGCTGGACGCCTGGTTCCGCCAGCATGGCATCCTGCGCGTGCCCGACGCGCGCAGCCTGGTCATGGGCGCGCAATTGCTGCTGCGCTGCGGCCATCTGCCCGGCAACCGCCTGGCCATCCTCAGCAACTCGGGCGCGGCCTGCGTCACCGGCGCCGATGCCGCCGAGCGGCATGGACTGCAGGTCCCGCCCCTGCCGGCCGAGACGCGCGCCCGCATCGACGCCGTGCTGCCCGGCTTCGCCAGCAGCCTGAACCCCATCGACCTCACGGCGGCCCTGCTGAGCAACAACCACCTGTTCGGCCAGGTGCTGCCCATCCTGGCCTCGGCGCGCGCCTGCGACGCGCTGTTCATCACCCTGCCCATGTCCGGCAAGGGATACGACACGGATCAATTCGCCCGCGACGCGGCCGCCTTCACCGCCGAGACGGGCCTGCCGGTGGTGGTCAGCTGCCCGCTGGCCGCCAGCCGCCGGATTTTCGCGCAGGCCGGCCTGGCCACCTTCGAGCACGACGAGGACGCGCTGGCCGCCCTGGGCCAGCTGGCGCGCCTGTCCGGCCTGCGCGAGACCGCGCTGCGGCTGGCGCGGCCAGCGCCGCACGCGCCCGCCGCGCCGGTGCCGCGCACGGCGGGCCTGCTGTCCGAGGCCGACAGCCTGGAACAGATCGAAGCCATCGGCATCCGTACCGCGCCATGGCGCCTGTGCCTGGACGCCGACAGCATGGGCTCGGCGCTCGGCAGCCTGCCCGGCCCCTGGGCGGTCAAGGCCTGCTCGGCGCAGATTCCGCACAAATCGGAATACGGGCTGGTACACCTGGGCATCGCCGACGAACAGCGCGCGCGGGCGCTGTTTCCCGTGTTGCGGCAGGAAGTGCTGGGCATGGGCAAATCGTTCGACGGCGTGATCGTCGCGCCCATGGTCAAGCCCCGGCGCGAATTCATGATCGGGGCGCGCTGGGACAGCCAGTTTGGCTGTATCGTCATCGTTGGCGACGGCGGCAAGTATGTCGAGGCCATGCCCGATGTCGCCACGCTGGTGTATCCGTTCGACCAGGCCCATGCCGAGGAATGCCTGCGCAAGCTGCGCGTGGCCGCGCTCTTTGACGGCGTGCGCGGCGAGAATCCGCTGCCCGTGCAGGAGCTCGCCCATGCCGCCACCCGCCTGGGAGCCTGGCTGCATGCGCAACAGGGCGCCGTGGCCTCGGTAGACATCAACCCACTCATCGCCGGCCCGGATGGCAGGCTGTATGCCGCCGACGCGCTGGTCGAGATCTAGGCGACGCCATGGCTGAATCCAGGCAGGAAGACTATTTCATCAATGGCCTGGCCAAGGGGCTGGCCATCATCCAGGCGTTCAACAACGAGGCGCGCGCCCTGACCCTGGCCGAGGCGGCCTATCGCACCGGGCTGAGCCGGGCCGCCGCCCGGCGCGTGCTGCTGACCCTGGTCGAGCTGGGCTTCGCGGCGCGCTGCGGCGATCGCCACTTCGCGCTCACGCCGCGCGTACTGTCGCTGGGCTATGCCTACCTGTCGTCCATGCCCCTGTGGCGCTTCGCCGAACCCGTGCTGGAAGCGCTGGTGGAAGAACTGCGCCAGACCTGCAGCATCGCCGCGCTGGACGGCACCGAGCTGGGCTACGTCGCCCGCATCCCGCTGCACCGCACCCTCAACCAGGGCCTGTCGATCGGCTCGCGCATTCCCCTGTACTGCCATTCGGCCGGGCGGGTCCTGCTGTCCGGCTTCACCCCGGAACAACTGGAGAGCTATCTGCACACCGCCGAACTGCGGCCGCTGACCGCCCGCACGGTGACCGAGCGGACCGCCCTGCGCGACATCATCCAGGAGGTCCGGCGGCGCGGCTATGCATGGAGCTGCGGCGAGGTCGAGGACCATACCACCGGACTGTCCGTGCCGATCTTCCAGCACGGCCGCCTGATCGCCGCGCTGAACGTCAGCCGCATGCACTCGGCCGACGACGAAAGCCTGTGATGCGGCAGCTACCTGCAATCGCTGCGCCGCGCCGCGGGCCGCCTGACCGCGGCGCTGTCGGTGGACCACAACCCGCGCATCGTCCGCATGGAGCGCAGCCCGGACTGCCCCGCCACCCTTCCCGCCACCGGCGGGGAACCCTGTCTGCCCGCCAAGCCATAAACCTGCTCTCGCCCATCGACATCGCCGGCATCGCGCTGCGCAACCGCATCGCCGTGGCCCCCATGTCGCGCACGCAAGCCGACGCGCATGGCCATCCCGCCGCCGAAACGGCCGCCTACTATGCCCGTTACGCGCGCCATGGCGCCGGACTGGTCATCACCGAAGCGCTGTACACCGCCGGCCCCGCCGCGCGGGCCTACTTCAACCAGCCCGGGCTGGCCAGCGAGGCGCAGGCCGAGCATTGGCGCGCCGCGGTGCGCGCCGTCCACCAGGAAGGCGGCCGCGTCATCGCGCAGTTGCAGCATGCCGGCAAGCTGGCCGAGCCGGGCCTGCACGCCCGCCCGCTGGGCCTGGTCGACGGCGCGGCGCAGGGCCTGTCGTGGCAGACCCAACAGCCCAATGCGCCCGCCCACGCCGCCACCGCCGAAGAGATCGAGCGCATCATCGAGGGCTTCGCGCTGTCGGCGCGCCTGGCGCACTACGCCGGATTCGACGGCGTGGAAATCCACGGCGCCCGCGGCTACCTGGTCAACGATTTCCTCAGCGCCTACAACGTGCGCGACGACGAATGGGGCGCCGACCGCGCCCGCATCGCCGAGGCCGTGCTGCGCGCGGTGCGGCAAGCCTGCCCGCTGCCCATCGGATTCAATTACTCCATCTACAAGATGGACGAATACCGCTACCAGCCGCCCGGCGGCGGCGCCGAGATCGCGGCGCTGCTGGCCCGCCTGTGCCAGGCGGGCGCCGACATCCTGCACATCAGCAGCCGCCGCGTCCTCAAGCCCGAGCCATGGGGCGGACTGCTGGCGCAGCTGGCGCGCGCGGCCGCTCCGAAAGCGCTGATGGTCAACGGCGGCCTGGCCACGCTGCAGGATTGCGAAACCGTGCTCGCGGCCACGCAGGCGGACCTGGTCTCGCTGGCCCGCCCCTTCCTGGCCAACCCCGACTGGCTGGCGCGCAGCCTGGCGGGCGAACCCCTGCGCGCCTACGAACCCGGCATGGAGCAGCGCCCCCTGCTCGATTGAGCCGGCGGCTGGCCCACGGCCAGGCGCGGGGCGCCTGGCCCCGCATGGGAAGCGGCACCTGCGGCAAGGGTGCCTGTCCCCATCGGGACAGGCACCCCTGTCAACACCATGCACGCTTGACCGCCAAAGCGGCCTCTGCCCCGCACCGGACAGGCGCAAAAAAGCGGCTTGAGAATGTCTTCTCAAGCCGCTTCGGTACTGCTTGCCGGCTGCAGGAGCGCAAAAAGCGCAAACGGCAACCGTAAATGTGGCGCGCCCGGCAGGATTCGAACCCACGACCCCTTGGTTCGTAGCCAAGTACTCTATCCAACTGAGCTACGGGCGCTGTAAAGAGAAAAGATTATAGCAGGCTTTTTACAAGGTTGTAAAACAGGCGCCGCCGGCCTGCCCGCCTGTAAGGGACGGATCAGTCGGCGGCCTCCAGCAGGCTGACCGCCGCCGCGTCCAGGCCCACCGATACGAGGTCGTCCTGGCGCAGGGCCGCGCCGGCGCCGGCCACGGCTTCGGCGAACAGCGCCGTGCCGCGCGGCGTGCGCAGCAGATAGTTCATCAGGTTGCCCGCATAGCTGATGGCCTCCACCTTGGCGGCCAGCCCCTGGCGCCCGGCGGCGTCCAGGCGCATCTGGTGCGGCCGCACCACCAGGCTGACCGCCTCGCCCGGCGCATACTGGCGCCGCGGCTTGGGCACCTCCAGCACGCCGCCCTCGTACTCGACCGCCACGCCGTCGGCGCCGGCCTGGCGCACCTTGCCGGCCAGCACATTGCTGCGTCCCAGGAAGCCGGCGACGAACAGATTGGCCGGCCGCTCGTAGAGTTCGGTGGGCGAGCCGATCTGGGCGATGCCGCCTTCGTTGAAGATGGCGATGCGGTCGGACATGGACAGCGCCTCTTCCTGGTCGTGCGTCACGTACAGGAACGAGGCGCCGGACTCCTTGTTCAGCTTGCGCAGCTCCCATTGCAGATCGGCGCGCAGCTTCTTGTCCAGCGCCGACAGCGGCTCGTCCAGCAGCAGGATGCGCAGGTCGTAGACCAGCGCGCGGGCCAGCGCCACGCGCTGCTGCTGGCCGCCCGACAGCTGGCGCGGATAGCGCGCGCCGTAGCTGCCCAGCTGCACCTGCTCGAGCGCCTGCTGGGCGCGCCGGCGCGCCTGCTCGCGGCCGACGCCGCGTATCGCCAGCGGAAAGCGCACGTTCTGCTCCACCGTCATGTGGGGAAACAGCGCATAGCCCTGGAACACCATGCCAAAGCCGCGCGCCTCGGGCGCCTGTCCGGTGATCGAGGCGCCCTGGTAGAGAATGTCGCCCGAGGTCGGCGCGACGAACCCGGCGATCGACATCAGGGTGGTCGTCTTGCCCGACCCGGACGGACCGAGCAGGGTCAGGAACTCGCCCGCGCCCAGCTCGAAATCGACGCCGCGCAGCGCCTGGAATGCGCCAAAGCGCTTGTTCAGCGCGCGCACGCGCAGCAAAGGCGTCGGCGTAGTGGCCGCAGCGGTCATGACAGCTCCTGTTTTTGTCGATGGTGGGCCAGCAGCCGTTCGGCGCACAGGCGGATGAAGGTAATGACGATCATCAGCGTCGCCACCGCCGCGATCGTGGGGTCGACGTTCTCGTTGATGCCGTCCCACATGGCGCGCGGCAGCAGATAGACGTTGCGGGTCGTCACGAACAACAGCACCACCAGCTCGTCCCACGACACGATGAAGGCGAAGATGGCGCCGGAGACAAGTCCGCTGCGCACGCCCGGCAGGGTGATGCGCCACAGCACCTGCCAGGGCCGCGCGCCCATCGAGCGCGCGGCCTGCTCCAGGCGCGGATCGAAGTTGGCCAGCGCCGAACCGACCGAGACGAATACGAAGGGCATGGCGGCCACGACGTGGGCGATGACCACTCCGGTGAACGTGTCGAGCAGGCCCAGGTCGATGTACAGGCGGTAATACGCCAGCGCGCCCACGATGGTCGGCACGATCAGCGGCAGCAGCGCCAGCAGGCGCACCAGCGCCCCCAGCCGTGCGCCCAGCCGCCATGCGCCGATGGCCGCGGCCGCGCCCAGCAAGGTGGCCGCCAGCGTGGACACCGCCGATACCGCCACGCTTTGCAGCAGGCTGCCGCGCCACACCGGGCTGTCCACCAGTTGGCGGTAGTGCTGCCACGACCATGACTCGGCCGGGAACGACAGATAGGAGCGGTCGGTGAACGACACCGGGATCACCACCAGCGCCGGCAGGAACAGAAAGGCCAGCACCAGCGCCGCCACCACCGCCGCCGCGGCGAACCACCATGAGGGTCGCACGCTCATGGCGCACCGAACAGCGACGGCACGCGCACCACGCGCGACACCAGCACCAGGCTCATGATCACCGCCACCAGCAGCGTGGCCGCGAAGGCGGTCGAGATGCCCCAGTTCATGGTCTCGCTGATACCGAATTCTATGTATTGCGCCACCATCACGGTCTTGCCTCCTCCAAGCAGCGCGGGCGTAATGAAGAACCCGAGCGAAAAGATGAACACCAGCACGCCGGCGGCCAGCACGCCCGGCAGCGACAGCGGCAGGTAGACGCGCAGGAAGGTCGCGACCGGCCCCGCGCCCAGCGCCCGCGCAGCCGCCATCAGCGAGCGGTCGATACCCAGCATGTTGGTCAGCATGGGCAGCACGGCATAGGGAATCATGTAATGGACCATGCCGATCAGCACGCCGGTTTCGTTGCGCAGCAGCGCCAGCGGGCTGTCGATCACGCCCAGCGCCATCAGCGTGGCGTTGACCGGTCCTTCCCTGGCCAGCAGCAGCACCCAGGCGAAGGCGCGCACCAGCACCGACAGCCAGAACGGCACCAGCAGGCCGATGATCATCCAGCTGCGCATGCGCGGCGACGAATTGGCCATCACATAGGCCAGCACATAGCCCAGGCCCAGGGCGATCAGCGTGGTCCAGGCGCAGATGCGCGCCGTGGTCGCCATGATCTTCAGGTACAGCGGCTCGGTGAACAGCGCCGCGTAATTGCCCAGGCCGGCATGCGGCTCGGTGAAGCTGATGGCCAGGATGCGCAGCACCGGCAGCAGGAACATCCCGCCTATCAGTACCGCGGCCGGCAGCACCAGCAAGGCTGGCAGGGATCGTCGCATGGTTACTCCCGCATGGGCAGCTCGTCCGCCCAGGATGGCGCGCCCGCAGCGCGATAAGTGGCCTGGCCGCCCACCAGGGTGGCCAGCACCTGCGTGTGGCGGATCTCGTCCGGGTCGACGGCGCACGGATCGCGGTCCAGCACGATCAGGTCGGCCAGCTTGCCGGGACTGAGCGTGCCCTTGCGCGCGGCCTGCCCCTCGGCGCGCGCCGGATTGGCGGTATAGCAGCGCATCGCCTCCAGCGGCGTAATGGCCTGCCCGGCACCCAGGCTGGCGCCCGACGCGGTCTTGCGCGTCACCATGGACCACATGCCGAGGAACGGATTGCGCTCGCACACCGGCGCGTCGGAGTGCGCGCAGACCAGCACCCCGCGGTCCAGCATGTCGCGGTGCGGCCACATCCAGGGCGATTGCGCAGATAGGCATCGCCCAGGTTGTAGGCAAAGCCCGCCGCCGACGAGTCGATCACGCCCAGCGCCGCCATGCGCTGCTGGATGGCCGGCGGCGCGCAGCAGCAATGCTCGATGCGTGGCGGCACCGCGCCGGGGTGGGCGCGCAGGCCCTGCTCGAAGGCATCCAGCGCGAAGTCGATGCCGCGGTCGCCGTTGCCGGTGGCGGCCGCCTGCAGGCCCGCCGCCATCACGCGTCCGACCTTGGCGGCCAGGTCCTCGGCGGAGAAATTCACGTCGCCACGGTTGGCGGGCCGGCCATCGCCTCCCTCCTCGCCCACGTACGGCTGGTAATAGGCCGCCGTGCGGCCGCTGGTGCTGCCGTCCGAGCCATACTCCACGCCCAGCAGGTACAGCCGGTCATCGCCCGCGCCAAAGCGCAGCCCGGCCGCCAGCGTC
Source organism: Bordetella pertussis 18323 (assembly GCF_000306945.1). Taxonomy (NCBI): domain Bacteria; kingdom Pseudomonadati; phylum Pseudomonadota; class Betaproteobacteria; order Burkholderiales; family Alcaligenaceae; genus Bordetella; species Bordetella pertussis. The sequence continues at coordinate 1,001,062 of NC_018518.1, read as the reverse complement.
TCGTCCACCAGCCGCTGGTCGCGGCCGTTGAGCATCATGCCCACGCGCACCGGCAGGCGGCCCGCGCCGTGCAGCGCGCGGTAGGCCTGCACCGCCAGCGCGCTGGTCAGGGCGTTGTGGACGCTGGTGATGCCCATGCGCCCCATTTCCGCGAACAGCGTCGGGAAGCCCTCCAGGTAGTCGTCCAGGCTGTCGGCGGCGGCGATATGGGTCGTGAAGGCGAACACGCCGCGCCCGCGCGCCAGGCCGGTGGCGGCGTCCAGGCAATGCGGCGGCACCTGCGCCGCCAGGCCGCTGGCCAGCAACGCGGCCAGGGCCGGCGCGCTGGCCAGTCCGACCTGCGCATCGCGGCGCAACAGGAACACCGGCCGGCCGGGCGCCGCCTGTTCGAGCGCCTGGCGCGCGGGATAGCCGCCGCTGTGCGTATCGTCGAAGCGAAACCCCAGGTACCAGGCGCCGGCCGGCATGCGCCGGTGGAAATCGGCGATGCGCGCCAAGAGCGCCTGCTGCGTCGCCACCTGCGATACGTCGTCCCAGCGCCCGGCCTTGACCGCCTGCCCGTCGGGGTGGCAATGGCTGTCGTTGATGCCCGGCATCACGCACGCGCCGCCCAGCCCGATGCGGCGCGTGCCCGGCCCGGCCAGCGCCAGACAATGCGCATCCGAACCCACCGCGATGATGCGGCCGGCGGCGATCGCCACCGCCTGGGCCTGCTCCAGCTTGTCGTCCAGCGTGGCGATGCTGCCGCCATGCAATACCAAATCCGCGTACATCGTCATGGTGCGTTGCTCAGCCCGTGATCACCTTGACGTACTCGTTGTAGATGCGGTCCTGGTTATCGCCATGCCAGGTGTAGTTGGCCACCACCTGCTGGCGGAAGTTCTCTTCGTCGGTCGGGTTGTCCTGGCGCAGCTCGGGCGGCACCAGGGCGTTGGCCGCCGGGTTGGCCGGGCCGTTGCCCATCAGGCGCAGCAGTTCGATCTGGCTTTCAGGCGATTGCGTCGACGCGATGAAGTCGAACACCTTGCGGCCGGCCGGGTTGCCCTTGGGCACCAGCCACCCCGCCGGGATCAGGATGCCCTGGTTCCAGGTGAAATCGATGGTCGACCCCGGTTCGCGGCGCATCACGGTGGCGCGCGTATGCCAGACCAGGCCCATAGTGGCCTCGCCCTGGCGCAGCAGCTGCTGGCTCTCGGCGCCGGTCTTCCAGAAAATGGTCTTGTCCTTGATGGCAGCGATCTTGTCCAGCGCGCGCCGCTCGTCGATGGGATACAGCTGGGACGCATCGGCCGGCACGCCGTCGGCCATCAGGGCCGCTTCCAGCGTGGCCAGCACCCGGTCGGGCAGGATGCGCGTGCCGGGGAAGTCCTTGGTGTTCCAGAAGTCGGCCCAGGTGCGCGGCGGCCGGTCGCCAAAGGCCTTCTTGTCGTAGGTCAGCACAAAGCTGTAGATGAAATGCGAGACGCCGAATTCGCTGCTGAAGCCCGGGCGCACCTTGTTGCGGTCGACCACGCTGTAGTCGATGGGCTCCAGGTAGCCGCGCTTGCCCAGCGAGTGGCCCGCGGCCAGGTTGGCGTCGCACACGTCCCACGCCACGTTCCGGGACTCGACCATGGTGCGGATCTTGCCGAACGACGGCCCCGTGCCGTCGAACTCGACCTTGGTGCCGGTGGCCTTCTCGTACGGCTTGCCCCACACCAGCGGCTGGTTCTTGATGGCGTCGCCGCCCCAGTTGTACACGACGATGCGGTCGGCGGCGGCCGCGGCGGGCCGCATGGGCGCCAGCGACGCCAGGCCTGCCGCGCCCAGCATGCCCAACAGCTGGCGTCGGCGCGCCGACGTCAGTCCGGGAGATTGCAGCGCCAGTTCGGCGGCGTCGGCCAGCCAGCCATCCTGCGGTACAGACATCTTCATGGTATGCGTCCTCGCATGGGAACTTGGGGAAAAACCATAGTGATCACCGGGCCGGCTTCATGCAATATATGAGTTTTGCACCTGTCCGTACTATCCCTAGGTCTCCCCCTGATGTCACCCTTACCCGTCGGCCTGGCCAAGCCCAAGGCGCTGCACGAGCCCAGCTTTGCGCAACTGGGCGTATTCCATGCGATCATGATCACCAGCTCGGTGTCGCGCGCGGCCCGGCTGATGGGCATGACGCAATCGGCCGCCAGCAAGATGCTGCGCCAGCTCGAGGACGACACCGGGCTGCGCCTGTTCGAGCGCCAGCACCAGCGGCTGGTGCCCACGCCGCACGCGCAAGGCCTGCAGGACAGCGTCGAGCAGCTCTACGGCGCCTACGGGGTGGTGCAGCGCCAGATCAACAGCCTGGCCGACCCGGACACGGGCCATGTCAACGTGGCCGCCATCCCGACGCAGGCCACGACCTTCCTGCCGCAGGCCATCAAGCGGCTGCGCGAGCGCTACCAGGGCATCACGGTCACGGTCGAGATCCTGGCCAACCAGCCCATCGTCGACCGCGTGCAGAGCGGCCAGGCCGATTTCGGCCTGGTGCACGACATCACCCCGTCGGTGTCCACGCTCAATGAAGACCTGGGCCTGCAGCATGTGGTGTGCGTGGCGCCGGCCGGCCACCGCTATGCCGGCCTGCCGCACGTCGCCGCGCACGACCTGAGGAACGAGACCTTTCTTTCGTACGGGCCGCAGACCAACTTCGGCGCCATGCTGGAGACGGCCTTCGCCTCGGCCGGCGTGCGCATGCCGGTGGCGGTGGAAGTCACCTCGTCGGCGGCCCTGCTGGCCCTGATCCGCGCCGGCGTGGGCGTGGGGCTGGTCGAGCCGGCCGCCATCGCGCCCTTTGGCGCCACCGGCTTCGTCATCAAGCCCTTCCTGCCGGCGCTGCCGGTGCGCTCGCGCATCGTGCGCTCGCGCCTGCGCCCGCTCACGCGCCATGCCGAACTGCTGCTCGAAGCCTACCGCGCGGTCGTGCTGCAGGCGCGGCCCGACAGCTTCCAGGCCTAGGCGCTCAAGGCGCCGGCCTGTGCCCCGCCATCCCGTAGGCGTCGTGGATCAGCCGGTCGACGGCCTGGTACATCTGGCGCAAACGGTCGAAACGGCCCGCGTCGCGGGTGATCGGATCGGCGCTGTTGGCCATCTCGATGATGGGCAGGGCCACCATTTCCACCGGGGTATCGGGCCGCAACTCGCCCTTTTCGACCGCGCGGCGCACCCCCGCCACCACGCTGCGCTGCAGCTCGTGCGAATAGCGCGCCAGCGCCTCGCGCGCCGCCGGCGTGATCAGCGCGCTTTCCAGGCGCATGCGGGCGATCAGGCTCCAGGGATGGCTGGTGTCGCCCTGCGGGTTGCGCTTGAGATAGCGCATCTCGTTGAACTGCATGCTGAGCTGGATCTTCTGCGATAGCGTGGAGTCCGACAGCCAGATCTGGTCGAAATGGCCGATCGTACGCTGGCAATACTCGATCGTGACGTCTTCCACCAACTCGTGCTTGTGCCGGTAGTGATAGTGGATATTGCCGCGCGTGCAGTCGAGCGCCTGGGCGATCTGCTGAAACCGAAAGCCCGAGCTGCCGTGTGCGATCAGCATATCGGTGGCGACTTCCTTGATGCGCTCTTTCATGGGAACCTGAGCCGGGGTTGCCTTCACCGTGTCCTTGCCTCCTCCGATGTCATGCCGGGCGGCCCGCCGCGCCACGGCAAACAGTGCATTCTAGGGCCTGTTGCGCGCGCTCGGCTACGCCGCCGTCAGGCCGCCGTCGAGCACCAGCGTGCTGCCGGTGGCGAACGAGGCGTCGTCGCTGGCCAGGAAAACGATGGCGCGCGCCACTTCCTCGGGCTGGCCGAGGCGGTTCATGGGCTGGCGCGCCGCCAGGCTGGCGCGCAAGGCTTCGGGATCGTCGCTGCGCGCGTAGATCTCGCGGAAGTACGGCGACTCGATCGTGCCCGGCGCCACGCAGTTGATGCGGATCCCCTCGGTGGCGTGGTCCAGCGCCATGGCGCGCGTCAGCGCCGCCACCGCGCCCTTGGAGGCGCAATACGCGGCGCGCTGGCGCAAGCCCACCAGCGCGCCCGCCGACGCCGTATTGACGATCACGCCGGCCCCCTGGCGCTGCATGATCGGGATGACGTACTTGCAGCCCAGGAACACGCCGTCGACGTTGACGCGCATCAGCGCCGACCAGTCGGCCTCGTCGGTATCGACCACGGTGGCGGCGATACCGTAGCCGGCATTGTTGACCAGCACGTCGATGCGCTCCCAGCGCGCCGCCACGGCGTCGACCAGGGCGCGCACCGATTGCGCCTCGCCCACGTCGGCCTGGCGCGCCTCGGCGCGTCCGCCCTCGGCCACGATGGCCTGCGCGACGCGCTCGGCCGCTTCGATGGCCTTGTCGGCCACCACCACGACCGCGCCCTCGCGCGCCATCAGGCGGGCCGTGGCCTCGCCGATTCCCGAGCCCGCGCCGGTCACGATGGCGATCCTGCCGGATAAGCGTTGCGTCATGTCCTGCTCCCGGCTCAGCCGATGGTAAAGCGCGCCAGATGGCGGCGGATCGTGGCCAGCACGCTTTGCGCCACCAGCCATGAAGTCTTGGGATTGGCCGGCGACGGCGCGTTGACCAGCTCGATCTGCATCTCGCCCAACGGGCTGCGCACCTGGATGCGGTGCTGGTTGCCGCGCGCCTGCGGATCGACCACCACCTCCACGCGCGTGCGCGTCATGCCGATGCCGGCCAGCGCCAGCGTGGCCGCCACGTTCAGATTCTTGGGAAAGCGCAGCGCCGCCTCGCGCGCCGGTCCGCTGAACAGCGTGCGGCTTTCGGCCAGCGTATCCGGGTCTATCCCCATGCCGGGCAGTTCGGCGCGCCAGGCCGCCACGGGTTTGCGCGATTCGTACACCACTTCGGCGTCGTCGCGGCCCGCCACGGCCTGCAGGTAGTCCAGACCGGCGATCGCCCCGGCCGGCACGCGGATCCGGGCGCCGCCGGCCTCGGCCGCGGCGATGAGGCGTGCGCGCAGGGCGTCATCGGCCAGCGCGCCGGCCGAGCAGATGATCATGTCCAGGCCGGCCGTCAGGCAGCCCTCGGCGTGCTCGGCAATCGCCTGCTGGCCGGCCGCCTCGACCACCAGGTCGGGACGCCAGGCCAGCAGGCCGGGCAAGCCGTCGAGCAAGGCGACGCGCCCGGCCAGCGCGGGCGGCAGGTCCGCCGCGTTGCGCGTCAGCGCGGCCAGCTGGCACGGCTGCGCGGCGTCGGCCAGCAGGCCGGCGGCCACGTCCGAGGCGATGGCGCCCAGGCCGATGAATGCAATGCGATGCGTCATAGGGAATGATGTCCAAACCAATCGAGCAGCGCGGCGACGTAATCGGCGCCGCGCACAATGGGAAAGAAATGGCCGCCATGCTCCAGCGGGCGCAATTGCGCCCCCGGCAGCACGCGCGCCAGCTGCTGCTGCAGCGCGAACGGCACGATCTGGTCGTCGCGCGCGCCCAGCACCAGCGCGGGCGCGTCCAGCCCCGGCAGATCGTCCAGGCGATCGTACGCCAGCAAGGCGGCGATGCGCTCGCGCACCACGGCGACCCGCTGCGCCGGCCACGGCGCTGCCGCCGCCGGCACGGCTTCGGGATGCGCCAGCAACCAGGCGGCCGGATACGACAGATAGGCGCCCGCCTGCTCGTACAGCGCCGGCGACGCCGCCAGCAGCGCGGCCCGCATGGCGAACAGCGACTGCATATAGGCGTTGCGCCCGCCCCAGGTGCCGCCCAGCACCAGGCTGGCCGCCCGCGCGGGCGCCGACAGGGCCATCTCCTGCACGATGCAGCCGCCGGTCGAATGCCCCACCAGATGGGCGCGTTCGATGCCGCGCGCATCCAGCACGGCCCAGGCGTCGGCGGCCAGCCGGGCGATGTCCACCGCGGCATCGCCGCGCGTGGAGCCGGCCACGCCGCGCTGGTCGAACACCACGCAGCGCCGCCCTTGCAGGCCGGCCGCCACGGGCGTCCAGAAGGCGCCCGTGCCGCCCAGCCCGCTGACCAGCAGCACGGCCTCGCCCGCGCCCGTCTCGCGCGCCGCCAGGCGCGCGCCGTCGGGCAGGATCACGGTGAAATCCGTCATGCGCTGCCGGATCACTTGGCCGCGCGGGCCGCTTCGATCTCTACCAGGAACTGCTCGCCGCCCGGCGCCGCCTTGGCGATCTGATCCCACGCGCCACGGGCCGCCTCGCGCAGCGGCGCCTGGTCGGGGTACTGCACCTGCACGCCGCGCTGCTTGAGCACGTCGAACGCCTCGGCCAGCTTCTGGTCCTGGAACTTCACCGCCACCTGCATGGATTCACGGCCCGCTTCCTCGACAGCCTTGCGCACGTCCTCGGGCAGGCGGTCGAACTTGGCCTTGGAGATGATGAACAGGCTGGGCAGCTGGTGGGCGGCGGTCACCGAGTAATACTTGATCACTTCGGCAAAGCCATCGGCCACGGTCTGGTCGGGGCTCAGTTCGGCGGCGTCGACCACGCCGTTCTGCAGGCTGAGGAACAGTTCGGCGTAGGCGGTCGGCGTGGGCTGCGAACCGAGGGCGCGATAGGCCTCGACGAAGCCCGGCGACTGGATGACCCGCACCTTCAGGCCCTTCATCGCCGCCAGGTCGGGAACCGGCTTCATCGACGCCAGGCTGCGCGCATACACCGCGCCCCAGCCCAGCCCGACCATGTTGTACTTGGGCAGCACGTCCAGCAGGCGATCGCCAACCGGGCCCTGCATGATGCGGTTGGCCTCTTCGTAGTCGGTGAACAGGTACGGCAGCGACAGGACGCGGTATTCGCGCACCGTGTTCTCCAGCGAGGCCTGGGCGATGATCATCGCATCGACCACGCCGGTGCGCGCGCCCTGCACCAGCTTGAGCTCGCCGCCCAATCCGCCGGACGGATACAGGGTGACCTTGACCTTGTCGCCCACCTTCTGCTTCATCAGCTCGGCGAAATGCAGGCCGGCCACCTGGTACGAGCTGGTGTCGCCCAGCGCGTGGCCGATATTGATCTGGATGGGCTCGGCGCTGGCGCCGAACGAGGCGCCGGCCAGTGCGAGCGCGGCAAACAGGGATTTCACGACGTTCATGTTGCGCTTCCTTGGGAAGTGACAGGGTTCAGAAAAAGCGGGCGTACAGCACCGGCCCGTAGGTAATGATGATCAGGTCCAGCAGCAGCACGCCCAGGAATACCGACAGCGGGCGCATCAGGCGCTCCATCGACACGCGGGCTATGCCGCATACCAGGAACAGGTTCACCCCGACCGGCGGCGTGACCATGCCCACCGCCAGGTTGACGATCACGATCAGCCCGAAATGCACCGGGTCGATGCCCAGGCTGACGGCCACCGGCGCCAGCACCGGGGCCAGGATCAGGATCGCCGCGAAGGTCTCCATGAACAGGCCCACCACCAGCAGCGCGATGTTGACCAGCAGCAGGAACACCAGCGGGTTGTCGGACACGCCCAGCAACAGCGCGGCCACCTGCTGCGGCGCCTGGTAGAGCGACAGCACATAGGCGAACACCGACGCGAAGCCCACGATCAACAGGACGATGCCGGAGGTCACCGCCGACGACCAGAAGATCTCGGGCAGGTCCTTCCACTTGATTTCGCGGTAGATGAACACGCTGACCACGAAGGTATAGGCCACCGCCACGACCGCGGCCTCGGTGGCGGTGAACAGCCCGCCGTAGATGCCGCCCAGGATGATCACCGGCATCAGCAGCGACAGGCTGGCCCGGCGCAGCGCGCGCCAGACGTTGAGCGCCCATTCGCCCACGCTCACGCGCTGCGAACCGCCGTAATCGCCCAGGCGCGACATGATGAGAATGGTGATGATCAGCGACAGGCCGATCAGCAGGCCGGGCAGGATGCCGGCCACGAACATCTGCGCCACCGACGTGCCGGTCAGCATGGCGTAGATGATCATCGGCACCGACGGCGGCAGGATCACGCCCAGCTCGCCGCTGGAGGCCACCACCGACGCGGCGAACGGACGCGGATAGCCGCGCCGCTCCATCTCGGGAATCATCACCGAGCCGATGGCCGCGGTGGTGGCCGAGGACGAGCCGCAGATAGTCGAGAAGAACATGGTGGTCAGCACCGCGGCGCCGCCCAGGCCGCCCTTGACCCAGCCGATCAGCGCCAGGCCCAGGTCCATCAGCCGCCCGGCGATGCCGCCGGTCTGCATCAGGCGCCCGGCCAGCACGAAGAACGGCACGGCCATCAGCGCGAACGAGTCCATCGACTCGAACATGGTCTGGGGCACGGCCAGCAACGGCACGTCGCGCGCCAGCAGCGCCGGCAGCGGCGCGATGCCCAGGCTCAGGGCCACGGGGATGCTGGCGGCGAACAGCAGCAACAGCAGAACAACGGCTGAAAGCATGATTACTCCTGGGCTTCTTGCTGGCTGGCGTGGCGGATGTCGATGCCTTGCAGCAGGCATTCGGCGATCAGCGTCGCGGTGTTGAGGAACATCAGTCCGAAACCCACCGGCATGGCCAGGTAGATCCAGGTCTTGGGCATGGACAGCACCGGGCTGGTCTCGATCGCGCCGAACTCCATGAACTCCAGGCCCAGGTAGATCATCAGCGTGAAGAACACCAGGCAGCCCAGCAGCGCGGCAAAGCGCAGCGCGCGCCCCAGCGGCGCGGGCAGCAGCGTCACCACCAGCTCCAGCGCGATCAGCTGCGCCTTGCGGCAGGCCACGCCGGCGCCGAGAAAGATGATCCAGATCATCAGGTAGCGCGATACCTCTTCGCTCCACGGCGCGGCCACGTTCCAGCCCAGCCCGGTAAGCAGGAAGCGCACCGACACCTGCCACAGCGTGCACAATGTCATGCCCAGCATCAGTCCGGCCATCAGCCAGCACGCCAGGCGATTCAGGCCATCGACGGCCCTGATCAATTTCATGGTTTTTCCCCTGTGTAATCGTGTAGCGCCACCCGTACGCCGGCGATGGCGCGATCGCGCCAGCCGCGCTTGGCCTCCAGGCGCTCCAGCGGCAGCGCGGCGCGCATCGCGCCATCCAGCGCGCTGATCAGCTCGGCATCGACCGGCGCGGGCAAGCCCTGGCCGGCCGCCATGTCATTGAAGATGTGGCCGTAGCGCTGCAGGTAGTCGGCAATCCCGCCCGGCGCATTCAGGTCCACCCCCTCCAGCGGCCCCAGCGTCGCCCAGCGCAGGCCCAGCCCCTGGCTGATCAGGGCGTCGGCGTCCGCCGGCGAAATCACGTCGTCGGCGATCACGCGGAACATCTCCATCAGCAAGGCGCCTTGCAGCCGGTTGAGCACGAAGCCCGGAATCTCTTTCCTGATGCGCACCGGATGCTGCCCCAGCGAGCGCATGAACGTCTCGGCGCCGGCCAGGGCCTGCGGGTCGGTCCAGGCCGACGCCGCCATCTCCACCACCGGCGACAGATGCGGCGGCGTCATGGGATGCGCGACCAGGCAGCGCGCGCGCCCGGCCAGCGCCTCGGTGAACTGGCTGGCGCCATAGGTCGAGGTCGAACTGGCCAGCAGCGCATGGCCCGGCGCCAGCGCGTCCAGTTCGGCGAACAGCGTGCGCTTGAACGCCAGGTTCTCCGAAACCGCTTCCTGCACGTAATCCGCGCGGCCCACCGCCGCCGCCAACGCGTCGGTCGCGCCGATGCGCGCCGCCACGTCGCCGGGCTGCTCGCCCGCCCGCAACAAGGACGCGCTGCGCTCGATCATGCCGGCCAGCCGCGCCGGCAGTCCGGCCAGGCAGGCCGCGTCGCGCTCGACGATGGTCACTTCCAACCCGCGGCGCGCGAACACAATGGCCCAGGAGGCGCCGATGATGCCGCCCCCGATTACTGCTACGTGATTCATGATGGCTTGTTACTGGATGGGCGAGAACGAAACCGGCTTGAGAATGCGGGTCTGCTGCAGATCGATCAGGTCGGTCACCCGCTCCAGGTACGCCTGCCACTGGGGATCGGCCAGCATGCGCGAGCGGGCCGCGTCGCGTTCATCCAGGCTGTCGTAGGCCCACCAGGCCACCACGTGGTTGAGCTCGCCGATCTCGGACATGAAATAGCCCAGGAAGCGGCCCAGGTACTTCTTCTGCAGCGCCAGGCCGTGCGCTTCGTAGGTGGCCACGAAAAGGCCGGCCTTGCCCGGCTTGATGCGGTAATCGCGTTCTTCGATAAACACTGGAACTTCCGTACTGGTAGAGGTGAAACGGGACGAGCGGCTCAGGACTTGGCGGTCCAGCCGAACACCGTATTGGCTTCGATGCGGTCGATGTCGGCCGGGCGCGCGAACGACTGCGGCGCCGGTTCGCCCGGCTGGCGCATGCGGCCGATCTGGCGAAAGAAGTCGTCCAGCCCGCCCGGCATGAGGATCCAGAAGAACGACAGGGGCTCGGGCCCGGCATTGAGAAAGCTGTGCTTGCGCGACTTGCCCAGGAACAGACAGGCGCCCGGGGCCAGCGGATGCTCGACGCCGTCGATGAGCGCCGTGCCGGTCCCTTCGGTGATGAAGATCACTTCCTCGCGGTCGTCATGGAAGTGCTCGCGCACGTGGCAGCCCGGCGCGACCGTCTGGGTGCCGGCGCTGAAATCGACCGAGGCGCCGGTGTTCGCGCGGTTGAGCAAGGTGCGCACGAAGCCGTTGGCCGGCACCGGCTGCCAGAAGCTGTCGCCCTCGTCCGGCCCCACCACCACGGCGATGCCGGGCTCATGCTGCTGTTTCATATTGCGCTCGTTTTACTGACATGACAGTCAGTATATGGACGAGCAAGCGCGGGCAATACTAGGGAATTCCCGAAAAACTGACAATTATGTCAGGACAGGCAGTTATTCGTAGCGTGCGCGCAACTCGGACTCCATGCGTCCGATGTGGCTCGGTTGCAGGTGCCTTGTATCTTTCCTCCGGTGGTGATTAGCTATCACCACCGCACGCCGATGACCGCGAGTTGGTGCCCAAAGCGAGGACTTTGTGGGACAGATAGCGGCTCGGCAGCGCACTGCTGGGCCGGCGAGACACTGGACGGTATCGTAGGGCGAGGACCCTGTATGTACAAGGCAAGTGGGCGCAGTGGCTGACAGCAGTTTGTTATCTGCAGGAGGCCAAGTCCATGTTTTCATAGGTATTGATGTATCAAAGGCCAAGCTGGATTGCACGTTGCTGACGGCTGAGGCTGACAAGCGTAAGACCAAGGTGGTGGTCAACACCGCCGCGGGCGTACAAGCCCTGCTGGCGTGGTGCGCCAAACACGGCGCACAGCCGGCGCAGTTGCACGCCATCCTGGAGCCTACGGGTCTGTATCACGAGCAAGCGGCCACGGCGCTGCCCCAGGTCCGGGTCTCTTTGGTCAATCCCGCCCAGGCCCGGGACTTTGCCAAGGCCTTGGCGCTGCGCTCCAAAAATGATGCGCTCGACAGCTACGTGCTGGCTCGCTATGGACAGACGCTGAGCCCGGCGCTGTGGCACCCGGCGCCCTTGCATGCGCGTCAACTGCGCGCCTTGTTGACGCGACGCGAGGCGCTGAGCAAGGATCTGTTGCGTGAGCTCAATCGCAAAGAGAAGAGCCAGTTCAGCCCCTCGGCGCCCTTGGTCGATGGTTCCATCGACAAGGCCATCGCGTTCTTGCGCGAACAGATCAAACAAATCGAGCGGGCGATCGATCAGCACATCGACAACCACCCCGACCTCAAGCAAGACTGCGAGCTGCTGAACTCCATCCCCGCCATCGGGCCTCAGGCCGGCAACGCCATCCTGGCCGTCATGCACAATCGGCATATCGACTCCGCCCAGAGCCTGGCCGCCTATCTCGGGGTGGTCCCTGTGCAGCGCCAATCCGGCAGCAGTCTGAACAGCTGCGCACGCCTGTCCAAAGCCGGCCCCTCCCAGGTGCGCGCCACGTTATACATGGCGGCCCTGGTTGGGACCCGCCACAACCCCCACATCCGCGCCCTTTACCAGCGCCTGCTCAAAGCAGGAAAAAGCAAAAAGGCCGCGCTGGGCGCGGCCATGAGAAAACTGGTGCATCTGTGCTTCGGGGTCCTCAAAAACCGCATCCCCTACCAGCCCAATTACGCCATGAACGGTTGACTGCCAAGACGGTATCTGTCCCCGCGGGGACAGGCACCGCCGCGCCGCAAAAGAAAAAGGCCCTTGATTGCTCAAGGGCCTTTTTGATCTTTGGCGGAGATGGTGGGATTCGAACCCACGATGCAGTTTTTAGCCACATACTCCCTTAGCAGGGGAGCCCCTTCAGCCTCTCGGGCACATCTCCAAAAGAGTCGAGGATTCTAGCACGATTTCCACTGCGTCTGCAGGCGCCCTGCCCCGAACAGCGAAAAATCGTGCCGATCCTTTCTTAGACCTGATCGCCCGGGACCTGGTCCAGGCCGAATGCCTTGTGCAGCGAACGCACGGCCAGTTCCATGTACTTGTCGTCGATGATCACCGAGGTCTTGATCTCGCTGGTGCTGATCATCTGGATGTTGATGCCTTCCTGCGACAGCGTCTGGAACATCAGGCTGGCCACGCCCACGTGCGAACGCATGCCGATGCCGACGATCGACACCTTGGCGACCTTCTCGTCGGTGACCAGTTCGCGCGCGCTCACTGCGGGGATGACCTCGCGCTTGAGCAGGTCCAGCGTGCGCTGGTATTCGTTGCGATTGACGGTGAACGAGAAGTCGGTGGTACCGGCCACCGACTGGTTCTGCACGATCATGTCGACATCGATATTGGCCGCAGCCACCGGGCCCAGGATCGAATAGGCGATGCCCGGCTTGTCCGGCACGGCCAGCAGGGTGATTTTGGCTTCGTCGCGGCTGAAGGCGATGCCGGAGACAACGGCGGCTTCCATTTTTTCGTCTTCCTCAAAAGTAATCAGCGTGCCCGAACGCATTTCTTCTTCGAGCGGGATAAGCGGGTCGGTCAGCGAGGACAGCACGCGGGTCGGAACATGGTACTTGCCGGCGAACTCGACCGAGCGGATCTGCAGCACCTTGGAGCCGAGCGAGGCCATTTCGAGCATTTCCTCGAACGACACCACCGCCATGCGGCGCGCTTCCGGCACCACGCGCGGATCGGTGGTGTATACGCCGTCGACGTCGGTGAAGATCAGGCACTCGTCGGCCTTGATGGCGGCCGCCACGGCCACCGCCGAGGTATCCGAACCGCCGCGGCCCAACGTGGTGATGTGCCCGTCGTCGTCCACGCCCTGGAACCCCGTCACGATGACCACGCGGCCGGCGTCCAGATCGGCCAGCACGCGCTTGTCGTCGATCGACTTGATGCGGGCCTTGGTATAGGACGAGTCGGTGCGCACCGGCACCTGCCAGCCCGCGTAGCTGCGCGCGGGCACGCCCTCGGCCTGCAGGGCGATGGCGAGCATGCCGCTGCTGGCCTGCTCGCCGGTGGCGGCGATCATGTCGAGCTCGCGGCCGTCGGGCTGCGGGCTGATTTCGCGCGCCAGGCTCAGCAGGCGATTGGTCTCGCCCGCCATGGCCGACGGCACCACCACGACCTTGTGGCCGGCAGCATGCCACTTCGCGACGCGGCGCGCCACGTTCTTAATGCGCTCGACCGAGCCCATCGAAGTACCGCCATACTTTTGAACGATCAGGGACATCTCGTACTCTGGCTGACAAGCCCGCATAGGGTCTGGGCGGGCAAAGCTGAGTATTTTAACGCGACGGTAAAAATTTGCGCAGCGCCGGCGCGCCAGGCCCTAATCGTCGATCCAGACGCGGCCGCGCTCGCAGCGCACGACGCGCCCCGCGTGTTGCCAGCGCAAGTGGCGGTCGTGGCCCAGCGCGTGCAATTGGCGCAACTGGCGCTGCAGTTCCGCCAGCCGCGCCTCGGTCGGCATCGGCGCGTCCTGGCTGGCCAGCCAGTGCCGCAACGCCTGCGCCTGGCGCGCCGCCGACAGGCCGCGCCAGGCCGCCAGCGAAAAACTGCGGCCGGCATCGGCCGGCTCCAGCGTAGCGAAATCGGCCTGCGCCACCTCGGCCACGATCTCGGCCGCCTCGGCCATTTGGCGCGCATGGCGCGCCACGATGGCCTGCCAGCCGGGCCAGCGCGCGTCCAGCGCCGGGGCGAGCTGCGTGCGCACGGCGGCGCGCGCATAGCGCGGGTCGGTATTGGTGGGGTCCTGCACCGCCTGCCAGCCGCACTGCGCGCGCACCGCGCCGGCCAGCGCCAGGATGGCTGCGTGGTCGACGTCCAGCCAGGGTCGCAGGTAGGCCACGCCATCGCGCTCGCTGAACGGCGCCATGGCCGCCATGCCCTGCAGGCCGGTGCCACGCAGCAAGCGCAGCAGGACGGTCTCCGCCTGGTCGTTGCGGTGATGCGCCAGCAGGATATGCCGCACGCCATGCTGGCGGGCCAGCCCGGCCAAGGCCTGGTAGCGCGCCAGGCGGGCGGCGGCCTCCATGCCCAGCCCCTGGCCCGGCGGCACGGTGACGCGCGCCTCGTCCACCGGCACGCCCAGCAGCGCGCCCAGGCCGCGCACCTGCGCGGCCCATTGGTCGGCCGCCGCCTGCAGCCCGTGGTGGACATGGAACAGGCGCAGCGTGCAGCCGGGCGGCAAGGCCGCGGCCGCCGCCACGGCCAGCATGGCCGAATCGGCGCCGCCGCTGACGGCCACGGCCAGCCGCGCCGGCGCGGGATCCAGGGCGCGCAGGGCGGCCGCCACCGGCCGGCGTAAGGCCGCGGGGCATAGATCGGAAAGAGAGGGAGCCGGCGCTGCGGGGGAGGTGGACATGGTGGCTGGCGGCGCCGGCGTGACGCGCTGGCGGGCTGGCGTGGCCAGCCCGCGCGGCCGCTAGTTGTGAACTGTCAATAGGTTGTATTCGTCCAGGTTGAGTCTGGAGATGGGTACAGCGCGCCCGATGCCTTGGTGGGTCGATGCCAGTTGTAGTGGTGTAGCCAGGATTTCATGGCATCGGCTCGGTGTTGGGAGTTCTGGTAGGTGTGAGCGTAAGCCCACTCACGCAAGGCCGACTGGATGAAGCGTTCGGCCTTGCCATTGGTCTGTGGGCGGTAAGGTCGGGTAAAGCGGTGCTTGATGCCCAGCTCATGGCACAGCGCGGCGAAGGCGCGGCTGCGAAAGGCCGAGCCATTGTCGGTGAGCAAGCGCTGGATGGTCACGCCCAGGCGCTGGTAGTAGGCCACTGCGTCCTTGAGGAACTGGACGGCGCTGGGGAAGCGCTCGTCGGGGTGGATGTCGGTGAAGGCCACGCGGGCGTGGTCATCGATGGCCACGAAGACGAAGTCCCAGCCGGCCCCCTCAACGGTATCGCGTCGGTTGCCCGTGACCCGGTGGCCAGGGCGCTGGATACGTCCCAGCTTCTTGATGTCGATGTGCAGCAGATCGCCGGGGGCCTGATGCTCGTAGCGCACCACCGGCTCGGCCGGCTCCAGGTCGGCCAGGTGCGACAGACCGGCGCGGGCCAGGACGCGGCTGACGGTGCTGGCTGACACGCCCAGCGCCTGGGCGATGCGCGCTTGGGTCAGCCGCTTGCGGCGCAGCTCCACGATAGCCAGCGCCTTGGCCGGCGCAATCGCTCGGGGCGAGACCGTCGGGCGCGAGGACGCATCGGCCAAGCCCGCCTGGCCCTGAGCCAGGAAGCGGCCCAGCCATTTGCGCACAGTCGGCGCGGTGACCCCATGGGCGCGGGCCGCTTCAGGCACACAAACTTGATGGGCGATCAATTGCTGGACCATTTCGAGTCGACGTAGGAAGGTCAATCGGGCATGCTTATGGGTGTTCATCCGGCCGGGCTCCTTGAGTGAACTGGGGGGGTGGCGATTTCCAGTTTCTCAAATCCGGTTCGGATGAACCATGCATACAACCTATTGAATCTTCACAGCTAGGCGCGGACTTCCTGGAAGCGTCCGTACGACATCAGGCGCTGCAGGCGCTGGTCGACCAATTGCTCGGGCCCCAGGCCCTGCAGCTGGCGCAGGGCGTCGCCCAGGGCCCGGCGCAGCAGGCGCGCCATCACGCGCGGGTCGCGGTGGGCGCCGCCGACCGGCTCGTTGACCACGCGGTCGACCAGGCCCAGGTCCTTCAGGCGCGGCGCGGTGATGGCCAGCGCCTCGGCCGCCTCGGGCGCCTTGTCGGCGCTGCGCCACAGGATGGACGCGCAGCCTTCGGGCGAAATCACCGAATAGGTTGCGTACTGCAGCATCAGCACGGCGTTGCCGACCGCGATGGCCAGCGCGCCGCCCGAACCGCCCTCGCCGATCACGGTGCAGATGACCGGCACCTTTAGCTCGGCCATGGCGTACAGGTTGCGGCCGATCGCCTCGGACTGGCCGCGCTCTTCGGCGCCGATGCCGGGATAGGCGCCCGGCGTGTCGATGAAGGTGAAGATGGGCAGGCGGAACTTCTCGGCCAGGCGCATCAGGCGCAGCGCCTTGCGGTAGCCCTCGGGGCGCGGCATGCCGAAGTTGCGCGCGGCGCGCTCCTTGGTGTCGCGGCCCTTCTGGTGGCCGATGACCATGCAGGCCGAGCCGTTGAAGCGGGCCAGCCCGCCGACGATGGACTGGTCGTCGGCGTACATGCGGTCGCCGTGCAGCTCATGGAAGTCGGTGAAGATTTCGCGCACGTAGTCCAGCGTGTACGGGCGCTGCGGATGGCGCGCCACCAGCGCGGTCTGCCATGGCGTCAGCTTGCCGTAGATTTCCTTGGCCAGGTTCTGGCTCTTTTGCTGCAGGCGGCCGATTTCGTCGGAGATGTCCACCGCGGAGTCGGCCTGCACGTAGCGCAGCTGCTCGATCTTGTTCTCAAGCTCGGCGAGCGGTTGTTCGAATTCCAGGAAAGTATTGCGCATGTAAGTGAGGTTCCGTTGATGGGCGGCCTGGCCGGTTCAGTACTGGACCGCTGCCGGTTCCAGACTGCGCCACAAATACCAGGTCGCCACGGTACGCCAGGGCTGCCATGCCAGCGAGACCTCACGGGCCTCGAAGCGCGAAACGGGCTCGCCGCTGAAATAGTGTAACGAGATTGCCTTCAGCAGCCCAAGATCATCCAGCGGCAGGACGTCGGGGCGCTGCAGATTGAAAATCAAAAACATCTCCGCCGTCCAGCGGCCGATGCCGCGGATCGCGACCAGCTCGGCGATGACGGCCTCGTCGTCCATGGCGGCCCATTTCTCCGGATGCACCAGGCGCTGCCCGAAATGGGTGGCCAGGTCCACCAGGTACTCGGCCTTGCGCTGCGACAGGCCTGCCGCGCGCAGCGCCGGCACGCCGGCGCGCAGCACGGTGGCCGGCGTGGGACGCTTGCCCACGGTCTCCAGGAAGCGCTGCCACAGCGCGTCGGCGGCCTTGACCGAGATCTGCTGGCCGATGATGGCGCGCGCCAGCGTCACGAACGGCGAGCCGCGCGAGGTCAGCCAGGTTTCACCGTGCTGGGGGATGATCCGTTTGAGAATGCGGTCGCGGCGCATCAGGTGCGCAACCGCGTCGTCCCAGTATTCGGGCTTGACGATGACGATATCGGCGCTGGACATGGAGCTGTGCTTCCCCGCCTCAGGCGCGACGCCATTGCGTCAGGCCGCCGGGCTTGTCGTCGAGCTCGATGCCGGCCGCGCGCAGCTCGGCGCGGATCGCGTCGGCGCGGGCGAAGTCGCGCGCCGCCTTGGCGGCCGCGCGCTCGGCGATGCGCGCCTCGATGGCGGCGGCGTCCAGCGCCGCGGCGGGCGCGCCCTGCCCGCGGGCGGCGGCCGAATAGCGCGTGGGCGACTGGAAATAGGCCGGCGGATCCTGCTGCAGCAGGCCCAGCACCGCCCCCAGCGCCTTGAGCTGGCCGGCGGCGCGCGCGCTGCCGGTCCGGTTGGCCTCGGAAGCCAGCTCGAACAGGGCGGCGACCGCCCCGGAGCTGTTGAAATCGTCGTCCATGGCGGCCTTGAAGGCCTGCGCCTGCGGCTCCTCGCTCCAGTCCACGCCCTGGCCGTCGGCCGCGGTGTTCTGCAGCGCCTGGTACAGCCGATCGAGCGCGTTCTGCGCGTCGACCAGGTTGTCCGGCGCGTAGTTCTGCGGGCTGCGATAGTGGTTGCGCACGATGAAAAAGCGCAGCATCTCGGCCTCGCGCGGATTGACCGCGTACTCGGCCTGCGTGTCCGACAGCGGACCCTGCGCGATGGTCTGGCGGATGGTGCGGAAGTTGCCCAGCGACTTCGACATCTTGTCGGCGTCGACCATCAAGGGGCCGCAATGCATCCAGACATTGGCCAGCGCGCCGCCGAACGCCCCTTCGGTCTGGGCGATCTCGTTCTCGTGGTGGGGAAACTTCAGGTCCGGGCCGCCGCCGTGGATATCCAGCGGCAGGCCGAGCAGGGTCTTGCTCATGGCCGAGCATTCGATATGCCAGCCCGGGCGGCCCAGCCCATAGGGCGACTCCCATTTGGTGTCGTCCGGCTCCTGCGGCTTGGCCGACTTCCACAGCACGAAATCCAGCGGATCCCGCTTGGCCGAACCCACCGCGACGCGCTCGCCGGCGCGCAGGTCGTCGAGCGACTTGCCCGACAGCTTGCCGTAGTCGGCGAACCCGCGCACCGCGTAATTGACATCGCCGTCCTCGGCCCGGTAGGCCAGGCCCTTGCTCTCCAGGCGGCCGATGATGTCCAGCATCTCGCCCACGTACTGCGTGGCGCGCGGCTCGCGGTCGGGCGGCTGCACGCCCAGGGCGCGTTCGTCCGCGTGCATGGCGGCGATGTAGTATTCGGTGACCTCGCCGATGCGCCGGCCGGTCTCGACCGCGCGGCGGATGATCTTGTCGTCGATGTCGGTGATGTTGCGCACGTAGTCGACCGCCAGCCCGCTGGCGCGCAGCCAGCGCTGCACCACGTCGAAGGCCACCAGCATGCGGGCGTGCCCGAGGTGGCAATAGTCGTAGACGGTCATGCCACACACGTACATGCGCACCTGGCCAGCATGGGCCGGCTTGAACGGTTCTTTGGTACGCGACAACGTGTTGTAGATGTGCAGCATGGCGCTCTGGAATTGTTGGAAAGGTTGCGCGGGCAAGGCAGCACCGCCGCCGCGCCCAGGCTGCCCCGGGGCGCCGCGGCGGGCCCGCCGGCAGGCACGTGGCGCCGGCCCGGACAGCCTGCACGGCCGCGCTCGAGCCTGAAACGCAACCAGGGCTAAAATGGCGATCGTCAAGTATAGCAAGCGGCCTGACTGCACGCGCAGCGCGCGGTTCCCCGGGCCTTACTACGGATGCCATCGTGACCACCAAGCCGCGCCTTTGCACTGCCCTCCTGACCCTGGCCATCGCCGTATCGGCCAGCGCCCCCGTGCTGGCGCAATCGATGGCCGGCGGCTCGGCCAAGAACCGCTACGCCAACCAGACCAAGCTGGACCCCTACCCGCCCGAAGGCGGCTGGCAGGGGCTGGCCAACCTGCTGGAGGCCGCCAAGCCCGGCGTGGACACGCGCCTGGACCCCACGCCCTCGCAGATCACCGACCGCATCGAGGAGCTGCTCAACCGCGGCGCCAACGAAGAGGCCCTCAGCCTGATCGAGCGGCGCGAGGCCGCCATCAAGGGCCAGCGCGGCGCCGACGTGCAGCTGATGTTCCAGCACGCCCGCGCGCTGGCCGCGCTGGGTCGCGCCGACGAGGCCATTGCGGTATACAGTGACATGACGACCCAATTCCCGGAGCTGCCCGAACCCTGGAACAACCTGGCGGCCCTCTATGCCTCGCGCGGTGAACTCGAACGCGCCCAGGACAGTCTACAGATGGCCCTGCGCGCGAATCCCGACTACGCCGCCGCGCGCGCCAACCTCGGCGACATCCAGCTGATGATGGCCCTGCGCACCTACCGCCAGGAGGAGGCTCGCGGCGTCCCGGGCATGAAGGCTCGCGTCGAGGAAATCGAATCCCTGTTGAAGGATAAACAGCCTAAATGATGTCCCGCCATTTTCCGCTTAAGATGCTGCGCCTGACGGCGTGCACGATCGCGCTGGCAGCCATGCTGCCCGCAGGCGCGGGCGCCCAGCCCGCCAACTCCACCCCCACTTCAAAAGGCACCTCATCCATGAGCACGAATCCCCGCGTCAAGCTGCACACCAACCAGGGCGACATCATCATCACCCTGAATGCCGAAAAGGCGCCCAAGAGCGTGGAAAACTTCGTCGCCTATACCAAGGACGGCTTCTATGACGGCACGGTGTTCCACCGCGTCATCGACGGCTTCATGATCCAGGGCGGCGGCTTCGAGCCCGGCATGAAGCAAAAGCCCACCAAGGCGCCCATCGAGAACGAGGCCAACAACGGCCTGAAGAACGACAAATACACGCTCGCCATGGCCCGCACCAGCGATCCGCACTCGGCCACCGCGCAGTTCTTCATCAACGTGTCCGACAACGACTTCCTCAACTTCACCGCGCCCACGCCCAACGGCTGGGGCTACGCCGTGTTCGGCGTGGTCACCGAGGGCACCGAGGTGGTCGACAAGATCAAGAACGTCAAGACCGGCAACCGTGGATTCCACCAGAACGTGCCGGCCGAGGACGTGATCATCGAAAAGGCCGAAGTCCTTGAATAAGCTGGCGCTGCAGGGGCCGTTGTGGCTGGCTTCCGACCTGCACCTGGGGCCGGCCACGCCGGCCACCGCCGAAGCATTCCTGGGACTGCTGCAGGCCGCCGCCGACGAGGCGTCGGCCCTGCTTCTTCCGGGCGACATCTTTGACGCCTGGATCGGGGACGACGTCATCCGGGCCGCGCCGCCCTGGCTGGCGGCGGTGCTGCATGGCATCCGCGCGGCCGCCGGGCGCATTCCGGTTTACCTGGGCCGCGGCAACCGCGACTTCCTGATCGGCCAGGAGCTGGCCGACGCGCTCGGCGCGCATCTGCTGCCCGAGCCGGTGCTGCTCGAAACCGACTACGGCCGCATCCTGCTCACGCACGGCGACGAGTACTGTACCGACGACAGCGCCTACCAGCAGTTCCGCGCCATGGTGCGCAACCCGCAATGGCAGGCGCAGTTCCTGGCCAAGAGCATCCCCGAGCGGCTGGCCATGGCCGAGCAGGCCCGCGGCGAAAGCCAGGCGGCCAACCAGGCCAAGTCGATGGAAATCATGGACGTCAATCCGGCGGCCGTCGAGGCCGCCCTGCGCGAGGCCGACGTCGATGTGCTGGTGCATGGCCACACCCACCGGCCGGCGCGCCATGTGCTGTCGGTCGACGGCCGCAAGCGCGAACGCTGGGTGCTGCCGGACTGGGACTGCGACCACGCCGATCCGCCGCGCGGCGGCTGGCTGGTCATCGACCGCGATGGCCTGCAGTGCTTCGACCTGGTCGAAGACGAAGATTGAAGGCCCCGTCATGAGGCCCCTGTCCTCGCAGGAATCCTGGTGCCAGTCCCCGCATGGGGACTGGCGCCTGCAAGATGGCGTCTGCCCGTGCGGGTGCCTGTCCCCGCGGGGACAGGCACCCCGTCATGCGCCATGAACGCTTGACGGCCAGGACGGCATCTGTCCGCGCCGGGAAAAAGAGCCTGTCCCCGTCGGGACAGGCTCTTTTCATTTGGCGTAGATCCAGGCGGCCACCACCAGGCCCAGGGCGATGCGGTACCACGCGAACACGCGGTAGGTATGGTTGGCCACGAAGCGCAGCACCGCGCGCACGACCACCAGCGCACTGAGAAAGGCCGCCACGAAACCCACGGCGATGGCCGACATGTCGTGCTGGCTGAGCAGGCCGATATTGCGGTACAGGTCGTAGACCGCCGCGCCCAGCATGGTCGGCATGGCCAGGAAGAACGAGAACTCGGTGGCGGTCTTGCGCTGGATCCCGGCGATCATGCCGCCGATGATGGTCGCGCCCGAGCGCGAAACGCCCGGGATCATGGCCACGCACTGCGCCACGCCCACGCCCAGCGCCTGCTTGGCGCTGATCTGCTCCAGCGTATGGGCGCTGGCGCGCTCGTCCGAGGCGGTATCGTCGGCCGCGCCGGGCGCGTCGCCCGGCGTGTGCGGCGCGCGCCGCTCGACCCACAGCATGATGAACCCGCCCACCACCAGCGTCACCGCTACCACGCCCGGGTGGTAGAAGACCTGCTTGATGGACTTGATGAAGATGGCGCCGATGACCGCCGCCGGCAGGAACGCCAGCAGCAGGTTGCGCGTGAAATTGACCTCCTGGCGCACCCCGGTCAGGGTGCCGCGGATCAACTGCCACAGGCGGGCCCGGAATATCCACATCACGGCCAGAATGGAGCCGAACTGGATGACCACCTCGAACACCTTGCCCGAGCTGGACGCGAAGTTGATCCAGTCGCCGATGACGATCAGGTGCCCGGTGCTGGACACCGGGATGAACTCGGTCAGGCCTTCGACGATGCCGAGAAAGAATGCCTTGAGCAGGTGGAGCGTGCTATCAGTCACTAAACAGTATCCGGGTAAGAACGGTTAATCGGCGTCGGCCGCCTCGCTTTCGTCGACGGTGTCGTAGGGCAGGCGCTCGACCCGCACCAGCGCCACGCGCCGCCCATCCATCTGCAGCACTTCGAAGCGCACGCGCCGATGATGGGATCCTTCGAATTCGCAGGTGTCGCCGGGCTTGGGCAGATGGCCGAAACGGGCCAGCAGGTAGCCTGCCAGGGTGGAGTAGTCCTCGGACTCGTCGATCAGCCCCTCGATCTCCAGCACCTGCTCCAGGTGATGCAGGTCGGCGGCGCCGTCGACCTTCCAGACGTTTTCGCTCTCGGCGACGATGTCGGGCAGTTCGTCCTCGTCGGGGAACTCGCCGGCGATGGCCTCGAATACGTCGATGGGCGTTACCAGCCCTTCGATGGCGCCGAACTCGTCGGCCACCAGCACCAGCTGGCCGCGCGAACGCTTGAGGGTGTCCATCAGGCGCAGGATGCCGATCGACTCGTGCACGATGATGGGGTCGCGCAGGCGATTGCGGCGCACCCGCCCTTCCGTGATCAGGTCGGCCACCAGGTCCTTGGCACGGCCGATGCCCACCACTTCGTCCAGCGAGCCCCGGCACACCGGGAAGAAACTGTGCGGCGCGGCGGTCAGCTGCTGGCGGATGGTGGCGGCGTCATCATCGATATTGACCCACGACACATCGGTGCGCGGCGTCATGATGGACCGGATGGAACGCTCGGCCAGCGTCAACACGCCGCTGACCATGTTGCGCTCTTCCACGCCGAACGCCGGCACGGCGGGCATGGCGCTGGGCAGGTCGGATTCGTCGCTGGCGGGCGGGCGCTTGCCCAGCATGCGCAGCACCGCCGTGGCGGTGCGCTCGCGCATCGGACGGCGCGCGTCCAGCTTGAGCAGGTTGCGGCGCGCCACCTGGTTGAGCGCCTCGATAGCCACGGAAAAGCCGATGGCGGCATACAGGTAGCCCTTGGGCACCTTGAAGCCGAAGCTCTCGGCCAGCAGCGAAAAGCCGATCATCAGCAAAAAGCCCAGGCACAGCACCACCACCGTGGGGTGCGCGTTGACGAAGCGCGTCAACGGCTTGGACGCCAGCAGCATGATGCCGATGGCGATGATGACGGCGATCATCATGATGGCCAGGTGGTCCACCATGCCCACCGCGGTGATGACCGAATCCAGCGAGAACACCGCGTCCAGCACCACGATCTGGGTCACGATGACCCAGAAGCTGGCATAGACGCGCGGGCCGCCTGTGTCCAGGCTCTGGCCGCCTTCGATGCGTTCGTGCAGCTCCATGGTGCCCTTGAAGAGTAGGAACAGGCCGCCCAGCATGAGAATCAGGTCTCTGCCGGAAAACGACATCGGTCCCACGGAGAACCACGGCGTGGTCAGCGTGACCAGCCAGGACATCACTGACAGCAGGCCCAGGCGCATGAGCAGCGCCAGGCTCAGCCCGACGATGCGCGCGCGGTCGCGCTGCGCGGGGGGCAGCTTGTCCGCCAGGATGGCTATGAAGATAAGGTTGTCGATCCCCAGTACGATTTCGAGGACGACCAAGGTAAGCAGGCCGACCCACGCGGCGGGGTCCTGCAGCCACTCCATCAGGAGCTCCGGAAGTTTTGGAACCGGTAATCGTACATGGAAATGCCATGACACGCCGGTGACGGCGCGCGGCCGCGCATCCAGCGTGGGCGCGGCCTGCCGGCCGATCAGCCGGCGTATGGCGCATCAAGCCGTACGGGGCTGCAGCGCGGTGAGCATGTGGGTGAAGACCTTGGGCGTGCCCGCCAGCACGTTGCCGGTGTCCAGCCAGCCCTGCTCGCCGTCGAAGTCGGCAAGCAGGCCGCCGGCTTCCAGCACCAGCAGGCTGCCGGCGGCCACGTCCCAGGGCTTGAGGCCCACGCCGCAAAAGCCGTCGAGGCGGCCGCAGGCCACGTAGGCCAGGTCCAGCACGGTCGATCCCAGCCGGCGCACGCTGGCGCTGCCCTCGGCCATGGCGCGGAAACGGCCCGAGCCCTGGTCGGGGTCGGTCGAGTGCGGCCAGTGCGCGCCCAGCAGCGCATCATGGTAGCGGATGCGGCCCGACACGCGCACCCGGCGATCGTTCAGGAACGTGCCGCTGCCGCGGCTGGCCGTGAACAGCTCGTTGCGCGACGGATCGTAGACCACCGCCTGCGTCACCTGGCGGCGATGCAGCAAGGCGATCGAGACCGCGTAATTGGGCAGGCCATGGATATAGTTGGTGGTGCCGTCCAGCGGATCGATGATCCACTGGAACTCGGCCTGCTCGGGCCCCTGCAGGCCGAACTCCTCGCCCAGCACCGCATGGTCGGGATAGGCCGTGCGCAGGACTTCGACGATCGCCTCCTCGGAGGCGCGGTCGACTTCCGTGACATAATCGCGCGGCCCCTTGCGGGCCACGGTAAGGCGCTCCAGGTCGAGACTGGCGCGGTTGATGATGGTGCCGGCACGCCGGGCCGCCTTGATGGCGGTATTGAGCATCGGATGCATAGAATTCCGTACAAACGCAGTGAGGGCGGCCGCCTTGCAAGCCGGAAAAACACGCGGCCAATACAATCGGAAACCAGGAAGGCGCTAAGCCAAACATGGCATTTTAAATGACTCAAGCATTTTCACGCGTTCGGTTCATCATGACCCAGCCCAGCCACCCTGGCAACGTGGGTTCGGCGGCCCGCGCGATCAAGACCATGGGCTTTGGCGAATTGGTCCTGGTCGCCCCCCGTTTTCCCGACATGACCGCCCAGCCGGAGGCCGTGGCGCTGGCCAGCGGGGCGCTCGACGTGCTGGAGCGCGCCGCCGTCCACGACACGCTGGAAGAAGCGCTGGCCCCGGTCACCCTGGCCTTCGCCCTGACCGCGCGGGTGCGCGACCTGGGCCCGCCCCCCTGCGACATCCGCGAAGCGGCCGGCCTGGCCCGGCGCCACCTGGACGACACCGAGGCGGGCGTGGTGGCGATCGTCCTGGGCACCGAGCGCGCCGGGCTGACCAATGCCCAGATCGAGCTCTGTCACCGTATTTGCCATATCCCGGCCAACCCGCAATACAGCTCGCTGAACGTCGCCCAGGCCCTGCAACTGGCCGCCTGGGAGCTGCGCTACGCCCTGCTGGCCGGCACCGGCCAGTCGCTGCTGCCGGCCTCGTCGGCCCAGCAGGCCAACCCGGGCGCCGCCCCGGCCGACGGCGCGGCCGTCCAGGCGCTGCTGGCGCACTGGGAGCAGGCGCTGGTCGCCGTGGGCTTTCTCGACCCCGCGCATCCCAAGAAACTGATGCCGCGCATGAAGCACCTGCTCACGCGCAGCGCGCTCAGCCGCGACGAAGTGGACATGCTGCGCGGCGTGTGCACCGCCATGATCGCCCCGAACCGCCCGAAATAACCCCCTTCCCGGCGCGCCGGCGGGGTGCCTGTCCCCGTGGGGGAAGCCACTCCGGCGGCCAGTGTGCCTGTCCCCGCCGGGACAGGCACACTGCTGTACGCCATCGACGCTTGACGGCCAAGGCGGTATCTGCCCCCGCTGGGGCAGGCATCCGCACGGCTCCAAAAGCAAAGACGCCCTCGCGGGCGTCTTCTTCACGCTCGAGACGGACCGGCCGTCAGTCCACCGTGGCGCCCGAGGCCTTGACCACCGGGGCCCAGCCTTCCACTTCGGACTTGATGAAGGCGCCGAACTCGGCCGGCGTGGTCTTCTGCGCCACCGCGCCCAGCTTCTCGTACGACTGCAGGACCTCCGGCTTGTCCAGCGCCTTGACCATGGCCGCGTTCAGCGTGTTCACGACTTCGGGCGGAGTGCCGGCCGGGGCGATCAGGCCGAACCACGACGACACGTCGAAGTTCTCGAAACCCGATTCCTTCATGGTCGGCAGGTCGGGCGCGCTGGCCGAGCGCTCGGTGGTGGTCACCGCCAGCGCGCGCAGCTTGCCGGCCTGCACGTGCGGCCACGACGACGGCATGTTGTCGAACATGAACTGCACCTGGCCGCCGATCAGGTCGGTGACCGCCGGGGCGCTGCCCTTGTACGGCACGTGCAGCACGTCGATACCGGCGCGCTGCTTGAACAGCTCGCCGGCCATGTGGATCGAGGTGCCGCTGCCCGACGAGGCGAAAGCCAGCTTGCCCGGGTTGGCCTTGGCATAGGCCACCAGCTCCTGCACCGACTTGACCGGCACCGAGGGGTTGAGCACCAGGATATTGGGCACCTTGGCGCCCAGCGCGACCGGCGCGAAATCCTTGGTCAGGTCGAAGTTGACGTTCTTGTAGAGCGTCTGGTTGATGGCGCTGGTCACCGCCACGAACAGCAAGGTGTAGCCATCCGGCGTGGCGCGCGCCACGTAGTCGGTGGCGATGTTGCTGCCGCCGCCCGGCTTGTTCTCCACCACGAACGACTGGCCCAGCGCCTCGGTCAGTTCCTTGGCCATGATGCGTGCGATCACGTCGGTGGTGCCGCCGGCGGAAAAGCCGACCACGATGCGCACCGGCTTGTCGGGATAGGCGGTATGGGCCGTCGCGCCGATGGCGGCGGCGCCCAGGATGCCGGCAAACAGGCGCACGGCAAAACGCCCGAGACGAGGCAGCTGACTTTTGGTCATCGGAAGGTCTCCTGAAAAATGTCCATGTAATGGACGTATAAGAATTGTTTAGCCGCTGATTTTGCGCTATACACGAGCGCCAGGGCAAGGTAGAGCCCACTGTGCAGACGATGGTTTTCCCTGGTTCCGCCCCTGCATACCCGATCCGATATCCAAGCACCATGCAAGAGACTGATTCCGGTGCCGGCCCGCGCACCCTGCGGCGCGGCCTGATGGTACTGGCCGCCCTGCGCGACCAGGGCCCGCGCGGCCTGAGCGTCACCGACATCGCGCGCCAGACCGGCATCCAGCGCCCCACCATCTACCGCCTGCTGGCCGCCTTGCTGGACGCCGGGCTGGTGGTTCCGCTGCAGGGCACCAAGAAATACCGCACCCAGCTGGCGGCCGACGCCGACCTGGCGGCACCCGACCCGCGCGTGCGCCAGATGCTGCCGGTGCTGCGCCGGCTGGCCGACCGCACCGGCGACGCGGTGTTCCTGGTCGTACGGGACGGCGACGACTCGGTCAGCCTGCACCGGGAAATCGGCAGCTACCCCGTGCAGATCCTGGCCACTTACGCCGGCAAGCGCCAGCCGCTGGGCGTGGGCTCGGGCAGCATGGCGCTGCTGGCCGCCCTGCCCGACGAGGTGGCGCACGCCATCGTCCAGCGCAACTCGGGCCGGCTGGACGAATATGGCGGCATGACACCGCAGGAGATGCACCGCCTGATCGAAAACACGCGCGCGCGCGGCTACTCGGTGGTGGGCAACCACGCGGTGCGCGGCGCGCTGGGCGTGGGGTGCGCGCTGCTCGACGCGCAGGGCGCGCCGGTGCTGGCCGTCAGCGTCACCGCCATCATCGACCGCATGCCGGCGCAACGCCAGCGCGAGATCGCCGGCTGGATCGGCGCCGAACTGGCCCGCCTGGCGCCCAAGGCGTAGCGGGCCGCGGGCCTCAGGCGGCCGCGTCCTTGCCGCCGCCCTGGATCTCGCGCACCGGGATGGGCGCGCGGAACCCCGCCTCGCCCAGGGCGCGCCGGATCTGGTGGAACAGGTCCCAGCGCAGGTCCCAGTATTGCGCCGCCTGGGTCCAGAGGCGCACATTGACCACCGTGCCGTTGTCGCGGTATTCGCTGGCCTTGACGATGGGCGCGGGATCCTGCAGCACCATCTCGTGGCCGCGCACCAGCGCCTCCAGCCTGGCGATGGCCTCGCCCAGGTCGTCGCCATAATGCACCGTCACCGGGATATCCAGGCGCCGGTTGGCGTTGCGGCTGTAATTGATGATGGTGGCGTTCCAGACCGTGCTGTTGGGCAGGGTGATGTGGATGCCATCGACCTGGACCAGGCGCGTCAGGAACAGCCCCACCTCCTCCACGGTGCCGTCCGAACCCGAACTCAGGGCCACGTACTCGCCGGCGCGGATCGGGCGCAGGATCAGCAACATGATGCCCGCCGCGATGTTCTGCAGCGTGCCCTGCAGGGCCAGGCCCACGGCCAGGCCGGCGGCGCCCAGCACCGCGATCAGGCTGGCGGTCTGCACGCCGAAACGGGCCAACACCGCGATCAGCGTGAAAATGCGCACCGTCCAGATCACCGTGCTCTGGAACATCGGCACGATGGTGGGATCGATGCGCGGCGAGCGCTGCGCGGCGCGGCGCACCCAGCCGCCCAGGAGCGACGAGGCCCACCAGCCCAGGATGAGGATCAGCAATGCCACGCCCAGGTTGATTCCCAGGTCGACGAGCTGCGGCATCAGGGTGGAGATTTCGTTCAGGGTTTCTTTCATGCGGGCTCCTGTCAAGATTCGCGCGCGCGGCGGCGCGGCGCCAATAGCGCAGACTCTATCAGACACGCCCCGGCGCGCCCATGACGCACGCGCCGGGCCGCAGGGCTAGGTATGAACTGTCAATAGGTTGTATTCGTCCAGGTTGAGTCTGGAGATGGGTACAGCGCGCCCGATGCCTTGGTGGGGTCGATGCCAGTTGTAGTGGTGTAGCCAGGATTTCATGGCATCGGCTCGGTGTTGGGAGTTCTGGTAGGTGTGAGCGTAAGCCCACTCACGCAAGGCCGACTGGATGAAGCGTTCGGCCTTGCCATTGGTCTGTGGGCGGTAAGGTCGGGTAAAGCGGTGCTTGATGCCCAGCTCATGGCACAGCGCGGCGAAGGCGCGGCTGCGAAAGGCCGAGCCATTGTCGGTGAGCAAGCGCTGGATGGTCACGCCCAGGCGCTGGTAGTAGGCCACTGCGTCCTTGAGGAACTGGACGGCGCTGGGGAAGCGCTCGTCGGGGTGGATGTCGGTGAAGGCCACGCGGGCGTGGTCATCGATGGCCACGAAGACGAAGTCCCAGCCGGCCCCCTCAACGGTATCGCGTCGGTTGCCCGTGACCCGGTGGCCAGGGCGCTGGATACGTCCCAGCTTCTTGATGTCGATGTGCAGCAGATCGCCGGGGGCCTGATGCTCGTAGCGCACCACCGGCTCGGCCGGCTCCAGGTCGGCCAGGTGCGACAGACCGGCGCGGGCCAGGACGCGGCTGACGGTGCTGGCTGACACGCCCAGCGCCTGGGCGATGCGCGCTTGGGTCAGCCGCTTGCGGCGCAGCTCCACGATAGCCAGCGCCTTGGCCGGCGCAATCGCTCGGGGCGAGACCGTCGGGCGCGAGGACGCATCGGCCAAGCCCGCCTGGCCCTGAGCCAGGAAGCGGCCCAGCCATTTGCGCACAGTCGGCGCGGTGACCCCATAGGCGCGGGCCGCTTCAGGCACACAAACTTGATGGGCGATCAATTGCTGGACCATTTCGAGTCGACGTAGGAAGGTCAATCGGGCATGCTTATGGGTGTTCATCCGGCCGGGCTCCTTGAGTGAACTGGGGGGGTGGCGATTTCCAGTTTCTCAAATCCGGTTCGGATGAACCATGCATACAACCTATTGAATCTTCACACCTAGACGGCCAAAGAAGCTCACGATGGTCTCCTGGTGGTGGGCAGGTCCCGATGCCGGGCCCGCTATTTATTCACATGTGTGAATTTTATTTTATGTATGTGAATAGTTTTAAATGAGACCATCTCGTGCTGTCAAGCGGATTGCGCGGCCGATCCGCCTGAGGACCGCGCCAGGTGCTCGATGGCGCGATACGCGAATACCAGGCCCGGACCCAGCGTGGCGCCTGCCCCCGGATAAAACCCGCGAAACACCGACGACATATCGTTTCCGCATGCGTACAAGCCCGGAATCGCCTCGCCGTCCTGACCCACCACCTGCGCATCGGCCGTCGCCTTCAGCCCCAGTATCGTGCCCAGTGTGCCCGGGTAGATGCGCAGGGCAAAGAAAGGAGCATGGCGGATCGCCAGCAGATTGGGATTCGGCTTGACCCGCGGATCGCCGAACATCCGGTTGTACGGATTCCCCCCCTTGCCGAAATCCAGGTCTACGCCGGTTTCACAGAAGCCGTTGTGCCGCGTGACCGTTACTTCCAGCGCATCGGGATCGATCCCGATCGCGGCCGCGAGTTCGCGTATGCTGCGCCCGGTGCTGATGTAGCCGCTACGCACGTAACGTCCCAGAGACAGGCAATACGGCTTGATCAAGTTGCCAAGGCCCCGTTTCCATACGAACCGGCGGTCGCAAATCAGATAAAAGCGGCTGTCCGGCGTGACACCGTCCTTGAACATCGCGTACACAATGTCGTGGTACGAGTCCGAATCGTTGACGAACCGCTTGCCTGCCGCGTTCACGGCGATCATGCCCGGACGACTGCGGTCGAGATACCCGTACAGCACCGTCGACATACTGCCGTCGGCCTCCTTGTTCCTGGACGTGGGCGTCCACCAGCACGGCGACGCCAGGTCGGCGTCGATGGCCGCGCCGGCCTGGCGGGCGGCCTGCAGCGTATCGCCGACATTGCCTTCATATCCCACGCTCTGGTCGTGCGGAAAACCGCCCGCCAGCTCTTCAAGCAGGGCCGCATTGCGTGGAAAACCGCCGGCGGCCAGGATGACGCCCTTGCGCGCCCGTATCCGCTGCAACTTGCCGTCGCGGCATATTGCCACGCCGGCGACGCCGCCTTGCGGGTTGCGCACCAGCGACACCATGGGGGAATTGAGCCATATCGGCACGCCACGCTCACGCAAGCTGAGCAGCGCACTCGCAACGAACGCGTTGCCGGCCCCGATATCGGTGCCCCGGGAAAACCTGGTGCGGTCGATCGCATAGCGAGCCAGCGTTCTTATGACGCCAATGAAATTCCTGAACGAGCCAAATGGATTGAGAAACTCGTCGATGCGGCGCTTGTCGATGTACAGGCCGCCCAGCAGCATCAGGCGCTTGATCGGGGCGCGCACGAGCTCGAAGTCGGCGCCAAGCCGCCGGCCATCGAAGCGTTCGGGCTCGAGCGAACGCCCTCCCGCCTTTCCACCGGGCAGCGACGCATGGTAATCCGACATGGCCGGCATCAGCTTCAGCCGTACCTGGGTATCCTCCTGAATCGCCTGGGCGGCAAGCGGGGCCGACTTCAAGTACGGATCGACCAGGTCTGCGCGGTAATACGCTCCCATCAGCGCGCGCAGATACACGCGCACCTGCTCCGATGAATCATCGACCCCGGCGGCGCGAGCCTCGCGGGAGTTCGGAATCCACATCACGCCGCCTGCGCTGGCGGTGGTGCCGCCGACTTGCGATGATTTCTCGCACAGCACCACGTCCAACGATTTCTTTGCGGCCAGCAGCGCCGCGCTCAGACCGGCGCATCCACTGCCGATGACGATGACGTCCCGCTCACCATCCCATGGGTAGTCGGCACGCGCCGGGGTAACGTCTTTCATTGCTGTGGTTTCCACCTGGTCCGCCCGTCCTTGCCTCTGCTAGAGTGATGCCGAATACTATTCACCAAGATGAGGGGCGTCCAATAGTGAACTCGAATGACCACGATTCTCCCGCCGAATCTCGCGCGTCCGGCGTGCTGAACCTCACGCACCTGAGAACGCTGGTCGCTGTGGTGCAGGAAGGTCATCTGACACGCGCCGCCGAACGCCTGCGCATCAGCCAGCCGGCGGCCAGCCACCACCTGCGCTCACTTGAACAGCAGTTCGGCCTTCCGCTGTTCACGCGCACGCCGCAAGGGGTTGTTCCCACCGCGGCGGGGTTGCAGCTATCGGAACAGGCCGCGCGGCTGCTAGCCTCGTCGCTGGAACTGCTCAGCACTGCCAGCGAACTGCGCGGCAGCGCTTCGGGCAGGATTGCAATCGGCACCATCGAAGACCCCTCGGTGCACGCGGCCCTGCCATCGCTGATCAAGTGGTTTCATGAACACTACCCGCTGATCGAACTCAGCATCGAATCCCGCAACTCGTCCTCGATCCGCCAGGGAATCCTCACCGGGGAAATCAACGCGGGCTTTTACGTTTCATGCACGAATGAAGCCAACCTGCGCGAGTACGAAATCGGACAGCGCGAACTGGTGGTGGTGGCCCCCCAAAGCTGGCGCGAACGTGTCGCCACGGCAACCTGGCCGGAACTCGCCAAGCTGCCGTGGGTCATGACCACGACGGGCAGCGCGCACTCCGAGATCACTGCTCAACTGTTTCGGTCCCACAACATCACCATTCGTCCCGCGCTTGAAGTCAACACCGAACGATTGCTGCGCGCCATGGTGTCGCAGGGAGTCGGGCTGGGGTTCACCCGCCGCGAATTCGCCGAGGCCGAGCAGGCGCGCGGCGCGTTTTTCATCGTTCCGATCAGCGTGCACCGCACCACCATGCATTTCGCCTACGCGCGCAGCGCCGAAACGGACCCTCTGATCCAGATCCTGTCGCGCGGCCTGGCCACGGTATTGCCTGTTGCGGAACGATTAATACCGTCTACCGCAAAACCCGCGGAAAAATAAAATTCCCAGCCACGGCGCGTTGACTTGTGCTTGCAAGTTCTGTAGATTAAATGGACATTCATTCATATTGATCTGCAGTTTGAAGTGGCCGCCTTCCTTGCCTATATGCATATTGTGAAGCGCGTGCTTCGCATTATTCAGATTCGCAATCAGGTCGATTCACTTCAATAATGAAGGAGACAAAATGACAAGGGGAATTGCCGCCGGGCTTGCCGCGACGGTTGCCGCGCCGACGCCGCTGCGCGGCACAGCCGCAACCGCGGGCCATGCGGGCCCTCTTGTGGACTCCGGCAAGGCGCGCGCCCTGGCGGCAAGCAGCGTGGGCGACAGCACGCTGTGGCCCGGCGCGCCCTCGGCGACCGGCTCCGAAATGCCGCATGCCGCACGCGGAATCGGCGCCCGGCAATAACACGCATCTTCCCGCACTGAACACATCCCGGCGGTCCGGCGGCCGCCATCCGGGCTGGCCCTTTATCCGCCCAATATTGAATGAGTATTCATACCATGCCGTTCATAAACACGGCGCCGGGCGGCACCGATATTCATGCAGCATTCATTCTGATTATTGATTATGCAGATTCAAATAACTTATTAAGGGAGACAAAATGATCAAATTAATGCTTGCCGGCCTGGCCGCACTGATGCCCATGCTGTCCATGGCGTCCGATTACCCATCCAAGCCGGTCACCCTGATAGCCGGGTTTGCAGCCGGCGGCCCCACCGATGTCATGGCGCGCGCCTTCGCCCAGCAGCTTGCCGCCGAGCTGGGGGTGCCGATAGTGGTCGAAAACCGCCCCGGCGCCGACAGCCTGCTGGCCTCCCAGGCCGTCCGGAACGCAAAGCCCGACGGCTACACCATTTATCTGGCCTCTTCCGCGCACGCCATCAATCCCAGCCTGTTCAAGGACGCGAAATTCAAGGTTCGCGACGACTTCACGCCCATTTCGACGATCGGCGAAGTGCCCAACGTCGTCGCCATTCCAACCGACCTGCCGGCCAGGACGCTGAAGGAATTCATCGACTACGCCAAGGCGCGCGACGGCCAGCTCAACTACGCGACCACGGCCAGCATCACCTATCTGCAGACCGCGCTCATGCTGAAATCCGCCGGCTTGAATTTGCAGCGGATTCCATACAAGGGCGCGGCGCCCGCGGCGGTTGCGCTGATGAGCGGCGATGTGCAGTTCATGATGAGCGGCATCGGCCCCATGGTGCCGCAGATACAGTCGCAGAAGATCCGGGCCCTGGCCGTCACCAGCGCGAAACGCAGCGCACTGCTGCCCGACCTGCCCACCGCCATCGAGGCGGGCCTGCCCGGCTTCACCAGCACGGTGTGGTACGCACTGCTGGCCCCGGCAAACGTTCCGCCAGACATCGTCAAGCGCTTGAACGAAAGCACCAGGGCCGCGCTGCAGAATCCCGACCTCATAGCCAAGCTGACGGCGCAAGGCGTGGAACAGCGGGGCTCCTCGCCCGAAGAACTGAGCCAGTTCCTGGCGGCGGAAGAAGCCAAATGGATGGCGACGGTCGATGAATTGGGCGCCAGGCAGCAATAGGGTCCCTGGGCACGGCATGCATGCAGCAAAACACCAAGAGATTCCTGCCAGGAGTGCGGCGATGAGCCCCGTAGTATCTGAAGCCAGTCCAGAACGCTGGGACGACGAGACCGACGTCCTGGTGATAGGCAGCGGGGCCGGCGGCCTGTCCGCCGCACTGTTTGCCGCGCAGGCAGGTCTGCGCGTACTGATCTGCGAAAAACTCGCCTATGTGGGCGGCACCACCGCGACCTCGGGCGGCGGCATCTGGGTGCCTGGCACCAAGGCCGGGCTGGCCGCGGGCGATACGCTCGAGGCGGCCAGGACATACCTGAAGGCGCTGCTGGGCGATTTCTACCAGGAGGAAGTGATAGACACCTACCTTGCCACGGGAGGCAAGGTCATCGACTTCCTGAATGAAAATACGGAGGTGAAGTTCGACCTGTCGAGTTGGCCGGACTATCGGTCAAGCCTGCCGGGCGGCGCGACACGCGGACGCTCGCTGTTTCCGCAACCCTTCGACGGCAAGAAGCTGGGACGCAATTTTTCCTTGCTGCATCCCCCCTTGCACCGCTTGATGGTCCTGGGCGGGCTGATGCTCGGCCCCGAAGAGGTCCATGACTTTCTGCGCCCGTTCTCATCGCCCCGGGCCCTCATGCGCGTGCTGCGCAAGCTGCTGCGGTATGGGATGGACCGTATCCGGTATGCCCGTGGCACCGACCTGCGCTCGGGCAACGCCCTGGCTGCGCGGCTTCTTTACAGTGTCGACAAACTCGGCTGCAGGATTCTGACCCAGGCCGACCTTGAAAGCCTGGCGATCGACCATGACCGGGTGATCGGCGCGACCGTGGTCGTCGGCGGCGTGCCCAAGCGTATCCGGGCGTCGAAAGCCGTGTTGCTTGCCACTGGCGGGTTCGCGCACAACCAGGAAATGCTGCGGCGCTACGGCCCGGCGACTCCGCATCGCTTCAGCCTGTGCAACCCCGCCTGCACGGGCGCAGGGATCCAGGCGGCGCTGGATGCGGGCGCCTCGGTAGACCGCGAGCTCAGCAGCGTCGGCTTCTGGACCCCCGCGTCGGCCAGCCGCGAAAAGAACGGCGCCGATACTCCCGTCATCTACGGCTATCTCGATCGCGGCCGGCCCGGGGTGATCGCGGTCAACGAACAAGGGGAACGGTTTGTCAACGAGGCCAACTCTTACCACGATATCGTCACCGCGATCTTCGCCAACGGCGGGGCGGATGGAAAACCCTTCTACTTCATCACCGACCGCGAGTTCGTCCGCAGGCACGGATTGGGGCTCATACGGCCCTGGCCATGGAACCGCTCGCTGCGCCCCTGGATTCGCCGTGGCTACATCACCGTCGCCAGCACGCTCGACAAGCTGGGCCCGAAGATCGGCATCGATCCAGGCGCCCTGGCCGCCGCCGTGCAGCGCCACAACCAAAGCGCCCGCACGGGCCAGGACCCCGACTTCCACAAGGGGGCCTCGGCCTACAACAGAATGTTCGGCCACAATATGACCTGGCCCAACCCCAATCTCGCGCCTATCGAAACGCCGCCTTTTGTCGCCCTGCGGATCCACCCCGCGACGATAGGCACCGCGATGGGCCTGAAGACCAGCGCGTCCGGGCAGGCCCTGAATGCCGCAGGGCAACCCATATCCGGCCTGTATGCCTGCGGCAACAACCAGGCCTCGCCGTTTCGGGGCTTCTACCCCGGCGGATCGACACTGGGGCCCGCGATCGTGGGCGCCTACCTTGCCGTCCAGTCGCTCTCGAAACCGTGACGCGGCGCCAGCCCTTGAGACCACCACCTTACCAGGATGACATATGACGAAGGCCCTGCTGCTTGCCATGATGACCCCGCCCGGGGACCTGGAAGAAGAGTTCAACGAGTGGTACGACACGGAACACTTTCCGCGCCTGTCGACGGTTCCCGGCTTCGATCGCTCGTCGCGGTATGTCGCGGTAAAAGGATGGCCCAAATATGTGGCCCTGTACGACCTTGCCTCGGTCGATGCGCTTGAACACCCCCAGTACACGCGCGCTCCGGGCGCCCGCTTCTCGCCCTGGGCGCAGCGCATCCTGACCAAGCTGCATGGCCAGTACCGGTTTTCCGGCGACCAGATATACCCCGGCCCCGCCTTGATGGGAGATCGGGGCCGGCCGCTGCAAGTGGCGGTGATGCGTTTTCGCGAGATGCCGGGCGCCCATGAGGTAGCGCTCATCGAGGGGCTGCAGGCCATCGTGGATTCGTCTGAAGATCTGCTTCAGGCCAGGGTTTTCAGGGGATCCGGGCCACTGCAGGGCGACTATATCGCGCTGGTGGAATGCCGCGCGCACGACCCGCGGATTCCGGTCACCGCCAGCGCCCTTGGACCGGCGGCCGACCATCTGGACCTGATGACGTTCTACATCCCGTATTGGCGCAGAGGCTACGTGCCTTCGGTTTTCGAGGCTCAGTAAAAGAGCGCCCCCTGCCTTCCCGCCGCACGCCGCCCCCGGCGCGCAGGCGTGCACAAGTCACACTACCAAAGGTTCATCATGCCCACGGCCATACGCATCGGCGTCTTGATTCCAGAGAACAACACCAGGGTGGCAGAGGAACTGCCGCTCTGGCTGCCCGGCTGCCGCCTTGAAGTCGTCAAAATCCCACGAGACAAAGGCCTGCTGAATGCGGCGGCCTTGCCGGCCTACAAGGAAAACGCGCTGGCCCTGGCCAGGGAAAAGCTGGGTACCGGCGACATCGATGTCGTGGCATATGGCTGCACGGCCGCCGGATTCCTGCTGGGCCCCGTGGGCGACCAGGAACTGGCGCGCCAACTGCGCGAAAACACCGGCAAGCCCGTCGCGACCATAGCCAGCTCCATGACGTCCGTGCTGACCCAGGACGGCATACGCAAGGTTGCGGTGGTGACCCCGTACTCGGATGCCGTCAATGCCCAGCTGAAAGGCTTCATTTCAAATGCCGGCATCGAGATCGCCGCCTTCGACAGCCTGTACGCCAAGGATGTGGATGAGCTGGGCAGAATCAGCGCCCAGGCCGTCTCGCATATCGCCAGGCAGACCATGAACGACGATTGCGAAGCGATGTTCATCGCCTGTGCGCAATTGCCCACCTTCAACGTGCTGCACCAGCTTGAAACCGAATTCGGCCGGCCGGTCTATTCGTCGATCCAGGCCATGGCAACGCAAATCCAGGCAATCGCATCATGACCCACTCCAAAGCCCTGCTGCTTGTCTCCATGGAACCGCCCGCCGGCATGGAAGCGGAATTCAACGACTGGTACGACACCGAGCACCTGCCGGAACGGGCCGGCCTGCCAGGATTCGAGACCGCCCTGCGATACGTGTGCGTGGCGGGCTGGCCGCGCTACCTGGCCTTGTATGACCTGTCGAATATCGAGGTCCTGGACGACAAGCCCTACCAGGACGTATCCGGCGAGCGCTTCAGCCCATGGAGCAAACGCGTGCTCAACCGGGTGCGCGGCCAGTCGCGCATGGCCGCGCAGCAGGTCTATCCCCGGCAGGCCATCACGCAACGCGCGCCAAGGCTGCTGCTGCTGAGGTTCGTCGGCTTGACGCTGCAACACGAGGCAG
Source organism: Bordetella pertussis 18323 (assembly GCF_000306945.1). NCBI lineage: Bacteria > Pseudomonadati > Pseudomonadota > Betaproteobacteria > Burkholderiales > Alcaligenaceae > Bordetella > Bordetella pertussis. The sequence continues at coordinate 963,078 of NC_018518.1, read as the reverse complement.
ACCTAGTAAGCACGCTGCGCAGCGCTTTCTCGAACCGGGCCGGCGTTCAGCAGCTTCGCGTGTATCGCGAGCCCGCCGATAACGGCCCACGATTCCTGGCCTTGGTTGAAGCCCACGAATCCTTCTCGCACCAGGAAAAAACCTCTGGACTGGGCCCCTACGCCAGGCACTTGGACATGATCAACGAGTACACCCCATACTGGACGCGTGGCGCCTTGCACGGCGTGTATCCCGAGAGCTGAGCCCAGCAACGCCGCCCCCTGCCCGCCCTGGCGCAACGGCCGCACCGCCTCGCGCTTGAACCCGGCCGCCGATTCCCGGGCCTCGCCATGCGCCCGCCCCGGTCTCGCCGCCCCGGCGGCAAGGCGCCGTATCTGCGAGGGGGGATTCCGGCGTCTCCGGGCGTGGCGGCCTGCAGCGAAGACCCGCCAATATGTAACAAGCACCGCCTCCCCCCTTGAACCCTGCGGAAGCATCCCTATAATTAGCACTCGTCGCCAGTGAGTGCTAACAACAGGCTCCCCGCGCCAAATACCGATCATTTTTCTTCTTTTCTTTAGAAACAGGAGTTCCTCATGGCCCTGCGTCCCCTGCACGATCGCGTGATCGTCAAACGCCTGGACAACGAGCGCAAGACTGCCTCGGGCATCGTCATTCCCGACAGCGCCGCCGAAAAGCCGGATCAAGGTGAAGTCGTGGCCGTCGGCCCCGGCAAGAAGACCGAAGACGGCAAGATCCTGCCGGTCGACCTGAAGGCTGGCGACAAGGTCCTGTTCGGCAAGTACGCCGGCCAGACCGTCAAGGTCGATGGCGAAGAGCTGCTCGTCATCCGCGAGGACGAAATCCTCGCCGTGATCCAGTAATTGCGTAACCGAATTCTCTAAGGAAGCTAACAATGGCTGCCAAGCAAGTTCTGTTTGCCGACGAAGCCCGCGTGCGCATCGTGCGCGGCGTGAACGTCCTCGCCAACGCCGTCAAGACCACCCTGGGCCCCAAGGGTCGCAACGTCGTGCTGGAGCGCTCGTTCGGCGCCCCGACGGTGACCAAGGACGGCGTGTCCGTCGCCAAGGAAATCGAACTGAAGGACAAGTTCGAGAACATCGGCGCCCAGCTGGTCAAGGACGTTGCCTCCAAGACCTCCGACAACGCCGGTGACGGCACCACCACCGCCACCGTGCTGGCCCAGGCCGTCGTTCAGGAAGGCCTGAAGTACGTCGCCGCCGGCTTCAACCCGATCGACCTCAAACGCGGCATCGACAAGGCCGTGGCCGCCGCCGTGGAAGAGCTGAAGAAACTGTCCAAGCCGGTCACCACCAGCAAGGAAATCGCCCAGGTTGGCTCGATCTCGGCCAACAGCGATGCCTCGATCGGCCAGATCATCGCTGACGCGATGGACAAGGTCGGCAAGGAAGGCGTGATCACCGTCGAAGACGGCAAGTCGCTGGAAAACGAACTGGATGTCGTCGAAGGCATGCAATTCGACCGCGGCTACCTGTCGCCCTACTTCATCAACAGCCCGGAAAAGCAAGTCGCCGCGCTGGACGATCCGTATGTCCTGATCTACGACAAGAAGGTCAGCAACATCCGTGACCTGCTGCCCGTGCTGGAGCAAGTCGCCAAGTCGAGCCGTCCGCTGCTGATCATCGCCGAAGACGTCGAAGGCGAAGCGCTGGCCACCCTGGTCGTGAACAACATCCGCGGCATCCTGAAGACCACCGCCGTCAAGGCCCCGGGCTTCGGCGACCGTCGCAAGGCCATGCTGGAAGACATCGCCATCCTGACGGGCGGCACGGTGATCTCCGAAGAAACCGGCATGTCGCTGGAAAAGGCCACGCTGCAGGATCTGGGCCAGGCCAAGCGCATCGAAGTGGCCAAGGAAAACACCACGATCATCGACGGCGCCGGCGACGGCAAGTCGATCGAAGCGCGCGTCAAGCAGATCCGCGCCCAGATCGAGGAAGCCACCTCGGACTACGACCGCGAGAAGCTGCAAGAGCGCGTGGCCAAGCTGGCCGGCGGCGTTGCCGTGATTCGCGTCGGTGCTGCCACCGAAGTCGAAATGAAGGAAAAGAAGGCTCGCGTCGAAGACGCCCTGCACGCCACGCGTGCCGCGGTGGAAGAAGGCGTGGTTCCTGGCGGTGGCGTTGCGCTGCTGCGCGCCAAGCAGGCCATCACTGGCCTGAAGGGCGACACGGCTGACCAGAACGCCGGCATCAAGCTGATCCTGCGCGCTGTCGAAGAGCCCCTGCGCACCATCGTCACCAACGCCGGCGACGAAGCCAGCGTGGTGGTCAACACCGTGCTCAACGGCAAGGGCAACTACGGCTACAACGCCGCGACCGGCGAGTACGGCGACCTGGTCGAGCAAGGCGTGCTGGACCCGACCAAGGTCACCCGCACCGCGCTGCAGAACGCCGCTTCGGTGGCCAGCCTGCTGCTGACGGCCGAAGCCGCCGTGGTCGAGCTGATGGAAAACAAGCCCGCTGCTGCTCCGGCAATGCCCGGCGGCATGGGCGGCATGGGCGGCATGGGCGGCATGGACTTCTAAGTCCCGCCTTCCCGGCCGAAACCGCCGCGGCTTGCCGCGGCGCGGCCTTCCCAAAAAAAACCCCGCCAGGTTCGCCTGGCGGGGTTTTTCATTGGAGCTCGCTCAGAAGCTGTAGCGGTAGCCGGCGTGGAACGACCACGGAATGTTGATCCGGTCGCCCGCCGCGTACTCGTACGAAGCATAGAGGTTGTGCCCCTTGCCCAACGCGGCGTCGACGCCCGCGCCCAGTTCCACGCGGCCGTGGCGGCCTGCGCCGGCATGGCCAATGCCATTGGTGCGCACATCGCCCGTGCTTTTGAACTCCTGCGTCCAGCCGAGCCTGGCGTAGGGCTGCACGATGTTGCCGCCGGCCAGGGCGATGCGGCGGCCGAAGCGCAAGCCCAGGCGGCCCAGCGTGGCGGTGTTGGCGTCCACCTTGACGCGCAGGCCATTGCTGGCGCGATAGCGCTTGCCTGACGTGCGCCACAGCATGACCTCGGCCTGCGGTTCGGCGAACCAGTCGTTGGGCAGCTCGAACCGGCGCCCGCCTTCGAGCGACCATGCGGCGCCGCTTGTGCGGTAGTCGGCGGTGACGCGGCCGCCATCGGTGCCGGCAATGTTGTATTGCTGATCGTAGCGGCCCAGCCGCAGCACGGTGTCGAGATAGTAGCCGCCATCGCCGACATAGGCGGCGTAGCCGCCGACGTGCAGGCCCTTGACCTTGCCGCCACCGTCGCCGGGATAGGTGCGGTCGGCATAGGTGTAGCCGAGCAGGCCGCCGGCGTACCAGCGCCCGCCCGACGCGCTCCAGCCACGGTCCAGGCCGATCTCCAGCCCGCTGACCGTCTGGTCGTAGGCGCGGGCGTGGCGGTTGCTGATCTGCTGGCGCTCGCTGAACGTACGCGCCCATGGCCCGCCGGCGTCGGCGCGCAGGCGCAGCTCGCCCAGGCGCTTGTCCAGCGCGTTGGACTCGGCCAGGGCGATGCTGGAAAGATCCGCCGCGTTCACGGCGGCATTGGCCGCCCCCGACAGGGCCTGGCCCGCGCGCTGCAAGCTCCAGACATGCGTCTTCGGATCCTCCGCCAGGCTGTAGCGCCACGTGCCCAGGTCAACCGCCTTGCCGACGTTGGCCAGCCGGAAGGTGGCGTTGCCCTGCCCCTGGGTATGCACCAGGCCCAGGCGGGCGCCCCGGCTGTCGGCCTCGCCTCCGGCATTGCGCACCAGCACGCGGTGCTGGCCATCGGCGCGGCCGGTGACCCGCAACTGGTCGTTCTGCCCGGCGGCGACGTTGGTGTTCAGCACGAACACGCCGTTGCCGTCCAGGGTTTGCAGGGTCAGGGTCTTGTAAGAGGCCTCGGGCGCGGGCGCCTGGAATTCGACCCGCCCGCCGCGCATCGACATGTCCTGCACCCGGGAGTCGGCGTTCACGACCCAGGTTCCGCCCTTGCCCAGCGTGGCCGACTGGAGCACCTGGGTGGCGCCGTGCCAGGCGGCGCCGCTGGCCACGCTGAGGGAGATCCCGGCATCGAGGGGCTTGTTGCCGTCGGCGACGATATCGCCGCGAGCCAGGGCGCCGCTCTCGAGGGCAACCGCCACCGGAATGGTGGAATGCTGCTGGAGGAACACGCCATTGCCGCCTTGCGCCGTGGCGCCGTCGGTCAACCGGACCGAGACCGTGCTGCTGGCCAGGGCGCCCGGCATCAGCTTCAGCGGCGTGTCGGTCACGCTGATCGCGCCGGACTGGGCCGAGGCCAGCGACCCTGCGCTGACGACCAGCGTGCCGTTGGCCAGCTGCGCGGCGCTCGAGCCGCTGCCCTCGGCGCGCACCGCCACGCCTTCCAGGCGGGCGCTGCCGTGGGTGAGCGCGATGCCGGCGGCGCGGTTGCCGGTCGTGGTGATGCTGCCGCCCTGCATGTCGACGCTGGCCGGGCCGGAGCCGGACTGCGGCTCGAAGCCCAGCACGGAGATGCCCTCGGCCCCCGCGCCCGCGGTCTCGATGCGGGTCTGCCGCAGCGTGACGCGGCCTCCATGCTGGGCCGATACGCCGGCGGCCAGGCTCTTGGCGGTGCGCAGCACGGTGTTGACGACCTCGGCGCGCGCCGCGTCGCCGCGAACCAGCACGGCATCGGTGTTGGCGCCATCGGTCGACACCGTGGTTCCGTCCAGCCGCACCGTGCCGCCGGGCGGCAAGGCGTCGAGCAGGCCCGCGCCGGCGACCACGCCGGCCCCGTCATCGCCCTGCACGCTGACTGTGCCTCCCTGCAGGGTGATTTCGCTGCCAGGCATATACGCATAGACGCCCGTCGCCTGCGGCCCGTGAGCCCGCAGCGCCACCTCCCGCAGTGTCACCTTGCCGTCCTGGCCGGCGTGCACCGCGGCAACGCGATCGAGCGGCGGATGCGCGGCCAGCGGCGCCCCGGGAAGCGGTGGAGGCGGCGGCGGGAATCCCGGGCCCATGTCCATGTCGATCGAACCGCCGGCGACGGAAATGGAGCCGCCGTCGGCAATGAGCGCGGGCCCGAGGATGCTCTGCAGCGTCGCGTCGATGATGCTCGCCTGGCCGCCTTGCGCGGCCCGGACCAGGCCGACGCCCGGCGCTTCGCCGCCCAGCACGCCGCCGCGCACGCTCAGGCGGCTGCCGGCGTCAGAGACCGTCATCGGCTCCATCCCTTCCCCGCCCGCCACGGTGACGCCATCCAGCTCCAGCGTGCCGCCGCGCCGTACCACTGCGGGAATGCCGCCCTCGGTGGCATCGATGGTCGAGCCGGCCAGCGTCAGCGCGCGGCCGGCGCCGCTGACACGCACCCCGATGGCCGGCTTGCTCATCGGGTTCTTGTGCTCCACCGAGATGTGGATGTCCTTGAGCGTGGGGGGCGCCGTCTCGCCGAGCTCGTCGGGATCGTCGTCGAGATTGATGCCGACGCCGTCGTCAAAGACTGCAATGAGCGTGTTGTCCCGGTGGTCGAACTCTCCTTCCTGCCCGGCGTCCTGCGCATGCGGCGCGCCGGCCACGGGCGGCTGCGGCGCCTGCGCCGCCGCGGGCGCCAGCCGGGCCATGCCGGCCAGCGCCAGAGCTGCGGCCAGCGCATGCAGGCGCCACGCGGAACGCGGGATCTGCAAGGAAGACGGACATTGACGGAATCTATCGAGATACATGTGCCACCAAAAGAGAAGTTGAACAAACCGACCCGCCTGCCGTACGACGCCGGTGACGCGAAGGAAACGACTGCGTCCCGGCGGGATCAGGCACGAGCCATGCGGGGATTTGCGCAGTATCCAAAGCCCACGTCATAATGAATGCCGGATGAAGTCCGAGGCCCAACAAGAGCTTTCCTGAATAGCCGTGCTTTCCTATGAGAATTGCGCACGACGTCATGAAGTCCGGAAGACCTCCTCGAACCGCGGCCGGCCACGGTCGATACTTCCGCCACCAAGCTGTCCCATCCAACCCGAGGCCATGCGCTTGCCACGCCAGATCCGCTTGCCCCACCTCCGCGACATCGGCGCGCTGCTGACCGATTCGGCCCGCGAATGGTCGCGCCATCGCGCTTCCAGCAAGGGGGCGGCGCTGTCGCTGTACATGGTGTTCTCGCTGGCGCCCATGCTGATCCTGGTGATCGCGGTGGCCGGCGCCTTCTTTGGCGAAGAGGCCGTGCGCTCGGAACTGTTCAGCCAGGTGCGCGACCTCACCGGCGAGCGCGGCGCCGAGGTGATCCAGACGGTGCTGGCCAGCGCGCACGAATCGGGCAGCGGCTGGCTGGCCGCGCTGCTGTCGATATGCGTGCTGGTGTTCAGCGCCACCACGGCCTTCGCCGAACTCAAGGCCAGCCTGGACGAACTGTGGGACGTCAAGGAAGACAAGAGCGGTTTGCAGGGGCTGGTGCGCAGCCGCATGCTGTCATTCGGCCTGGTGCTGGTGCTGGCGCTGTTCCTGCTGCTTTCGCTGACCCTCAACGCGGCGCTGGGCGCGGCCAAGGGATACTACGGCGATCTATGGAGCACATCGGCCTTCGCGATGGCGGCCGACTGGCTGTCGAACCTCTTTTCGTTCGCGGTGGTGACCGCGCTGTTCGCCGTGGTCTACAAGCTGCTGCCCAGCAAGCGCATTCCCTGGCTCGACGTGATACCCGGCGCGATCGTGACCGCGGCGCTGTTCCTGGCCGGCAAATGGGGCATCGGCCTGTACCTGGGACGCGGCGCGGCGGTATCGGCGTACGGGGCGGCGGGTTCGCTGATCGCGCTGCTGCTGTGGATCTATTATTCAGCGCAGATTTTCTTCTTCGGCGCCGTCTTCACCCGGCAGTTCGCCGAGCGCTTCGGCAGCCTGCGCCGGGCCGCCCCCGCCTGAAGGCGGCAGGCGGCCGCAGGGCTCACGCGGGCAACACATATCTGTTAAAAACGCGGCCAGCCAACCCTAGACGCCGCACAATCCGACCATGGCCCATACCCCTCATCCCTCCCCCTTCAAGAGCACAGGCGGATTGCGCCGCATTCTCAACGCGCTGCGCTACTCGCTGCAAGGGCTGAAGGCAGCCATCAAATACGAGGCGGCGTTCCGCCAGGAGCTGGTCCTGGCCATCCTGCTGGTGCCCGCGGCATTCTTCCTGGGCCGCACCACCGACGAAGTCTTCATCCTGATCGCCTCGGTCATCCTGGTGCTGGTGGCCGAGCTGCTCAATTCCGCCATAGAGGCGCTGGCCGACGCCCTGTCGGTGGAGACCCATCCCCTGCTGGGCCGGGCCAAGGACCTCGGCAGCGCCGCGGTCATGCTGATGCTGCTGTTCACCCTGGCGGTCTGGGTGGCGGTGCTCATCAGCCGCTTCGTCCTGGACTGAGCGGCGGCGCCGCCGTTTCCAAGCGCGCCGGGCCACTCTATACTTGCCGCATGACGCAGACCCCGAATACAGGTTCCCCTCATCGCGTGGTCATCGTGGGCGGCGGCGCCGGCGGCCTCGAACTGGCCGCCAAGCTGGGCCGCGCCCACGGGCGCGAGCGCGTCACGCTGGTCGACAGCCGCCCTTTCCACATCTGGAAACCCTCCCTGCACGAAGCCGCCGCCGGCACGCTGGACATCCACCAGGAAGGCCTGTCCTACCTGATGCTGGCCAACATGTGCAACTTCACGTTCGCGCAAGGCGAATTGCAGGGCATCGAGCGCGAGCGGCGCCAGATCCAGGTCGGGCCGGTGGCCGACCCGTCCGGCCAGCAGGTCCTGCCGCCGCGCGAACTCTCGTACGATACGCTGGTGCTGGCCATGGGCAGCACTTCCAACTTCTTCAATACGCCGGGCGCGGCCGAACACGCCGTTACCCTGGACACCACCGAGAACGCCGAGCAGTTCCGCCTGACCATGCTCAAGGCCATGGTGCAGGTGGACCTGCGCAAGGTTCACGACCCCTCCGCGCGCCTGGACCTGGTCATCGTCGGCGGCGGGGCCACCGGCGTCGAACTGGCCGTGGAGCTGATCGAGGCCAGCCATGTGGTCAGCGCCTACGGACTGCCCAATTTCCGCGCCGACCGCGACCTGGTCATCACGCTGGTCGAAGGCGCGCCGCGCATTCTGTCGGCCCTGCCCGAGAAGATCTCGCGCGCGACCCACGCCCGCCTGACCGAGCTGGGCGTGCGCGTCGAAACCGATTGCCGGGTGGCCGAAGTCGGCGCCGACCATGTCGTCACCGCCGACGGCCGGCGCTTCGAGGCCACGATGTGCCTGTGGGCCGCCGGCATCGAAGGGCCGCCGCTGTTCCGGCAACTGGGCCTGCCGCTCAATCGGCTGGGCCAGCTGGAAGTCAACGAACGCCAGGAAAGCCCCGATCCCCACATCCTGGCGCTGGGCGATTGCTGCGCGGCGCCCTGGAAGGACGGACGCACCGTGCCGGCCCGCGCGCAGGCGGCGCACCAGCAGGCCGACTACCTGGCGCGCAAGCTGACGGCCCGCCTGCGCAACGCCGCCGAACCCACCGAGGCCTATGCGTACCACGACCACGGCTCGCTGGTTTCGCTGGGCCAGGGGTCCGGGGTGGGCAGCCTGATGGGCAAGCTGGCCGGGCGCGGCCTGTTCGTAAGCGGTACACTGGCGCGCCTGATGTACATGAGTCTGCACCTGATGCACCACCGCGCGGTACTCGGTATTTCGCGGACCGCCACGCTTGCCCTGGCGCGCCTGTTGATGCGGCGCACCCGTCCCAGGGTCAAACTGCACTGACCTCGCCATGACATTCCTGAAGAAACTCGAACACGCCTGGAGCGCCAGCCAATCGTTGCTGCAGGTGGGGCTGGACCCCGACCCCAAGCGCTTTCCGCGCGAACTGGAAGGCAAGCCCGACGCCATCTTCCAGTTCTGCCGCGACATCGTCGACGCCACCGCGCCGTACGCGTGCAGCTTCAAGCCGCAGATCGCGTATTTCGCCGCGCACCGCGCCGAAGACCAGCTCGAAGCCCTGTGCCAGCACATCCGCGCGCAGCATCCCGACCTGCCCATCGTGCTGGACGCCAAGCGCGGCGACATCGGCTCGACCGCCGAGAACTACGCCCGCGAGGCATTCGAACGCTACCAGGCGCACGCGCTGACGGTCAGCCCCTACATGGGCCTGGACTCGGTCGAGCCGTACCTGGCCTGGGGCGACCGCGGCGTCATCGTGCTGTGCCGCACGTCCAACCCTGGCGGCTCGGACCTGCAGTTCCTGAAAATGGCCGACGGCCAGCCGCTGTACCTGCATGTGGCGGGCCTGGTGGCCGACAAGTGGAACGCCAACGGCCAGTGCGGCCTGGTGGTCGGGGCGACCTTCCCCAACGAACTGGCGGCGGTGCGCCAGCGCATCGGCGATGCCGTGCCGCTGCTGGTGCCGGGCATCGGCGCCCAGGGCGGCGACATCAACGCCACCGTGCAGGCGGGCGCCAACAGCGCCGGCGCGGGCATGATGATCAACTCGTCGCGCGCCATCCTGTACGCCAGCACGGGCGAAGACTGGCGCCAGGCCGCCGGCGAAGCCGCGCGCGGCCTGCGCGACGCCATCAACGCGGTAAGAACGTAACCCCCCGGGCGCCTGTCCCCGAAGGGGGACTGGCACCCGCTGACTTCTCAGGGTGCCTGTCCCCGCAGGGGGACAGGCACACGTTGAATCTGGGTGTCCAGGTGCCTGTCCCCGGCGGGGACTGGCACCCGAGAAAGTCAGCCTCGATTGACCGGCTCTCCCAGGAATTCCAGGATGCCACGCAGCGCGAACTCGACCGAGGCGTTGCGCACCTGGGCGCGATCGCCGGGAAACACATGGGTGATGGCGCGCGAGGTGATGCCGCCGTGGGCGCGCATGGCGAAGCCGAAGCACACCATGCCGACGGGCTTGCCCGGCGTGGCGCCGCCCGGACCCGCGATGCCCGTGGTGGACACGCCGACTTGCGCCGACGGCGTGGCAAGCAGGACGCCATTGGCCATTTCCAGCGCCACGGGCTCGCTGACCGCGCCATAGTGATCGAGCGTCTCGCCCGAAACGCCCAGCTCGGCGACCTTGGCCGCATTGCTGTAGGTGACGAAGCCGCGCTCGAACCAGTCGCTGGAACCGGCCACCGACGTGACCGCGCCGGCCAGCAGCCCGCCGGTGCACGACTCGGCGGTGCCCATCATCCAGTCGCGCCGCAACAGCGCCTCTCCGACCATTTCCGCCAGCCCCTGGATGGCGGCCGCCGTCAGCGGCGTGGGCGCCAGGCCGGCGCGCCCCTGGGTGTCGTGCAAGCTCATGTGAATACTCCCATGCGGACCAGAATCGCCATGACCAGCAAGGTATAGGCGGCGGCTACGATATCGTCCCACATCACGCCGAACCCGCCCTTGATGCGCGCGTCGAAATACTTGATGGGTGGCGGCTTGGCAATATCGAATACGCGAAACAGGACGAACGCCAGCGCCTGGGCGGCCACGGTCTGCGGCACCAGCCACAGCACCAGCCAGAACGCCACGATTTCATCCCATACCATTCCGACGTGGTCGGACACGCCGAGTTCCCGGCCGGCCTGTCCGCAGGCCAGGCAGCCATAGGCAAACGCCGCGGCTATGCCCATGCCCAGCGCCCAGTCGGGCGCCAGCGGCGCGAAGACGAACCAGCTCAGCCAGGCCAGCAAGGTGCCCCAGGTTCCCGAGGCCGGGCGCAACAGGCCGCTGCCCAGGCCGAAAGCCAGCAGGCGCGCGGGCCTGGCGCGCACCCAGCTCCAGCTGGGATAGGACACGCGCGTGCGCACCTGCATCGAAGTCGGGTCGGGGTTGGCGTCGGGCGGGTTCATGGTCGGCGGTCGGGGGCCGGCTGGTCCGTTGCGTCGGAGAAATGATCGAAGCCGCCCGGCAGTTCGCCCAGCGGCGCGCCATCGGCGTCCAGCACGCGCAGTCCTTGTCCCGCCAGGATGCGGCCAATGCGGCTGACGGGCGCGCCCGCGCCGTGCGCCGCCTGTCGGATGGCCTGGCGATGCGCCGGGTCGGCGGTGAAGCAAAGTTCGTAGACATCGCCGCCGCCCAGCGCGGCGCGGCGCACGGTCTCGGCCGGCAGGCCGGCCAGCGCGGCCGCGACGGGCAGCGCGTCGTAACGCAATTCGGCCGCCACGCCGCTGGCGGCAAGAATGTGGCCCAGGTCCTGCAGCAGGCCGTCCGAAATGTCGATGCCGGCGCGCGCAAGGCCGGCCAGCGCCATGCCCAGCTCGACACGCGGCCGCGGCCACTCCAGCGCCGCGCGGGTGGCGGCCAGGCGCAAGGGGTCGGCGGGCAATTGGCGATCGAGCAAGCGGTAGGCGATATCGGCCGCGCCCAGCTCCCCGGAAACCCAGACATCGTCGCCCGGCTGCGCGGCGGCGCGGCGCAGCGCGTGGCCGGGCGCCACGGCGCCGAACACGGTAACGCTGATGGCCAGCAGCCCTTGCGGGGCGCGGGTAGTGTCGCCGCCGATCAGCGGGCAGGCGTGCGTATCGGCAAGGGCCTGGAAGCCGCGCGCAAACGCCGCCAGCCACGCTTCGTCCACGCCGGGCAGCGCCAGCCCCAGCAGGCAGCCGACGGGGCGCGCGCCCATGGCGGCCAGGTCGGAAAGATTGACGGCCAGCGCCTTGTGGCCGAGCGCCTGCGGATCGACGTCGGGAAAGAAGTGCCGCCCTTCGATCAGCAGGTCGGTGCTGGTGGCCACTTGCTGGCCGGGCGGTACGGGAAACAGCGCGCAGTCATCGCCCACGCCGAGCACGCCATCGGGAGCCGGCCTGGTGAAATACCGCGCGATCAGGTCGAACTCGGACGCCAAGGCGACTCCTGCCAGCAAACGCGAACGGACGCGCCGCGCGGGCGCGCCCGCGGAAGGTCAGCGCCGCGGCGCCGCCTGGACTTCGGCCGTGCGCACGTCGGCCGCCAGCTTGTCGAGCACGCCGTTGACGAACTTGAAGCCGTCGGTGCCGCCGAACGACTTGGCCAGTTCGACCGCCTCGTTGATGGCAACCTTGTACGGCACTTCGACATGGTGCATCAGCTCGAAGCTGCCTATCAGCAGAATGCCGTGCTCGACCGGCGACAGCTCGGCCAGCGGCCGGTCGATGTACGGCAGGAACCGCTCACGCAGCACCGGCGCCTCGCGCAGCACGCCGTGCAGCAGCGTCTTGAACCACTGCGCGTCGGCCTCGGAGAAATCCTCGGCATCGCGCAGGTGGGCGTCGATTTCGCCGGCGTCCTGGGTGCCCTCGCCGCCGCGCAACAGCCACGCGTACACGCCCTGCAGCGCGAACTCGCGCGCGCGGCGCCGCGCGCTGCGCGCGTTGGCGCGGGCCTGCACCGCGTTATCAGCGGCCGTCGTCTTCTTCGTCGTCAAAATCTTCGTCCTCGTCGTCTTCGTCGTCTTCTTCCGGCTCGAGCGCCGCCGCCAGGTTGGCCATTTCCACGGCCACCTGGGCGCAATCGGCGCCCTTGCCGGCAGCACGGGCCTGCGCCTGCTCGTCGGTATCGACGGTCAGCACACCATTGGCCACGGGGATGCCGGTTTCGAGCGCGATACGGCTGATGGCCGCGGCGCTCTCGTTGCTGACCACTTCAAAGTGATAGGTTTCGCCGCGGATGACCGCGCCCAGGGCGATCAGCGCGTCGAATTCATAGCTTTCGGCCATGCGCGCCAGGGCCACGCCCAGCTCCAGCGCGCCCGGCACGCTGACCACCATCACGTCGCGCTCGTCCACGCCCAGCTTGCCCAGCTCTTCGAGGCAGGCCTGCAGTTGGGCCTGGCCGATTTCTTCGTTGAAACGGGCACGCACGATGCCGATGTGCAGCCCTTCGCCGTTCAGGTCGGGGGTAAGAATGTAGGGATTCATGTGTCGGCCTTGTTCAGTCGTTGCGTAGGTTCGGAGGGACGCAATCGTAACCCGTAATGGTGAGGGCGAAGCCCGCCATGCTGGGCATCTTGCGGGGACGGGCCAGCAGTTTCATGCGGCCCACGTTCAAATCACGCAGGATCTGCGCACCGATGCCGTAGGTGCGCAGCCCGAATCGGTCGCCTTCCTGGGCGGCCGCGCGCTCGGCGGGGCCGGCCCAGTTGGCGATCTGGCCAAACAGGTGTTCGGTGGACGACTGGCAGTTCATCAGCACCAGCACGCCGGCCGGCGAGGCGGCGATGGCATGCAGCGCCTGGCCCACGCTCCAGCTGTGCGGGCTGGCGCCCGTATCCAGCACGTCGAACAGCGAGGCGGGCTCGTGCACCCGCACCAATGTCTCGCGCTCGGGATCGATATTACCGTGTACCAGCGCCAGATGTGGCGAACGCGTGGCGTCGTCGCGGTAGGCGATGCAGCGGAAATCGCCCCAGGGAGTCTGCATCATCCGCTCGCCCATGCGCGCGATGATGGATTCGTGCTCGCTGCGGTACTGGATCAGGTCGGCGATGGTGCCGATCTTCAGCTTGTGCTCGCGCGCGAATTCGACCAGGTCGGGCAGGCGCGCCATGGTGCCGTCGGGCTTGAGGATTTCGCAGATCACGGCCGCCGGGGTCAGCCCGCCCATGGCGGTCAGGTCACAGCCGGCCTCGGTGTGGCCGGCGCGCACCAGCACGCCGCCGGGCACCGCGCGCACCGGGAAGATGTGGCCGGGCTGCACCAGATCGGACGGCTGGGCGTCGCGCGCCACCGCGACCTGGATGGTGCGGGCGCGGTCGGCGGCCGAAATGCCGGTCTCCACGCCTTCGGCGGCCTCGATGGATTGCGTGAAATTGGTGCCGTATCGAGTGCCGTTGCGGCTGGCCATCAACGGCAGGTCGAGCTGCCGGCAGCGTTCTTCGGTCAGGGTCAGGCACACCAGGCCGCGGCCGTGGGTGACCATGAAATTGATGGCCTCGGGCGTGACGAACTCGGCGGCCATGACCAGGTCGCCCTCGTTCTCGCGGTCTTCTTCGTCGACCAGGATGACGATGCGGCCTGCCCGCAATTCGGCAATGATCTCGGGCACCGAGGCGATGCCGAAAGATTCCGGCGCAGCGCCGGCGTTGAGCGGGGAAATCTGGGCAGACATGAATCGGGCGCGTCCAGGCTGGAAAGCTGCAATTTTAGCGCCCTTGGCGCGGTCGCGCCCCGCGCGGCGCCGGGCCGCGCGCGCACGGTAAACTTCGCGCTTGAGAATCGCGCCCCGATAACGACAAATCCCCTCGAGGAGCCCCATGCAAGCGCTTGCGGCCATGCCAGCCCCGGTAGCCGCGTCGGTACGCATCGTACTGACCGACATCGACGACACCCTGACCACGGAAGGCCGCCTGCCGGCCGGCGCCTACGCGGCGCTGGAGCGCCTGGAACAGGCCGGCATCGTCGTGGTGCCGATCACCGGCCGGCCCGCCGGCTGGTGCGACCACATCGCGCGAATGTGGCCGGTGCGGGCCGTCGTGGGCGAAAACGGCGCGTTCTACTACGCGTACGACCGCTCGGCGCGCCGCATGAACGCGCATTACTGGGCCGACGCCGCCACCCGCGCGGCCAACCGGCAGGCGCTGCAGGCCATCCGCGAACGGGTGCTGCGCGAAGTGCCGGGCACCGCCGTGGCCAGCGACCAGGATTACCGGGTGGCGGACCTGGCCATCGATTTCTGCGAAGACGTCCCGGCCCTGCCCGACAGCGCGGTCGGCCGCATCGTCGAGATCTTCCACGAAGCCGGGGCGCAGGCCAAGGTCAGCTCCATCCACGTCAACGGCTGGTTCGGCGACTACGACAAGCTGACCATGACGCGCACCCTGTTCGAGCGCGAATTCGGCCTGAGCATCGATTCGGCCCTGCAACACACCCTGTTCATCGGCGATTCGCCCAACGACGAGCCGATGTTCAAGTTCTTCCCGATCTCGGTCGGCGTGGCCAACATCCAGTCGCAGCTGCATCGCATCCAGCATCGCCCGGCGTTCGTCGCGGCCGCGCGCGGCGGCGACGGCTTCGTCGAAATGGCCGAGCGCCTGCTGGCGAACCGGGGATAAGCGCCATGTCCGCCGCCAAATCCACCGCCAAGCCCGCCGCCGCGCCAGGCAACGACGGCCGCCGCAGCATCCAGTCGGTCGAGGTCGGCTTCCCGCTGCTGGCCGCGCTGGTCGACGCCGGCCGCCCCCTGACGCTGCGCGACCTGGCCGGCGCCGCCGGCATGACCTCGGCCAAGGCCCACCCCTACCTGGTCAGCTTCACCCGGGTCGGCCTGGTCCAGCAGGACACGGTGACCGGCCAGTACGAACTGGGGCCGTTCGCGCTGCAGATGGGCCTGGTCAGCCTGCAGCGGCTCGATCCCGTGCGGGTGGCCCTGCCCGAAGTCGACAAGCTGCAATCCGAGATCGGCCACACCCTGGGCATCGCGGTGCTGGGCTCGCACGGCCCGACCATGATCCACATCACCGAGGCCAGCTACCCGGTGCATGTCAACATGCGCAAGGGCACGGTGATGTCGATGCTGCACACGGCCACCGGCCAGGTGTTCGCCGCCTGGCTGCCCCCAAAGGTGGCCGAGCACTACATCGCCCGCGAAGACGGCGACGCCGCGGTCATCGCCAGCCTGACGCCGCGCAAGACGACCCGCGCCAACCTGGACGCCATGCTGGCCGACATCCGCGTGCACGGCATGGCCCGGGCGCTGGGCAACCCCCTGCCCGGCGTGGACGCCCTGTCGGTGCCGGTGTTCGACCACACCGGCGGCATCGTGCTGGCGCTGACCAGCCTGGGGCCGACCGGCCTGTTCGACGCCTCCTTCACCGGCGCCATCGCCCGGCCGCTGCTGGCCTGCGCCCAGGAAATCTCGCGCAAGCTGGGCTATCGCGGCAATTGAAGCGTTCGAAACAAAAAAGAAAACAAAACGAACAAAACGAACAAAAGACGAAAAGAAAGACAGGGACTTCACCGAGTGCGCGGATAGGCTCGTTTGTGTTTGAATGGCGTGACAATTCATATACCAAACGCACTCCGAGGAGACGCCCATGCGAGCCAAGCGCCTGTTGCAAGCCGCCGCCGTGACCGCCCTGATTTTCGGTTCCTACGCCGCGCAGGCGGCCGACGCCGCGTGTTCGAATCGCGGCGATCTGGACAATATGTATTGCGATGCGAACAAGGATCTGGTCGCCGATACGCCGACCGACAAGTCCAAGCTGAAAACGCCATCGACGCTGGTCTTCACCTACACGCCGGTGGAAGATCCCGCCGTCTACGAAGACATCTTCAAGCCCTTCACCAAGCACCTGAGCGAGTGCACCGGCAAGCGCGTGGTGTTCTACCAGGTGCAGAGCAACGCGGCCGAAATCGAAGCCATGCGCTCGGGCCGGCTGCACGTGGGCTGCTTCTCGACCGGCCCGACCGCCTTCGCCGTGAACATCGCCGGCGCGGTTCCGTTCGCCGTCAAGGGCTACGCGGACGAATTCCAGGGCTACAACCTGATCGTCATCGTCAAGAAGGACAGCCCCTACCAGAAGCTGACCGACCTCAAGGGCAAGAAGCTGGCGCACACCGCGCCGTCGTCGAACTCGGGCCACATGGCGCCGGTCGCCCTGTTCCCCAAGGAAGGCCTGACCCCCGACAAGGACTACAAGGTCATCTTCTCGGGCAAGCATGACCAGTCGGTCATGGGCGTGAACTCCGGCGACTACGACGCCGCCGCGGTCGCCTCCGACGTGTTCAAGCGCATGGCCGAACGCGGCCAGGTCAAGGAAGAGGATTTCCGCGTGATCTATCGCAGCGAGAAATTCCCGACCTCGTCGTTTGCCTACGCGCACGACCTGGAGCCGGCCTTCCGCGACAAGATGCTCAAGTGCTTCTACGACTACCGCTTCCCCGACGAAATGAAAAAGGCGTTTGACGGGGCCGACCGCTTCTATCCGGTGACCTACCAGAAGGACTGGGCCATCGTGCGCGAAGTGGCCGAATCCGGCGGCGAGAAGTTCAACCGCGCGGCCTACGACCGCGAAACCGCCAAGAGCAAGGGCAAGCAGTAAGCATGGCGACGTCTCTGCGCATCACCGGCCTGGTGAAGGAATACCGGGCCGGCAAGCCGGTTCTCAACGGCATCGATCTCGATATCGCGGGCCAGGGCCTGACGGCCATCATCGGGCCGTCGGGCACCGGCAAAAGCACCCTGCTGCGCTGCATCAACCGGCTGATCGAGCCGACCAGCGGCGAAATCGTGCTCAAGGACGCCGAGGGCACGGTGGACCTGGCCCGCGTGCGCGGCCAGTCGCTGCGCCGCGCGCGCCGGCGCATCGGCATGGTGTTCCAGGAGTACAACCTAGTCGAGCGCCTGACCGTGATGGAGAACCTGCTCACCGGACGGCTGGGCTACACCTCGGCGCTCAATACCTGGATGCGGCGCTTCGATCCGGCCGACATCGAACGCGCCTTTCAATTGCTCGACACGGTGGGCCTGGCCGGCTTTGCCGACCAGCGCGCCGACGCCCTGTCGGGCGGCCAGCGCCAGCGCGTCGGCATCGCGCGCGCGCTGATGCAGCGGCCGCAACTGCTGCTGGCCGACGAGCCGACCTCGTCGCTGGACCCCAAGACCTCGGTCGAGATCATGGAACTGCTGACCGAACAGGGCAGCGTCAACGGCATCCCCGTGCTGGTCAACATCCATGACGTCGAACTGGCGCGCCGCTACGCCAACCGCATCGTCGGCATGTCGGGCGGCCATGTCGTCTACGACGGCGACGGCAAGGGGCTGGACGCCACCATGCTCAAGACCATCTACGGAGGCGAGTCTTGGCTGGAGTGACCGTGCGCACGGCAAACATGGCGCGCCGTCCTTTCTCGCTGTCGTGGCGCGCCAAGACCGGCGTGCTGCTGGTGGTGCTGTACACCTTCTACGCCGCCGCCCAGCTGGATTTCAGCTGGGCGCGCTTCGAAACCGGCCTGGGCCATGCGGCGACCTTCCTGGCGCGCATGTTCCCGCCCAATTTCGAGAAACCCGACACCCTCTGGAAGGGCATCGCCGAAAGCCTGGAAATCGCCGTGCTGGCTTCGGTGCTGGGCATCCTGCTGTCGCTGCCCATCGGCCTGCTGGGCGCGCGCAACCTGATGCCGGCCTGGGCCTCCTGGCCCGCGCGCGCGCTGGTGGCGCTATGCCGCGCCCTGCGCCCGGTGATCGTGGCCATCCTGTTCGTCAAGGCCGTGGGCTTTGGCGCACTGGCCGGCATCCTGGCCCTGACCGTGGCCTCGATCGGCTTCATCGGCAAACTGTTCACCGAGGCGATCGAGGAGATCTCGCTCAAGCAGGTCGAGGCCGTGCGGGCATCCGGCGCCTCGTTCGGCAACGTCATCATTTTCGGCGTGCTGCCGCAGGTGTTCGCGCGCTTCGTGGGCTTTGCCACCTACCAGTTCGACTCCAACCTGCGCAATTCGACCATGGTCGGCATCGTCGGCGCCGGCGGCATCGGCGGCACGCTGTTCTCGGCGTTCCAGCGCTTCGACTACGACTTCGTGGCGGCCATCCTGCTGACGCTGATCGCCATCATCATGCTGGGTGAAATCCTGGCGGGCTTCGTGCGCAAGGTATTCCTGGACAACATGGGCTTCGAACGCATCCTGCAACGCCGCTTCACCGCGGCCCGGGGCCTGGGCTCGACCACGCCGCTGGCGCGCAAAGGGGAGGTGGACGAATGAACACCTCCGTGACGAGCCTGGAACCGGGCCATCCGCGCACCTGGCAGCGCTACAGCGGCGGCCAGAAGGCGCTGCGCTTCATGCTGTACCTGCTGCTGGTGGCCGCCATCGTGCAGGCCGTGCGCAGCGTGGAGGTGATCCCCGAGTTCCTGTACGACGCGCCCGAACAGATGGCGGCCCTGCTGCGGCGCATGTGGCCGATCGACTGGTCGTACTACCCCGAGGGGGTGCACGCCGCGCTGGTCGAAACGCTGCACATCGCCACGCTGGGCACCATCCTGTCGGTCGGGATGGCCGTGCCGGTGGGCCTGCTGGCGGCCAACAACCTCACGCCCAGCCGTACCATCAACATGCTGGCGCGCCTGATCCTGGTCTCCAGCCGCTCGGTCAACTCGCTGGTGTGGGCGCTGCTGTTCATCGCCATCTTCGGTCCTGGCGCGCTGGCGGGCACCCTGGCCATCGCGTTCCGCTCCATCGGTTTCGTCGGCAAGCTGGTGGGCGAAGCCATCGAAGAAGCCCAGCGCGGCCCCATCGAGGCGCTGACCGCCACCGGCGCCAGCAAGGCCGCCGTGCTGTGGTACGGCTACTGGCCGCAGATCCGCCCCTCGTTCTGGTCCATCGTGCTGCTGCGCTGGGACATCAACGTGCGCGAATCCGCCGTGCTCGGCCTGGTCGGCGCCGGCGGCATCGGCATGGCGCTGGACACCGCGCTCAACCTGTTCCAGTGGGACCGCGTCGCCCTGGTGCTGGCCGCCATCTTCATCGTCGTCGTCGCCGCCGAAATCGTCATCACCCAGGCCCGCAAGCGCATCCTCTGACGCCGCGTGCCTGTCCCCAAAGGGGGACTGGCACCGGCAAGTGTGCCTGTCCCCGCGGGGACAGGCACCCCCATGCCCCCCCCCCCCGCAGCGCCCCTCCCATGACCGAAATATGACCCGTCATCAATTTCCGGGTTAGCTTTGGGTACTATCCTAGGCTTTCGGCTCGGCGGGTCCGATCATGTCAGAACAAGAATTGAAGCTGCACGTCCCGGCGGCGGCGCGGGCGGCGGTGCAGCAGCAGATCCAGCAGCGGCAGGCCGCGCGCATCCGCCTGCACGCCATGTATTTCGACACCCCCGGCCGCGAGCTGGCGCGCGCCCGCATCGCGATCCGGCTGCGCCAGGAAGGGCGCGACTGGGTGCAGACGCTGAAGATGCCGGGCGCCAATGCCATCAGCCGCGTGGAGATCAACCACCCGCGCCCCGGGCCGGTGCTGGACCTGTCCGTCTACGCCGGCACCGAGGCGCAGGCCGCGCTGACGGCCATCAAGGGCGAGCTGGGGCTGCGCTACGAAACCGACGTGCAACGGCTGTTCTGCAAGGTGCGCGGCCGGCATGGCACCGTCGAGCTGGCCTACGACACGGGCGTGCTGCGCGCCGGCGCGCTCGAACTGCCGATCTCCGAACTGGAGTTCGAACTGGTTTCGGGCCGGCCCGCGGCCATCTTCGCCATGGCGCGCAGCTGACTGCAACGCCACGGGCTGGTGCTGGATGCGCGCAGCAAATCCGAACGGGGCGATGCGCTGGCGCAATTGGCGCACGACCTGGCCGCCGCGCCGGGCGAGGCCGATGACGCCGCGCGGGCAACGCGCGACCAGCAGGCCGTCGCCGGCTTCTGGGCGCCGCGCAACGCCGGCGCGGTCAAGCTGGACGAGTCGATGACCCCCATGCAGGCCATGGCGGCGGTAGCGGCCGAATGCGTGGACCACATCGCGCGCAACGCCGCCGTGCTGGCCGAGGTGAACACCCTGGGCGTCTATCGCGCCGGCACGCCCGAACACGTGCACCAGCTGCGCGTGGGCGTGCGGCGGCTGCGCTCGGCCTGGCGCCTGTTCGACGGCTGGATCGCCGACCCGTCCGAAACCCTCGCGCAGGGCGCCCGTACGCATTTCAGCGCGTTCGGCATGGCGCGCGACCAGGATGTACTGGCCGACACCATCATGCCCTTGCTGGCGCGCGCCGGCATGCCCGCCCTGCCCGCCGAGGCCGCGCCGTCCAACGACAATGCCCAGTCGCTGGCCGCCGACCGCGCCTTCCAGGGCTGGCTGCTGGAGCTGCTGGCCTGGAGCCTGGACGTGCCGCCCCCGCCCGCCCCGGCCGCCACGGCCGAGGCCGCGGCGGCCAGCCCCACCATCATTCCGCTGGCGCCGCCCGCCGAGGCCGCACCGCCCGCCCTGCGCAAGCGCCTTACCGGCCGGCTGCGCCGCTGGCATCTCAAGGTCATCGACGAAGG
Source organism: Bordetella pertussis 18323 (assembly GCF_000306945.1). Taxonomy (NCBI): domain Bacteria; kingdom Pseudomonadati; phylum Pseudomonadota; class Betaproteobacteria; order Burkholderiales; family Alcaligenaceae; genus Bordetella; species Bordetella pertussis. The sequence goes on along the minus strand of NC_018518.1, from coordinate 942,174 downwards.
CCTGCGCTTCGGCGCGCTGGAGCTGGAGGCGCGCCACGAGCTGCGCAAACGGGTCAAGCGCCTGCGCTACGGTCTGTCGTTCGCCGAATCCCTGCTGCCGGCAGCCCGGCTGCGCACCTATCGCAAGCAACTGGCCCGCGTGCAGGACCTGCTGGGCGAGATCAACGATCTGGCGGTGGCGCGCGATTACTACCAGGCGGCGCTGCAGGCGCACCCGCAGGCCTGGTTCGCGGTGGGCTGGATCGGCGCCCGGCTCGACGGCCTGACGCCGCAGGCCCAGGAAGCGTTCGACCAGCTCGCGCACGCCAAGCCGTTCTGGAAATGACAACGCCGCCCGGACGGGCGGCGTTGCGGGCAGGCGCGAACCCCGTTCAGTCGGCCAGCAGGGCGGCGGCGAACTCGTCGGCCACGAAGGGCTGCAGGTCCTCCAACCCCTCGCCCACGCCGATCCAATAGACCGGGATGGGCCGCACGCCCTGGCTGCCGGCGGCCACGGCCGCCAGCGTGCCGCCCTTGGCGGTGCCGTCCAGCTTGGTGACGACCAGGCCGGTGAGGGTGATGGCGGCGTCGAAGGCGCGGATTTGCGCCAGCGCGTTCTGGCCGGTGTTGCCATCGACCACCAGCAGCACTTCATGCGGCGCGCTGGCCTCGGCCTTGCCGATGACGCGGCGGATCTTCTTCAATTCTTCCATCAGGTGCAGCTGCGTGGGCAGGCGGCCGGCCGTATCCACCATCACCACGCCCACGTTGCGCGCACGTCCGGCATTGACCGAGTCGAACGCCACCGCGGCCGGATCGCCGCCATCCTGCGAGATCACGGTCACATTGTTGCGGCTGCCCCATTCGACCAATTGCTCGCGCGCCGCCGCGCGGAAGGTGTCCCCGGCCGCCAGCAGCACGCTGGCGCCCTGGCGCTGGAAGGTATGCGCCAGCTTGCCGATCGAGGTCGTCTTGCCCGCGCCGTTGACGCCGGCGATCATGACCACCAGGGGCTGGGCCCGCCCCAGGTCGAAGGACCGCTCCAGCGGCCGCAGATGGTCGGCCAGCAATTGGCGCAGCGCCGTCTTGACCTGCGCCGGATCGTCGATGCGCTCTTTCTTGACGCGCGCGCGCAGCGCGGCCAGCAGTTTCTCGGTGGCCTCGATGCCCGCGTCGGCCATGATCAGCGCCGACTCCAGTTCCTCGAACAGGTTCTCGTCGACCTTCACGCCGACGAACAGCCCGCCGATGTTCTGGCCGGTGCGCGACAGGCCCTGTTTGAGCCGGCTCAGCCACGAGGCCTTGCGGGGCGCCTCGGGCGCGGCCGCGACCGGTGGCTGCGGCTCGGGCGGTTGTTGCGGCTGCGGCTCGGGCTGCGGCTCGGGCTGGGGGGCCGGCATCGGGGCCGGTTGCGGCTCGGCGGGTTGAGGCTGCGCAGGTGCGGCTGACCCTGCGTCCACTGCCTCCGGCGGCGGCGCGGGCTGGGCCGGCGCGGCGGGCGGAGGGGATTTTTTCTTGAAGAAGCTGAACATGGGCAAAAGTATATTCGTTTCCCTACATCCGTCCCCGCGGGGGACGCTACTATTGCGCCCAGGAGGTCCCCGTTCTTGAAACCATCCCGCCCGGGCAGCAAACCCATCCGCATCGTGGGCGGCCTTTACCGCCGCACACTCATTCCCGTTGCCGACGCGCCGGGCCTGCGCCCCACGCCCGATCGCGTGCGCGAGACCCTGTTCAACTGGCTCAACCACCTGTGGGGCGGCGAATTCGCCGACAAGCGGGTGCTGGACCTGTTCGCCGGCAGCGGAGCGCTGGGTTTCGAGGCGGCCTCGCGCGGCGCGGGCCAGGTGCAGATGGTCGAGCGCGACCGCGGCGCGGCGGCCGCCTTGCGGACGCTGCGCGACAAGCTGCAGGCGGGCGCGGTGCGCATCCATGCCGGCGACGCCATGCAGGTGATCGAGCGCATGGACGCCTCGCGTTTCGACCTGGTCCTGCTCGATCCGCCGTTCGGCCAGGGCTGGCTGGAACGCCTGTGGCCACTGCTGCCCGCCGTGCTGGCCGAGGACGGACTGGTCTATGTCGAGTCCGAAACCGCGCCGGCGCCGCCGGCCGGATTCGAGCTGCTGCGCGAGGGCAAGGCCGGCGCCGTGCACTATCGCCTCTTCCAATTTGCTGCAATGCGCAAATCGATGAATAATCCGGCATTGGAGGATGGTGCAAGCCACTGAACAAAAGGTACGGAGCCCCTATGATCATCGCTGTTTACCCCGGCACGTTCGACCCGCTGACTCGAGGCCACGAAGACCTGGTCCGCCGTGCGGCCACGCTCTTCGACAAGGTCGTGGTGGGCATTGCACACAGCCGCAACAAGAAGCCGTTCTTCACCATCGAGGAACGCGTGGATATCGCACGCGAAGTGCTGGGCCACTATCCCAACGTCGAGGTGCACAGTTTCGGCGGCTTGCTGAAGGATTTCGTGCGCGACCAGAACGGCCGCGTCATCATCCGCGGCCTGCGCGCGGTGTCCGATTTCGAGTACGAGTTCCAGATGGCCGGCATGAACCGCCACCTGCTGCCCGACGTCGAAACCATGTTCATGACGCCGTCCGACCAATACCAGTTCATTTCGGGCACCATCGTGCGCGAGATCGCCCAGCTGGGCGGCGACGTCAGCAAGTTCGTCTTTCCGTCCGTCGAGCGCTGGCTGCAGGCCAAGGCCAAGGAACGCCGCGAGCAGTCCGCGCAGGGCGGCGCCTGAGGCATCCGCGCGGGCGGGCTACAATCGGCCTGTCCGCCCCCCGCCTGACCCGCCATGGCCCTCAAGATCACCGAAGAATGCATCAATTGCGACGTTTGCGAGCCACAGTGCCCGAACGAAGCGATTTCCATGGGCGCGGACTATTACGTCATCGATCCTGATCGCTGCACCGAATGCGTCGGCCACCACGACGAACCGCAATGCAAGGTGGTCTGCCCGGTGGAGTGCATCGAACTGCATCCCCAATGGCAGGAAGGGCAGGAACAACTGATGGCCAAGTACCATCGCCTGACCGGTGCCGCATGAACGGCGCCGACTCCGCCTCCTCCCCCCCTCGCGGCGCGCCGGCCTGTCACCGGCGCGCTTTCGTTGTCGGCCATCGTCGCCGGGCTGGTCGCGGTGCTGGTCAGCTTCGGCGGCACGGCGGTGCTGATGGTGCAGGCCGGCCATGCCGCCGGCCTGGACGCCGCCCGCATCGGATCGTGGCTGGGCTCGATCTGCCTGGCGCTGGGCGTGGGCGGCGCGCTGATCAGCCTGCGCAGCCGCATACCCGTCGTGTTTGCCTGGTCCACGCCGGGTGCGGCCCTGCTGGTCACGGGGCTGGTGGGCGTGCCGTTCGACCAGGCGGTCGGCGCTTTCGTGCTGGCCGCGGCGCTGACGCTGGCCTGCGGCGTGTTCGGCTGGATCGATCCCATCGTGCGGCGCATTCCGGCCGAGCTGGCCGCGGCCATGCTGGCCGGCGTGCTGCTCAATTTCGGCATGGGTATTTTCGGCAGCATTGCGGCCCAGCCGGTGCTGGTCCTGTCGATGTGCGCGGCCTACCTGCTGGGCAGGCGCTGGGCGCCGCGCTTCGCGGTGCTGGCGGTGCTGGTCGTGGGCCTGGCCGCGGCCAGCAGCCTGGACCTGCTGCGCCTGGGCCACGTGCAATGGGCCTGGACCGAATTCGTCTGGACCACGCCATCGTTCACCTGGCAGGCCGCCATCAGCCTGGGCATTCCGCTGTTCGTGGTGGCCATGGCCTCGCAGAACCTGCCCGGCCTGGCCATCCTGCAGGCGGCCGGCTATCGGCCGCCCGCCTCGCGGCTGGTCGGCCTGCTGGCGGCGCCGTTCGGCGCCCACAGCGTGACGCTGGGCGCCATCATCGCGGCGCTGTGCGCCGGCCCCGAAGCCCATGCCAATCCGGGCAGGCGCTACGTGGCCGCGGCCACCTACGGATTGACCTACGTATTGCTGAGCGTGGCCGCGGGCGCCGTGGCCGTGTTCTTCCAGGCCCTGCCGGGCGCATTGATCGCCGCGCTGGCCGGGCTGGCGCTGCTGGGCGCCATCATGGGCGGCATGACGACCGCCATGGCCGACCCGCAACGGCGCGAAGCCGCGCTGGTTACCTTGCTGGCCACCGCCTCGGGCATCAGCTTCTGGGGCATAGGCTCGGCCTTCTGGGGCCTGGCAGCCGGCCTGGCGACGCACGGCGCGCTGGCCTGGCGCCGCGCGCGCAGCGCCTGAGCGCGGCCTACGACGGCCAGCGCACCTCGGCCATGTCGGGGTGCACTTTCAGGATCCGGCACGGCACGCCAGCGTGGTTGGATATCCACGCCGCCGCCAGCTCGCCTTCGTCCACCACGTCGACCGTCTGCTCGCCCACCAGCATCTGGTAGCGCACGCTGTCGTCGTCCTCGATCACGTCGAGCGGAATATCCAGCCGCAGCATGCCCGGCGCCTTCAATACCAGGTAACCCATGCGCAGCTCGACCGATACCTCGGCCAGGCGCGGGCACAGGTCGCGGTTGAGCCACTGCCCCGCGTCGTTGGCCACCAGCCAGCGCTTCTGGTAGGCAGCCGCTTCGGACTGCGTGGTTGCGCCGCATTCGGCGATGGGTTGATAAGCGGTGGTGCTCATTTGCCCAGGATCCCCTTGAGTGCCTTGTCGATATTCTTCGCCGGACTGCCGGACGCGCCTTCGCCGCCGGTCAGCGCTTCCTTGAGCTGCTTTTCCAGGCCGCGCTTGAGCGCTTCGCCGGCTACTTCGCGCCACTGCAGCGTGTAGACGGGCTTGTCGAACGGGCCGGTGATCAGCAGCGGGATGGTCAGGTTGCGCAGTTCGGCCAGGTCCTTGCCGTCCTGGCCGGTGGACGTGTTGACCACGCGCACGCGTGCCACGAAATCCAGCTCGCTGCGCACGAAATCGATGTTGGCCGGGTTGCCCTGGTTGACGCGCAGCAGCGGCGCGGCCATGTCCAGGCGCTTGACGGTGGCCACGCCCTTGTTGAACACCAGGTCGCTTTCGAGCGAGGTGAAATCGGTCTGCCGGGTCTGGTCGTCCTGCACGGTGGGGTCGTGCGCCTCGCCGCGGAACATCGCCTTCAATTCGCGCAGCGTCTGCGCCACGTTGATGCCCTTGATGGCGCCGTCGCGCAGCCGCACCTGCATGGTGCCGGCCAGGCCGCTCTTCATGGCGTAGGTATTGGCGCCGGCCGTCTTGAGGTCGAACGCCAGGCTGCCCGTGCCGCTGAGGGTGTCCTTGCCGGCCAGGTCGGAAAGCAGGGGCTGGATGGCGATGCCGGCCAGCGACATCTTCGCCACCAGCTGGTTGCCGTTGACCGCGTCCACCGACATCACCCCGCCCAGCTTGCCGCCGTACAGCGCCGCGGTCAGGGTGGAGATGTCCAGCTTGCCCTTTTCCAGCTTGATGTTCGCCGCCACCTGCTCGGCCTTCAGGCCGCGCATCACGAGCTGGCCGATCTTGATGGTGCCGCTGGCGGTCGGCCCCACCAGGCCCGACAGGTTGATGCTGTCATCGGCCGCGGCCGGCGCCGGCGCGGGCTGCGGCTTGGCCGGCGGCTTGGATTCGTCCTGCTTGCCATCGCCGGCCGGCTTGGGCGGCGCGCTGGCGCCTGCCGGCGGCGCCAGCTTGTCGAGATCCAGCGTATCGACGGCCAGCGCGAAGGTCACGCGCGGCACCGCCGACAACGCCACGATATCGGCGCTCAGGTCGAACTTGCCGCCTTCGAGCACGGCGTTGATCCTGGCATTGGCCTGGTCCTTGAGCAGGTTGGCATTGACGCTGCCGATGACCGGGATCTGCAGGCTGCCCTTGGGCAACCCGGGATCGGTGATGTTGACGTCGCCCTTGAGCGCCGACAGGCCGATACTGCGCTGCAGCAGGTTCAGCGTGACCGGCGAGGCGAACGCCGACTTGACCACCCGCTCGCCCTGCTTGAGCGTACTGTCCAGCTTCGCCTCCTTGATGTCGAGCTCGCCAGCGTTGCCGCTGATGCCGTTCAGGCCGAAACTGGCGTCCAGTTCCTGGGTGCGCACGCGTCCGCTCAAGGCGTCGCCGCTGGCGTTGGTGGGCGAAATGTTCAGCGCGGGCGCGTCGACCGCCAGCTCGAAGGGGCCGCCGGGCATGGCGCCCTTGGCGCGCACCGCCAGCTTGTCGATCTGCAGCTCGGTCTTGTGCGGGTCCACGGCCAGCTTGGGCATCGCCACGCTGGCCTCGACATTGGTCAGCTTGGTGGCCGTGTCGACGATATCGCCCTGGAACAGGATTTCCAGGCCGGCCACGTCGAGCGACGAGGTCATGCCATTGAACGCCACATTGCCGCGCGCGGCCAGGCTCTTGGCCTGCGCGCCGGGCAGCCGCCCTTCCATGCGCAGGTCCAGCCTCTGCGCCGCATAGCGCTTGGCCAGCGGATCGAGCGTCAGTTGCGCCTGGCCCGTGAGGCCGGCGTCCAGGCGCGGGTTGCCGCCCTCGACCCGCGCCGACAGGCTGACGTCGAACGGCTGGTTATAGGTCACCCGGCCGGTGGCCGCGTTCAGCTTGGTGATGGCCACGGCCATGCCGCTCATGGCGTCCTGCAGCTGGATCTCGCCATCCTTCAGGTCCAGGCCGGCGATATCGATCTGCATGCTCTTGGGCGTGCTGACGGTGCCGTTGACGATGGCCTGCGCCGTGCCGGTGATCGCGCCGGCGGTGGCCTCGGCGGCGTTGCCGGGCACGTCGGTGCTCTGGACCGAGCCGCCGACCAGGTTCTCGAAGTTGAAATGGCTGTCCTTGCCGCGGATGACGCGCGCCTTGAAGCCGTTGATGGTGACGTGATCGACCACCAGGCTGTTCGACAGCAGCGGCCACACCGCCACCGCCAGCCGCATGCTGTCGATGGAGGCGAAGACGTCGGGGCTGTTCGGTTCGGACAGCGATACCCCCTGCACCGCCAGGCCTATGCGCGGAAACAGCGACAGTTCGATCTCGCCTTCGATGTTCAGCGTGCGCTCATAACGCGCCTGCACCGCCTCTTCCAGCTTGTACTTGTAGGCGTTGGGATCGAATGTCAGCAAAAAGATGGCCAGGCCGACGACGGCCACGACAACCAACACCACCAGGCCAATCACAATTCGCTTGAACCACGTTTTCATTGCTGCCCCGTCGAGACCTCGACTTGGAATGTTCCTGAGAAAGCCTGCCGCGCCGAAGCGGACAGTCGCATACGCGCCCGCGCCGCCCTGCCCGATCCGCCTGCTCCGCGCGGCGGGTGGCTGGCGCCCGCCATGGCCAAGCATGGGCCAGGGCAGGATTTCGATTGGGGGTGGAACGTCGGCGAGCCTGAGGTCCGGACGCAGTGCGCCGGAATACCGCTATCGTAACAAATCAGGGAACGAACCCGCATTCGCGCCCCCTGGCCGCGCGACCCGTTCGAGCATAAGGGAATCCCGCGACGCTCGGAAGTAAGCTCTTGCTGATATTTCAGACGAGAAGAAAGCACTTTTCTACGACATTGGATATCGCCTGTCGTTCAATATTTAGGTGTTGACCTAAGTATAAGAGCCGCCCTAGACTGGATGGCATGCCCAATCAAGCTGCCCAGCTCAGCCAGGTCTTCCAGGCCTTGTCCGACCCTACCCGGCGCGCCGTACTCGAGCGTCTGTGCCAGGGGTCCGCCGCCATGAGCGAACTGGCGCGGCCATTCAACATGGCCCTGCCTTCGTTCTCGCAGCATCTGGACGTCCTCGAGCGCTGCGGCCTGGTGCGATCCCGGAAAAGCGGCCGCGTGCGCATCTACACCCTTGCGCCGCAACCGCTGGGCATGGCGGAACACTGGATGACCCGGCAACGCGCGATCTGGGAGCGCCGCCTCGACCAACTCGACCTGTATCTACAGGATCTGAAGGAGCAGAAGCGATGACCCGACAGCATTCCACACAGCCCGACCCCAAGCTGGACCTCGTCCTCGAACGCACCATCGATGTGCCTCCCGCCCTGGTCTGGCAGGCCTGGACCCAGCCCGAGCACATCAAGCACTGGCTTACTCCGGCGCCCTGGCAGACCGTCCGCTGCGACGTAGACCTGCGCCCAGGCGGACGCTTCCGTTTCGTGATGCGCTCGCCCGAGGGCGAAGAACACACCCACGACTGCTGCTACCTGGAAATCGTCGAAGGCAGCAGGCTGGTCTGGACCAACGCCCTGCTGCCCGGCTTCCGGCCGGCCGGCGGCGGCGGCGACGTACCGGCCTTCACCGCCGTCATCCGCATCGAACCCCACGACCAGGGCACGCGCTACACGGCCACCGCCATGCATGGCACGCAGGCCGGCTGCCGCCAGCACAGCGACATGGGTTTCCACGACGGCTGGGGCGCGGCGCTGGACCAGCTGGTGGCGCACGCCCGGAATATGCAGCAGGCAAGCTGAATACCGGCCGCCTCAGAAAAAAAGCCCTCCGCTGGAGGGCTTTTTCGTGGGCCGCCCGACATTATCCAGCGGCCTGTGCCAACTTCTTTCGTACCGTGATGCCGCCAGGCGTGAAGTACACCGAACTGCTGCCCTTGGTTTTCAGCTCCCAGAGCGATTCGTGCATGTACATCAAATCGGAAGGCAGATATCCGCCGCCGACGACCGCGCGATAGACTCTGTCACGGAAAGAGTCGATGGTTTTGGCCTTGACCCGGAACACCCTGACCTGCTCCTCGGGCACGGGCTGGCCGCTCATCAGCTTGTTGAAGGTAATCGCCGCGACCACGCCGGTGGTCGGATCGAGTAGCAACCTGTTATTGCCCGATTTGTACATGATCTGCGCGTGGTTGCCGACCGCGCCGCCGTCCACGCCTATCGGACGTATGCCTTTTTCCTTCAGGCCGCCGTAGAGATAACCCATGAGGAACACCAGGTTCCCGCAATTCAGGTGCTGGGATTTCTCGATCGCCTCACAGGCAACCGCGGACGAGCTGCCATATTCGGCGAAATTGGCGGCAGCCACCGTCGCCAGCACCGCGCGCAGCGTAGGCTCGTCGACGGCCCCGAAGTCCTCGCCCAGCACCTCTGCCAACTCGGGCTGGCAGGCGGGCAGTATGCCGTCGACGCTGCCGGTCCGCCGCACCGTGCTCATCGCCTGGTCGTCCAGGCACAGCAACACGACTTCGTCGAAATGTTCGGGCTCGTCCTGGCGGGCATACAGCGCCGCCGCGACCGCTACGGCCAGCGCCACGACGGCGGTGGCCAAATATCGCTTCTTGATCATCCGTATATATATATATGCTTATCGCGCGCCGCGGCCATCGACAAACTCGCGCGTGTCTCGCGAGCGGCGGCGCAATCACATTTTGCGCTTGAATATCCGGACAAGTTTACCGCACCGAAAATCGGTATCCGCATAATATGCCTTCATTATGCTCAATACCGCCCTACGCTATTTTCTGGAAGTCGTCGACGCCGGCTCGCTGACCCTGGCCGCGCAGAAGCTGCATGTCGCCCCGTCGGCGGTCAGCCGCATGGTGCGCAAACTGGAAGACGAGCACCAGGCCCAGCTGTTCGAGCGCCACGCGCGCGGCATGGTGCTGACCGAGGCCGGCCAATTGCTCAAGGCCTATGCGCGGCGCGCCTCGCTGGACGCCGAGCGGGCCCGCGCGGAGATCCGCGAGCTGAGCCAGATCGGGCAAAAACTGATCCGCGTCTCGGCCAACCAGGCGTTCGGCCGCGAGCTGCTGCCACGCGTCATCGGCGAGTTCCGCGAAATCGAACCGACGGTGCGCTTCGAGCTGAATATCCTGCAGTCGTCCGAGATCAACCGCCGCGTGCGCGAGGGCGAGGACGATATCGGCCTGAGCTACAACCTGGCCCCGCCGCAGGATGTGCACGTGCAATACGCGCGCCGCATGCCGCTGTTCGCCGTGATGGCGCCGCAGCACCCGCTGGCCGGCCGCGACATGCTGTCCATGCAGGACATCGGCGACTATCCGGTGGTGCTGATGGGGCCGGGCAGCACCAATCGCTTCTTCATCGACCTGTGCTGCATGCATGAAAAGATCGAACTGAACATCGCGATGACCTGCAACAACCAGGGCGCCATCCAGACCTGCTGCCAGCAATGGGGCGCGATCAGCTTCTCGGGCGACCTGACCGTCATGACGCCCACCGAGCGCGGCGAGCTGGTGTCCATCCCCATGGCCAACAGCGAGCTGCACCAGCGCATCATGCACATCCAGACCATGGCCGACCGGCAACTGCCCGCCAGCGTCGGGCGCTTCGTGCAGGCGCTGGCCTCGCGCATCAACGCCTCCTACGCCGACCCGGCCTGGCTGGCCGCCGGGCGCGGCTCGGGCGCGCTGTGAAGGGTGCAAGGGTGCCTGTCCCCGCGGAGAGGCCCGAGTGCCTGTCCCCGCGGAGACAGGCGCCCCGCACAGTCGCCCGCGGCGCGAACGCCGCTACAGCCCCTCGGCCCAGTCCGGCTCCTGCCAGGCGGCCGCGTCGTCCAGCGGCCAGACCGGCCGCGGCAGGCGCTTGAAGGCGATCTGCTTGAGGTTGGGCGTGGTCAGGCCCAGGCTGTCGACGTCGTGGATGCGATCGTCCGGGAAGAACTCGTCGAACCCCGCGCGGTAGTGCCCGCGGCTCTTGACCACCACATGCCCGGCCCGCGCGATGTCGATACCGTGCATCTCCAGCATGGCCGGCTCGGCCAGTTGCCGGCGCAGACTGCCCACCACCACGCGCATGCCCGAGTCGACCAGCTCCAGCAGGCAGGACGCCCCCAGCGAGAACTTGCGGCCGCGCAGGATGCCGCGCCACCCCATGCCCTCGCCGTCGGTCAGCCTGAGCACGCGCGCGCGCCTGATAGCGCCGCGCATAGTCGGTTTCGATGCGGTTGAACACCGCGTCGAACTCGGCGCCTTCGCCCAGCTGCGCGGCTTGCGCGGCCAGTTCCGGATCGACGAACACGCCCAGCACCACGCCGGGAATGCGCGCTTCGTGGAAAGCCCGCAGCAGCCAGGCCGTGTTGCCGCCGCCGCCGCCCGGGTTGTCGGCCACGTCGGCGAACAACAGGGGCTGGCCCGCGGCGCGCGCCAGCTCGACCGCGCGCGCCACCTCGACCGTGTTGGCCACGTAGCGCTTGCGGTCGGCCCAGCCGGCCCGCGCGATCCGCAGCGCCGCGCGGCGCGCGGCCTGCAGGTCGCCGCGCGCGGTGACGGTGATCGTCAGGCCGCACTTGGGCAGGTCCGAAAACACGAACCCCGAGCACACCGAGACATTGGCGATGGGGCCTTCGTCCGGCTTCTGGATCAACGAGGCGCCCAGCGCCACCAGATCGGCATAGGGACCGCTGGAAGTCAACAAGGTCACCGACGGCGGCGTCAGGGGCAGCCGCACATAGGCCGACACCATGCGCGTGCCGCCCAGGATCTCGTGGATCATATCGGCCGCGTCCGCGGCGCGCTCGCGCTGGTCGACGTGGGGATTGGTGCGATAGGAGATCAGCCCGTCGAGCGCCTGCACGGTCTGCTCGGACACATTGCAATGCAGGTCGTGGCTGGCGACGATGGGCACCCCCGGGCCGACGATGGCCCGCAGCCGGCCCATCAGCTCGCCTTCGGTATCGTCCTGCCCCTCGGCGGAGGACGCCCCGTGATTGGCCACGTACACGGCATCAACCGGCAAGGCCGCCCGCAGGCGCGTCTCGGCTTCCGCCAGGAAACGCCGCCACACACCGGCGCTGGCCGGACCGCCCGGCGGCGCGCCGATCACGATCAGGGGCGCCGGCGTCCACGCGCCCAGCTCGTCCATGCGGGCATAGAAGCCCGGCACTTCGCTGGGCAGGCGGCTGGCGCCGCGCGCCAGCCGCGTGATGTCCTCGCCCTGCTCCCAGCATTGCGCCAGGAAGTCCGCCTCGACGGACAGCGGGGAAAAGGCGTTGGACTCCAGGTGGAAACCGAGGATGGCCACTTTCGGGGCGTTACTGCTCATGAAAATCTCCGGTTCCGCTCAAGCCTTGTGCAGCGTGTAGAACAGCGACATCTGGGGCTGGAAATCCTTCCATTCGCTTGCGCAGGGCCGAGACCGGATAGGTGGCGCCCAGCGGAATGTACGGCACGTCCTCGAACACTTGCAGCTGGATCTCGCGGCAGATCTTCTTCTGCGCGTCCAGGTCGGGCGCGTTGAACCAGTCGATGCGCAGCTGCTCCAGGCGCTCGCTGGTGGGCCAGCCGAACCAGGCCTGCTTGCCGTTGCCGCGCATGGGCAGGTGGCCGGCCGGATCCAGGTTGTTCGGGCCGGTATTGCCGGTGAACGCCACGCTCCAGCCGCCGGCCGACACGGGCTCCTGGTTGTTGCGGCGCTGCACGGCGGCGCCCCAGTCCATGGTCTGCAGGTCCACGTTGAAGCCCAGGCGCTTGAACAGGTCGGCCGTCACCAGCGCGGCGGCGTGCCAGGTGGGGAAATCGACCGGATCGAGCAGCACCACCTTCTCGCCGTTGTAGCCGGCGGCCTTGATGGCGGCGCGCGCCTTCTCGATATCGCGCTTGCCGGTCAGCTTCTCCATGCCGGCGTCGCTGTCCATCGGCGAGCCGGGCACGAACACGCCGCAGCGGTCGCTCCAGTACTCCGGGAAATCGGCGCCGTTCATGGCGGTCATGTATTCGGTCTGATTCACCACGCTGAGCACCGCGCGGCGGATTTCCACGTTGTTGAACGGCGCATGCAGGTGGTTGAAGCGCATCACGCCTATGGTGGGCAGGCTGCGCTTGACCAGCTTGATGTTGGGGTCCTGGGTCAGGATGGGCAGGAAGTCGCTGTCGACCATCTCGACGCCATCGACCTCGTTGGCCTGCAGCGCGGCGATGGCGGTGGCGCGGTCGGGGATGATGTGCCAGTGCACTTCGTCGACATGGGCGATCTTCGGACCGGCGGCGAAGTCGAGCTTGCGGTCGTCCTTGCGCGGCACGTAACCGGCGAACTTCTCGTACACCACGCGCGAGCCGGACACCCATTTCGCGGCCGCGAAGGTGAACGGGCCGCTGCCCACCATTTCCTTGACCGCCTCGGTTTCCGGCTGCGAGGCCAGGCGCTCGGGCATGATGCACGCCATGTTGCCGGACTGGCGGCCCAGCGCGTGCAGGATGAGCGGGAAAGGCTTGCTCAGCTTGAACTGGATCGTCTTGTCGTCGAGCGCGGTCAGCGACTCGGTCGCCTGCATCAGCGAACGGCCCATCAGGTCGCGCTTGGACCAGCGCTTGATGCTGGCCACGGCATCCTGCGCCCGCACCGGCGAGCCGTCATGGAACGCCAGGCCGTCGCGCAGGGTGATCTTCCACAGCAGGCCGTCGTTTTCGCTGGTATGGCCGGCGGCCATCTGCGGGCTGGGCAGGTACTGCGAATCCAGGCCGAACAAGGTGTCGAACACCAGTTGCGCGTGCACCTGGGTCATCGCCACGGTGGTGAACATCGGGTCCAGCAGCGCCAGGTCGGCCTGCGGCACCCAGCGGAACGCGCTCTTGCCCGGCGCGGCCCAGGACATGCCGGGCAAGGCCCAGGCGGCCGCCGTAGCGGAGGAAGCCAGCAGGAAACTTCTACGATCCATTGTCTATCTCCCAGATAAAGGAAAAACGATCCCGGGCCGGGCGGCGTCCCGACGGACGCCCGCCAGCCCTAATACGCGCCGCCGATGCGGTGCCGCGCCACGAAATGCCCCGGTCCGGCCTGCTCCAGCAGCTTGACGACGGGCTCGTCGCCCACCGGCCGAGCCGGGCTGGGCAACTCGCTCAGTTCGAGCGTGATGCTGCGCCGCGCGCCGGGGTCGGCGATCGGCACGGCCTGCATCAATTTCTTCGTATAGGGGTGCTGCGGGTTCTCGAAGATGGCCTGGCGCGGGCCGATCTCGACGATCTGGCCCAGGTACATCACCGCTACCCGGTGGCTGATCCGCTCGACCACCGCCATGTCGTGCGAGATGAACAGATAGCTCACGCCCAGGTCGCGCTGCAGGTCGATCAGCAGGTTGACGATCTGCGCCTGGATCGACACGTCCAGCGCCGACACCGACTCGTCGGCGATCAGCACCTTGGGGTCGACCGACAGCGCGCGCGCAATGCAGATGCGCTGCCGCTGCCCGCCGGAGAACTCGTGCGGCCAGCGCTGCATCATGGCCGCGTCCAGGCCGACCCGCTCGAACAGCTCGGCCGCCCTGCGGTCGGCCTGCGCCCCGCTGTACAGGTTGTGGATCAGCATGGGCTCCTTGACGCAATCGCCCACGCGCATGCGCGGGTTGAGCGAGGCGAACGGATCCTGGAACACGAACTGCATGTTGCGGCGCAGGGCGCGCAGCGAGGCGGGATCCTCCTGGCGCACCGGCTTGCCGTCGAACTCGATCTGGCCGCGCGTGGTCTTGGCCAGCCTGAGCAGGGACCGGCCGGTCGATGTCTTGCCGCAGCCCGACTCGCCCACCAGCGACAGGGTTTCGCCGGCATGCAGGTCGAAGCTGACCTGTTCGACGGCATGCACGCGCTTCTTGACCCGCGCGAAAATGCCGCCGCGCACATCGAAGCGCGTCACCAGGTCGCGCACCCGCAGCACCACCTTGTCCGATGGCGCCACGGCGGGCGGCTCGGCCTCGTGGCGGGCCTGCGCGTCGCTCAGCAGCGCGAAGCGCGCCGGCGCCGTCGTGCCCTGCATGGCGCCCAGGCGCGGCACCGCCGCCATCAGCGCCTTGGTGTAGGGATGGCTGGGCGCATTGAACAGGCCGTGCACGTCGTTGTTCTCGACCACGTCGCCCTTGCGCATCACCAGCACGCGATCGGCCACTTCGGCCACCACGCCCATGTCGTGCGTGATGAAGATCACGCCCATGTCCATCTCGCGCTGCAGTTCGCGGATCAGCTGCAGGATCTGCGCCTGGATCGTCACGTCCAGCGCCGTGGTCGGCTCGTCGGCGATCAGCAGCGCCGGCTTGCAGGACAGGGCCATGGCGATCATGACCCGCTGGCGCATGCCGCCCGACAGCTCGTGCGGGTAGCGGCCCAGGATGCTGGCCGAATCGGGAATGCGCACCTGGTCCAGGATGCGCTTGGCCGCCGCCTGCGCCGCCCTGGCGTCGCAGGCCTGGTGCAGGCGGATGGCCTCCACGATCTGCGCACCCACGGTGAACACCGGATTGAGCGAGGTCATGGGCTCCTGGAAGATCATGCCCAGGTCGTTGCCGCGCATGGCGCGCATGCTGTCCTCGGAGGCGGCCGCCAGGTCCACCGCCTCGCCCGCGCCGCGATAGAAGGTCATGCGCCCGCTTTCGATGCGTCCGCCGCCGAACTCGACCAGGCGCATCACCGCCAGCGAGGTCACCGATTTGCCCGAACCCGATTCGCCCACGATGGCCAGCGTCTCGCCGCGGTCCACGTGCAGGCTCAGCGACTTGACGGCGTGAAACGTATGGACGCCGCGGCCGAAGGCGATCGAGAGGTTTTCCAGCTCCAGCACGCGCCGGCTTTGTGTCGTCGTTGTGGTCATCGATCAGATCCTCTTGGCCATGCGCGGGTCGACCGCATCGCGCAACCCGTCGCCCAGCATGTTGATCGCCAGGATCGTGATGGACAGGAACACCGCGGGGAAGGCGATAAGATGCGGCTTGATCTGCCACAGCGCCCGGCCTTCGGCCATGATGTTGCCCCACGACGGCACCGACGGCGGCACACCCGCGCCGATGAACGACAGGCTGGCCTCGGCCAGGATGGCCACGCCGCAGATGTAGGTGGCCTGCACCATCAGGGCGGCCAGCGTGTTGGGGAAGATATGCCGCGCGACGATGCGCAGGCGGCTGGCGCCCGCGGCCACCGCCGCCTCGACATACGGCTGCTCGCGCAGCGACAGCACCAGCCCGCGCACCAGGCGCACCACGCGCGGCACTTCGGCGATGGTGATCGCGATGATGACGTTCTGCAGCGAGGCGCGGGTCAGCGCGATCAGCGCGATCGCCAGCAGGATGGTGGGAATCGACATGAAGCCGTCCATGATCCGCATGACCACCGCATCGACCCAACGCACGAAACCCGCGGCCAGGCCGATCACCACGCCGATCACGGTCGACAGCGCGGCGACGGTGAACCCCACGATCAGCGAGACGCGGGCGCCGTAGATCACGCGCGAGTACACGTCGCGGCCGAGCAGGTCGGTACCGAACCAGAACTGTTCGCTCGGCGCGCGGGTGCGGTGGATGGGCGAGAGCGCGGTGGGGTCCACCGTGCCCAGCCAGGGCGCGCAGACCGCCATCAGGAACAGCAGCAGGAGCAGCCCGCCGCCCACCGCCGTGGTCGGGTGGCGCTTGAGAAAACCGGCAATATTGCTCATCAGTATTTGATCCTCGGGTCGAAGGCGCGATAGAGCAGATCGACCAGCAGGTTGACCAGCACGTACATGAAGCTGAACAGCAGGATCACCCCCTGGATGACCGGGTAGTCGCGCCGCAGGATGGCGTCGACCACCAGCCGGCCCAGGCCGGGGATGGAGAACACGGTTTCCGTCACCACGGTGCCGCTGATCAGCAGGGCCACGCCGCTGCCGATGACGGTGATGATGGGCACGGCCGCGTTCTTGAGGGCGTGCCGGAACAGCAGGCCGCGGTTGCCCACGCCCTTGGCGCGCGCCGTGCGGATGTAGTCCTGCGACAGGGTTTCGAGCAGCGTGGCGCGCGTGATGCGGGTAATCAGCGCCACGTAGACGCTGCCCAGCGCCAGGGCGGGCAGCACCAGGGTGTGCACCGAGGCCCAGAAACCGGTGGCCAGCGGCACATAGCCCTGCACCGGGAACCAGCGCAGCTGCAGGCCGAAGATCCACGCCAGCAGGTAGCCCACCGCGAACGACGGCACGGAGAAGCTGAACACCGCCAGGACCATGATGCCGCGGTCCTGCAGGCGGTTGTGCTTCCAGGCCGCCAGCGCGCCGATGGGGATGGCGATCACGACCGAGACGAGCAGCGTCATCAGCATCAGCGAAAACGTGGGAACGAGCCGCTGGCCGATCATGTGGCTGACCGGCAGGCCGGTGAACAGCGAGGTGCCCAGGTCGCCATGCAGCACGTTCCAGCCCCATTCCGCGAAGCGCTGCAGGAACGGCTGGTCCAGGCCCAGGGTGGCGCGGATGCGCGCGATGTCCTGCGGCGTGGCGTCCTCGCCGGCCAGCAGGGCGGCCGGGTCGCCGGGCGCGAGGTCCAGCAGGCCGAAGACGAACAGCGCGACGAACAGCATGACGGGCAAGGTCATGAGCAGCCGTCGCAATGTGTACGAAAGCATTGAATCCCCTTCCAGTGAGAACGGGCCATCGGCCCGGCCGCTGTCGGCGCGGACCGGGCACGCCGGGCCGCAACGACCTGCGGCGCATTCTAGATAGGGGGGAGCATTCCAACCATATCAATATTCTTAAAAAAGCATTGCCTTTATTAGAACTCTCATGCAAAGCCTTGCCAGCGCTGGGCACGCGTGGACAGGGGGCGGCCGTCGCCTAGGGTATCCCCCTATGCGCGCGGACCAGGGAAACGCCCTGTTCAGCCGGCCCGGGCGTGCCGGCACTCTTCGCGCAGGGCCTCGGCGAACAGCCGGTGGGGCGCGCTGCCCTGGCTTTCGTGGCGCATGAATACGGCGATCGGCGGCAGGTGCCAGGTGAACGAGAACGGCACGATGGCCACGCCGGCCACGCTGACCAGTTCGTCGGCGATGTCGGCCGGCACGATCGACAGGGCCCGGTCGCTGGCGGCGATCAGTTCGCCGATCAGCTTGGCCGAATGGCACTCGGTGGTGGCGGCGGGCGGCCGGATGCCGGCCTGCATGAACAGGCTGGCGACCTGGTCGCGCATGGCGGTCTGCGGCACGCCCAGGATCCAGTCGAGCTCGGCCAGGGCGCTCCAGTCGAGCGCGCGGCGGGCCAGCCGCGCGGCCAGCCGGCGGCTGGCGATCAGGCGCGGCTGCTGCACGTACAGCGGCTCGAAGACAATGCCCTCGACGTCCAGCGCCGGGCCGGCCCGCGCCACCACCACATCCAGGCTGTGGTCGCGCAGGCCGGCCAGCAGCTTGCCGCTGATGCCGTCGTGCACGCTGGCGGCCAGCCGATGGTCGGCGCGCTGCGCGCGCCCGATGGCCGCAGCGATCAGGCGGCTGGAGACAAACGGCGTCACGCCCAGGTGCAGGCGCGCCGTGTAGCCCGACGCGGATGCCCCCATGTCGTCCACCAGATGGCGCAGGTCGTGGATGATGGCCTCGGCGCGGGCCAGCACCACCAGGCCCAGCGGCGTGGGCGTCATGCCGCGCGCGGTGCGCTGGAACAGCGGCGCCCCGAACATGTCCTCCAGTTCGGCCAGGGCATTGGTGACCGCCGGCTGGCTGGTGGACAACTGCTGCGCGACGCGCGTCAGCGATCCCAGCTGCCGCACGTGCAGCAGCAACTGCAGGTGGCGCATTTTCAGGCGCGAAGTGAGCCGGCGGACGATCTCGGCGGCGTCGACGGAAGGAGAACCAGTCATAGGGACGGAACGCAGTAATATCACTTAAAAGTTATGTCTATATCTTAAAACAAAATAGTTTGCTTATATCTTGTGCCTAGAATGGGCCATGCGTAACAGGCCGGGCGCCGCACACCAGCGCCGCCACCCTTCGAGGACGACATGAAAGACACCGACCGCCAAGCCGCACTGGACTACCACGCCTATCCGCATCCCGGAAAAATCTCGGTCACGGCCACCAAGCCGCTGGTCACGCAGCGCGACCTCAGCCTGGCCTACTCGCCGGGCGTGGCCGCCGCCTGCGAGGAGATCGTCGACGATCCGGTGAATGTGTTCCGCTACACCGGGCGGGGCAACCTGGTGGGCGTGATCACCAACGGCACGGCGGTGCTGGGGCTGGGCAACATCGGCGCGCTGGCCTCCAAGCCGGTGATGGAAGGCAAGGCGGTGCTGTTCAAGAAGTTCGCCGGGCTGGACGTGTTCGACATCGAGATCAACGAGACCGACCCGGACAAGCTGGTGGAGATCATCGCCGGGCTGGAAGCCACCTTCGGCGGCATCAACCTGGAAGACATCAAGGCGCCGGAGTGCTTCACGGTCGAGCGCAAGCTGCGCGAGCGCATGAAGATCCCGGTGTTCCACGACGACCAGCACGGCACCGCCATCACGGTGTGCGCGGCCTTCATCAACGGCCTGGAAGTGGTGGGCAAGGATATTGCGCAGGTCAAGGTGGTGACCTCGGGCGCCGGCGCCGCCGCCCTGGCCTGCCTGGATTTGCTGGTGGACCTGGGCCTGCCCATCGAGCATGTGTGGGTCACCGACATCGAAGGCGCCGTCTACCAGGGCCGCACCGCCCTGATGGACCCGGACAAGGCGCGCTATGCGCAGCCGACCGAGGCCCGCACCCTGGCCGAGGTGATCGAGGGCGCGGACGTGTTCCTGGGCCTGTCGGCCGGCAATGTGCTCAAGCTCGAGATGGTGGCCGCCATGGCGGCCAACCCGCTGATCCTGGCGCTGGCCAACCCCAACCCCGAGATCCTGCCCGAGGCGGCGCACGCGGTGCGCGACGACATCGTCATGGCCACCGGCCGTTCGGATTACCCGAACCAGGTCAACAACGTGCTGTGCTTTCCGTACATCTTCCGCGGCGCGCTGGACGTGGGCGCGACCACGATCACGCGCGAGATGGAAAAGGCGGCGGTCCTGGCCATCGCCAGCCTGGCGCGCGAAGAACAGAACGAGGTCGTGGCCGCGGCCTACGGCACCTATGACATTTCGTTTGGCCGCGACTACCTGATTCCCAAGCCGTTCGATCCGCGCCTGATCGTGCGCATCGCGCCGGCGGTGGCCAAGGCGGCCATGGAGGGCGGCGTGGCCACGCGTCCCATCGCCGACCTGGACGCCTACGCCGAGCAGCTGCAGCAGTTCGTCTACCACTCCGGCGCCTTCATGAAGCCGCTGTTCTCGCAGGCCAAGCAGATCGTGCGCGACGGCGGACGGGCCCGCATCGTGTTCACCGAGGGCGAGGACGAGCGCGTGCTGCGCGCCGTGCAGGTCATCGTCGACGAGAAAGTCGCCAAGCCCATCCTGGTGGGCCGCCCCCAGGTGCTGCTGTCGCGCATCGAGAAATTCGGCCTGCGCCTGCGCCTGGGCCAGGACGTCGAGGTCTGCAACCCGGAATACGACGAGCGCTTCCACCAGTACTGGACCACCTACTGGGACATGATGTGCCGCAACGGCATCACCAAGGAGATGGCGCGCGTGGAAATGCGCCGCCGCCTGACCCTGATCGGCGCCATGATGGTGCACCTGGGCGACGCCGACGGCATGATCTGCGGCGCGGTCAGCGGCTTCCACGACCACCTGCGCTTCATCGACCAGGTCATCGGCAGAAAGCCCGGCGCCACCACCTACGCGGCGATGAACATCCTGCTGCTGGACGAGCGCACCGTGGCCCTGGTGGACACGCACGTCAATGAAGACCCCAGCGCCGAGCAGATCGCCGAGTACACCGTGGCGGCCGCCGAGGAAATGCAGCGCCTGGGCCTGGCGCCCAAGGTGGCGCTGCTGTCGCGCTCGAACTTCGGCTCGGGCAGCTCGGCCTCGGGCGCCAAGATGCGCCACGCGCTGGAGCTGGTCAACCGCCAGGCCCCCGGCCTGGAGATCGACGGCGAGATGCACGGCGACTGCGCCCTGGACGAATCGCTGCGCCTGCGCCTGCTGCCCGACTCTCCCCTGAAGGGTTCGGCCAACCTGCTGGTGTGCCCCAACGTGGACTCCGGCAACATCGCCTACAACCTGCTCAAGACGGTGGCCGGCAAGAACGTGGCGGTCGGTCCCATCCTGCTGGGCGCCAACGCGCCGGTGCACATCGTCACCTCCAGCGCCACCGTGCGCCGCATCATCAACATGGCGGCGCTCTGCGTGCTGGACGCCAACCGCCCGCAGTAAGACGGCGGGGCGGCAGCGCCAGGGCTGCCGCCCCCTCTCCCCCCTTCACGCGGCCCCGCCAGCCGCGCACCGCCGCCGGCCGCCGACGCCGCGCCCCTCCCCGCCATTCCCGCCCGCAAATAGCGCGTCCTCGCCGACGTTCCGGGCGCGCCCTCGTCGCGTTCCTTGCCTTGCTTCTTTCCCGCACATTGCACATTGTTTTTTGTCGATGTCGACAATGTGCAATATACGGACTATGATTTCCGGACGCGTGAATCCGGCGCGTGACATCGCGGCCCTCCCCCGGCCGCCCGAGGAGACACAGACATGAGCGACATCACGGTTCGCCCGCTCGGCTACGCGGCCGGCGCGGCGGTATCGGGCATCGACCTGCGGCAGGCGCTGCAGCCGGAACAACTGGCCAGGCTGCGCGCGGCCTGGCATGAACACCTGGTGCTGGTCTTCCCCGGCCAGGACCTGAACGCCCCGCAACTGATCGATTTCACGCGCCATTTCGGCGACGTCGAGCGCAACGACAGCGTGCCCTATTACCGCGACCCCGATTACCCCGAAGTCCTGCTGGTGACGAACAAGCCGCGCGACGGCAAGCCTTCGCAAACCCGCAACACCGGCCGCAACTGGCACTCCGACCTCAGCTATACCGACCGGCCCGCCAAGGGCTCGGTACTGATGTGCAAGGAAAAGCCCCCGGTCGGCGGCGACACCATGTTCGCCAACATGTACCAGGCCTACGAGTCGCTCAGCGCGCCGTTCAAGCGCTTCGTCGACGGCCTGCACGCCGTGCACGACATCAGCCTGATCAAGGGGTTCGACCGCCGCGATCCGGAGCAGACCGCCGCGCTCAAGCGCCGCAACCCGCCCATCGCCCATCCGGTCGTGCGCATCCATCCCGAAACCGGCCGCAAATGCCTGTTCGTCAGCGACCGGGTCCGCACGTTCGTCGGCATGACCGAAGAAGAAAGCCGTCCGATCCTGGACTTCCTGAACCGCCATGCCACGTCGCCGGAGTTCGTCTACCGGCACCGTTGGAGCGTGAACGACATCGTGATGTGGGACAACCGCTGCACCTTGCACATCGCGCTGCCGGATTTCGACCAGAGCAAGCCGCGCCACATGATGCGCTGCTCCATGCTGGGCGAGCCGTCCGGCTACGTGATCGAGGACGCCCCGCTGGACGAGCAGGCCGCGCGCAGCGCGATCGCCGCCGTGTCCTGACCACGCGCACGCCGGCGCACCGCGCCATACAACACTTATATACGGAGACAAGACATGCAGCGGATATTCGAGAAGGCGGCGCTCGCGCTCGCCCTGGTGGCCATGCCCCTGTGGGCCGGCGTGGCCTGTGCGCAGCAACCCCTGCGCATGATGGTCGGCTTTCCCCCCGGCGGCACGACCGACGTCATCGCGCGCCTGGTGGCGCAACGGCTGGGCGGCGAACTGAGCCGCTCGGTCGTGGTCGAGAACCGCGCCGGCGCCAGCGGCAACCTGGCCGCGGCGACGGTGGCCAAGGCCGACCCGGACGGCAACACGCTGCTGTTCGCCCCCAGCAGCCACGCCACCAATGCCTCGCTCTACACCAACCAGTCGTTCGACACCGTCAAGAGCTTTCGCGCCGTCGGCATGGTCGCGGTGACGCCCTATGTCCTGGTCGTCAATCCCGGCATGCAGGCCACCAACCTGCGCGACTTCGTCGATTACCTGAAGCGCAACCCGGGCAAGGTGGAGTTCGCGTCCGCCAGCCCGGGCACGGGCCAGCACCTGGCGGCGGAATTGTTCAAGGACGAGGCCGGCGTCGACATCATGCATGTGCCCTACAAGGGCAGCGCGGCCGCCCTGCCCGACCTGATCGCCGGACGCGTGCCCATGATGTTCGACAACATCGCCGTGATGCTGCCGCACATCCAGCAGGGCACGGTCCGGCCGCTGGCCATCACGTCGAAGACGCGCTCGCGCTTCCTGCCCGATACGCCGACCATGGCGGAAAGCGGCTACCCGGATTTCGAAGTGCTGGGATGGTTCACGCTGCTGGCGCCGGCCAAGACGCCCGACGCGACGGTGCAGGCCTACAACGACGCCCTGAAGAAGATTTCCGCCGACCCTGACTTCGTGGCGCAACTGGCCAAGCTGGGCGGCGAGGCCGTCGCGCGCACGCCGGCGCAGGCCGACGCCTACATCGCGGAAGAAGTCGACAAATGGGGCAAGGTCATCCGCACCGCCCACATCAACCTCAACTGACGGCAGCCCGGCGGGCGGCCCCGGCCGCCCCCACTGCCGTGCCGATTGTCGCAAGACTGCCCATCCAGAAAATCATGAATCCGACTCTTGCCGCCCGTACCGGCGGCCGTATCCTGGTCGATGCGTTGAAGGTCCACGGCGTGGACCAGGCCTTCTGCGTGCCCGGCGAAAGCTATCTGCCCGTGCTGGATGCCCTGCGCGACGATGCGCAGGACATCCGGCTGACTGTCTGCCGCCAGGAGGGCGGCGCGGCCTTCATGGCCGAAGCCTATGGCAAGCTGACCGGCAAGCCCGGCATCTGCTTCGTGACGCGCGGGCCGGGCGCCACCAACGCCAGCATAGGCGTGCATACCGCCTTCCAGGACTCGACACCGATGATTCTGTTCGTCGGCCAGGTGGGCGCCGACGTGGCCGAACGGGAGGCCTTCCAGGAGATCGACTACCGCAGGATGTACGGCCAGATGGCCAAGTGGGTGGCCAGCATCGACGACGCGCAGCGCATCCCGGAATTCGTCCATCGGGCGCACCAGGTCGCGCTGTCGGGCCGGCCGGGGCCCGTGGTGCTGGCCCTGCCCGAGGACGTCCTGCGGGCGACGGCGCACGCCGCCGACCGCGTTCCCCACCGCATCGCCCGCGCCTGCGCAACCAGCGCCGACATGAAGCGGCTGCACGAACTGCTGGCGGCGGCCCGGCGGCCGCTGCTGATCGTCGGCGGCGGCGGCTGGAACGAGGCGGCCAGCGCCGCCATCACCCGCTATGCCGAGCGCGCCGGCCTGCCCGTGGCCACGGCGTTCCGGCGCCAGGATCGCTTCGACAACCGCCACCCCTGCTATGCCGGCCACATCGGGCTGGGCATCGCGCCCAGCCTGGCGCGCCATGTGCGGCAGGCCGACCTGCTGCTGGTCGTCGGCGCGCGCCTGGCCGACGCCACCACGGACAGCTACGCGCTCATCACGCCGGAGCATCCCGGCCAGACCTTGATCCACGTCCATCCCGATCCGCAGGAACTGGGCCGCGTCTATCCGGCCGACCTGCCCATCGCGGCCGACGTGCAGGCCTTCGCGGCGCAACTGGATGCCTGCGACAACCCGCCCGCCCGCTGCGACGCCTGGCTGCGCGAGCTGGCGGACGACTACCGGACCGACCTGGCCGTCGCCCCGTCCCGCCGCGACACCGACCTGGCGCAGGTCATGCATTGGCTCAACCAGCACTTGCCGCAGAACGCCATCGTGACCAACGGCGCCGGCAACTACGCCGGCTGGGTGCACCGCTACTTCCAGTATTCGCCGCAGCGCCGGCAACTCGCGCCCACCAACGGCGCCATGGGCTACGGCGTGCCGGCAGCCATCGCCGCCAAGCTGGCGGCGCCGGCCCGCACCGTGGTCTGCTTCGCCGGCGACGGCTGCTTCATGATGAACGGCCAGGAACTGGCCACCGCCATCCAGCACGACGCCGCCGTGGTCTTCATCGTCGTCAACAACGGCATGTTCGGCACCATCCGCATGCACCAGGAAATGCATTACCCCGGGCGCGTGTCGGGCACCTCGCTGCGCAACCCCGACTTCGTCGCGCTCGCCAGCGCCTACGGCGCCCATGCCGAGCGCGTGGCGCACCACGACGACTTCCCCGCGGCGTTCGAACGGGCCTGCGCCAGCGGCCGGGCCGCGCTCATCGAGATACGCACCGACCCCGCCGCGATCTCGGCGCGCCGCGACCTGCCGACCCTTGCCGCATGAGGCATCCGCGCATGGGCGCGGGATATACTATCCGCTCTCCATCATGGCCCTTTCTTCCTGACCGCACCTCAATGACTCGCCAACCACAGTCGGCCGATATAGAAGAACTCCCCCTGGGACGAACGTCGAAGTCGCTGCCTGAACAGGTCGCCGACCGGCTGATGCAGTCGATCCAGACCGGCGTGCTGCAGCCGGGGGAACGCCTGAAGGAAGAAACGCTGTCCGATCGATTCGCGGTCAGCCGCACCACCGTGCGCGAGGCCATCAGCACCCTGGAGCGCCGCGGCGTCATCGAACGCGTGCCCCGCTTCGGGGCGCGCGTGCGCGAGATCCGCGCCGATGAAATAGAAGAAATCTTCTGCATCCGCGCGCAGCTGCTCGGACTGGCCGCGCGCCGGGTGGCCGAACATGGCGACGACGAAATCCTGGAGCAGCTGCGCCAACAGGTGGAACGCCTGCGCCAGCTCGCCGACAAGCCATCCACCTCGCCGGCGTCCTATGCGAAGGTCTCCATCGAGACCCAGCAATTGCTGATACAGGCAGTAGGCTGGAAACAGCTGGACACGATGTACGAGGGCCTGAGCAACCAGATGCTCTGGAAAACCTCCGTGCGCGGCAAGTCGCTCAGCTTCCAGAGCCAGCAGCGCCGGCGCGAGTCCGTGGGCGACTGGCAGCGCCTGCTCGAGGCAGTGTGCACGCGCGATGCCGCCGCCGCCGAAGAAAGCGCCAAGCTGCTGCTGGGCGCCTCCTACCGCGCCGTGCGCGGACAGCTCGCTTCCTGAAAGCGCCGCGCACAGAAGCAACCCGCCTGGCCGGCGGGCGCGGGCGCTAGCTGTGAAGATTCAATAGGTTGTATGCATGGTTCATCCGAACCGGATTTGAGAAACTGGAAATCGCCAACTCCCCAGTTCACTCAAGGAGCCCGGCCGGATGAACACCCATAAGCATGCCCGATTGACCTTCCTACGTCGACTCGAAATGGTCCAGCAATTGATCGCCCATCAAGTTTGTGTGCCTGAAGCGGCCCGCGCCTATGGGGTCACCGCGCCGACTGTGCGCAAATGGCTGGGCCGCTTCCTGGCTCAGGGCCAGGCGGGCTTGGCCGATGCGTCCTCGCGCCCGACGGTCTCGCCCCGAGCGATTGCGCCGGCCAAGGCGCTGGCTATCGTGGAGCTGCGCCGCAAGCGGCTGACCCAAGCGCGCATCGCCCAGGCGCTGGGCGTGTCAGCCAGCACCGTCAGCCGCGTCCTGGCCCGCGCCGGTCTGTCGCACCTGGCCGACCTGGAGCCGGCCGAGCCGGTGGTGCGCTACGAGCATCAGGCCCCCGGCGATCTGCTGCACATCGACATCAAGAAGCTGGGACGTATCCAGCGCCCTGGCCACCGGGTCACGGGCAACCGACGCGATACCGTTGAGGGGGCCGGCTGGGACTTCGTCTTCGTGGCCATCGATGACCACGCCCGCGTGGCCTTCACCGACATCCACCCCGACGAGCGCTTCCCCAGCGCCGTCCAGTTCCTCAAGGACGCAGTGGCCTACTACCAGCGCCTGGGCGTGACCATCCAGCGCTTGCTCACCGACAATGGCTCGGCCTTTCGCAGCCGCGCCTTCGCCGCGCTGTGCCATGAGCTGGGCATCAAGCACCGCTTTACCCGACCTTACCGCCCACAGACCAATGGCAAGGCCGAACGCTTCATCCAGTCGGCCTTGCGTGAGTGGGCTTACGCTCACACCTACCAGAACTCCCAACACCGAGCCGATGCCATGAAATCCTGGCTACACCACTACAACTGGCATCGACCCCACCAAGGCATCGGGCGCGCTGTACCCATCTCCAGACTCAACCTGGACGAATACAACCTATTGACAGTTCACAGCTAGGCTGGCAGCCCGATCAGCGCGTCGACGATTTCGCGGCCATGGCTGATTGCCTGGTGCACCGCTTCGCGCGGGCTGTATACGAAACCGCCGTCGGCAAAATACGGTACGGGGTACTCGTCACCCGTATCCTGGATGGAATCGGCCTGAACCACCGAAACGGTTGCCTGGAATAAGGGGCCGCTCGGCGCGGCTTCGTTAACCTCGACAGTGTGTCTGGCTACTTTGGCGGTCAAGCGGTATCCCTTGTAGATCAAATTGTTCTGATACACGCGGATGCCCTCTCTTCATTGAGCATACCCCGCATCCGGGCGCAGTGGTCTTTATATTTTGTAACTATGGCAGAGAAAAGATACACATCTCCGCCGAACCACCCGTAATTTCCCTGACAGCGGACAGCCTTCGCCCCCGGCGTGCCGGCTTGCGCCCGCATACGGGTCCCGGGCCAAAGCGCGCAGATCCCGGCCGTTACCCGGCAAAAGCCTGCGCGCAGGCCGCGCGCCCGTACCGGCGCAGGCGGCTTGCCGAATCTAGAACATCATCCTGAACCCCGCGGTCGCGGTGACGATGTAGCTGCCGGCGAAATCTGCATCGGCGTCCACCTGGCCGTAAATGGCGTAGCGTTCTCCCCAACCGTAATCGGCCCCCACTCCCACGCTGCCCCAGGTGCGCGCCATGCGGCTGCTTACCGGCACGCCGGCAACGCGCACGCGCGTGCCATCCAGGAACTCATGCTTCACATTGACGATGCCGAAGACACTCGACTCCCGGTTCGCGCCGCCCGCTTGCCAGCTGCTCTTGTAGTCCAGCGCGATGCCGAGACGGCCCTGCAGGCTGTCGCCCTTATCGTCTTCGACGCGGGCGCCGAATCTGTCGTCGAAGCTGTCGAAGCGGGTCGATGCGTACGACAATTGCGCCTGCGGGATCAGGGCCAGCCCCTCCCGCAATCCGAAGGCCTTGCCCGCTTCGATACCCAGCCCATAGCCATGCGCTTTCCGGCCATCCTTGAGCTTGCCGGCCAGCCGTGAACTCAGGTCGCTGTCGAACCAGATCGCCTGGGCCTGGGCATCGACATAGGCGCCGTCCCTGCCGTACCAGGTCAGCGTCGGGGTCAGGCCATAGGCCGTGGCGTCGACAGTGCCATTGCCGTATATCGACGACACGCGCGTGTCGGCCTTGCCGTACTGCAGCGCCAATCCGCCCACCAGGCGGGAGCCCTCTTGCCCGCCGGCCAGGATACGGTCGACACCGAACTGCACTTTCCAGCTATCGACGTCCTGGCGTTCGCCAGTCGTGGACGCGGAAGGATCGAGCTGGCTCGCGGAGCCCTCGACGCGGCTCCATACGCCGTTGCGGCCGACATCTGCCGGATCATAAAGGCGATTGCCGACCCGTTGGCGCAAGGTGGAAAGCCGGCTCAGATGCAGCAGCGTGTTGGCATAGGCTTCATAGACCGGCACGCCGGGCTGATAAAGCACGGGCTCCCCGGCGCCCGGCAGACCGCCCCCGCCTTGGGGAGCCCCAGGGTCGGGCAGCGACGATTTCAGATACCAATCGCCGTCGGCGGCGTCCTGCTGCAGCACATAGCCATAGGCGCCGGCCACCAGCGCCGGACGCCCCTCGATGACGTAATCGCCGTTGGCGAGGTTGAACCGGCCTGCCGAAGCGCCATTGACCTGCACGACCTGTATGCCCCGCTGGGTCGAGGCGCCCGTGCCGCCGATATTCTCGACCGTGACCGGTGTCACGCCAGCGCTGGCGCCCGTGATCACCAGCCTGTCGGTCGGCGAGTCGTCGGCGCCAAGCTGCGTACGGATTTCCAGGTTGCCGCCCTGGGCCGCGTAATCCCCGGCGATCGTCAGGGTGCCAAAGCCGCTGCGCGGGCCCGGCGCAATGGTGCCCTTGTTGGCCGTCGCACCGACGCGCCCGGTACCGGTCAACCGCGCCCCCGCCAGCACATCCACCGGCCCGCCAAGAACGCCGTCCACCTGCAGCGTTCCGGCCTGGATATCGGTGTTCCCCGTGAACGCGGCGCTGTTGCCTGACAGCGTCAGCGTGCCGGCTCCCAGCTTGTTGAAGCTGGACGTACCCGAGAAGGCGGTGACAACGCCCACGTCATGGGCATTCGTATCGAACCAGGCGCCGCCGCTTCCCACCGCCTGCGTGGAGAAACCATTGAGGAAATTGGCCTCGTCACGATTGGCGCGCAGGACCCCGCCATCCAGGTTGAAGGTCGCGTTGCCGGCGCCCTTGATGACCGAGCCCGTTTCCAGCACGCCTCGGCCGCTGGCATCGCCGGTCAGGTTCAGCGTTCCGGAGGACGTGCCGGTGATGGCTATCCAGGCGTCGCTGGCGACGCCCACCATCCCGCCTTTGGCGACAGTCAGCACCCCGGCGCCGGCCGAGCCGATTTCGATACGGTCGGTCGACGTGAGCGTCGAGGTGACGGCCGTCGCGCTCGACACCGTTACCGTGCCGGCGCTCCCTGCGCTCGTCCCGATGTAGATCGATGCCGCGGCGCCCGGCGGGCTCGACCCTGCAGTCGCAACGGCCGCGCCGTCCCGGATATCCAGTTCACCAGTCCCGCCGAGACCGACATAGATATTGTTCAGCGGGTTCCATACCGTTGCCGGACCCAATACCGTGACGTGCCCGTCGCTGCCGGGGTTCCAACCGATGACGCCCTGCCCGCTATACACTGCGCCGCCCTGGTCGATCCACAGCGTCCCGCTGCCGCCCGAGCCGATCTGGAACGAATTGACCGTGGCGATATTCCACACCGACCCGGGCCCGGACACGGTCACGCTTCCGACGCTGCCTGCAGCGACGCCGATGGTGCCCCATCCGCTTTGCGCCCTGGCCCCGCCGAGCACCTCGAGCGTGCCCCTGCTGCCCGCCGCAACGCCGATCGACACATCGTCGACAGTCGTCCAGGTCGACGCGGCCCCGGCGCCGTCGCGGCCCGACACCGTCAGGGTGCCCACAGCGCCATTGTCACTGCCGATATAGGCCCAGTCGTTGAGCACGGTACCGCCGGCCTCGATGAGCAAGGTCCCGGCGCCCGTATCCCCGACGATCAGTTCCCCGCCCACCACCCAGTGCGGTGACGTGATCGGCCCGTTCGACACCTGACCGGAACCAGAAACCGATTGGGCGTTCGCGGGATAAGCACAGTTTGCGGCGTATAAGAGGAAGGTCGCCCGGTATAACCACCCTGCACGATGACAACTCCTGCCGACCATGACCAACCCTCCCCAAGTAGACGCGAAATATATACGCTCAATACGGCATCGTGCACGAATTCTTAACAGGCATCACGCACAGGAGGTGGACGCGGGCTGCCCCGCCCGGCGAGACTGATGCCCAGGCAAGCGGTTTCCATGAAGAGCTTGGCTTCCAGCGCACAGGACGCTCGACGCTCAGGGCAGGCCTGATCCGCTGATCCACTGCGCGCTCTCGCAGGCCAGGCCACCTTCGGCGGGGCCGTTCATCCAGGCCGCGCCTCTGCGGGGGCCAGTTGGCTTTGCGCACCCGATCAGGATCAGGGCGGCAGCCGGCGTTCTGCGCGAACGCCTTGCCACCGAATCGGGATATTGCCACCATCCGCCCAAGAAAAAAGCACCCGGCTTGCGCCTAAGTGCCTGTTTTCAAACGAATTCGGGTGGGGTGGCTGATGGGACTCGAACCCACGACAACCGGAATCACAATCCGGGACTCTACCAACTGAGCTACAGCCACCGCAGCAAAGAAGCGAGATTCTAGCACAAAATAAATGACGCATCAGCCCCGGCGCTTCCGGCGGGCAAATCTTGTTGCTATCCTTGCGCATCCGTACCCACATACCGGACCCGCCGCTGGCGGCCCCGGCTGCCACGCAAGCCTTTCTCCAGGACGCCATGGACCCATTGGAACAATTGCTGCGCGACTATTGGCCGCATATCGTCTTTGCGATCAGCGTGGTCGCCGGCACCGGCGCCGCCGTGCATGCCGCCATGACCAAACAGGATGTGCGCGCCGCCATCGCCTGGGTCGGGGTCGCCCTGTTCTCGCCGCTCTTTGGCGCCCTGCTCTATTTCGTCGCCGGCATCAACCGCATCCGCCGTTCGCTGGTGTCGCAGCAGCACGACGACGCCATGCTGGCCTACACGGGCCATCCCGACGCCCAGGTCGAGGACGTGGTCCCCTGCAGCGGTCCGCAATTCGCCTCGCTGCGCGTGCTGGGCGACCAGGTCAGCCGCTTCCGCCTGCTGGGCGGCAACCAGGTGCGGCCGCTGGCCGGCGGCGACGAGGCCTATCCCGCCATGATGCAGGCGATACGCGAGGCGCGCGTCTCGATCGCCATGCAAAGCTATATCTTCGACTGCGATCCGATCGGCCGCGAAATGGCGCAGGCCCTGGTCGAGGCGCAGCAGCGCGGCGTGCAGGTGCGCGTGCTCATCGATGCCATCGGCAGCAAGTACTCCCGTCCGCCGATCGTTCGTACGCTGGTGCGCGGCGGCGTGCGCACCGCGCGCTTCATGACCAACCCGCTGGGCGTCATGCGCATGCCCTACGCCAACCTGCGCAGCCACCGCAAGATCCTGGTGGTCGACGGACATGTCGGCTTCACCGGGGGCATGAACATCCGCGCCGCCTTCGTGACGGCCCTGGCCGGCAAGGCCGCCAACGGCGATACCCACTTCCGCCTGGAAGGTCCGGTGGTGGCGCAACTGATGGCGGTTTTCGCGCACGACTGGAATTTCACGACCCGCGAATCCCTGGAAGGCCCGACCTGGTTCCCGCCGGCTCCCGAACGCGCGCCGGGCTCGGTGCCGATGCGCTGCGTGGCCTCGGGGCCGGACAGCGCCCTGGGCAGCACGCACAAGATGCTGCTGGGCGCGCTGGCGGTGGCGCAGCGCCATGTGCGGATCCAATCCCCCTATTTCCTGCCTGACCAGACGCTGATCGGCGCACTGGGGACCGCCGCGCGCCGCGGCATCAAGGTCGATATCGTGATTCCGGGCTCGAACAACCTGCGCCTGGTCAACTACGCCATGAGCGCACAACTGGACCAGGTCATCCGCACGGGCTGCCGCGTATGGCGCTCGGCCGGCGCCTTCGACCACTCGAAGCTGCTGACGGTGGACGATGCCTGGTCCTATGTGGGCTCGTCCAACATGGACCCGCGCAGCCTGCGCCTGAACTTCGAGCTGGACACCGAAATCTACGATCGTGAGCTGGCCGGCTGGATCGGGCAGCGCATCGACGCGCAGATCCGCCACGCGCGGCAGGAAACACTGCAGGCCCTGAACGCGCAGCCGTTCATCAAGCGCCTGCGCAACAAGGTGATCTGGCTGGCTACGCCATATCTCTAGCGGGGCAAGGCCGTCATGAAGGCGGCGGCAGCGGCCTCTCGCGAATTCGCCACCGGGAATATGGTGAGAAAACCGCTGATCTCGAATACTTCTCGCACGTGCGGCTTCAGTTCGCACAGCACCAGTTCGCCCTGGACCTGCCGCAGTTGCTTGGCCACCAGCAACACCACGCGCAGCCCCGCGCTGGAAATGTAGTCAAGCCGCCCCAAATCCAGCACGACACGGCGCTCGCCCTTGTCGACCTGCGCCGCCAGCTCGGCTTCGAGCTGTTCCGCGTTCGCGCTGTTCACCACGCCTTGCAGGCATGCAATCAACATGCCGTCCATCTTGTCCATCGTCAACTTCATGCGCTGACCTCGCTCGCTAACGCACCTTCGTCTGCGCGAATAATACGGGACAGCGTTAGTGCGCGAAATATCCGACGCTGTACGAATCCTCTGCGTTCTCATGACTCGGGCATACTTGCCGGCATTGCGTTGCGCGATACGTCATGTCAAGCAAAACCGATACGCTGGAGCTGTCCGTCACCGCCACTACGGCAACCGACGCGCTGTACTGGCTGGAACACATCGCCCTGCGCGACCGCTGGTCCGCCCGCCTGCGCTTCACACTGACACTGTGCGCCGACGAGGCGCTGAACAACATCGTGTCCCATGCGTTCACGCCCGGCCACCCGGCCGCGATACACCTGACGCTACGTCAGACACGACGGGAAGTCAGCCTGCACATTGCCGACAACGGCGCCGCCTACGACCCCACGCAGGCTCTTTCCCCCCCTCTGGCCCGCAGCCTGGACGACGCGCAACCGGGCGGGCACGGCCTGCGGCTGATGCGCCACTTCATGCACGCGCTCAGCTACCAGCGCCGCGACGGATGGAACCATCTCACCCTGACATCACACTCAGCGCCTGAATCCTGATCGCCGCGCCATGCGCCGCCCGCTGCGCATGCCATGTCCGGCGTGACAGTCCTGCACCCATCGACATCGACGAGGCCACAGCCATGCCCCTCGCGTCCGATCCCTTCGACGCTCCGATTCCCGGCCTCCATGCCTGCATCGACCCGATTGCGGTGGCCCACAACCTGGAAGTCCTGCGCCAACGGCTGGGCGTGGGCGTCGATGGTCCGCGCATATGGGCCACCGTCAAGGCCGATGCCTATGGGCACGGACTGCACAATGTCCTGCCGGGCCTGCGCGCCGCCGACGGCATCGCCGTCCGGCATCTGCACGAAGCCCACCAGTGCCGCCGTGTCGGCTGGAGCGGTCCCATCATGGTCTATGCCGGGCTGACCCACGAACGCGAGGCCGCGCTCCTGACGCTGCAACAGCTGCACCTGGTCATTACCGACATGACGCAACTCGAATGGCTGCCAGGCAAGCCCTTGTATTCGTGCGCGCCCTGGGTATGGCTGCGCTACATCGGCGCCACGCGGCTGGGCGGGCTGGACGCCAGCGAGTATCGGTGCGCCTATGCGCGCTGCCGTGAGCTGCAGCAGCATGGCGCGCTGCGTGGCGTGGGCCATCTGAACCACTACGCGAACGCCGCCAGCGTCGGCGATCTCGAACGCGAGCACGCCGATTTCGAGGCCTGCATCCGGGGTCTGCCGGGGCCGGTTTCCACCTGCAATTCGGCGGCCGCCTGTGTCCTGCCGACGATGGCGGCGCGAACCGACTGGGTCCGCCCCGGTCTGGCACTGTATGGCGTAAGCCCCATTCCGGGCCGCGCCGGGCGCGACCTGGGCCTGCGCCCCGCCATGACCTTGCGCAGCACATTGTGCGCGACGCAGAACCTGCCTGCCGGCGCCTCGGTCGGCTATGGTTGCACGTTCGTGGCCGACCAGCCGATGGCGCTGGGGTTGGTGCGTTGCGGGTACGGCGACGGCTACCCGCACAATCCACGAGCCAGCTTCCCTGTCCAGGTGGACGGCGTGCTGACACGGACGGTGGGCAGGATTTCGATGGACCTGATGGCTGTCGATCTGCGGCCGATCCCCGCCGCGGCCCGGGGCGCGCCTGTCGTGCTGTGGGGCTCGCCGCAGCTGCCGGTCGAACACATCGCGCACGCGGCGGGCACCATCGCCGCCGAGTTGCTCACCGGGCTGACGGCGCGCGTGCCCCTGATGCGAGCCGACCACGCGGCGCTGCTGCGCGGGCCCCCTGCCTAGCTGTGAAGATTCAATAGGTTGTATGCATGGTTCATCCGAACCGGATTTGAGAAACTGGAAATCGCCGACCCCCCAGTTCACTCAAGGAGCCCGGCCGGATGAACACCCATAAGCATGCCCGATTGACCTTCCTACGTCGACTCGAAATGGTCCAGCAATTGATCGCCCATCAAGTTTGTGTGCCTGAAGCGGCCCGCGCCTATGGGGTCACCGCGCCGACTGTGCGCAAATGGCTGGGCCGCTTCCTGGCTCAGGGCCAGGCGGGCTTGGCCGATGCGTCCTCGCGCCCGACGGTCTCGCCCCGAGCGATTGCGCCGGCCAAGGCGCTGGCTATCGTGGAGCTGCGCCGCAAGCGGCTGACCCAAGCGCGCATCGCCCAGGCGCTGGGCGTGTCAGCCAGCACCGTCAGCCGCGTCCTGGCCCGCGCCGGTCTGTCGCACCTGGCCGACCTGGAGCCGGCCGAGCCGGTGGTGCGCTACGAGCATCAGGCCCCCGGCGATCTGCTGCACATCGACATCAAGAAGCTGGGACGTATCCAGCGCCCTGGCCACCGGGTCACGGGCAACCGACGCGATACCGTTGAGGGGGCCGGCTGGGACTTCGTCTTCGTGGCCATCGATGACCACGCCCGCGTGGCCTTCACCGACATCCACCCCGACGAGCGCTTCCCCAGCGCCGTCCAGTTCCTCAAGGACGCAGTGGCCTACTACCAGCGCCTGGGCGTGACCATCCAGCGCTTGCTCACCGACAATGGCTCGGCCTTTCGCAGCCGCGCCTTCGCCGCGCTGTGCCATGAGCTGGGCATCAAGCACCGCTTTACCCGACCTTACCGCCCACAGACCAATGGCAAGGCCGAACGCTTCATCCAGTCGGCCTTGCGTGAGTGGGCTTACGCTCACACCTACCAGAACTCCCAACACCGAGCCGATGCCATGAAATCCTGGCTACACCACTACAACTGGCATCGACCCCACCAAGGCATCGGGCGCGCTGTACCCATCTCCAGACTCAACCTGGACGAATACAACCTATTGACAGTTCACACCTAGTTGTGAAGATTCAATAGGTTGTATGCATGGTTCATCCGAACCGGATTTGAGAAACTGGAAATCGCCGACCCCCCAGTTCACTCAAGGAGCCCGGCCGGATGAACACCCATAAGCATGCCCGATTGACCTTCCTACGTCGACTCGAAATGGTCCAGCAATTGATCGCCCATCAAGTTTGTGTGCCTGAAGCGGCCCGCGCCTATGGGGTCACCGCGCCGACTGTGCGCAAATGGCTGGGCCGCTTCCTGGCTCAGGGCCAGGCGGGCTTGGCCGATGCGTCCTCGCGCCCGACGGTCTCGCCCCGAGCGATTGCGCCGGCCAAGGCGCTGGCTATCGTGGAGCTGCGCCGCAAGCGGCTGACCCAAGCGCGCATCGCCCAGGCGCTGGGCGTGTCAGCCAGCACCGTCAGCCGCGTCCTGGCCCGCGCCGGTCTGTCGCACCTGGCCGACCTGGAGCCGGCCGAGCCGGTGGTGCGCTACGAGCATCAGGCCCCCGGCGATCTGCTGCACATCGACATCAAGAAGCTGGGACGTATCCAGCGCCCTGGCCACCGGGTCACGGGCAACCGACGCGATACCGTTGAGGGGGCCGGCTGGGACTTCGTCTTCGTGGCCATCGATGACCACGCCCGCGTGGCCTTCACCGACATCCACCCCGACGAGCGCTTCCCCAGCGCCGTCCAGTTCCTCAAGGACGCAGTGGCCTACTACCAGCGCCTGGGCGTGACCATCCAGCGCTTGCTCACCGACAATGGCTCGGCCTTTCGCAGCCGCGCCTTCGCCGCGCTGTGCCATGAGCTGGGCATCAAGCACCGCTTTACCCGACCTTACCGCCCACAGACCAATGGCAAGGCCGAACGCTTCATCCAGTCGGCCTTGCGTGAGTGGGCTTACGCTCACACCTACCAGAACTCCCAACACCGAGCCGATGCCATGAAATCCTGGCTACACCACTACAACTGGCATCGACCCCACCAAGGCATCGGGCGCGCTGTACCCATCTCCAGACTCAACCTGGACGAATACAACCTATTGACAGTTCACACCTAGTCGCCGCCCTGCCGCCAAGGGCGCGCCAGCACGAACCACAGGGTGGCGCCCAGGTACATCATCCCCAGCGCCGCCATGGCGGCGCCCATTCCGAGCGGGCCCGACAGCGCCCCGATCAGCAAGGGCCCCAGCATCTGCCCCAGCTTGTCGGCCGCGCGCATCACGCTGGCCGCGCCCGCCGCGCCATGCTCGCGCACAGCGCGCAACTCCAGCATATAGGGCATTTGCGAGGCGCCCGCGAAGCAGCCGGCCAAGGCAAGCAGCGAGAGCGCCACGCCAGCGGCGAGCAATCCGTCAGGCAGCAACCGGAACACCAGCAAGCCGGCGGTCCCGAGCGCTCCCGCCAACACGATCCACGGCCGGCGCACGCCGGACCAGTCGACCCACCTGGCCACAAGCGGCCCCAGGTAGACCACGCAAACCCCATAGATCATGAATATGCGCCCGATGCTCGCCGGCGCCGCCCCTTCAGCTTCCAGGTACAGGGGCAAGGCGAACGACATCACGCCCACCTGGGCTATCGAAAAAGGAATCACGCTCGTCCACAGCAACATGCCGAAGCCGCGCCCGCGCAACAGGGGCCCCAAGGGCGCGCGCCTGCCCTGCGGGACGGAGGTCGAGGCGGCCATTGCGGAAGGGAGCGCGCAGGCCCGCAACAGCGAGGCAACGCCGGCCAAGGGCAGCAGGAGCAAGACCGCCCCGATCGCGAAGACGGCGCGGAAACCGAGCTGCTCCATCAGCATTGCGCCCACGGCGACGCCCGAGAGCTGCCCGGCGAACAGGCCCGCGACCACACCGGCCATGCTGCGGCCGCGATGCGTCGGCGGACTGCGGCTGACAACCAATGCCTGCAGGCCCATCCACGTCAAGCCGTATCCCAGGCCGACGACGCCACGCGCCGACACGAACCATGCCAGATTGGGCGCCAACGCACTGGCCACGAATCCGACACATGAAAGCAGCAAGCCCTGCAGCACGGCATGGCGCCAACCCTTGCGCTCGCTCAATCTGCCCGCCATCAAGGCCGCGAGCAACCCACACCCCATCTCCAGGGAGATCGGCAAGGCTATCAGAAGGCCAGGCGGCAAGGGGAGGTTCGCGGCGGGCAGGCTGCGGGCGAACAGCGGCAAGAAACTGGCCGGCATGGCGCAGGCAAACAGGTAGCCGAACATCACGGGGCGCGTCAATCCGCCCACGTCCGTACCGTCAGCAGACGGTTGCCGACCTTGTCCGCTCGGCAACGCCCGGTTCATGACCACCGCCAACAGCAGCAACAACTCGACCGCCACCACCAGCGCCACGACCGCCACCGTCGCCGCGTCCAGGGCGCGATCACGCAGGGCCGCCGCGACCGCGCCGCCGTCCAGCCGCAGGGCCAGCGCGCCACGGCTGGCGTCGGGGCCGCCCAGCGGCAGCGACACCGTGTAGCCCGGGTCGTCCGCAAATCGCCGCTGCGCGTCGCCGGTGACGCTACCGCGCGCGTCCACTTCCTGCAGCACCCTGCCATCGCTTGCCACCAGCGCGATCGAGCCGATCAATGGATAGGCATGTATGGTGCGGGAAAACAGCCGGTCCACGCCGCGCAACTGGTGCAGTTCCAAGCCGTAGCCCAATACGCAGTCCAGGCCGCGCTGCAAACCCGTGGCCAGCACGACGGCATTGTGGCGGACAACGTCCAGCCATACGTCCCGGAACATGCCTATCGTGTAGCCCGCGTACACGCCTTGCGCCAGCAACAGCGCGACCAGGGGCAGCACGAAACGGGCTCGGGCGCCGCCGCGCTCCCGCCTGCGCCGTTCGCCGCGGCGCAGGACCAGCGCCAGGGCCAGGGCCAGCGCAACGGCCGCCGTGACCAAGGCCAGGACCTGCAGGTTGCGCCACATCAGCGCATGCATGAAGGCGGGATCGCGCGACCAGCCCAGCACCAGTGCGGCTCGCACGATGCCGTCGCTTCCGGCCAACGGAATACCCAGCGAAACCGCTTCGTCGCCGACCAGGCGTACGCTGCCCGACGGCTGGCGCTGCACGTCCGGCTCATCATCGGGAAAGGCCAAAGCGCGCGCCAGCCGCGCCGCATGCGGAACCAACACTCCGGCCGACGCCACTAATCGGCCGTCTTTCAGCACAACCGCTACTCCGGTGACACCATGGGACTCCTCCAGCAACCCGTCCAGCAGGTCGCGCAGGCCGAAGTACTGCTCCAGCGGCTTGCCCAGGCGCACGCCGTTCTCGATGACTATCGCCGATTGCCGCGCGCTCGCCTCGACCCGCGCGGCGGTCGCGTCCACGATCTGCCGCTGCAGGGCGCTCAGCGTCAACAATCCGGTCAGGCCCTGCGCCAAGCACAGCAACGCCACGCACGCCAGCGTCACGCCCAGCAATGGGCGCGAGTTCAGCTTGCGCAGCGCCCCTTTTCCGCGATCGAACCACGTACTCATGGCTGAACCCAACCATGCGGCAGCCCGTGACGGCATGTCACGCAATCCAACGCGCGCTGCCCGCACGTAGTACGAAACCCTTTCATGTTCATGCGCCGTACTCCCCGGCTAGAGTTGCCGCTTTCATTGCGTGGGAAGTTCCTCCTGCTCATTGCATCCACGCTGCTACTCGTAGGCATCGTCGTGATGCTCGTGACCCAGCGCGATGTCACGAACAACATCATCAAGAACGAACTGCATGCCGTCAGTAACATCATGGACTTGGTAGTTCGTGACACCGACACGCGCTGGTCCACGCTGCTCGACGACAAGATCCGCACCATCCGGGAAAGCCGCAGGCAACTGATCCAACTCAGCGCGGTCGTGACATCGGTGCTGAACGCCTATGCCGCGCAGGCCGAGCGCGGACACGTCACTACCGGCGCCGCCAAGGGCATGGCGCGTGTCTGGCTGAACCATCTCGACCTGGGACCGCGCCGCGTCGCCTTCGCCTATGACGCGGAAGGCACCGTGCTGGCCAGCACCAACCCCCGGATGATCGACCGGGACCTCTCCGGGATCCGCGACTTCAAGGGCCGGCCGCTCGCCGCCGCCATGTACGAGGAAAGCCGCAACGACGGTCGCGGCTTCGCCATCTACCCGTCTCCCCTGGACGAGTCCGCCCAGATGCGACACGCCTATTTCGTGTACTTCCCCGCGTGGAAGTGGGTTCTCGCCATCTCCGATAGCTCACAAGCCATCATCGACAAGGTTGCCGCCCAGAAAGCCAACATGATTGCCGCGATAGACCGGAACCTGTCGGAGCTGCGGCTCAGCCGCCATGGTTTCGTGTTCGTGGTTGCGGACGATGGCACGGTGATCGTGCCGCCACCCCCATCGGCCGCCCGGCTGCTGGACTCGACAGACGTCGAATCGGGACGGGTATTGCATTCGATGCTTGCCGAAATCTCGTCTACCCGCGGCCTGACGTTGCGCTTTACCAACGGCGAAAGCGCCTGGCAGATCGACGCCCTGCGATACAAGCCGCTGCATTGGACCATCATCGGTGTCGTTCCCGAGCCGGACCTGACCGACCCGGCACAGAATCTGGTGCGCCGGCAGGCACTGATCTTCGCCGCCACCTTGCTGGCCGGGCTGATGCTGGCATGGGTGGTGGCGGTGCGCATCGCCCGGCCGTTGGCGCAACTGAGCAACTACGCTCGCCAGCTTCCCACCCAGGACCTCACCGAGCCGATCCGGGTTCCGCCGTCGGTGGCATGCCTGCCGCGCCGGCGGCGCGACGAAGTCGGACAGCTCGCCGAATCGTTCCTGTTCATGAACGAACAGCTGCACCACAATGTGCGGGCCCTGATGGCGCAGATATCGAACCGCGAACGCCTCGAAAGCGAATTGAGCATCGCCCGCTCCATCCAACTTGGCCTGCTTCCCCAGCCGTTGCCCGATGCGGCCACGCGCGGCAGCCAGTTGCGTGCCGTCATGTACCCGGCCCGGGAGGTCGGTGGGGATTTCTACGACTACTTCGTGCTGGCAGACGGGCGTCTGTGCTTTGCCATCGGCGACGTATCCGGAAAAGGCGTGCCCGCGGCCCTGTTCATGGCCATCGTCAGGACCTTGATACGCAGCGTGGCGGAAGAAGAGCACGACCCGGGCGCCATCGCCACCAAGGTGAACCACCGTCTGGCCGAGAACAACCCCAAGCTGATGTTTGTCACCTTGCTGATAGGCGTCTTCACCCCGGAAACAGGCGCCCTGGCCTGGGTCAACGCCGGCCACCCGCCGCCGCTGCTCATCGACGAACGTGGCGAGGTCCGCCTGCTTCAAGGAAGCAGCGGCGCGGCCTGCGGCGTGCTGGACAACGAGGCGTATTCCACCCTGAGCACCACCTTGCCGAACGGCACCTCGCTGGTCGCGTTTACCGACGGCGTCACCGAAGCCATCCACGGCGGCTGCGCCCAGTATGGTCTGCCGCGGCTGGTCGCCCTGATGCAGGGCGCGCCGCACGCAGCGGCCGAACTCATCGAGCACATTCTGCACGACCTACGCGAATTCGCCGCCGATTCCGAACAATCCGACGATCTCACCATCATCGCCATTCATCGCCCATGACCCTTCGCCCCGGAATACTCGCCCCGCTCGCCCTGCTTCTTGGCCTCGCGTGGCCCATCGCGGCGGCATCCAGCCCTCCTCCTGTCGCGGCCCTGAGCTCCGGCGTCGCCCTTACCTCGCCCCGCCTTCCGCCTCCCTCCCATACATCCGGCCGGAAATGGCGCATCGGTTATGTGGGTAGCGGCGAGTACGAGGAGTATCCGCGCACGCTCTACGCGATCGCGCGCGCATTGCAACAACTCGGATGGCTGCGTATCGACGACATGCCCGAGATAACCGATATGCGAAAGGCCTGGCTTTACCTGGCCACGCATGCCCGCAGCAACTACATCGAGTTCGTGCCCGATGCGTGGTGGCAGCCCGGCAACTTCGACACCGCCTTGCGGCCTGCCGTGCGCGAAGCCGTTGCGGCACGCCTGCGTGGCGCCAAGGACATCGACCTGATCATCGCCATGGGTACCTGGGCTGGACAGGACATGGTCGAACTGGGCACGCCGGTACCCACCGTGGTCGTCTCGTCGACCGACCCGATAAGCGCCCGGATCATACCCAGTGCGGCCGACAGCGGCCAGGACAACCTGCATGCCCGGGTACAGCCCGACCACTACCAGCGGCAGATCCAGCTGCTCCATGACATCGTGCCGTTCAAGACGCTTGGACTGGTCTACGAAGACACCGAAGCAGGTCGCACCTACGCAGCCATCGATAAGGTCGCCGCACTAATGCCGGCATTGGATTTCTCCGTCAAGCGTTGCGACGCACGCGCGACCGGCATCCCCATCGCCACGGCAACCCAGAACGTTCTGGCTTGCTACCAGAAGCTGTCGAGCGAAGTCGACGCCTTTTACGTCACCGAGCACCGGGGCATCACCTCGACGTCCGTCAAGCAGCTCGCCGCGCTGCTGCGCGCCGCCCGCGTGCCGAGTTTCTCGATGCAAGGCTCCGACGAGGTCAAGGCCGGCCTGTTGATGAGCCTGGCCAAGGCGGACTACTCCAGCGTAGGCATGTTCCACGCCCAGACCATTGCCCGCATTTTCAATGGGGAAAAGCCGCGCAGCATCAGCCAGGTCTGGAATGCCCCCGCCAAGATAGCCATCAATCTGGAAACGGCGCGGCGCATCGGCTTCGACCCACCGGTGGATATTCTGCTGGCGGCCGACGAGGTGTACGAAGCGGAGCACTGACAGGCCTGGCCAACGAGACCTGGCAAGGAATGTGCCGGATCCTAGGACAGCACCGCGCGCTGCCGGCACGCCTGTGCGCGGCGCATCTCAGGCGTGCCGCGCGCCTGGCGCCACAAGCGCAGCATGCGGTCCGCGGCGGTCTCGCCGGTTTCCACCACGTAACGCACATAATCGAGCCATTGCTGCTCGTCGCCGGCCAGCCCGCCTTCGGCTACCGCCACGACCTGTTGGCAAAGGCAGCGCACCTGCGCATCGTCCAACGCCAAAGCGATGGCCCGATCGCGCAACGCACGCAAGCGCAGCCAGCCCCATCGCCTCACCAGGGCCTCGGCGTCGTGCAGATTGCGCAACAGCCCCAATTGCAGCGCCGACGCCGCCATCGGCGCACTGGCCGCGACTGCATCGCCGGCTGAGCTCAGCAAGTCGGCATCGGCAAATACCGCGCCCGGCGCGCGCCCCTCGATGTAGCCTTGCGCGCCGGCCTGCTCGAACAGCGCTTCCAGGCCGCCCTGCCTGTCCCAGGCTCGCAACAGCGCCGGCAAGGCGGGGACAATCGGCATCCTGTAGCGCCAACGCGCGTCCAGGAACTGCGCGAACTGCGAATAGACGAAATGTTCGCTGCGCGCGGCCAGACGCACGGAACCGCCATCATTCAGGTTTCGCGCGGACCACGCGCCCGCATACAGGAACTCTGCCAGCGAAGGGGCTCCCACCAGGCAGGCCACATCGGCGTTCTTGTAGTCGCAAGCGTCGCCCGGCGGTAGCGCCCGGCTGGCGGTCAATCCGCCGAACATCCAGCGGAAATAATCGCCGAGATCGCGAAACGGCCTTGCAGGCAGGCGATGCAGCAGGTCGTCGCCCAGGTAGCGCGCGCCTCGGAACATGCGCGGCCACAGGGTCAGGCGGTTTTCCTTGAGACCGGTCACCCGCCCTGCCTCCAGCGGGCTGTTGGCGAACATGGCGATCTGCGCGGGAGCCAGCG
Organism: Bordetella pertussis 18323; assembly: GCF_000306945.1. Classification (NCBI taxonomy): domain Bacteria; kingdom Pseudomonadati; phylum Pseudomonadota; class Betaproteobacteria; order Burkholderiales; family Alcaligenaceae; genus Bordetella; species Bordetella pertussis. The sequence continues at coordinate 899,072 of NC_018518.1, read as the reverse complement.
CCAGCACGACGTTCAGGCAGCGCGCGGCGATGGCCACGGGAACCGACGTGCAGGGGCTGTTCTGTGCCTTGGCGTCTATCCCGATCCGGTGCAGCCAGCCTCGCTGGCCGACGAGTTCCTCGTAGATGGGCCGCGGCACCCGCACTCGCCGGTACCAGTCGGCATCCAGGCTGGCGGCGGGGTGCTCGGCCGCGTTGATCAGCATCGCCCCCTCCGCGGCCAGGGCGAGCTGCGTGTCACGCAGCTCGCGGCGCACCGCTTCGGCCAGTCGGCGCAGCCCTCCCGCGCCGCCGTTCACAGGCGCGAATGCGGTTTCGAGCAGGTTATAGCCGTTATCAAGCCCGCTCAGGCCATGGGGACCGCCCACCCCCCGCACAGGCGCGCGTCCAGACGGTACTCCTGCACGGACTCTCCGCGTTGACGGCGCAAGTTGCGCAGCGCTTCGAAATGGCGCGCCACCGGATGGCTGGCCCCGGTCGCACGACAGGCCACCACCATTTCCAGCTCGAGGCCCAGCGTATGGCCGACACTTTGCGCAGCGTTCAAGGCGAGCCTCGGTGGCCGGACGGGAGCGAGGCCTGCATGCCGTCGGGTTTGTCATGCCGGCATGGAACCGAAGAGCCGAAAGCGTCACACAGTGCATATTCCATGTTCCCGCTCCGTAGAACGCGATACACCCAAGGATTCGAGACAACGGCCCACCGCATGAACTTCCAGATCCCACCCGCTTTACCTGCTTTGGAGCTTGATGTCTTTGCGCGCGCCGCCAGCCAAGGAGAGACCCTATATGTCACCAAAGCAGGCGAGCAGTTCCAGGTCATCGCATCCGGCACGACGCCGTCAGGGCGCAACGTATCCTGGGTCGCCACCGACGAGGACACGCTTGTCATGTTTTCCAGCGCGCTGGCGCTGGCCTACGGCACGGGAATCGCCCGCGCCGTCGCCAAGGAGCTCGATCTGCACGCGGTCCCGACGACATCGCTGTCGGCGCGCGTCGTCACGCGAGCGGTCGACATGGCGGAAACCTCACGCCACGCCCTGCAGGGCGTGGATTTCCTTACCTTCCTGTCCTGGTCGGCCCGCGCCGACGCCGCCGGCTTCCGACAGGTCTGTCACGACACCGGTGTCTCTCCCGATCAGATATCCGGAACGTTGCGCGCCACGATCGACGAAAGCATGCAGCAGCGCTTCGCATCCGCCGCACAATCAGGTAAGGCGCCGGTATCCGCCCATACGGCGCAAGAATGGTTGCGCGAGGTCCTTGCGCACCACCTGGTGTAGTCCCCATACGTCGCGTCGTAAGTTTTACGGAAGACGTTCAGCGCGTTGTATCTGAATGCTCCGGTAGCGACCGCGATCCGACATTAGTTTCGGAAGTTAACAACTGCCGGATAAAACCGGCAGTCAGTATCTTGGTGACGTGAATTATCACCCTTTCACTTGGTATCGCTTTGCATGGTTTCTCCCCCGTCATCCGGTCTTCCCGCTTCTCTCGAAAAACCGGACAACGCATATCCCGATATCGCCACCGAGCGATCGGACCAGCAGTTGCTGAGCAGCCTGGTAGCCGAACATGCCGGCCGATTACAGAGATTCATCGCCAAGCACATCGGCCACAGCAGCGACGTCGAGGACCTTGCGCAGCAGGCTTTCGCCGAGGCGGCGCGCGCGTATCAATCGTTCCGTGGCGACTCCCAGCTTTCCACCTGGCTGTACGGCATCGCGCTCAATCTGGTCCGCAATCACTTGTCGCGTGCGCCAGAGCGCCGTTATGAATTCACCTCCGACGCCAGCCTGGGTGTCATGCCATGCAGTGCGCCCAACCCCGAAGCCGTGACCGAGCAGCGTCAACGCATGCGCTTGCTACGCGAAGCGCTGGAGCAGCTCCCCGAAAGCATGCGCGACGTGATCCTCATGGTCGGCGTGGAAGAACTCTCCTATGAAGAGGCTGCCGCACTGCTTTCGGTTCCTGTAGGAACCATTCGCAGCCGACTTTCCCGCGCCCGCTGTGCCTTGCGCGAAGCGCTGCGCGAACGAGGCTACGACAGCGTGCCGTAGCCCCCCTGCCCGGGCCACGCTCAGGGCGACGCCTCCCCCGCCTCGCCATACTCCACATGCAATGAATCCGGCACCAGCCGGACCGGCCTGCCCGCCCGGGCATCATGACGCACTTGTGTATGCCCGCCCTCGCCGGGTGCAATGCTCAGGCTGCTGCCATGCCCGCCCCAACCCGTGCTCATGAACACCTGCGACGTGCCCGCAACGGGGCTGAAGACCGGCTTGCCCTCGATAGCCACGACACGCGGCCGGATCAGGAACAGCCGCTCGCGGCGCTGTACCGCCCGGGACTTGCTCGAGAACAAGAACCCCAGGCCGGGGATATCTCCCAGCAGCGGCACTTTCTCGACCTGCTCTTCGTCACGGCGATTGTTGTAGCCGCCGATCAGCAGCGTCTGCTCGTCCCCCACCACCGCCAGCGTGCTGATGCTGCTTTTCCGAACCCGGGGCAGACCATCGATGGGATACTCCTGCAAGACCCGTCCGTCCTCGATATCGATCGCCAATTCCACCTGGCGTCCTCCCTTGGCGGCGATATAGCGCGGCGTCACACGCAACGACGTACCCACCGTGACAGGCGTGACCGTCGCTACGCGCTCGCCCAGGGTGCGAATGTAGAAGGTATCCGACAGGTCTATCATGGCGCCGAGGTTGTCGGCGGTCAGGATGGACGGCTGAGACAGGATATTGGCCTGCCCGTCCGACTCCAACGCACGCAAGCGCGCCGCCAGCCGGGTACTGACACTGATCCCCAAGGTTCCGGGCGCCAGGTCGGCCGCCGCGCCGTCCACGGGCAGGCCGTTGCCGGGACGCAGCCCCAGATCGCCATAGCCCAGGCTGGTGGTTCCGATCTGCGCCCCCCAGGTGACACCCAGCTCGTTGACCAGATCGGTATTGACGTCCACGATCATGGCCTCTATTTCGATCAGGGTGCTGGGCACATCCAACTGCTCGATCAGGGCACGGTAGATTGGCATCCGTTCGGGAATATCCTGCACGATCAAGGCATTGAGGCGCGTGTCGGCCTGCACGCTGGGCTCGCTCAGGCGCCGGCCGGCTGCCTGGGCTGCGCCAGCGAGCGGCGCGTTCCCGTCAGCTGCCGCATCGCCGAACACCGGCAGATTTTCCCGCAGCGGCGCCGCCACCGCGGCCAGCGCCGCGTCGTTGCCCGGCCCCGCCCCCAGGATCAATTGGCGCAGCATGGTGGCCATCCCCGGCGTAACTACCTGCTGGTCTCGATAACGGATCACCCGGTCGCTCACGGAAGCATGCTTGAGGCGAAACACCGCCACCTGCTGATTGCCGGCCCCCTTGGGCAACGCCGCTACCGCCTGCTCGACCAGCGCGACATAGGCCGGCGGCCCTGACACCATGGCCACGCCTTGCGCCGGCAGCTCTCCCCATCCGAAGCGTTCGTCCAGGATGCCCAGTTGCAGCAAGGCCTGGCGCAACGCCGACGGCGAAGCGCCGGCTGCATCCACCGCGCGGGTAACCACGTCGCTGGTGCGGCTGACATACAGCGTGCCGGCATGCACGAACCAGTTGAACCCATAGATGCCGCTGAGACGCTCGATGAACTCCGTGGGTGTGCGCGCATTGAAACGCCCATTGACCACGCCTTGCACCCCTTTGCCCTGTTGCAACGCCAGGCTGAAGCCTGCGGCGAACTCGCGCAGCACATCGGACAGGCTCTGCTGCTGCGCGTAGTAGCTATACGGCGCCAAAGGCCAGTTCGGCGCCGCCCAGGCGCTACCGGCCGCCAACAGCATGACACCCCCGGCCCATGCGCCGCGGACAAGATACCCAAGCCGACCTATTGCCATTGCGCCATCGCCCTTTTCCAAGTGGCCAAGGCATTGACGAACTCGCCCACCGCCTCGTCCACCGCCAGCGCACTGCCGGCCGGTGTGACGCGCTGGTGCAGATACAACGCGGTTTCGCCCTGGTCTATGCCGCAGTACGCATCGGTCGCAGGGGCCATGGCGCTGGCCAGCAGGCCCGCCCGGCGCAACTGCGCCGCGCGCGCCTGCCACCCATCGGGCAGCTCGGCCAGCCGCGCCCGCAACACCAGCATGCCGTCTTCGGCGGGGATCAACCTGACGCGATGCCGTCCGTCGATCCGGACGGCAAGCCCGCCATCGGCGTCGACCGAGGGTTCGAGGCCATGGCGTCGCGCATAATCGGCAATATCGGGATGAATGGTTGCTGTCATGTCTGCTCCTTGAGTGCCTGGCGCACCGCCCGCAACACCGCGGCCACCGGCTCCACCAACTCGCCGGGAATGTATTGGTCCACCTCCGCCTGGTCGTGCAAGGCGCGGGCCAGCGCGACGTTCTGCATGACCGGCACGCCGGCATCGCGCGCGGCCTCGACCATGAGAGCGGCCACGGCTCCCTGCCCCATGGCCAGCACGCGCGGCAAGGGCGTCTCGCCCGCCGCGTAGTACAGGGCCACGGCCAGGTGTGTCGGATTGGTCACCAGCACCGTCGCCCGGCGAACCTGGGCCGCCGCGCCATGCATGATCAGCTCCTGGTGCAGGTGCTTGCGTTGCTGCTTGATATGGGGATCGCCTTCCATCTCCTTGTACTCCTGCTTCACTTCGTCCTTGCTCATCCGCAAGCCTTTGCGATACTGGTAACGCTGCCAGGCCAGGTCCGCCAGCGAAATCGCCCCGTACGCCAGTCCGATGTTCCAGACCATGACCTGCAGAATGCGGCCTACGCCCGTTCGCAACCCGTCCAGCCCGCTATGGGGAACGGCCATCAGCGGCTGCAAGGAATCCCGTATCACCAACGTGACCAACACCGCCAGAAACAGGATCTTGCATACCGACTTGATGAACTCCATCAGGTTGCGCGCCGAGAAGATATTCTTCAAATTGCCGGCGGGATTCAGTTTCTCCGCCGAAGGCTTGAGCTTTCGAAACGCCAGCACGACGCCTACCTGCAGGAATTCGGCGAACATCCCCACCCCAAGCACGATGAGAATCAGCGGAGCGAGCACGCGGACGGCCTGATCGAGGATTTCCGTCAGCACGGGCCCCAATGCGACGGCGAACCCCTGGTCGGCAAAGGCCGCCGGCGCCAGTATCAGCGCTCGCAGCGACGCGAGAATGGACGGGGCATTGATCAGAAAGTGCCCGAACAAGGCGCATATCAGCGCCGTCTGGGTAAAGTCCCGGCTGTGTGCGACCTCGCCTTTCTCGCGGGAATCGCGCAGGCGCTTCGGGGTGGGCTGCTCGGTTTTCTCGCCGCTCATGGGCCGGGCCACGCTGAATGCAGGAACGGCACGATCCGGCCCACAGAACCCAGGATTTCGCCTGCATACTGGAACAACGTTGCCATGTACAGCACCAGCACGAACAGCACCAGCGCGCTCTTTACCGGCAGAGCCAGGAAGAACACCTGCAGTTGAGGCGCGAAGCGGCTGATCAGGGCCAGGCCCAGCTCGGCCAGGAACATGGCCACGATGGCCGGCGAGGCCAGCAGCAGGACACGCGCGGCAAAGCCACTGAACTGGTCCAGCATCCGCACGGCGCCCTGTGCGGGCATGGACGGCCACCACGCCCAGATGTTCCACAACCCGAAGCTGTCATACAGCATCGTGGCGAACAACCCGAATCCGCCCGCCGTCAGGAAGAACACCATGAATCCCAGATTGAAGAGAATGCCCATGGGCGACGAATCGTTGCCCGTGGCGGGGTTGAGGATAGCGCCCAGGCTGGCGCCCCGTTGGTTGTCTATGACGAAGCCGATGGCCTCGAAGATCCAGAATGGCAAGGCAGCCAGCCAACCCAGGAACATGCCCACCATCGCCTCCTTGGCCAGCAGCGCCAGCAGCCGGGGCCAGTCGATATCCAGCGCGGCATACTGCGGCGCCAGCTGGGGAACCACGATCAGCCCGAGACAGGCGCCGACGGCGTAACGCAGCGGACCAGGCAGAAACTGACGGTTGAACATCGGCAGAAAGAGCATGGCCGTGAGTATCCGCGGTTGCGTCATGGCCAGCGTTCCCAGGAAAACCTTCGCCTCGACGAAATTGAACTCCGTGTGCATCGATTGGCCGCTCAGTGGATCCGATGAAAGGCATCGAACACCGCAATCGTGAAGTTATAGATTTCCGCGCTTATCCACCGGGCCGCCAGCATCAGCGTGGCGAACACGGCTATCAGCTTCACGGCGAAGGACAGGGTCTGCTCCTGCACCTGCGTCAAGGCCTGCAACAGGGAAAACAGCGTTCCCACGATCGCCACCACGGCGATGGGCGGCAGCGACAGCCAGAGCACCAGGTACAACGCCTGTGTCATGAACGAAACCAGGTCTTGGGTTTGCATGCTGGTCACCGATAGGAAAGCACCAGGCCCTGGATCAGGCGCGTCCAGCCGTCCACCATGACGAACAGGAACAGCTTCAACGGCATGGAGATCGTCACGGGAGAAACCATCATCATTCCCATGGCAAGAAGAATGTTCGATACGATGAGGTCGATGATGATGAACGGCAGGTACAGCAGAAAGCCAAGCTGGAATGCGGCGGTCAGCTCCGAAACCAGAAATGCGGGCGTCAATACCAGCAGGTTGTCTTCCGACAGGTCCCGCGATGCCTCCTCGCCCCAGAGATGACGCGCTGTGCGCAGGAAGAAATCACGCTGGGCCGGCTGGCTGTTGCGCAACATGAAGGCCCGCAGCGGCCCCACGCCTCGCTCGGCCACGCCAAGCACGGCGTCCAGCGCCATCGGCGCGGCGGTGCCGGACTCCCCGGCTTGCGCGGTCAAGGCCTGGACCTCGGTGCCTATCCTGTGAACGACCGGCGCCATCACATACGCGGAAAGAATAAGCGCCAGCCCGTACAGGGCCATGTTGGGCGGTACCTGTTGCACTCCCAGGGCGTTGCGCACCAAGGCAAGCACGACGGCGATCTTCAGGAACGACGTGGTCATGACGACGATGAGCGGTACCAGCGCCAGCAGCGCCAGAAACAGGGCCAGGCTGAAGGGGTCGGTATCGCTCATGCGAGTCCAGGCCTGACCGACTGCAATACCACGCCGATGCGGCCGTCGATGTCGACCAGCCGGCCGCTGCCCAGCAACAGGCCATTGGCCCGCACCATGACCGGCCCGTCGGCGATGGGCCGCTCGAGGTCGAACGTGCAGCCCGGATGCAGGCTGCGCAGCTGCGCAAGCGTGAACTCGCGCTCGCCCAGGTCGAACGTCAGGCGCACGGGTATCTGATCGGTATCGAGCGTCGCGTCGGCCTGTGCCGGGGTTTCGCCAGGGTCAGGTGTCGCGGGTTCCGTCATGATGGGAGTCCAACCTTGAGTTACACGAAAAGACGCATGCTCGGCCCGTACCCGGATCGCGCTGGGTCCGGCCGACAACCATAGTTCTGCGGCATCGCTCACCCGGTACTGCGCGAGCAACACGACGTCGCCCGCTCGCAGCGTCCGCAGCTGGCCTGCGGTCACGGACGCCGCGCCGACATCGGCACGCAACCTGACCGGCACGCGCTCCGGATTGACCCGACCATCGGCAGGCGCAACGGAATCCAGCGCCGCCGCGACCGCTTGCAAGGCCCATGCGTCGCACGCCAGTACCGCGCGCCAGACGCCACCGTCAGGCGCCCGTACCGTCAGGGTCCAGCGATGCGGCTGGACCGGTGGCGTCCCGCCTTGCCGCGCCACGCGGACCGGGCCTTGCTGGTCGAGTCCGGCCACGCCTCGACAGACCTCCTCCAGCATTGCCTCCAGGGCCGCCGCCGCAATGGGTTCCGGCAACTCCACGCCGGAAAACCGGGGCAGGCGCGCCGCCAGCCATCCCGCCGCGGCCGCGCGCGGAACCGTCAGGCCGATGTACGTCCCGGCCCATTGCAGTTGCAGGCTTTCCATCTCGCCATCGGCAAGGTCGCCGTGCACGCAAGGCGTCAGGGCGCAGTGCCAGCGCACGGCCGGCTCGCCAAGCCGAACGTCGAATCGCGCGCCATGGCATGCAATCCTCGACAGGGCATGGGCCTCGCCGGCGCTCAACCGCGGAACCGCGAGATCCACCATGCCAGCGGCCTGCGCCGCCGCCCCGCCGGCCACTCGATTCATCGCCACGGCCGCTGCGCGCGCGCCACCCGCTCGTGCGGCTCGCCGTCGCATGCCACCGCAACCTCGACGTCGCGCGCCAGCTCCAGCGCGAGCTCCATGGCCAACCGGTCGGCGCACGCGTGCAGGCGCTCGCAAGCGTCCCGTTGTCGGCATGCGAAAGCCACCACGATCCAGCCGCCGTCCTCCCGTACCGACAAGGTGGTGTCGGGTAGCAGCGTATCGTCCACAACGATACGGGCTTCGCGATACCCCTCCAGCACGTCGCCTACCGCCAGCCCCGCAGCCACGCTTGCCAGCGCCTGGGCCAGACTGGCCGGTGGACGGCCGGCGGCAGGTTCCATCGACGCCAGCCAGCCGACGCAGGCCGGACCCGGCGCCAGGCGTTGCGGCCCGGGCAGTTCTTCCTTCGCTTTCTCCTGTTCCATTTCCCGCTCGAAGGCACGCTGCGCATCCCGATCCGGCTGACGCGCATACGGCGTGCGCGCCACGCCCATGCGCTGCCCGCCGCCGGCCATGGGCGAACCCAGCCCGTCTGGCTGGTTCATAGCCGCGCCAGGCCGTCGCCGGCTCGCGATGCATCGTCGCGCCCACGCGCCGACAATTCGATGGCTTCCTGAATTTCGCGATCTTCCTGGCTCTCGCGCAAGGCCGCCGCCTCGACCTGCTGCAGGCGCACCAACTCGGCGATCCGTTGCTGCGCCTGGAAGCACTCCCGGTGCTGCTCGCGCTGCTGCGCGAGCAGCTGGATTTCATGTTCGTGACGGCGCACGGCGTCGTCGAGCTGCAGCGCCAGGCTGGCCTGGCGGTCGCGGGCGTGGCCCACTCGTTGCAGCACCTCGTCGATGTCGCGTGTCTTGACGATGCGCCGGCACAGCTCGGCATATAGACGGTTTTCGAGCTGTCCGGCCCACAGGCGACAATCGTCGAGGCGGCCTTGCGCCTGACGCTGCGCCGCGGCAGCAACCGCGCAGGCCTGCTGTTGGCGTTTCAGCGCAAGCTGGGCTTGGTCGGCGCGAAAATGCTTGATGGCAAGCAGGCTTTCCAGGTCCATTAGGATTCGGGTCCGATGATTTCAGCCATGCGCAGTACGGTATCCTCGAATGCTTCGCGTTCGTCGGTTAGTTGTCTGAGAAACGCATTGATCTGTCCGATCTTCTGTATCGCCTCATCGGTCGACGCATCGGCGCCCTGCTTGTACTCGCCGATTTTCACCAACAGCTCGACATCCTGGTACTTGGCCATCAGTTCGCGCATACGTCCGGCCAGGTACTTGTGACGCGGCGACACCACGGCATTCATGACCCGGCTGGCCGAGGCCAGCACGTCGACGGCAGGATAGTGATTCGCCGCTCCCAGCTTGCGCGAGAGCACGATGTGGCCGTCCAGTATCGAACGCGTCTCGTCGGCCACCGGTTCGTTCATGTCGTCCCCCTCGACCAGCACCGTATACAGCGCCGTGATCGAACCCGTCTGGTTCATGCCGGCGCGCTCCATCAGTTTGGGCAAGGTGGCGAACACCGACGGTGGATAGCCGCGCCGCGTCGGCGGCTCGCCTGCCGCCAAGCCGATTTCACGCTGGGCTCGCGCAAAGCGGGTGACCGAGTCCATCAGAAAAAGTACACGCTGCCCTTGATCGCGGAAGTATTCGGCGATGGCGGTGGCGACGTACGCCGCCTTGGCACGCTCCATCGAGGACTTGTCGCTGGTCGCGCAGACGATCACGCTCTTGCGTCTGCCCTCCGGACCGAGTTCGTGCTCAAGGAACTCGCGAACTTCCCGCCCACGCTCGCCGATCAGCGCCACCACCGTCACGTCGACCGCGGCGCCCTTGACCAGCATGCCCAGCAGGGTCGACTTGCCGCCGCCGGCGGCTGCGAAAATTCCCAGACGCTGGCCTTCCCCGCATGTAAGCAAACCGTCCAGTACGCGCACCCCCAGCTCCAGCGGAGCATGGATGATGCGACGCGTCAGCGGGTCTGGCGCATCGGCGAAGACCGGATAGAACTTGTGGGCATGCAGCGGCCCTGACTCGGCGGCGTCCAGCGGACGTCCCAGCCCGTCCAGCACGCGTCCCAGCAAGCCCGGACCGACGGGGACCATATGCGTGCGTCCGGTCGGTATCACCTCGGTCGCCGAGGAAATCCCGTACATGTCGCCGATAGGCGTGAGCAAGGCGGCGTCGCGGACAAAGCCCACCACTTCGCCGTGCATCTCGAAGTCCTCGCCGGGATTGCGCAGCAGGCACACTTCGCCGATCTTGACCATCGGAACGACGGCCTTGATGATCGTTCCCACCACTTGCACCACCCGGCCCTTTATCCGCAGCGTGGACAGATCCTGCAGGGCCACCCGCATCATCTCCGTGATGTAGTGGTACTGACGCATGCCCCTATCCGCGCCGGCCGAATGTACGTTCGAAGGCCGCCCGCAAGGCGCACAGCTGGTCCTCGAGGCTGGCCTCGACCATGCCTATCTCGCTCTCCAGTATGCAGGCTCCCGGCGCCAGCCTGGCGTCGGGCAGCAGGTCCAGGTAGCCCACGCCCGGATAGGCCGCCAGAAGCTGGTTCATGCCTTCCCGGAGCACATCCACCTCGTCTGGGTGCAGGCGCAAGGTCATCTGGCGCTGATTGCGCACGACCGCCAATGCGTTGCGCACGGCGATCACGGTGCGCTCGCGGTCGTCGTAACCGTCGACGATCTTGCGGACCGCACTCATGACCAGTTCGATCATCTCGTTCTCGATACCCGCGAAGTAGTCGATCGTGCGGCTTACGGTTTCTATCATCTTCTCCGCCTGATCCGTAAGCGCTTCGCGGCGCCCCTCCTCATAGCCTCGCCTGCGCTCGCGCTCGAACTCCTCTCGCGCCTCGGCCACGATTTCGCCGGCCCGCCGGTGTGCCTGGGCAACGATCTGCGCGGCGCTGAGCAGCTCGGCGTAGTCTTCAGCGCGCAAGACGTCGGTCGCGGGATCCGCACGGCCGGGCCGTACCGCCTGGATCAGGCTTGGGCGGGGAACGAGGAAAGCCATTCTGCATCCAGGATTTCGAGCATGGACAGCACCAGCGCAAGCGCCGCCTCGGGCGGCAGGACGGGCGCGGGATCAAGGTCGCGCGGCAACTTCAGCGCGCAACGCAGCGCTATCTCGTCGGCGGCGCCCTGCACGGCGTCGCGCAGCAGGGCCCAGCCCAGTTTCTGCGCCGCCTGGACCGTGGCGGCCAGGGTCCAGTCCGAACTGGCGGCGAGCCCGTCATGCAGGGCCCGCGCCGCGGAAGACACGGCGAAATTCATCACATCGCGCCCGAGCGCGGCATGCAAGGTACGGACCTCGGCGCCGTCTATCGCGCGTCGCAGGCGCGGCGCGCACAGCAGCGCTCCCGCATGGGCGGCGCAGGTCCGCAAGGCGTCCGTGGACAATAGCGCGACCTTCAACTGCGGCGGATCGAGGCTCAGGACCGGCTGGTTCAGCAGGCCCAATTCGCACAAGATCCAGCGCGACCAATGGCGATGCCACGCGTTGGCCAACGCCGCGTCGGCATTGCACAACGCGCGCACCCAATCGGCTGGAAACATCTCGTCGTGGCGACTGGCATGCAGGGTCAGGCTGGGCAGGAGATTGAATATCATGAGCCGCTCGGAAAGCAGCACGCTCGCCTCAGTCATGCCCGGCTCCTTCCGTGGCGCCGGCGCCAGCGCCGCCGCGCCCTTCGCCGCGGGACCAGCGCGTGCGCCAGACGTAGAGCGCGGCCCCCGCCACTATCAGGCACAGCACCGGCAACAACAGCAGCAACAGCGAAAATCTCAGGACCGATCCGTCCGCGACCTGTACGCCAAGCACGCGGCGCCACGCGACCGGCGCGGGTGCGGCCTGAACGGGCTGGGCCACCACCAGGGCAACCGATACACGGTCCTCGGCCAGGCCCGGGATGGCATGCGTGACCAGCTTGCGGATCTCGGGCACGAGCGCGTCGAGGCTCTGTCCGTCGCGGTACTTGAGAAACACCCCTGCCGTCGAAGGGGTGGCCGGCTCGCCGACCGCGCCGCGCTCGGGAAGCACCACGTGCACACGGGCGCTGAGCACGCCGTCGATCTGCGACAGGGTGTCGGCCAATTCCTGAGACAGCGCATAAATGTAGCGGGCGCGCTCTTCGAGCGGCGATGAAACCAGGCCTTCCTTGCGGAATATGCGTCCCATTCCGTCGAACTGCTCGCGGGGCAGGCCGCTTGCGCGCAGGATCTCCAGCGACCGGGCCACCGCCTCGGCCGGCACCGAAACCGCGTAGCCGGCCTTGCCGGACTGCTTCTGCGCAGCGATGCCTGCCTCGAGCAGCGCCGCCAATACTTCGTTGGCTTCGTTCTCGGGCGCCGCGCCCAACAGCTCGACGCGGGCACCGCAGCCGGCCAGCAGCGCCAGGGCGAGCACCAGGGCCGCCCATCCCGCGCCGCGCCGATACCGTTGGATCGCCCCGATGGCGTTCATGACATTCTCGCCAGCGTATCGACGTTTTGGGTGGCGCGCCCTATTGCCTTGCCCACCAACTCGTACTCCACGGATGCCTGTAGCAACCTGGCCTGCAGATCGAGCATACCCACCACGGTAGGCGCCTGGCTCACCTCGGCCAAGCCCGTCTGCACCGCCCGCCATTTTCCTGCCACATCGGCCAGGCCGCCGCGCAACTGTCCAAGAATGCGACGGCCCAGCGGCTCGTCGAGCGCGACCGGCGCCAGGGCGATCGCCCCGTTCGGGGCCGATGCGCCGGGCATCTCGCCCAGCGCCAATTCAAAGCGCGCCTGATCCGCCATCGCGGGAGATCGCGGCATGTCGAATGATCCAGCGAGCAGCCGTTCCTGCACGGCGTTGATCGCCGTCAGATCCAAATTCATCCAGGAGCTCCAGGTAATGGCTCGGACTGCAACGGCGCGGGCCGCATCATGGCGGGTCCGCTGTCCAACACGACCTGCGCCAGCCTTGCCGCCTCGCCACCCGCATCGATGGCTCGCTGCAGCATGCGGCGCGCCTCGTCCGAGCGGCCAGCCAGCAACAGAGCGAACCCGCACCAGGCGTCCAGTTCCGAGCGGTCCTCCGGCTGTGCCGGCTGGAAATTCGCCAGGATCTCGGCGGCTTCGTCGGGCAGCCCGGCGTTCATGCGGGCGACCGCCAGGCCGATGCAGGGATGCGTCCGGCCCGGCCGTACACGTTGCAATGCATTGAAAATGGCGTCCGCGCGCGTCAGATCGCTGACGGCCGCCGCCAGAAAACCCACTTCGGTAAGCAGGCGGGCGTCGGCCTCCTCGAGCACATGCTCCATCGGCTGTATCGGTTCCGATGGATGTATCGACGAGACCATGGGTGAGCCTGAGCCTGAGTCTGAGCCTGAATCTGAACCTGAGTCTGAGTGCATGGAGTTACTCCGGATGTGAAACTGAAATAAGATCGAGCAAAGCGCGCGCACGGTGCGAGACCGGACCTGGCTGCCCACTTTCTGCATCGATGGCGATTGCGCCGAACAGGGCCGCCTGCGCCCGTTCGTTCTCACCCAACGCCAGCTCGCACTCGGCCGTGCGCAACACGGCATCCGCGGAATCTGGATAGAGCGTGAGGATCAACGCATAGATATTGCGCGCCTCGTCGGGACGGTCGGTCTTCTGCAGGCATAGCGCCAGGCCGGCCCAGTAGTGCTTGCGCGTGGGGCCGTACTGCGCGAGGAAGGCGAAAATGGGCAGCGCCTTGCCGTACTCGCACCTGGCGACGTGCGCATACGCCATCGCGTAAATCACTTCCAATTGCTCGGCTGTCAGGCGCCGGCTGCCCGGCAACGCATCCAGCCGGGCGCGCAGCGCCGCGGCCGCGTCGTCATGAACAGTCATGAAAATTCCTTGAGCGCCCGGCGCTACACCGCCTGGCGCCGTCCGAGGTTGGCGCTGACCTGGCTGTGCGTGCTCGCCATGTCGCTGATCATCTGCGCGATCATGTGATAGGCCGCGTCGAATTGAGCCAGGATCTTCTTGATATCGTCCGCCTCACGCTCCATGGCCGCCCGCAGTTTTGTCAGGCTCGCCGCCAGATCCGCCTTGTCGGCGACCAGGAGATCGGCCTGTTTGCGATCGACTGCCATCGACACGCCGACGCCGCCTTGCGCCACTGCCGTACCCCCCTGAAGGACCTGGGTGGCTACCGCGGCGGCCCGATCCCAGGCACCCCTGATCGCCGAGGCGCTGCCCGCGCCGGCCGTACCGGCGGCATTGATCGCGGCGACCGCGATCGCCGCCACGATGGACATCGCCATGGCTATGTATCCCGCGGTGGCATCGCCGGCGCCCGCCAGCCTGGCCACGCCTTCGGCCATTTCGCCCAGCATCTGGGGTTCGATCAGCAAGACGGCGGGCACGGCCAGGCCGGCGACGATCTTGGCAATTTGGTCGGCCTGCGACTGATCCACCCCCAACGCTGTCAGCAGACGTCCGGCCAGCCCGGAGAGAAACCCGCCCAGGCTGATAGGCGGCCCTCCCGCCTCTCGCGATATCTGGTCGGCCAGCGATGTCACGGCGCTGACCAATGCCATGCCGCTGAGCACCAGCATGGGCGTGGCCGCCGCGCCGGTGGCCACGCTGGCGACGGCAGCAAAGCCCACAGCCAGGGCCGATGCCACGACCGCCAGCACCTTCCCGATCCAGCCGAACACCTTGCTCAGCCAGCCCTTGCTCTCGGCGTCCTCAGCCTTCCGAAACCATGCGTCCAGCTTGTCGAGCTGGGCCTGGGTGTTCTGCTTCGTCTTGACTTGCGCATCCTGCAGGTTCTCGCGCGCCGTGGCCAACTGCCCGTCCACCGCCCTGGATCGCAAGACGCGCAGCAGGTCGGCCAAGTCGGCGGGGCTGAGATCGCGCACTGGCGGATCCAGGACGGGCGCGGTGCGCAGCGACGGTGACGCTGGCAAAGCCGGCCGGCCCGCCGCCAGAGCCAGCGTCGTCACCGACGCCAGGATACCGGCGCCTTCGCCGGCACTCCCGGGCTCCGGCGCCCGCATATCTATGCGAGACGGCGCAAGCGCGGCGCCGCTCGGGGCTGTGGATATGGTCGTACTCATGACGGTCATCCTCAAGATTGAAGGTTGGAGCCGGACACTCAGATATTGCGGGCCACGCTACGGGCGGTCTCGCTGCGGGACTGCTCCATCCCGGCCAGCTTTTCCCTGATGCCGCGGATGATGTCGAGCATCTGCTGCATGGCTTCGTCGGCCCGCCGCGAGGCCGTTTCATGCACCTTCGCTTCGACGTCCAGCTCCGCGCGCCTGGCCTCGTGCTCGGCGGCGCGGCGTTCCTGGGCGGCGCTGGTCAGGCCGCCGATACCGCCGGCCGCTGCGGCGCCGGCCTGGGCAACGCTCGATACGCGCTGCGACTTTGCCGACGAACGAGCCGCGTCCGCACCAAACGAGGCCGCTTGCGCTTCGAGCTGGGTTGCGCGGGCCTGCACCGTTGCCTGCAGCTCGGGGGCATCGTGCAAGCCGGCCGCCACCTTGCGGCTTGTCGAGGCCTGCTCGGAGAATGCGGCGCCCTTGGCTTGCGCAGCAGCGCCACCCATGGCCTGCAAACCCGCTGCCAGGCCCGCCCCCAGCTGCACGAAACCACCCGCTATCTGCATGGCGCCCGCCACGATCGCTCCGGCCATGCGCTCGCTCGCCGCCTGGCGCATCTGGCTGGCCGCATCGCCGAGAGCCTGCGTTTGCCGCGTAGCCTCGGCATCACGAGCGATACGGGCGGCGTCCCGCATCTGCTGACTGGCCTGTTGCAACACCGCCATCAAGGCGTAGATGTCTTCACCGAGCCGTGCGGCGTCCAGATCGTCGAGCGCCGCGCGGGTGCGGCTGACGGCGCCCCCCGCGAGCAAATCTGGCGCGGGCAGCATGCCCAGCGTGGGATCTCCCGGCTCGACGCCGCGCCGATCGACGGGCGGCGGCACAGGCGCCGCACCGCCGCGACGCTGCGCCGACGGGGCCGGGGCCTGCAATTCGGAGTCAAAGACAGGGCCGGCCCCGAAAGAGCCGGGCGAAGTCGGAGAAACAGACATATCGAACCTCCTCGAATTGAAATCTTGACGGCGGACATGGCGCCGTTTCAGTCGGCACGTGCATAGCTCCTGCGCAGCAACTCGGCCCGTTCGCGCAGGGCCGCACGCTCCGGCGAGCCGCACAACTCAAGCACCATGTCGAGCGTATCCAGGGCGTCGCGGCGACGACCCAACGCATACAGGCACTCGGCGCCATGCAACAGGGGCCTGGGGGAGTCCAACTGCAAAGCCGCCGCGGCCGCGTATTGCTGCAAGGCATGCTCGTACAGCCCCAGCTCCTGGGCCGCGGCGCCCAGGGCCAGCAGATAACGGGCTTCCAGCGGATCGCACGCGACCAGCAGGCAGAACATTTTCAACGCGTCGGCATAGCGCCCCTGTTCGTAGGCGCCATGACCGATCGCGTACAACGCCTGCTGCTGCGCCTCGTCCAACCCCTGCAAGCCCCCCATCGAAGCGCCTGCGTCGAGAATATGGCGCAACGCCTCATGCGAAGCTGACGCCGGGGAGCCGCCCTGGTCGGCTGACTTTGGCATGGAAGGCCTCCGCGCTCAGACGTGGTTGTGAAGCACCCTGCGGGCCTGCGGCGCATCGGTGCAGGCCGCCTTGACGCGCGCCGCCTCGCGCTCGATGTCCGCGAGGTCATCACGGAACGCCGCCTGGGCCTCGGCCTCTATCCTGGCCTGCTCGACCGCCAGATTGCGCAGGCGGGCGGGGTCGACGCCAACGTGGGCGTAGATCTCGTCGACGCTGTACAACGCCTGGCGGGTCTGCTCGACCAGCTCTTCCGCGGCGCGCATGATGGATTGGATGCCTTGCTCCTGCATGGAATACTCCTTGTGCAGCGCTTAGCGCATGTTGCTGGTGATGGAGCTGTTCAAGTCGCTGCGCCGCTTCTCGGTGTTGGTCATGACCTCGAAAGCCTCGTTGCGCTTGTTGCTGGCGGCCTGCAGCCTGATCATGTCCATCTGTTGCGTATTGGACGCCGTATCCAGCATCCCCTTTACGGTGGTGTAGGCACTTTCGAGTTCCTTATAGGTCGTGGAACCGGCCATGACGCCCGTGCCGTTCACGACCTGCGTACCCCGGCCGTCGGGGCCGGTCACCCGGCCATCGCGCGCTTCGAACATGCCCGTCAGGCCGGCGGCACGCAGCGCATCATTGAGAGGAACCTCGATCCGGCTGATCTTCTGGCTGTCCCAGCCCGGGATGGTGTCGCCCGGCTTCGGATTGGGCGGAAACTCGGCCTTGGCCCGGGACAGCGCGGACAGGACCTCGTTGAGCTGCGCCATGCGTTCATTGGCCTTCTGCACCACTTCGGCCTGGGTCTGCATTTGAGCCGTGAGGAGTTCGGCGCGACGACCCTGCACATACACCATGAGAGTCTGGATATCCATGCTCTTGAGGTCGATGCCTTGCAGGCCGCCGGCCTGCGACGTGAGTGAAACTCCGAGATCAATGCTCATGAGAGCTCCTTCGAGTTGAAAGACGCATGCTGAGTAACCCTGCGCCCGCGGCAAGTTCCAGGCTGCGAATTGCCCAATATCGCGCCCGTTTCCGGGAACCATGACCGCGCGCGCGACACTCACTGCACCAGTAGGCAAATGGTTCCTTCTCCGAGGACTCCCCATGACTCGTATCGATGCCGCCCCCAATCCCTTCCACGCCGCCATGCAGGGGCGCCACGACGCCTCGGCCAACACCTCCTCCGGCTGGCTGCAAGGCCAGCGCATCGCACCGGCGCCCACCGGCATATCGCTGGCGGACGCGGCCGAGGAGCTCAGCCTGCACATGGCGCAGGCTGCCGAGGAAAAGCATCACTCCGAACGCAAGGTCACGGCCGAACGTCCGATGCTCTGGCTGGACGCGGCGCAGCTTGCGGAACTGTTTTCCCACACCCACGACCCCGACGCGCAGGCAAAACTGGAAGCCCTGACCGCCGAGCTGCTGCGCGGCCGGGGCGCCCCCATGCAGCTGGCCGCGCAAGCGTTTCCCGGTGTCACGCAGCAATACCTCGCGCTGCAGCACGCGCTGCAGCGCGGCGAGCACGAGGACGCCGCGCCGCACGCGCTCGAAGCCCTGCGCGATGCATTGGCCGACCTGGAGCTCGCCCATGGCCCCGAAATCCGCGCCGGCATCAACACCCTGCCCACGGCCGGCGCATTCGCGCGTTCCGCTGACGAGCTGGCCGGCTTCCAGCACGCGTACCGCGACATCGCCCTGGGCCAGCTGTCGTTGGCGCGCACGCTGGACCTGGTGCTGGAACGCTATGGGAACGACGACATCCACGGCGCGCTGGGCGCGCTGATTCAGGCGCTGGGACACGACCTGGCCGCGGCGACACCGTCGACGGACGGCGTCAGGCTGCAAGTGTTGGCGAGCGATCTCTATCAAGTCGAGGTGGCCGCCACGGTACTGGAGGAATGCAATGCCCTGAAACAACGGTTGGGCAACGCAGGCTCGCAGGAGTGTGCGGACGCCCAGGGCCTGATGCGCGATCTTGTGGGAATCAGCGAGGACAAATGGATTGCGCCCGCGCGCTTCGAGAAGCTGGCCGAGCGCCACGGCGCGAATGCCCTCTCCGAGCGCATCGCATTCCTCGGTGGCGTACGCCAGATTCTCAAAGACCTGCCCACGCAGATCTACGCCGACATGGACGTGCGCGCCACCGTCCTGGCGGCCGCGCAGGACACGCTGGACAACGCGATAGCAATGGAGAACGCATGAATACTGCCGATAGGGCGCTGCATCAGTTCGGCCAGGATATCGGCATCGAGGGCCTGGCATTCGGGCCGTCCGGATCGGCGTCGCTGGCGCTGTCCAACGGGCGCCGCCTGGGCGTCGAATGCGTCGCCGGCGCGGCCCTGGTCCACCTGGCCCAGCGGGTCGAGCGCGACGCCGCCTCCGTGTTGCTGGCGGCATGGAAACGGGCCCATGGGCAGCGCGGAAGCGCCGCATCCATCCAGACGTCACTCTGGTCGGAGGGCAGCGAGGACTGGATCGTCGCGCAGACACGACTGCCCGAACGCTCGCTCGACGCAGCGGCGTTGCGCCTGGCGGTGCTGGGCCTGACGAACTGGCTCGACCGCCTGGAGGCGTGACGCCATGTCCAGCGCCGTACCCGGCATGCATGCCATGCACCTCGGCCTGGAGCGCGGCGTCGACCACATCGTGCGCGGTCCCCGCTGCGAGCCCGCCCCCACCCTGCCACCCGAGCGCTGGCTCGAACCGCCCGCCACCGGCGCGGTCGATCATCTGAAAGCCCTGCTCGTACGCCCGGACCTGAGCGCGATGCTCGACGAGTCGGCGCGGCCTCGCCTGACGGATGGCGCATTATTCCAGCCCGCGCAGTTCGAGCGCGCCCTGGCCCAGGCGCGCGACGAACTGTCCCGGGCCATGGAACTGCATGCCGGCAACACCGCGCCAGCCTTAAGCCGCGCCTTGCACGTACTCAACGAGGCCGGAAAGCTGCGCGACCTGGCTGCCATGTATCGCAGCGCGCTCTACCAGGGATGATGCCGCATACCCTACCCTCGCCCAGCCTTCAGGTACGCGAACTTCTGCAATTGCTTGCGCACCACTACCAGTTGCAGCGCCAATGGAGCAAGACGGTTGCCCTGCTGGCGGCCCTGGATGCCCTGGACGCGATCGACAGCCAGTCCCTGCTGGCCCTGGCGCTGGGCTATCTGCACCAGGGCGAACCGCGCATGGCCTTGGTCACGCTGGACAAGCGCGCACTGCGCGCCACACCCGATGCCGCCGGCCATCTGGTCCGGGCGCAGGCCATGCAGGCGCTGAACCGACCCGACGACGCCCGCCAGGCCATGCGTGACTATATGGCGCTACGGGCGGCGTCTTGCGCGAGCGCGACCCCGCCATGACGAGCAAGAAATCCATTCGCCGCCTGCAACGCGCGGTGGCGCTGGCCACCAGCCGCAACGACATCGTACTGGCCGTGCTCATCGTGGCGATCGTCTTCATGATGATCCTGCCGTTGCCCACAACGCTGGTCGACGTGCTGATCGGTGCGAACATGACGCTGTCGGCAGTCCTGCTGATGGTCGCGATGTACCTGCCTTCGCCCCTGGCGTTTTCCTCGTTCCCTTCGGTCCTGCTGGTCACCACGCTGTTCCGGCTGGGCATCTCCATCGCGACCACGCGGCTGATCCTGCTGCAAGGCGATGCCGGCCACATCATCGAGACCTTCGGCAACTTCGTGGTGGGCGGCAACCTGATCGTCGGCCTGGTGGTTTTCCTCATCCTCACGATCGTGCAGTTCGTGGTCATCACCAAAGGCGCGGAGCGGGTGGCCGAAGTCGCCGCGCGCTTCTCGCTGGACGCCATGCCCGGCAAGCAGATGTCCATCGACGCGGACTTGCGCGCGGGCACCATAGACATGGACGAAGCCCGACGCCGACGCCGTACGGTCGAGAAGGAAAGCCAACTGTATGGCGCCATGGACGGCGCGATGAAGTTCGTCAAGGGCGATGCCATCGCCGGCCTGATCATCGTTGCCGTCAACCTGCTTGGCGGCATGCTGGTCGGCGTGCTGCAGCGCGGCCTGAGCGCCGGCGAGGCCGTGCAGACATATGCCATCCTGACCATAGGCGACGGGCTCATCGCGCAGATCCCGGCGCTGTTCATCGCCATCTGCGCCGGAATCATCGTGACGCGGGTGCAGACCGGGGATGGCCCCTCCAACGTAGGCACCGACATCGGCGCACAAGTGCTGGCGCAGCCTCGCGCCCTGGTCATTGCCGGCGCGATCTCGGCAGGCCTGGGCCTCATTCCCGGCATGCCCACGCTGGTCTTCTTCGCCCTGGCCGCCGCGGTGGGCACCATCGGTTTCGTACTGCTGCGCGCATCCCAGCGTCCGCCCGAAGGCGCCGAGCCCGCGCTCGCCGGCATGGCTGCCGACGGCCAGCCCCGCACCCGCGCGCCGGCGGATGGGCAGGCGGAATTCGCCCCCACCGTCCCGCTGATCATCGACGTAGCCGCGCGGCTGCAGCCCCGGTTCGAGCCGGCCACCCTCACCGACGATCTGCTGCAGATCCGGCGGGCGCTCTATTTCGACCTGGGCGTGCCGTTTCCCGGCATCCAGTTGCGCTTCACCGAAGCGCTGGCCGCCAATACCTACACCATCGTGCTGTCGGAGATCCCGGTGGCGCAAGGAATGTTGCGCGACGATGCCGTGCTGGTGCGGGACACCGAGCAGAACCTGCAGGCCCTGCGGATCGCATACGAAACGGGCGCGGCCTTTCTGCCCGATACGCCCACGATCTGGGTTGCGGCCAGTCTGACCGGCGCCTTGCGCGATGCAGGTATTCCTTACCTGGGTATCAGCCAGATCCTGACTTGGCACTTGGCATATGTATTGAAAAAATATTCAACCGATTTCATCGGCATCCAGGAAACCCGGTTTCTGCTTTCGGCCATGGAAGAACGATTTCCCGATCTGGTCAAGGAGTGCCTGCGCGTCATGCCGGTGCAGAAGATTGCCGAAATCCTGCAGCGCCTTGTTTCCGAAGAAGTGTCGATACGCAACCTGCGCGCCGTCCTGGAAGCGCTGGTCGAATGGGGCCAGAAGGAAAAGGATACCGTCCTGCTTACGGAGTATGTCCGAATCGCACTCAAGCGCTATATCAGCCACAAGTACACCAGCGGCCACAATATCCTGCCCGCCTACCTGCTGGCCCCCAAGGTCGAGGAAACCGTGCGCGCCGCCATCCGGCAGACCGCCGCCGGCAGTTATCTCGCCCTCGATCCGGACACGACACGCCGGCTGGTCGAGCACATCCGTCAATGTGTCGGCGATCTGGCCGCCGGCGCGAGCCGTCCCGTCTTGCTGACGTCGATGGACATCCGGCGCTACACGCGCAAGATGATAGAAGCCGATCTCTACGCCCTGCCGGTGCTGTCCTACCAGGAACTGACGCCGGAGATCAATGTACAGCCCCTGGGCAGGGTGGATCTATGACGACGGCGCTGGAATTCCGCGTGCTTTCAGGCGCACAGTGCATGGCGCGCTGCCCGGCCGTGCATGGCGCGCGCGTGGGCGCCAATCCGCATTGCGATATCGTCCTGACCGGCGAGGACATGCCCGAAGTGGCGGGATGGCTGGAGATCGACCAGTCCGGCTGGCGGTTGGCCGGCGCCGTGACGCCCGGCCTGGACGCCCAGGCGCCGTGTCCGCCCGCGGCCTTCAACGAACCCGTAGAGCTGGGAGCCGCCTGGATCACCGTGGCCGCCCCTTCCGCGCCGTGGCCCGCGCCGCCGGAGCCGTGCGGCCCGGACGGCAGCGACACAGCCTTGCACGACGTCCCTGGCTCGACAAGCCCGCCGTCCGTCGCTGCCCTCATGCCGCGCCGACGTGCAGGACGGCCCTGGCTGGCGCTGGGCGCGGCCGCGGCCGTCCTGCTGGTCGGCCTGGCCACGGCGCTGGTTTCCGTGACCACACCCGCCACGCCGCCGGCCGCGCCGCCCCCAACGCCCACCGCGCCGCTGGTCCGCGCCGCGGCGCTCATCGACAGCCTGGGCCTTACCGAGCAATTACAAGCGGCCTACGGCCGTGGCGGCGTGCTCACCGTGACCGGATGGGTGCACGACGAGACGGAATTCGCTCGGGTCGCCAGGGCGTTGGCGCAACTTGCGCCACGGCCTGCCATGCAGGTAAGCAGGCAGGACGAGGCCAGGGCCCTGGCCTGCGATGTCCTGGCGACATTCGGGGTGCGCTACATGGCGCGCCCGTACGGCAATGGCCGCCTGGCGATCTCGGGCATCGCCAGCGATGCGCACGAACGCGCCGCGGCGCTGCATGCGGTGCGCATGCGCCTGCCGGGCATGACGATCCTCGGTCGCGATGTACGCCTGGCCGACGAGGTCTCGGCCCAGTTCGCGGCCCAGCTGGCCGACGAACGCCTCGACGGCGTCAAGCTCAGCTGGCACGCCGACCGCCTGGACGCAGATCCCGGCGGATTGGCGGCAGGCCGCATGGCGCGCCTGCGCGAGCTGGTGGCCGCGTTCAACCAGCGCAACTACGACGTCGTCCGGCTGCCGGCCACCGCCGCGCGCGCGACGCGGGATCACGTGCCGTTCGAGATACGCAGTGTCGTGAGCGGCCCGCAACCGTACCTGATGCTGGCCGATGGCAGCCGCCTCCTGGTGGGCGGACTGCGGGACCAGTATCGCCTTACCGCCATCGAATCCGGCCGCCTGGTCTTCGATGGTCCCGAACCGGTCATCGTGACGCGATGAAATCGCCTCGGTAGCCGTCAACCCTCGTCTGCAACATCATATGAGTACATCTGTTCTAGCCCTGACCGAACTGGAAGTGCGCCTGGCATCGCCGGGCGGTTCCGCCTTGCGCGACACCTTGCTGTCGCAGCTTGGCGAACTGGAGACACGTTTGCGCGTCCGCCTGCACGATGGCGTGGGGCGCGACACCTATCCCGTATGGCGCGACGCGCTGGCGGCCGCCACCGCGGCCCGGCAGGTATTGCTGCAGCGCCCGACCGGGCCGGACAACCCTCCGGCGTCAGTCTTGACGCGCCTGAGCAATGAACAATGCGCCGAAGGAGACAAGCATGGCCATTAACCTGGGAGGCGACGCAGGCCGAGTGACCATGCAGAGCGTCAACCAGGCGGTCAATACGCGGCTGAACGCTCACGAACGCGACCTGCGCAGCCGCCTGGAGGCGCTCAGCGCGCGCGGAGACGGCGCGGTCAGCACGTCCGACCTGCTGATCGTGCAACAGGAAATGCAATCGTGGGTCGTGATGATCGATCTACAGAGCACGGTGGTCAAGCAGGTCGCGGATTCGCTCAAGGGCGTCATACAGAAGGCGAGTTGAGCCTGCCGCGGCGGCGCCCGGCAGTCGCCGCCGACCTAGACGCCG
Organism: Bordetella pertussis 18323; assembly: GCF_000306945.1. Lineage (NCBI taxonomy): Bacteria > Pseudomonadati > Pseudomonadota > Betaproteobacteria > Burkholderiales > Alcaligenaceae > Bordetella > Bordetella pertussis. Next base: position 874,974 of record NC_018518.1, on the reverse strand, counting down.
CGCGTCAGCGCGGCGATATTCGGGGCCGAGGTGGCGCAGCCGTCGTGGTCGCCGACGCGCCAGCGCGAGGCTTCCTGCAGCAGACGCTCACAGTGATCGAGCAGGATTGCGGGCGTGGCGCGCGACAGGGGTATGGCCTGCTGCAGATAGAACAACCCATCGCCGCCGATGCAGGCCACGACGCCGCTGCCGGCCTGCATGAAGTTGGCTCGGGCCATGCTTGCCGGGTTGGCCGCGTCCGCCGTGCCCAGCACGCAGGAAATCATGATTTCCGTCCGGGCGTGCACCGGTGCGATGAAGACCGGTGCGCACGGTTCGAAAATCAACTGACACAGGCCGCCGGCACCGGGGTTGAGCGAGTCGATGCCGATGAGGCGGCCGAAATCGGCGATGAGTTGGTGGTATGCCGTGTCGGTCATGGCGAGGCGAGCCTGCGTCGGGCGCAAGGGAAACCATACGCTCGAAATGCGTGGCAAAAGAGGGCAATGGTATGCGCACAGTCTGGAAGGCGCCAGCCGATTGCTTCTCGGAATATCCCGGTTTTCGGACGTCCGGCCGCAGGACCCCGCCAAGGGCATGCGGATCCGGCGCGCGCCATGGCGAATATCCGGACGCCACGCATTACCTGTTATTCGACAACAGGGAACCGGTGACGGCCGACCTGCTGGTCTTTCCGCGCCACGCGCGCTAGTTGTGAAGATTCAATAGGTTGTATGCATGGTTCATCCGAACCGGATTTGAGAAACTGGAAATCGCCAACCCCCCAGTTCACTCAAGGAGCCCGGCCGGATGAACACCCATAAGCATGCCCGATTGACCTTCCTACGTCGACTCGAAATGGTCCAGCAATTGATCGCCCATCAAGTTTGTGTGCCTGAAGCGGCCCGCGCCTATGGGGTCACCGCGCCGACTGTGCGCAAATGGCTGGGCCGCTTCCTGGCTCAGGGCCAGGCGGGCTTGGCCGATGCGTCCTCGCGCCCGACGGTCTCGCCCCGAGCGATTGCGCCGGCCAAGGCGCTGGCTATCGTGGAGCTGCGCCGCAAGCGGCTGACCCAAGCGCGCATCGCCCAGGCGCTGGGCGTGTCAGCCAGCACCGTCAGCCGCGTCCTGGCCCGCGCCGGTCTGTCGCACCTGGCCGACCTGGAGCCGGCCGAGCCGGTGGTGCGCTACGAGCATCAGGCCCCCGGCGATCTGCTGCACATCGACATCAAGAAGCTGGGACGTATCCAGCGCCCTGGCCACCGGGTCACGGGCAACCGACGCGATACCGTTGAGGGGGCCGGCTGGGACTTCGTCTTCGTGGCCATCGATGACCACGCCCGCGTGGCCTTCACCGACATCCACCCCGACGAGCGCTTCCCCAGCGCCGTCCAGTTCCTCAAGGACGCAGTGGCCTACTACCAGCGCCTGGGCGTGACCATCCAGCGCTTGCTCACCGACAATGGCTCGGCCTTTCGCAGCCGCGCCTTCGCCGCGCTGTGCCATGAGCTGGGCATCAAGCACCGCTTTACCCGACCTTACCGCCCACAGACCAATGGCAAGGCCGAACGCTTCATCCAGTCGGCCTTGCGTGAGTGGGCTTACGCTCACACCTACCAGAACTCCCAACACCGAGCCGATGCCATGAAATCCTGGCTACACCACTACAACTGGCATCGACCCCACCAAGGCATCGGGCGCGCTGTACCCATCTCCAGACTCAACCTGGACGAATACAACCTATTGACAGTTCACACCTAGAGCGCGGCCGCCTCGCGCGCCAGCTTTTGCGCTTGCTCGTAGTTGGCGCGGGCCTTGCCGTTCCACTCGCCTTCGAGCTGCGTGATCTGCTGGTTGACCGCGGCGTCCTTCTTGTTGCCGGCGAACAGCTTGAGGAACGCCGGGTCGGCGGCGCGCTCGGCGTCGACCAGCGGCGTCCAGGCCAGCTGGCGCGCCTGCGCCAGCAGCTCGGCCGCCTTGCCTTGCCCGGCGCGTTCGCCCAGCTTGGCTTCGGCGTCGTAGATGGCCTTGGTGGCGGCTTGCAGGTCCTTGAGCCGGAAGGTGATGGTCTGGTCGAACAGGCTCTGGACCACGTAGTAGCGCGCCTGCGACAGGTCGGCGTCGAAGTGCACCTTGCTGCGCTTGGCGATCTCGGCCGGGTCGGGATAGCCCGGCGGGATCTTGCCGGCCAGCGCCGCGTACGGCAGCACCGGCAGGCGCGAGATCTTCGGTTCGAGCAGCAGTTCCTGGCCGGCCTGGCTGAGCGTGAAGGCGATGAACTGCTTGCCTTCCTCGGTGTTCTTCGCGCCTTCGATGAGCGCGATGTTGGCCGGCACGATGGCGGTCTCGGACGGATAGACGAAATCGACCGGGAACTTGGAGTACTTGCTCGACAGGCCGAAGAAGTCGATCACCGGACCGGCGCCGAACTGGCCGTTGTTCACGCTGTCGGGCACGCCGAAGGAACGCTCGGTGACCGCGCTGGCGTTGCCCGACATGCGCAGCAGGGTGCCCCAGCCGTCATTCCAGCCTTCGCCTTGCAGGATCGTTTCCACCGTCAGGTGCATGGTGCCCGAGCGCGACGGCGCGGTGATGCCGACGTGGCCGAACCAGTGCGGCGCCAGCAGGTCCTTCCATTCGACCGGCGCGGGCAGCTTGTTGGCCTTGATGTAGCGCGTGTTGTAGATGATGCCGTAGCCGGCCAGCGCCTGGCCCATGTACATGCCCGAGGGGTCGTTGATCGGGTAGCTGCCGATCTTGTCGGGCACGGCCGGGTTGGCCACGTCCGGCGCCTTGGCCAGCAGCTTGTCGCGGCCCAGCACCTCGAAGGCGTCGGGGGCGCTGGCCCAGAAGACTTCCGGACGCTGGCCGGCCGGGGTTTCGCGCACGAAGGCGATGCCCGACACGGTGTTCTTGTTGAGGATCTCCAGCTTGATGTCCGGATGGGCCTTCTCGAAGGCCGCCTTGTAGGCCTGGGTCAGGTCCTTGGGGAAAGACGTGATGACCGTTACCGTGCCGGCCAGGGCCGGCGCGCAGGCAGCCATGATGGCCGCTGCGAGGACTGGGCGCAACGCTTGCATGGGTCTCCTCCTTTTTTGAGTTGTGGCAAGACCTTAATGCCCGTGTTCCCCCGAGTCCAATCAGAAATTTTGATGCGCGCCATCAACGGCGCGGCCGGCTTCAGCGCGCCGCCAGCCGCTGCGCCAGGCGCAATTGCTCTTCCAGCAGCTTCTGGATCTGCCCCTGGATGGCGAAGGCCTGGCGGTTCAGGTCCTGCAGCTGCCGGGCCTGCTGCTCGGCGGTGGCGTTGCTTTCGCGCACCTGGCGCATCTGGCGCATGATGGCCGCCAGCTGGCGCTGCAGGGCCTGCAAGGCCTCGGCCGCGGGGCTGCCGGCCTCGTCCTTTGCGCCGCTGGCGGCGGCCCGGTCGCGCAACTGCCTGGCGTACTGGTCGAACGCGCCGGCGGAGATGCGCGATGAAACGGAACTGACGGTCATGGTGGCGGCGTCCGCGTGGATTAGGGTTAGTCCTTAATACGGCAGGCGCGCGGACGAACTTAAACATATTGCTGCGCGCTTCCGACCCCCCTTACACTTGCGCCGCCCATCCCTTCAACTTCCACGCATACCTATGTCCAATACCTATTTCCCGCGCTGGCGGCTGGCCGACGACACCGTGCCGGGCGCGGTCATCGCGCCCGACGAACGCCTGTCCTGGCCCAAGAACATCGCCATGGGGGCCCAGCACGTGGTCGCCATGTTCGGTTCCACCGTGCTGGCGCCGCTGCTGATGGGTTTCGACCCCAATGTGGCGATCCTCATGTCCGGCATCGGCACGCTGATCTTCTTCCTGTTCGTCGGCGGCCGGGTGCCCAGCTACCTGGGCTCCAGCTTCGCCTTCATCGGCGGGGTGGTGGCGGTCACCGGCTATGTGGCGCCCGGCGCCAACGCCAATATCGGCGTGGCGCTCGGCGCGATCATCGCCTGTGGCCTGGTGTACGCGCTGATCGGCCTGGTCGTATGGGCGGCCAGCGCGCGCGGCAACGGGGCGCGCTGGATCGAGGCCATGATGCCGCCGGTCGTCACGGGCGCGGTGGTGGCGGTGATCGGCCTGAACCTGGCCCCGATCGCCGCCAAGGGCGCCATGGGTTCGTCCGGCTTCGAGGCCAGCATGGCGTTGATGACCATCCTGTGCGTGGGCGGCATCGCCGTCTACACGCGCGGCATGGTGCAGCGGCTGCTGATCCTGGTCGGCCTGGTGCTGGCCTGCGTCATCTACGCGGTCTGCGCCAACGGCCTGGGGCTGGGCGCGCCCATGGACTTCGCCAAGGTGGCCGCCGCGCCGTGGTTCGGCCTGCCCAGCTTCGCCGCGCCGGTGTTCGAGCCGCAGGCCATGGGCCTGATCGTGCCGGTGGCCATCATCCTGGTGGCCGAGAACCTGGGCCACGTGAAGGCGGTCGCCGCCATGACCGGACAGGACCTGGACCGCTACGTGGGCCGCGCCTTCGTGGGCGACGGCGTGGCGACCATGGTTTCCGGCGCCGTCGGCGGCACCGGGGTGACCACCTACGCCGAGAATATCGGCGTGATGGCCGTGACGCGCATCTATTCCACGCTGGTGTTCGTGGTGGCGGCCGTGATCGCGCTGGTGCTGGGGTTCTCGCCCAAGTTCGGCGCGCTGATCCAGACCATCCCCGGCCCCGTGCTGGGGGGCATGTCGGTCGTGGTGTTCGGCCTGATCGCCATCGCCGGCGCGCGCATCTGGGTGGTCAACCAGGTCGATTTCAGCGACAACCGCAATCTGATCGTGGCCGCCGTGACCCTGGTGCTGGGGGCGGGCGACTTCAGCGTCAAGCTGGGCGATTTCTCGATGAACGGCATCGGCACCGCCACGTTCGGCGCCATCATCCTGTACGCCCTGCTGGGCCTGGCGCGTCGCCGCTGACGGCGCGCCAACCCGGCACCGGGGCCGCGCTCAGTGGGCCGCGGCCGGCGGCAGGGCGGCATGGCCGCCCGCCGGCCCGGCCAGCGGCGCGGCGGCGACGTCGATGATGGCGCCGCCCTGCGTCCTGAAGACCGCCGCCGCGGCCGCCAGGTGGCGGGCCTGTTCTTCCATGGCCGTGGCCGCCGCCGCGGCCTGTTCGACCAGCGCGGCATTCTGCTGGGTGGTTTCGTCCATTTGCGAAATCGCCAGGCTGACCTGGTCGATGCCGCTGGCCTGCTGGGCCGAGGCGGCCGAGATCTCCCCCATGATGTCGGCCACGCGCTGTACCGAGGCCACCACCTCGTCCATGGTGCCGCCGGCGCTGGCGACCTGTTGCGAGCCGGCGCGCACCGTCGCCACCGAGCTCTCGATCAGGGCCTTGATCTCCTTGGCCGCCTGCGCGGCGCGCTGGGCCAGGCTGCGCACCTCGCCCGCCACCACCGCGAAGCCCTTGCCCTGTTCGCCGGCGCGCGCCGCCTCGACCGCGGCGTTCAGCGCCAGGATATTGGTCTGGAAGGCGATGCCGTCGATCACGGTGACGATGTCGGCGATCTGGCGCGAGCTCGCGGAGATGCCGTGCATGGTCTGCACCACCTGCGCGACCGACTCGCCGCCGCGCTGCGCCACCTGCATGCTGACGGCGGCCAGCTGATTGGCCTGCGCGGCATTGTCGGCGTTCTGCTTGACCGTGGTGGCCAGTTCCTCCATGGTGGCCGCGGTCTCTTCCAGGGCGGCGGCCTGCTCCTCCGTGCGGCTGGACAGGTTGGCGTTGCCGGCCGAGATCTCGGCCGCGCCGACGTTGATTTCGTCGACGCCGCGCCGCATGACGGCGATGGTGCGCGTCAGGCCTTCCTGCATGCGCTTGAGCGCCGCGAACAGCGCGCCGATTTCATTGGCCGAGCGCACCTCGATGCGCGCGGTGAGGTCGCCGTCGGCGATGCGGTCGAAATGATGGCCGGCCTCCAGCAAGGGGCGCAGCACCGCGCGGCGCACGAACAGCCAGCCGGCCAGGGTCAGCAGCACGCCCAGCGTGGTCAGCGCGATGGCGCTCCAGCGGGCCACGACATGGGTGTCCTCGGCGCCGCTGCGCACTTCGTCGCTGTGCGCCTGTACCCTGGCCAGAAAGGCTTCCATGTCGCGCTGGAATGCATGTTCGGCCTGCTGCGCGCGATGCATGGCGGCCAGGGCGGGCTCGGCCTGGCCGGCGTCGACGGCGGCGGCCAGCTCGTCCAGCACCGACTGGTAGGCGCGCCAGCGCGTCTGCAGGGTCGCGGCCAGCTCGGCCGCGGCCGGCTCCTTGGGCACGTCCACGTAGCGCTGGAATTGCGTGGCCGCCTGGCGCTGCGCCGCGCCGGCCTGCTGGTGCAGCGTCGCCACCGGGTCCAGGTGATTGGCCTGCAGGTTTGCCAGGGCCTCCAGCAGGGCGACGCGGGCGCGCAGCGCCGCGCCGCTGGCCTCGAACAGCGGGTCGACCTGGTTGACGGCGACCTGGTTCAGCCCCTCGATCTCGGCGGCGCTCCTGCCCGCGTTGCGCCACGTCAGGGCGCCCGACAGCATCAGCACCGCCAGGAAGCACGCGAATACCGCCACCATCGCGGTGCGGACCTTGATCCTTTCAAGCATGGGCATCTCCTGGGTAGGGTCTTGCGCAATAAACGTCGACGACGTGCGCGGCGTACCCGCGCGGGAAGTGTCAGGCCGTGACGTGGAATCCGTTGTTGATGTGGAATTCGACTTAAATGATCGGTATTCGGTATTAATTTGTTATTTGTAGTTATATATACGAATATTCATACCCGGATTTGCCCTAAGTTGGTGCGTTCTCGACGGGTGCTTTCGATTGCCCGGGGCCTGCGGCGCATGAAGGAATGCGCGGCAACGCCGGGCCCGCGCTGCGATCGGCGGCCAACACGCAGGTTTTGTGGCTTTTCCGCAGCCAACATGCGCCGAAACCTACGCCGGGCTTACAGGCTTGCAATTCCGGTGGACTTTGCCGACAATGTCATCTGATTGCCCCGGTTCCGACCCGAGCCGGGGTTTTGTTTTGGTCGACGCTTGGCCGCCGGATGCGGCAGGCCGATCAAAGAGGAGACAGCAAAGGGGAGCCTCGGTCGGGTTCGACCTTGTCTCGTCTTTTGTTCGCCTGTCTTCCGCAGCGGCCCGCCTGTTTCATGGCGAGGCCATACACCAAGCCGAGACCTTCACCGAAACGCTCCGTCGGGGGCGTTTTCTACTTTTGTTTGGGAAACGACATGTCTGCCATTCCTTTGACCGTGCGCGGGGCCGAGCGCTTGCAGCAAGAACTGCATCGGCTTAAGACCGTTGAGCGTCCTGCGGTGATCAGCGCCATTGCGGAGGCGCGTGCGCAGGGTGATTTGTCGGAAAATGCCGAGTACGACGCCGCCCGCGAACGCCAGGGCTTCATCGAAGGCCGGATCTCCGAACTCGAGGGCACGCTTTCGAACGCGCACCTCATCGATCCGACGGCGCTCGACGCCGAAGGCCGTGCCGTGTTCGGCGCGACCGTGGAAATCGAAGACCTCGACTCGGGCGACCGCCTGACCTACCAGATCGTGGGCGACGTCGAAGCCGACATCAAGTCCAACCTGATTTCGGTCTCCAGCCCGGTGGCCCGCGCCCTGATCGGCAAATCCGAGGGCGATGTGGTCGAAGTGAAGGTGCCGGCTGGCGTGCGCGAGTACGAAGTCATCGGTGTGCGTTATCTCTGACGCCGATTCCGCCCCCCTGCATACCCATGGCCAATGACCGACGCCGTTTCCACCATCAGCCAGCCGCTTGCGGCCAGGCGGGGTGGCACAGCCGCAGCCGTCGCGCTGCAGGCGTCCCGGATGCGATATCCCGGGCTCCGGTCGTGGCCAGCGTATTCCCCTTCTCGGCCGTCAACGGCTTGGGGGGCGCGGTATTCATCCGAATTCCTGAACGCCGGGCCGTGCGCCGGGCGTCTGTATCGTTGTCGCGCCGCGATGCACGGAACGTGCCGTCGGGCGCCGCAACGCCGGGCCGCGCCGCCTAGGTGTGAACTGTCAATAGGTTGTATTCGTCCAGGTTGAGTCTGGAGATGGGTACAGCGCGCCCGATGCCTTGGTGGGGTCGATGCCAGTTGTAGTGGTGTAGCCAGGATTTCATGGCATCGGCTCGGTGTTGGGAGTTCTGGTAGGTGTGAGCGTAAGCCCACTCACGCAAGGCCGACTGGATGAAGCGTTCGGCCTTGCCATTGGTCTGTGGGCGGTAAGGTCGGGTAAAGCGGTGCTTGATGCCCAGCTCATGGCACAGCGCGGCGAAGGCGCGGCTGCGAAAGGCCGAGCCATTGTCGGTGAGCAAGCGCTGGATGGTCACGCCCAGGCGCTGGTAGTAGGCCACTGCGTCCTTGAGGAACTGGACGGCGCTGGGGAAGCGCTCGTCGGGGTGGATGTCGGTGAAGGCCACGCGGGCGTGGTCATCGATGGCCACGAAGACGAAGTCCCAGCCGGCCCCCTCAACGGTATCGCGTCGGTTGCCCGTGACCCGGTGGCCAGGGCGCTGGATACGTCCCAGCTTCTTGATGTCGATGTGCAGCAGATCGCCGGGGGCCTGATGCTCGTAGCGCACCACCGGCTCGGCCGGCTCCAGGTCGGCCAGGTGCGACAGACCGGCGCGGGCCAGGACGCGGCTGACGGTGCTGGCTGACACGCCCAGCGCCTGGGCGATGCGCGCTTGGGTCAGCCGCTTGCGGCGCAGCTCCACGATAGCCAGCGCCTTGGCCGGCGCAATCGCTCGGGGCGAGACCGTCGGGCGCGAGGACGCATCGGCCAAGCCCGCCTGGCCCTGAGCCAGGAAGCGGCCCAGCCATTTGCGCACAGTCGGCGCGGTGACCCCATAGGCGCGGGCCGCTTCAGACACACAAACTTGATGGGCGATCAATTGCTGGACCATTTCGAGTCGACGTAGGAAGGTCAATCGGGCATGCTTATGGGTGTTCATCCGGCCGGGCTCCTTGAGTGAACTGGGGGATCGGCGATTTCCAGTTTCTCAAATCCGGTTCGGATGAACCATGCATACAACCTATTGAATCTTCACAGCTAGCTCGCGGCCCGACAACAGTTCGGCGCGGTACCCTTCGGCCTGCAGGCGCGCGGCGGCGAACTCCTCCAGCACGTCCTGCTCCAGGGCGCTGCGCGCCAGCACCAGGCTGCCGTTGGCGCGCACATGGAACCCGGCGCCGGCCGCCAGCTCCAGCCACAGTTCGCGGGACTGGCGGGCGTGGCGGGCCATCACGCCCGGGGCCTGGCCGGTGACCAGCACCTGGCCGAAATTGCGGATGGTGGCGCCGTGCGCGCGCTGGCTGCGCTCGACCACCGCCACCGACAGGCCGCGCCGGGCGGCCGCCCAGGCGTGGGCGATGCCCAGCATGCCGGCGCCCACGACGACCACGTCATACGTCTTCATGATTTTGCTGCTTCCGGGAAAATGGGCGGGCCGCCGCCGTGCGGAGCCCGCCGCCGATGCGGGATTACTTCTTCTTCGGCTCGGACTTGCCGTCGTAGCGCTTGGACCATTCGGCGATGATGCGATCGCGGTTGGTCGCGGCCCACACGAAGTCGTTCTTGATCATGCGCTCGGACAGATTGGCCGGCAGATGGGGGTTGACCGTGGCCACCGACGGGATCGCCAGCACGGCGAAGTTGCTCTTGTACAGCTCGTTGGCTTGCCGGCTGGCCGAGAAGTCGGCCAGCTTGCGGGCCGCCTCGAGATGCTTGGTGCCCTTGACGATGGCGGTGGCTTCCACTTCCCAGCCCAGTCCTTCGGACGGGAACACGGCTTCGACCGGCGCGCCGTCGGCCTTCAGCTTGGCGGCGCGGTAGTCGAACGAGATGCCGATCGGGTATTCGCCGGCGGCGGCCATGTTGCAGGGCTTGGAGCCCGAGTGCGTGTACGAGCCCATGTTCTTGTGCAAGGCGTCCATGAACGCCCAGCCCTTTTCCTCGCCGAACATCTGCAGCCAGGCGCTCACGTCCAAGAAGCCCGTGCCCGAGGATGCCGGATTGGGCATCACGATCTTGCCGGCATATTCCGGCTTGGTGAGGTCCTGCCACGAGGTGGGCATGGGCAGGTTCTGCTTGCTGGCCTCGATGGTGTTGACGCACACCGCGGCGGCGTAGGCGTCCATGCCGACCCAGGCCGGCACGTCCTTGCCGTCGCGCATGTTGGCCGCGATCTGGTCCAGGCCCTTGGGCGCGTACGGCAGCAGCATGCCTTCCTTGTCCATCAGGCCCAGCGCCGTGCCGGCCAGGCCCCAGATCACATCGGCCTTGGGGTTGTTCTTCTCGGCCAGCAGCTTGGCGGCCACGATGCCGGTCGAATCGCGAACCCATTGGATCCTGATGTCGGGATGGGCTTTTTCGAAGGCGGCCTGGTAGGCCTTGATCTGGTCGGCCTCCAGGGCGGTGTAGACCGTCAGCGTGGTGTTGGCGGCGGCGACGCCGGTCGCGGCGGCCAGGACGGTGGCCAACAGGATCGAGGGAATGCGCTTCATGCGGAAACTCCGGTAGGGAAAGCTGGGTTCAGGGACGCTGGCCGGCGGCCAGGCGCGTTTCGATGTCGGCCAATACCGGCGGCAGGTCCGCCACGGTATCGATGAGGTAATGGGGAGCGCCGGCCTGCAGTTCGGCGCGGGCGCGATCGCGCGCGGCCTCGCGGCCGGCCTCGTCCAGGCTGAGGAACTGCTCCAGGGACAGGCCGGCGGCGTTGCCCGACAGCAGCAGCCCGACTGTCCACATGCCGGCGCGGCGGCCCTCTTCCACGCCGGGCGCGGTGTCGTCGACCTTGACGCAGCCCGCCACGTCGGCGATGCCCAGCTCGACCACGTTGCGCAATGCCATGGCCGGCGCCGGCCGCGAACGCGGCACATCGTCGCTGGCGACCACGTAGTCCAGCGCCAGCCCTTCGCGCTCGGCGCGTTCGAGCACGCGCTGCATGACGGCGGCCGGGTAGCCGGAGCACGAGCCCAGCTTCAGGCCGCGCTGGCGCAGGCCGTGCAGCAGTTCGATCGCGCCGGGTATCGGCTGCGAATATTCGGCCACCTTCTCCAGCTGCATGGGCAGGAAGCGTTCGTAGATGGCGGTGACGTCCTCGTCGGTGGGCAGCCGGCCGAACTGTTCCTGGTACTGCCGCGCGATCGCCGCGTCATTGCACAGCGCACGGATGTGATCCCACTTGCCCATGCCCATGGGGCCGCGCGCCTGTTCCAGCGAGATCTGCACGCCGAAGCGGGCGAAGGCATCGACGAAGACCTTGGTCGGCGCGAAGGAGCCGAAATCGACCAGCGTGCCGGCCCAGTCGAAGACCAGCGCCTCCAGGCGCACGGGGAGTGTTGCAAGCGTCATGGCATTCATTCCAGTGGAGAGTCGGTCAGGCCGCCGGCGCGCGGCGCCACGCCTGGGTGCGCGCCACCAGCGCGCGGCTGGCCAGGTGAAGTAGCAGCGAAGCCAGCGCCGAGGTCGCCATGATCACGGTGCACATGGCGGCCGCCGGGCCGATGAAGCCGGCGTCGTCCATGTTCAGCACCGCCACGGCAGCCAGCACGGTCTGCGGGCTGTAGAGAAACACCACGGCGGAGACGGTCGTCATCGCCGAGACGAACAGGTAGCGCGCGGTATCCAGCACCGCCGGCAGGCACATCGGCAGCGTGACGCGCAGGAAGGTCAGCGCGGCCGGCACCTTGAGCGAGGCCGAGGCCGCCTCGAACTCCGTGTCGAGCGCGCCCAGCGCGGTGACCGCGGTCAGGTGCGCGCTGGTGTAGAAGTGCACCACGGTGCACACCACCAGCAGCGTCATGGTGCCGTACAGGGCGCCCAGCGGGTTGCCGGGGCTGTTGAAGAAGAAGATGTACCCCAGCCCCAGCACCAGCCCGGGCACGGCCATGGGGGTAAGCGCCAGCATCCGCGCGGTGCCGCGCAGCGCCGCCGCCGGCACGCCGCGCGTCGGCAGTTTTTCCATCATCCAGGCGCCGCCGTACACCAGCGCGGTGCCGGCCAGGGCCGTCCACGCGGCCAGCTGGATGCTGTTGCGCCACGCCAGCCAGCCGCCGCCGTCCATGTTGTCGAAGTCGTACGAACGCAGCGACAGCGACAGGTTGTACGGCCACATCTTGACGAACGACGCCCACACCGCCACGCCGACGATTGTCAGCAGCGCCAGGCCGATCAGCGCGGCGATGGCCAGGAAGCAGGCGTCGCGCAACCGGTGCGTGCCCGGCGCGTAGACCAGCGCGCGCCCGCTCAGGCCGGCGCCATGGCGCGCCCGCAGGTGCCGGTCGAGCAGGAAGGTCAGCATGGCCGGCACCAGCAGCAGCAGGCCGATGGCCGCGCCCTTGGAGAAATTCTGCTGCCCCACCACGGCCTTGTAGGCCTCCATGGCCAGCACGTTGTAGTCCCCGCCCACGACCTTGGGCACGCCGAAATCGGTGACCGTCAACGTGAACACCAGGCAGCAGGCCGAGAACACGGCATAGCGGGTGCCCGGCAGCGTCACGGTGGCGAAGGTGCGCCAGGGGCCGGCGCCCATGGCGCGCGCCGCGTCGTACAGGCGGCCGTCGGCCAGCGCCAGGCCGGTCAGCAGGATCATCAGCGCGTGCGGGAAGGTGTAGAAGGCCTCGCCGATCACAATGCCCCAGAAGCCATAGATGGTGGCGCCGCCGGCCAGCGCCTTGAGCAGGCCCTGGTTGCCCAGCAGGTAGATCAGCGCGATGCCCGGCAACAGCGAGGGCGCCAGCAGCGGCAGCAAGGCCACCAGCCGCAGCGCGCCCTTGCCCGGCGCGCGGGTGCGGGTCAGGCAATATGCGTAGGCATAGGCGCAGGGCACCACCAGCGCCACCGTGGCCGCCCCCACCGCCAGGCTGCGCCATACCAGCCCCAGGAACGCGCTGTCGTCGACGATGCCGGCCAGCACGCCCACGCCGGCGGCGCCATCGGCGCCCGGCGCCACCGCCTTGACCAGGATGGCAAGCAGCGGCAATGCCAGGAACAGCACCAGCGCGGCGACGAACAGGCCCTGCCCGCCCCAGCGGCCCAGGGTTCCGGTCCAGGCCGGCAGCGCCCGGCGCACGGGCGCGGCAGCGGCGGCCGGCCGCGCGATGGCGGCGCGCCGCGGCGCCTTGGCGACGGCGGATTCAAGCGTAGGCACTTAGCGCATGGCGCGGCAGCTCCACCCAGCAACGGCCGGCAGCATGGGCGCCCAGCAGGGCGTCACCGGTTTCAGCGGAAACCACGGACTGCACGGTGGCGCCCGGTATTCCTTCCAGCCGCAGCGAGATGCGATAGCCGCGCCCCAGGAAAACGCCATCGAGCACATCGGCCAGCACGGTGTTGGCCGAGGCCGGCGTACCCGATGCGCTCAGCCGCACCGCCTCCGGCCGCACGAACAGGCGGCCGCTGTCGGCCTCCAGCGGCTGCTCGACGTCCAGTTCGAGCTGGCCGACGCGCGCGCGGTGGGCGTCGATGCGCTGGTACCGCAGCCAGTTGGCCTCGCCCACGAAGTCGGCGATGAATGCCGAACGGGGATCGCGATAGAGTTCGCGCGGCGTGCCGTACTGCTCGATGACGCCGCCGTTCATCACCGCGATCCGGTCGGCCATGACCATGGCCTCTTCCTGGTCGTGGGTCACCATCAGCGTGGTGATGGAAAGGCGCCGCTGCAAGGCGCGCAGTTCGCCGCGCAGGCGGTCGCGCACGCGCGCATCCAGCGCCGACATGGGCTCGTCGAGCAGCAGCAGCGACGGCGCCGGCGCCAGGGCGCGCGCCAGCGCCACGCGCTGCTGCTGGCCGCCGGAAATCTGCCCCGGATACTTGCGGGCCGCGCCGCTCAGCCCGACCAGGGCCAGCATTTCATCGACGCGGGCGGCCACGCGCTCGCGGTCGCCGCGCCGGCCGCTCAGCCCGTAGGCCACGTTCTGCGCCACCGTCAGGTTGGGAAACAGCGCATACGACTGGAACAGGATGCCGTAGTCGCGCGCCTGCGGCGGCTCGTTCGAGATATCGCGGCCGCCCAGCACGATGGCGCCGCCGTCCTGGCGCTCCAGGCCGGCGATGGCGCGCAGCAGGGTGGTCTTGCCGCAGCCCGAGGGGCCGAGCAGGCACACCAGCTCGCCCGCCCCGATGTCCAGCGACACGTCGGCCAGCGCCCGATGGGCGCCATAGTGCTTGACCAGATTGCGTATCGACAGGAATGCGTCGCTGCCCCGGGACATATGCCCTCCAGAATGACTCGGTAACCAATGTCCGGGGAGTATGGGCAGGGCTTATTGTGCGTTTATGACAGTTCGCGCAAATGCAGTAATAAAAACATCAAATAATTTTGGTGTACTGGCGATCCTGCTCTATCTGGCACGCCGCGCGCGTGATTTCCTGTGCTGGTCGCCGAACTCAAATCTTTCCACGCCGTAGCGCGCTGCGGCACCGTCACCAAGGCGGCCGCCCAGCTGGGGGTCAGCCAGCCCACGGTAACGGGCCAGCTGCGCCAGCTCGAATCGCGCTACGGCGTGGAACTGTTCCATCGCCAGGGACGCGGCCTGCGGCTATCGGACGCCGGCCACCGCCTGATGCCGCTGGTCGAGAAACTGGTGCAGCAGGAATCCGAGATCGAATTCCGCCTGCGCGACGCCAGCGACCTGCGCGAGGGCTGCCTGCGCGTCGGCGCCACCGGCCCCTTCTACATCATGGACACGGTGCGGCGCTACAACCAGCGCTACCCGGCCATCGAGCTCAGCGTCGCCATCGGCAACTCGCAGAGCATGCTGCAGGCCCTGCACGACTACCGGATCGACGTGGCGACGTCCTCGGTGGCGATGAACAACCCGAACCTGTACCGGCGCGCCATCGCCGCCGACCCGCTGCGCATCGTGGTCCACCGCGACCACCCGCTGGCCGCGCGCGCCTCGGCCGGCCTGGCCGATCTGGCGCCGTACGCGCTGCTGCTGCGCGAGCCCGGTTCGATGACACGCCAGCTGACCGAAGAAGCGCTGCAGAAGGCCGGCGTGGCGCCGGCCCGGGTGCTGGAGATCGGCAGCCGCGAATCGATCCGCCAGGCGATCCTGTGCAACCTGGGGGTCAGCCTGATTCCGTCGCGCGAAGTGCCCGCCCAAGCCGAACTGGCCACGGTGGCGATCGCCGATACCGAGGTCCTGATGCATGAGTACCTGTACTGCCTGCGAGAGCGGCAGCCCGTGCAGCTGATTGCACGATTTCTGGAACTGGCGCCGAGCGCGGCATGAGCGCGCCGCCGGCGATGCCGGGAGACAACCATGGCCCTGACCCTGCAAGACATCGAACAGATATTCCTCGAGCGCGGCCACCGCGCCTATGACGGCGAACCCGTCAGCCACCTCAAGCACGCCCTGCAGACCGCGACGCTGGCCGAACAGGGCGGCGCCGGCCCGCACCTGATTACCGCCAGCCTGCTGCACGACCTGGGCCACCTGATCGCCGCGCACCCGGGCACCCCCAGCCTGCGCGGCCTGGACGACAAGCACCAGTACTTCGTGCTGCCCTTCCTGCGCGGCTTGTTCGGCAATGCCGTGCTGGACCCGATCCGCCTGCACGTCGAGGCCAAGCGCTACCTGTGCTTCGTCGAACCCGCCTACGCGACGCGCCTGTCGGCCGACTCGCGCCGCAGCCTGACGCTGCAAGGCGGCAGCTTCGATGCCGGCCAGGCGGTGGATTTCGCCAGCATGCCGGGCGCGCCGGACGCGATCCGGCTGCGCCGCTGGGACGACCAGGCCAAGCAGCCCGGCATGCAGACCGGCTCGCTGACGCACTTCCTGGAGATCGCCGAGGGCGTGGCCGGCCGCGCCAAGCTGGCCGCCATCTGGTGACGGCGGCCGGATCGGCTCAGGCGCCCTTGGCGACCGGCCGCGCCGCGTCGCTGCACCATTCGCTCCACGAGCCGGGGTACAGGCGCGAACCGGCCAGGCCGGCGATCTCCATGGCCAGCAGGTTGTGGCAGGCGGTGATGCCCGAGCCGCATTGGTGCACGATGCCGTCGGCCGCGCGCCCGCCCAGCAAGGCCTCGAACTCCTGGCGCAGCTGGGCCGGCGCCTTGAAGCGCCCATCGGCCTGCAGGTTCTCGGTATTGGGCCGGTTCAGCGCGCCCGGGATGTGGCCGGCCACCGGGTCCATGGGCTCGACTTCGCCGCGGTAGCGATTGGCCGCGCGGGCATCGATCACGGTAAAGGCAGGCTGGCCGATGTTGGCCAGCACCGCGGCGGCATCGACGGTGCCGGCCAGGCTCTGGCCTGCCCGCGCCCCGGGCTGCGCCGAGACGGCCGGCGTGGCGCCGGCTTCGGTCGGCAGGCCGGCGGCGGTCCAGGCCTGCCAGCCGCCGTCGAGCACCGCGACCCGCTCGTGCCCCATCCAGCGCAGCATCCACCACAGGTGCGCGGCGAACATGCCGCCGCTGGCGTCATAGGCCACCACCAGCGTCTCGGGCGTCACGCCGTGGGCGGCCATCAGGCCGGCGAAGGCATCGCGCTCGGGCAGGGGGTGGCGGCCGTTGCTGCCGGAACGCGGCGCGGCCAGTTCGGCCTCGTGGTCCAGGTAGCGCGCGCCCGCGATATGGCCTTGCTCGTAGGCGCGGCGGCCGGCCGCATGGTCGGCCAGGTCATGGCGCACGTCGAACACCCGCACGCCGCCGGCATCGAGTCGGGCGGTCAGGTCGGCGGCGGAAATCAGCGTCATGGTCATCGGTTTGCTCCCCTGTAGGCGCCGGCGGCCGCAGCCGGCCGGACGCGGATGATCAGGCGCCGCCGGGCCGGCGCATGGTGCGCCAGACCGACAGCAATCCCGCGAAAATGATCAGGCCCATGCCCATCCAGGCCAGGTTGTCCAGGGCGTCGCCCCAGAGCCCCATGCCTATGAAGGCGGCAAAAATGATGGTCGTGTACTGCAGCGCCGCGGTCAACAGGGCCGAGCCGTGTCCGAAGGCGCGCGTCATGGTCAGCTGCCCCACCAGGCCCGAGGTGCCCACGCCGAACAGCGCCAGGTAGCCGTACAGGTCCGCCCGCCCCCACCCTCCCAGCAGCAGGCCGACCCCGCTGCTGGCGCACACCGCCACCGAGAAGAACAGCACCGTGCGCCACTCGGGCTCGCCGACGCGGCCCAGCTGGCGGATCTGCAGCATGGCGATGGCCGACATGGCGCCGGCGGTCAGGCCCAGCAGCGCGGCCAGCCACTGGTCGTCGTTGACGCTGGGGCGCAACACCGCGCACGCCCAGAAAGCCCAGCGCCACGGCGGCGATGCGCACCGGGTCGCGCTGCGCGCCGCCCCACCCCAGCATCCAGCAGGCGATGAACAGCGGCGCGGTGTAGTTCAGGCTGGTGGCGGTGGCCAGCGGCAGGTGCGCCAGGGCGAAAAAGCCCAGCCACATCGAGGTCACGCCGGACAGGCTGCGCCAGACATGCAGGCGCCAGCTGGTCGGGATGATGGACTGGCGCCCGGCGCGGGCCCAGATCAGCAGCAGCACCACCGAGGGCAGGCCGCGGAAAACACCACCTGCGGCAGCGAAGCCCCGTGCTCGCTCGCCAGCTTCACGAACGACCCCATGATGGCGAACATGGCTGACGCCAACAACATCCAAAGAGCCTGCATGGGGCTTACCGCTACGAAAAAAGGGCCGGGGGGAATCAGGGAAAGCGATACTATACTCCCCATCGCTGCCGGCCCCGCCGGCGCCGGGAACCCGCGCCCCGCCCGCCAGTCCAAGCGGGGTACGACTTTCGCTCGCAAAGGACCATAACAAGCATGAAACGCATTTTCCTGTTCCTGATCACCAACCTGGCCGTCATGGTTGTGCTGTCGGCCACGATGCGCATCCTCGGCGTGGACCGCTTCCTGACCGCGCAGGGGCTGAACCTCACCGGCCTGCTGATCTTCTCGGCCGTGATCGGCTTCACCGGCGCGATCATTTCGCTGCTGATGAGCAAGCCCATGGCCAAATGGAGCACCGGCGCGCGCGTCATCGACCCCAACGCGCCGGCCAACCAGCGCGAAGCCTGGCTGCTCGACACCGTGCACCAGCTGGCCGACCGCGCCGGCATCGGCCGGCCCGAGGTGGCCATCTACCAGGGCGAACCCAACGCATTCGCCACCGGCGCGTTCCGCAACGACTCGCTGGTGGCGGTCTCGACCGGCCTGCTCGACAGCATGACCGAAGAAGAAGTGGCCGCCGTGCTGGGCCACGAGGTGGCGCACGTGGCCAACGGCGACATGGTCACCCTCACCCTGATCCAGGGCGTGGTCAACACCTTCGTCGTGTTCCTGGCGCGGGTGGTCGGCTATTTCGTCGACCGCGCCATTCTCAAGAACGAACGCGGCGTGGGCCTGGGCTACTACGCCACCGTGATCGTCTGTGAGATCGTCTTCGGGATCCTGGCCTCCATCATCGTGGCCTGGTTCTCGCGCCAGCGCGAATACCGCGCCGACGCGGGCTCGGCCCACCTGATGGGCTCGCGCGAGCCCATGATCCGCGCCCTGGCGCGGCTGGGCGGCCTGGAGCCGGGCGAACTGCCCAAGTCGTTCGAAGCGTCGGGCATCTCGGGCAAGAACGGCATCTCGGCCATGTTCGCCTCGCACCCCCCGATCCAGGCCCGCATCGCAGCCCTGCAGCACGCCCGCCTGGGCTGACCGGCCGTTCGGTCCGCCAGCGAAAACGCGCCCCGCAAGGGGCGCGTTTTGCATGAGCCAACCCGCGCGGCGGATCAGTCCAGGGTCAGGACGGTCGCGCCGGTGGTCTTGCGGCCGGCCAGCGCCGTCTGCGCGTCGCCGGCCTGGGCCAGGCTGTAGCGCTGGTCGATGCGTACCTTGATCTTCTTCTTCAGCACCAGGCCGAACAGTTCGTCGGCGGCGGCAGCCAGCTTCTCGTGGGTATTGACGTGCACGCCCAGCGACGGCCGCGTCACGTACAGGCTGCCCTTCTGGTTCAGGATGCCCAGGTTGACGCCGGCCACCGGCCCCGAGGCGTTGCCGAAGCTGACCATCAGGCCGCGCGGCTCGATGCAGTCCAGCGAGGTTTCCCAGGTGTCCTTGCCCACGCCGTCATAGACCACCGGCACCTTCTTGCCGCCGGTCAGCTCCAGCAGGCGTTCGACCACGTTCTCGCGCGAATAGTCGATGGTCGCCCAGGCGCCATGGGCGCGGGCCAGTTCGGCCTTCTCGGGGCTGGAGACCGTGCCGATCAGCTTGACGCCCAGCGCCTTGGCCCATTGGCAGGCGATCAGCCCCACGCCGCCGGCGGCGGCATGGAACAGGATGGTCTCGTTGCCCTGCAGGCGGTAGGTCTGGCGGAACAGGTATTGCACCGTCAGCCCCTTGAGCATCAGCGCGGCGGCCTCGTCGAAGCCGATGCCCTTGGGCAGCTTGACGACCTGCGCGGCCGGCACGTTGCGCGCCTGGGCGTACGCGCCCAGCGGGCTCTGGCCATAGGCGACGCGGTCGCCCTTCTTGAGGTGACGCACGTCGGCGCCCACGGCCTCGACCACCCCGGCGCCTTCGAAACCCAGGCCATGCGGCAGCGGATGCGGATACAGGCCGGTGCGGAAGTAGATGTCGATGAAGTTCAGGCCGGCGGCATGCTGGCGGATGGTGACTTCATTGGCCGCCGGCGGCGGCACCTCGACGTCGACGACTTGCAGGACTTCCGGGCCGCCGTGCTGTTCGATGCGGACTGCCTTGACGATGTTGCTGGCCATGCGGGCCTCCTTGAGAGCGAATCAGGTAATGAGGGATCATGCGAATCGGATCGCGGCCGGCGCTATGGCCTGGCCGGGCGGCGGCGCCCGGCCAGGACGAACACGCCCGCCAGCACCAGCGCGGTACCGGCCAGCTGCCACACCGTAATGGGCTCGTCGAGGAACCACGCCGCCAGGAACAGGACCGACACCGGCCCCACCATGCCAAGCAGCGACGCAGTGGGCGCGCCGACCAGGGCAACCGCCCACATCAGCATGAACACCGGCAGCACCGTGTTGACGGTGGCGTGGATCACCGAATAGCCATAGACGGCGGCGGGCTGGACCAGCACCGATGCCGGGTGGATCAGGAAGAACTGGATCAGGCTGGCCACGCACGAGACCAGCATGGCATAGGTCACCAGCCGGGTTGCCCCGACCCGCTCGACCAGCTCTCCCGAACAGATCAGGTACACAGAATAGCTGAGCGCGGAGCAAAAAACGAAGAAAGACCCTGTCAGCACGTCGGCGCCCGCGCCGCTCTGGCTCAGGTCGTGCGACAGGACCAGCGCCACGCCCACGTAGGACAGCAGCATGGCGCCCCACTGGCGGCGCGTCACCGGCCGCTTCAGCCACCACGCCGACAGCAGCACCACCAGCGACGGCGACAGGAACAGGATCAGGCGCTCCAGCCCGGCCGTGATGTGGCGCAGCCCGAGGAAATCCAGGAAGCTGGACAGGTAATATCCCAGCAGGCCCAGCGCGCACAGCTGGCCGCGCTCGCGCCAGCTCAGCACCGGCAATTCGCCGCGCGCCGCGCGGCGCGCCTGCCACCAGGCCACCGCGGCAAAGAACGGCATGGCAAACAGCATGCGAAACGCGATCAGCGTCACCGCGTCGATGCCGTAGCGGTAGGTGAACTTGACCACGATGGCCTTGCCGGAAAACAACACCGCCCCCAGCGTGGCCATAAAAAAGCCCGCTGCCATGCCGGAAAAGCGGGAGGGGTCGGAAAGCTGCCTGTTGCGATTCATGCGATCATTTTAGTTTCGTCGCGCGGCCACCGCGCACCCGCCCCTTTCCGCAGTCCGCATTCATGACACGCCAACGCGCCCTCGTCTATATCCATATCGCCGCCGTCCTGTTCGGCCTGACCGGGGTCTTCGGCGAACTGATCCAGGCCGGGGCGGCCGTGATCACCCTGGGGCGGGCGCTGTTCGCCGTCGGCGCGCTGGCCGTGTTCGCGCGCATGCAGCGCCGCTCGCTGCTGGGGGTGCTGACGCCGGCCCAGCTGTTCGTGCTGGTCATCGCCGGCTGCCTGCTGGCCGCGCACTGGGTGACCTTCTTCATCTCGGTCAAGGTGGGCGGCATCGCCATCGCCACCCTGGGCTTTGCCAGCTTTCCCGCCTTCATCACCTTGTTCGAGGGCCTGGTGTTCCGCGAGCGGGTGCGCCTGGCCGAGTGGCTGCTGCTGGGCCTGGTCACCGCGGGGCTGGTGCTGGTGACGCCGTCGTTCGACCTGGCCGACCAGGGCACCGTGGGGCTGGTCTGGGGGCTGGTATCCGGTTTTTCGTTCGCCATGCTGGCGCTGACCAACCGGCGCGCGGCGGCGGGCATGGACCCCATGCAGGTCGCCTGCTGGCAAAACGCCGTGGTGGCGCTGGTCATGCTGCCCTTCGCGGTGGTCCACCTGCCTGCCCTGCACGCGCTGGACTGGCTCTGGGTGGCGCTGCTGGGCATCTTCTGCACCGGGCTGTCGCACTACCTGTTCGTCTCCAGCCTGACCCGCCTGAACGCGCGCAGCGCCGGCCTGGTCATCGCGCTGGAACCCGTCTACGCCATCGGTTTTGCCTGGATCCTGTTCACCCAGGTGCCGACCCTGCGCATGCTGGCCGGCGCGGCGCTGATCGTCGCCGCCATCGTCTGGTCGGGGCTGCGCAAGAGCACGCACTGACCGCCCTGCCCGGCCATGAACTGCCTTGACAATAGTTGCCTAGGCAGTAAAATTCCGGCATGAATCCGCCCCGCTCCGCTTCGTCCGAACCGTTTGCGCACTACCGCGCCGACAGCATCTGTACCCGCGACGACAACGCCGGCTTTCTCATCAAGCTGGTGTCCAATTCGCTCAACCGGATGCTGGACCTGGAAATGGCGCCGCTGGGCTTGACCGCCATGCAATGGCGCCCGCTGGCCATGATCGCCAGCGGACGGGCCGACACCCCGGCCGAGCTGGCCCGCCTGATCAACGTCGACACCGGCGCCATGACGCGCACGCTGGACCGCCTGGAGGCCAAGGGCCTGCTGCGCCGCGTGCGCAGCCAGGAAGACCGGCGCGTCATCAAGATCGAACTGACGCCCGAGGGCCAGACCAAGGCGCGCGAAATACCGGCCTATATCGCCAAGGTGCTCAACCACCACCTGCGTGGATTCTCCACCGAGGAAGTGGCGCAGCTGCAGCACATGCTGCGCCGGATGATCGCCAACGGCTCGGTCGGCGGCTAGCTGTGAAGATTCAATAGGTTGTATGCATGGTTCATCCGAACCGGATTTGAGAAACTGGAAATCGCCAACCCCCCAGTTCACTCAAGGAGCCCGGCCGGATGAACACCCATAAGCATGCCCGATTGACCTTCCTACGTCGACTCGAAATGGTCCAGCAATTGATCGCCCATCAAGTTTGTGTGCCTGAAGCGGCCCGCGCCTATGGGGTCACCGCGCCGACTGTGCGCAAATGGCTGGGCCGCTTCCTGGCTCAGGGCCAGGCGGGCTTGGCCGATGCGTCCTCGCGCCCGACGGTCTCGCCCCGAGCGATTGCGCCGGCCAAGGCGCTGGCTATCGTGGAGCTGCGCCGCAAGCGGCTGACCCAAGCGCGCATCGCCCAGGCGCTGGGCGTGTCAGCCAGCACCGTCAGCCGCGTCCTGGCCCGCGCCGGTCTGTCGCACCTGGCCGACCTGGAGCCGGCCGAGCCGGTGGTGCGCTACGAGCATCAGGCCCCCGGCGATCTGCTGCACATCGACATCAAGAAGCTGGGACGTATCCAGCGCCCTGGCCACCGGGTCACGGGCAACCGACGCGATACCGTTGAGGGGGCCGGCTGGGACTTCGTCTTCGTGGCCATCGATGACCACGCCCGCGTGGCCTTCACCGACATCCACCCCGACGAGCGCTTCCCCAGCGCCGTCCAGTTCCTCAAGGACGCAGTGGCCTACTACCAGCGCCTGGGCGTGACCATCCAGCGCTTGCTCACCGACAATGGCTCGGCCTTTCGCAGCCGCGCCTTCGCCGCGCTGTGCCATGAGCTGGGCATCAAGCACCGCTTTACCCGACCTTACCGCCCACAGACCAATGGCAAGGCCGAACGCTTCATCCAGTCGGCCTTGCGTGAGTGGGCTTACGCTCACACCTACCAGAACTCCCAACACCGAGCCGATGCCATGAAATCCTGGCTACACCACTACAACTGGCATCGACCCCACCAAGGCATCGGGCGCGCTGTACCCATCTCCAGACTCAACCTGGACGAATACAACCTATTGACAGTTCACAGCTAGCCGCCAGGCCCCCGAAAACCCAGTCCCAGTCAGTCATCTTGCCATGGCTTATGTACGAAATTGCGTCATAATAGCTGCCTAGTCAGATACAGATTAATCAATGACTTTAAGCAAACAGTCAGGATGAAACGGTTCCGCCTCCTTTCCGCAGCCCTGGCGCTGGCCCTGGGCGGTTGCGCCCTGATGGATCCGGCGCCGCCGCCGGTGGCCGAACTGGACGCCGCCCGCCTGGGACTGAGCGCCGCGGGCGTGCAATGGCCGGCCCAGCAATGGTGGCAACGCTATGCCGATCCGCAGCTCGACGCCCTGGTGTCCGAGGCGCTGGCCAGCCATCCGTCGCTGGCCGCCGCGCAGGCCCGGCTGGCGCAAGCCAACGCCGCCGTCGCCGGCGCGCGCGCGCGCCGCTGCTGCCGCGCGTGGACGCCAACTACACGCTCACCCGCGAACACCTGCCGAAGAACTACATCTATCCCCCGCCCACCGGCGGCTCGGTGGTCAGCGACAACCGGCTGGCGCTGGACTTCAGCTACGAGCTGGACTTCTGGGGCAAGAACCGCGCCCGCCTGCAGGCCGCCGTTTCGCAGCGCGACGCGGCCGACGCCGACGCGCAGGCCGCCCGCAACCTGCTGGCGCGCGCCATCGTGCGCAGCTACCTCAACCTGCAGAACGCCTTCGCGCAGCGCGAGGTGCTGCAGTGCGTGCTGAGCCAGCGCGCCGAAGTGGTGGACCTGACGCGCGGCCGCAAGGCCGCCGGGCTGGACACCGAGGTGGAGGTCAAGCAGGCCGAATCGTCGCTGGCGGCCGGCCGGGTCGAGCTGACCCGGAACGAAACCACCATCGCCCAGCTGCGCAACCAGGTCGCGGCCCTGGCCGGCGCCGGCCCCGTGCGCGGCCAGGCGCTGGCCCCGGCCGCGCTGACCGCCCCCGGCGGGGTGATTCCGGCCAGCGTGCCGCTCGAGTTGCTGGGCCATCGGCCCGATGTCACGGCGGCGCGCTGGCGGGCCATCGCCGCGCGCCACGGCATCGAGGCCGCCAAGGCCGAGTTCTATCCCAACATCAACCTGGTGGCCTTCGCCGGCTTCGAGGCGCTGGGCACCGGCCGGCTGCTCGACGCCGGCAGCCGCGCCGCCGGCATCGGCCCGGCCATCACGCTGCCTATCTTCCATGGCGGCGAACTCAACGCCAACCTGGCGGGCCGCCGCGCCGACGCCGACCTGGCGGTCTCGGACTACAACCAGACGGTGCTCGACGCCGTGCAGCAGACCGCCGATGCCATCGATGCGCTGCGCCTGCTCGGCCGCGAGCAGGCCGAACAGCGCCAGGCCCGCGAAGCCATCGACGCGGCCTATGACCTGGCGGTCAGGCGCTACCGGGCAGGGCTGGGCTGGGCAACTATCTGTCGGTGCTGATCGCGCAGACGGGCGTGCTGACCCAGGCGCGGCTGGATACCGATCTGCGCATCCGCGCCTACCAGCTCGACGCCGACCTGGCCTACGCCCTGGGCGGCGGCTATGCGCCCCCGGCCACCACGGCGGCCTCCCCCTCTCATTGAATGAACTGGATTCACACCTCATGAGCCCCTCCCCGACCACCCACCCCGCCCGCAAACGCCTGCTGTGGCTGGCAACCGGTGTGTTCGCCGTGCTGGCCATCGCCTATGCCGTCTGGTGGGCGCTGTTCGGCTCGCACTTCGAGAGCACCGACGACGCCTATGTCCACGGCAACCTGGTGCAGATCACGCCGCAGGTGCCCGGCACCGTCGTCGCCATCGAGGCCGACGACACCGAGGCCGTGACGGCGGGCCAGGCGCTGGTGCGGCTGGATCCGGCCGACACCGACGTGGCGCTGCAGCAGGCCGAGGCGCGCCTGGCCCAGACGGTGCGCCAGGTCCGCACGCTCTACGTCCAGAACGACGCCCTGGCCGCCGACATCGACGTGCGGCAGGCCGAGATCGCGCGCGCCCAGGCCGACCTGAAGCGCGCCCAGAGCGACCTGCAGCGGCGCCAGACGCTGGCCAAGTCGGGCGGCGTCAGCGGCGAGGAAATCCTGCACGCCGAGACCGCGCTCAAGTCCGCCCAGTCGGCCCTGGCGCAGGCGCGCGCCAACCTGGCCGCCGCCCAGGCCAAGCTGGCGACCAACCAGGCGCTGACCGAGGGCACGACGGTGGCCGAACATCCGGACGTGCGCAATGCCGCCGCCCAGGTGCGCAATGCCTGGCTGAACCGTTCGCGCACCGTGCTGCCGGCGCCAGTCGACGGCATCGTGGCGCGCCGCGCCGCGCAGGTCGGCCAGCGCGTCGCCCCCGGCGCCATGCTGATGAACGTGGTGCCGCTGGACCAGATCTGGGTCGAGGCCAATTTCAAGGAAGGGCAGCTGCGCCACATGCGCATCGGCCAGCCCGCCAGGATCACGGCCGACCTGTACGGCGGTTCGGTGGTCTACGACGGCAAGGTCATCGGCCTGGACGCCGGCACCGGCAGCGCCTTCGCGCTGCTGCCGGCGCAGAACGCCTCGGGCAACTGGATCAAGGTGGTGCAGCGGGTGCCGGTGCGCATCGCGCTGGACCCGGAGCAGCTCAAGACCCATCCGCTGCGCGTGGGCCTGTCCATGGACGTCGAGGTCGATGTCGGGGCCGAGGAAGGCCAGCCCGTGACCGCCGCGCCGCGCGCCGAACCGGCCCTCTCGACCCAGGTGTTCGAGCCGGCGCACGATGAAGCCGACGCGCTGATCGCGCGCATCATCCAGGCCAACCTCGCATCATGAGCGACAAGCCCAAGTCGTCCGCCGGCGGCGCGCCCTATCCGCCGCTGGAGGGCGCCACCCGCATCATCGGCTCGATCGCGCTGTCGACCGCGGTGTTCATGAACGTGCTGGACACCTCGATCGCCAACGTGTCGATCCCGACCATCTCGGGCGACCTGGGCGTAAGCACCAGCCAGGGCACCTGGGTCATCACTTCGTTCGCGGTGGCCAATGCCATCACGGTGCCGCTGACCGGCTGGCTGACGCAGCGCTTCGGCCAGGTCCGGCTGTTCCTCACCTCCACCCTGCTGTTCGTGCTGGCCTCGTGGCTGTGCGGCTTCTCGCCCACGCTGGAAGCCCTGATCGGCTTTCGCGTGCTGCAGGGCGCCGTGGCGGGCCCGATGATTCCGCTGTCGCAGGCGCTGATGCTGGCCAGCTTTCCCAAGCACAAGGCCGGCATGGCGCTGGCGGTCTGGTCCATGACCACGCTGGTCGCGCCGGTGGCCGGACCGCTGCTGGGCGGCTGGATCTCGGACAACTACACCTGGCCGTGGATCTTCTACATCAACGTGCCGGTGGGCCTGCTGGCGGCCTGGATCAGCTGGCGCGTCTACCGCGACCGCGAATCGCAGACCCGCAAGCTGCCCATCGACAAGGTAGGCCTGCTGTTGCTGGTGGTGTGGGTGGGCGCGCTGCAGATCATGCTGGACAAGGGCAAGGAGCTGGACTGGTTCGCCAGCCCCGTGATCATCGCGCTGGCCGCCACCGCCTTCGTGGCCTTCGTGTTCTTCCTGATCTGGGAGCTCACCGACGCCCATCCCGTGGTCGACCTGCGCCTGTTCAAGGAGCGCAATTTCACGGTGGGCGCGCTAACGCTGGCCGTGGCGTACGGCGTCTTCTTCGGCAACGTGGTGCTGCTGCCGCTGTGGCTGCAGAGCAATATGGGCTACACCGCGACCTACGCCGGCATGGTGACCGCGCCGGTCGGGCTGCTGGCCATCCTGCTCACCCCCATCGTGGGCAAGATGCTCGCCACCCGCGACCCGCGCCAGATCGTCACCGTGGCCTTCATGGTGTTCGCGCTGGTGTGCTTCATGCGCGCGGGCTTCAATACGCAGACCGACGTGCGCACACTGATGGTCCCGACCATCATCCAGGGCGCCGCCATGGCGATGTTCTTCGTGCCGTTGACGTCGATCACGCTGTCCAGCCTCGACGCCTCGCGCATTCCGGCGGCCTCGGGCCTGTCGAACTTCGCGCGCCTGACCGCGGGCGCGTTCGGCACCTCCATCGCCACCACCATGTGGGACAACCGCGCCAACCTGCATCACGCCCAGCTGACCGAGATCGCCACGCCGGGCCAGCAGGCCTTCGACCACACGCTGGGCACGCTGCAGAACGGCGCCGGCATGTCGCACCAGCAGGCGCTGACCGTGATCAACGGCATGATCGACACGCAGGCCTACACGCTGTCGGCGCTGGACGTCTTCTATGCGTCGGCGGCGATCTTCCTGCTGCTGACCGGCCTGGTATGGCTGGCCCGGCCCAAGTCCGCCAAGAGCGCGGGCGGCGGCGCGGCCGAGGCGGCGGCCGGCGCGCACTGAGCGCCAGGCCGCGCGGCCTCAGCCGGCGGCCACCAGCGCGGCGATGGCCGAACCCACTTCGGTCGTGGTGGCCTTGCCCTGCATGTCCGGCGTGCGCGGCCCGTCGACCAGCACCTGCTCGATGGCCGCGACCACCGCCGCCGCGGCTTGCGGATAGCCGAGGAAATCCAGCATCAGCGCGCCGCTCCAGATCTGCCCGATCGGGTTGGCGATGCCCTTGCCGTAGATGTCGGGCGCCGACCCGTGCACCGGCTCGAACAGCGAGGGAAACTTGCGTTCCGGGTTGAGGTTGGCCGACGGCGCGATGCCGATGGTGCCGGTGCAGGCCGGCCCCAGGTCGGAAAGAATGTCGCCGAACAGGTTGGACGCCACCACCACATCGAACCAATCCGGGTGCTGCACGAAGTGCGCGCACAGGATGTCGATGTGGTACTTGTCCCAGCGCACGTCCGGATAGGATGCGGCCATCTCGGCCACCCGTTCGTCCCACCACGGCATGGAGATCGAAATGCCGTTGGACTTGGTGGCCGCGGTCAGGTGCTTGCCGCGCTTGCGCGCCAGTTCGAACGCGAACTTCAGCACGCGGTCGGCGCCCACGCGCGTGAACACGCTTTCCTGGATCACGACTTCGCGCTCGGTGCCGGCGAACAGCCGCCCGCCGCTGTTGGAATACTCGCCCTCGGTATTCTCGCGCACGATGAAGAAATCGATGTCGCCCGGCTTGCGGTTGGCCAGCGGCGTGGGCACGCCCGGCATCAGCCTGACCGGACGCAGGTTGATGTACTGGTCGAAATCGCGGCGAAAGCGAAACAGCGACCCCCACAGCGCCTCGTGGTCGGGCACGGCGTCGGGCCAGCCGATGGCGCCGAAGAAGATCGCCTCGTGGCCGCCGATCTGCGCGGCCCAGTCATCGGGCATCATCTTGCCGTGGCGCGCGTAGTAATCGCAGCTCCAGTCGAAATGGTCCCACTGGAAATCGATGCCGAAACGCGTGGCGGCCGCCTCCAGCACGCGCAGCCCCTCGGGCATGACTTCCTTGCCGATGCCGTCGCCGGCGATGACGGCGATCCTGTGTTTTGCTGCCACCTCAGTCTCCTTGTATGCGATCGTGCGCGCGCCGCGCCGGCGCGAAGCCGGCCCGCATTATCGATCCAAACGGCGCGCGCGGCCAAGCGCGGGCCCAGCCGGCGTCAGGCGCCGCTCCAGGCCTCGGCGTTCAGTTTGTCGCTGTAGACCGGCCGGCGCTGCTGGCGCTCGACGTGCTCCAATGCCGGCGTGATGACCTGCACCAGGCGCTCGAAGGCCGGTTCGATCTCTTCCTCGGGCACGCAGGCATAGCCGAGCAGCAGCCCCGGACGGGCGTCCTGCTCGCTGGCGTAGTAGCGCGACAGCGGCCGCGCGTGCAGCCCCAGCGTGCGCGCGGCGATGGAAATGCCCAGGTCGTCGGTGCCGTCGGGCAGGCGCATCACCAGGTGCAGGCCCGCCTCGTGGGTGGAAATCGGCCAGTCGGCGCCGAAGGCCCGCGTGACCGCCTCGCGCAACAGCGCCTGGCGCGCCGCATAGCGTTGCTTGACGCGGCGGATATGGGTGGCGTAATGGCCGCCTTCGATGAAATCGGCCAGCACGGCCTGGTCCATCAGGCGCCCTTCGCGATACAGCTCCGACAGCCCGGTCGCGACGTGGCCGGCCAGCGGCTTGGGCAGCACCATGTAGGCCAGGCGGATGCCGGGAAACAGCGTCTTGGAGAAGGTGCCCAGGTACAGCACCCGGTCGTGCTGGTCCAGCCCCTGCAGCGAGGCGATGGGGCGTCCGTCGAAGCGGAACTCGCTGTCGTAGTCGTCCTCGACGATCCAGGCGCCGCGCTTGTGCGCGTAGTCCAGCAGCATGCGGCGCCGCGCCAGGCTCATCACCATGCCCAGCGGATACTGGTGCGACGGCGTCACGAAGATGAAGCGCGGCGGATCCTGCAATTGCTGCGCGCTGGGCGCCATGCCCTCGTCGTCCACCGCGACCGCCACCGGCGTGATGCCGCAGGCCATCAGCGTCGAACGCGCGCCCCAATAGCCGGGGTTCTCCATCCAGGCGGTGTTGCCGTTGTCGCCCAGCAGGCGCGCCAGCACGCTGACGGCCTGGTGGATGCCGCTGGTCACGACGATCTGGTCGGCATCGCACTTGACCGAGCGCGACAGGCGCAGATGCTCGGCCAGCGCGCGGCGCAGGGGCATATAGCCGGCCCCGTACGCATAGGTCAGCAGTTCGGGCGGGGCCTGGCGCCAGCGCCGGCTCTGCAGGCGCTGCCACACCGCGCGCGGAAACAGCGAAACGTCGGGCACGCCGGCCACGAAGGCGCCCCATTGCCGGTCGGACGCCGAGGCTTCGCGCACCAGCTTGGTGCCGCGGCGCGACAGCGCGAAGTGCTGCGCCGCGGCCTCGACCTCGGGCGGCGCCGGCGGCTCCGGCGTGGCCGGCACGGTATCGGAGACGAAGGTACCACTTCCGAAGGCCGACACGAGGTACCCCTCGGCCAGCAACTGGTCGTAGGCGTGCAGCACGGTATTGCGGGATAACCCTGTGTCGACCGCCAGCGCCCGGGTCGCGGGCAGCTTGGTGCCCGCGGGCAGGTCGCCGGCCAGGATCAGGTCGCGCAGCAAATCGTAGATCTGCCTGGACAGCGGCGTGGCGCCGCGGCGTTCCAGCCGCTGCAGCAGGCACTCCGACAGAATGAGCTCTCTCAAAGTGGCACCACAAACAAAAAACGATTTGGACCTATTGAGAGTACCAAATATTCGATACGCTGCCTTTCACGTACTCAAGCTGGTCCAACAGAATGCAAAGGGGAAAATCTTGCAATCGGACACTGACTGCGTTGTTCCCGCCATCACGGCACCCGCCACGGCCCGCGCCGTGACCGGCCGCGCGGCCCCCGGCCGCCGCTTCCCCCCATCCCCCCGATTCGACGCTGTCGTCGTCAAGGCTCCCGGCTGAGGCCGGCGCAGTACGCCGCGCCCCGGCGCGGCAAGCGGTGCGCGCACCGCGCAGCAGCACGTTTGTTTCATCACCTTGCGGTAACCCGAACGTACCAGGCGGCAGGCGATTGACTTTGGCACAGGAGCCGATCCCCGCCGCCGTTCTTGAACTAGCCCGGAGGCCAGCAGTGAAACTCACACAACTCTTCAAACTGTCCGCAGCCGCCTTTACCCTGGCGGCGGCCCTTCCGCTGACGAACGCGCATGCCCAGACCCGGGACGGCACGCTCAACCTGATCGTGCAGCCCGAGCCGCCGATCCTGATCCCCGCGCTCAACCAGCAAGGGCCGACCCAGTTCATCACCGGCAAGATCTATGAAAGCCTGCTGACCTATTCGTTCTATCTCAAGCCGCAACCCGGCCTGGCCAAGTCCTGGGAAGCCGCGCCCGACGGCCTGAGCTACACCTTCCATCTGCAGGAAGGCGTCAAGTGGCACGATGGCAAGCCGTTCACGGCCGACGACGTCGTCTTCTCGCTGTCCGACCTGCTGCCCAAGACCCACGCCCGGGCGCGCGTGATCCTGGGCAAATTCCTCGACAAGGTCGAAAAGGTCGACGACCACACGGTCGTGGTGCGCCTGAAGTCGGCCTTTCCCGCCTTCATGCTGATGTTCGAGCCGGGCTTCGCGCCCATGATGCCCAAGCACATCTACGCGGGCACCGACTACGCCACCAACCCGGCCAACCAGAAACCCATCGGCACCGGCCCCTTCAAGTTCAAGGAATGGAAGCGCGGCGAATACGTCAAGCTGGAGCGCAATCCCGACTACTGGAAGGAAGGCAAGCCCTACCTGGACGAGCTGGTCTTCAACGTGATCCCGGACTCGGCCTCGCGCGCGGTGGCGTTCGAGCGCGGCAGCATCGACGCCCTGCGCGGCGGCGACGTGGACAACGTCGACGTCAAGCGCCTGCGCGGGCTGCCCGACGTGCAATACACCACCCAGGGCTGGGAGATGTTCTCGCCGCAGGCCTACCTCATCTTCAACATGCGCAAGCCGCCCTTCGACAACATCAAGGTGCGGCAGGCAGTGATGCACGCGTTCAACCGCAAGCTGGTGGTCGACAACATCTTCTTCGGCCTGGGCAAGATCTCGACCAGCCCGTTCGTGCCCACCGAGATGTTCTTCGACAAGAACATCCCGGCCATCCCGTTCGACATGAAGAAGGCGCGCGCGCTGATCAAGGAGTCCGGGATCAACCCGGGAGACTACACCATCCGCCAGCTCAGCTTCCCCTACGGCGCGACCTGGGACCGCCTGGGCGAATACACCAAGCAGGCGCTGGAACAGCTGGGCTTCAAGGTCAATGTCGAATCGACCGACGCCGGCGGCTGGGCCAGCCGCACCGGCAACTGGGACTTCGACCTGACCACCACCTACAGCTACCAGTACGGCGATCCGGCGCTGGGCGTGCAGCGTCTGTACGTGACGTCCAACATCGTCAAGGGCTCGCCCTTCGCCAACGTGCAGGGCTACAGCAACCCCGAGTCCGACAAGCTGTGGGAACAGGCCGCGGCCGAGGTCGATCCGGCCAAGCGGCAGGAACTCTACAACAAGATCCAGGCCATCCTGGTCGCCGAGGTGGCCAACGGCTTCCTGGTCGACATGGAGTTCCCGACGCTGTATCGCAGCAAGGTCAAGAATATGGTCAAGACCGCCATCGGCATGAACGAGACCTTCGACGACGTGTACATCGAGAAATGACGCGGCATGCGGCGGGCCGAGGGACGGCCCGCCGCCCGGCCCGCGCGGCCGCCCGCCGCCGCGGGCGGTGAACTAGCAGGAGCGGCGCGCATCGCGCCCTCCGGGGGATGCATCGCATGAAATTCCTGTCTTTCTTCGCCTCGCGCCTGGGCAAGGCCCTGGTGGTCGTGCTGGGCGTGGTGATCATCAACTTCTTCCTCATCCGCATGGCGCCGGGCGACCCCGCCGCCGTGCTGGCCGGCCAGGCCGGCGCCGGCGACGCGGCCTATGTCGAGCAACTGCGCACCCAGTTCGGCCTGGACAAGCCCGTGCTGACGCAGCTGGGCATCTACCTGAAAGGCGTGCTGCAGTTCGACCTGGGGTTTTCCTACCGCAATCACGTGCCGGTGCTGGACCTGATCGTCGAGCGCCTGCCTGCCACCTTCCTGCTGATGTCCGCGGCGTTCCTGTTCTCGGTCATCCTGGGCGTGCTGCTGGGCGTGGTCGCCGCGCGCGCGCGCTACGCCAACAAGCGCCGCTGGATCGACAGCAGCGTCATGACCGGCGCGCTGCTGCTGTACGCCACGCCGCTGTTCTGGCTGTCGCTGATGGGCATCCTGCTGTTTTCCGTGATGCTGGGCTGGCTGCCGGCCTTCGGCATGGAGACCGTGGGCAGCAACCTGACCGGCTGGGCCCGCGTGCAGGACATCGCCTTGCACCTGATCCTGCCCACCGTGACGCTGGGCTGCTTCTTCATGGCGGTCTACGTGCGCCTGACGCGCGCCTCGATGCTGGAAGTGATCGGCATGGACTTCGTCAAGACCGCGCGCGCCAAGGGCGTCAGCGCCAACCGCGTCATCCGCGCCCACGTGCTGCGCAACGCCCTGCTGCCGGTCATCACCTTCGCCGGCATCCAGCTCGGCCAGATGGCCGGCGGCGCGGTCCTGACCGAGACCGTGTTCGCCTGGCCCGGAATCGGCCGGCTCATGTTCGACGCGCTCCTGCAGCGCGACTACCAGCTGCTGCTGGGCATCTTCCTGGTGACCTCCATCATGGTCGTGGTTTTCAACCTGATCACCGACGTGATCTACCGCCTGATCGATCCGCGCATCGCCGCCGGCGGCACGCAAGGAGCCGCCGCATGAATGGATTCATGAAACGCTATATGCGCAACTACGGCGCGGTCGCCGGGCTGGTGATCGTGGCGCTGGTGGTGCTGGTGGCCCTGTGCGCGCCCCTGCTGTATGAAGAATCGCCGTGGATGATGGTGGCCAGCCCGCTGATCCCGCCCTTCACCGACTCGGCCTACCCATTCGGCACCGACATGCTCGGCCGCGACATCACCGCGGGCCTGGTATGGGGCGCGCGCGTCTCGCTCATGGTGGGGCTGCTGTCGGCGGGCGTGGCGCTGCTGTTCGGCATCGCCATCGGCGCCATCGCCGGCTATTGCGGCGGGCGCATCGACGATGCCCTGATGCGCTTTACCGAGTTCTTCCAGACCATTCCGCAACTGGCCATGGCGGTCGTGCTGGTGGCCGTGGTGGGCCCGTCGGTGTATTCGATCATGGGCGCCATCGCCCTGGTGTCGTGGCCGCCGGCCGCGCGCCTGGTCCGCTCCGAGTTCATGACGCTCAAACAGCGCGAGTTCGTGCAGGCCGCCATCGTGATCGGGCAGACGCCCGGGCGCATCGTCTGCACCCAGATCCTGCCCAACGCCATGTCGCCCATCATCGTGTCGGCCTCGTTCATGGTCGCCACCGCGATCCTGACCGAATCGTCGCTGTCGTTCCTGGGCCTGGGCGACCGCAACCTGATGAGCTGGGGCTTCATGATCGGCGCGGCGCGCACCATGATCCGCGAGGCCTGGTGGATGAGCGTGTGGCCCGGGGTGGCCATCCTGCTGACCGTGCTGGCCATCAACCTGATCGGCGAAGGTCTGAACGACGCCCTCAATCCTCAACTGCGCAAGCGCGGCGAATAGGGGAATGACCATGAACGACCAAGAGACCCTGCTTTCGGTACGCGACCTGACCATTGCGCTGCCGCGCGGCGGCGACCGCGAATACGCCGTGCGCGATGTGTCCTACGACATCCGCGTCGGGGAGATCCTGTGCATCGTCGGCGAGTCCGGCTCGGGCAAGTCGATGAGCGCCAACGCCATCATGGGCCTGCTGCCCGACTACCTCCAGCCGCAGGGCGGCCAGATCCTGTTCCGCGGCAAGGACCTGCTGCGGCAGGACGAGGCCACCCTGCTGTCGATGCGCGGCAAGGACATGGCCATGATCTTCCAGGAGCCGCTGTCGGCCCTCAATCCGCTGATGACCGTGGGCGAGCAGATCGGCGAAGTCATGCGCGTGCACGACGCCTACCCCGGTCCGCAACGCCAGCGCCGCGTGCTCGAGCTGCTGGCGTTCGTCGGCCTGCCCGACCCGGCCGTCCTGTGCGACGTGTACCCATTCCGCCTGTCCGGCGGCCAGCGCCAGCGCGTGATGATCGCCATGGCCCTGGCGCTCGAGCCGGCCCTGCTGATCGCCGATGAGCCGACCACCGCCCTGGATGTCACCACCCAGGCGCAGATCCTCGCCCTGATCGCCCGGATCCAGAAGGAAAAGGGCATGGGCGTGATGTTCGTCACGCACGACTTCGGCGTGGTGGCCGAGATCGCCCATCGGGTGGCGGTGATGGAACAAGGCATCCTGGTCGAGCAAGGTCCGGCCGAGGAAGTCCTCAACCGCCCGCAACACCCGTATACGCGCCGCCTGATCGCCGCCGTCCCGCACCGGCGCGCCGACGCCCGCCCCCCGGTGGCGCAGGACGCGCCGGTACTGGCGGTCGACAAGCTGTGCAAGACCTATGTCACCGGCCATGGCTGGTTCGGCAAGAAGCGGGTGGTGCGCGCGGTCGACGAGGTCAGCTTCGAGGTGCGCCGCGGCGAAACGCTGGGCATCGTCGGCGAATCCGGTTCGGGCAAGTCCACCATCGGCAAATGCCTGCTCAAGCTGATCGGCATCGACGGCGGCAAGCTGGTGTTCAACGGGCGCGATATCGCCGGATTGTCCGAAAGCCAGTTCCGGCCGCTGCGCAAGGACATCCAGATGATTTTCCAAGATCCGTTCGCCTCGCTCAACCCGCGCCAGACCCTGGGCCGCATCATCAGCGACGGCCCGGTCGCCAACGGCAAGACGCGCGCCCAGGCCGAAGCCCGCGCGCGCGAACTGCTGACCCTGGTGGGGCTCGATCCCTCGGCCTTCGACCGCTATCCCAACCAGTTCTCCGGCGGCCAGCGCCAGCGCATCGGCATCGCGCGCGCCCTGGCGCTGGAGCCGCAGGTGCTGGTGGCCGACGAGTCGGTTTCGGCGCTGGACGTGTCGGTGCAGGCGCAGGTGCTGCAGCTGCTGCACGAATTGCAGCAGCGCCTGCGCATCGCGCTGATCTTCATCACCCACGATCTGCGCGTGGCGGCGCAGATCTGCAATGCCGTGCTGGTCATGCACCGCGGCAAGGTGGTGGAGTACGGCACCCCCGCGCAGATTTTCGACCAGCCGCAGAACCCTTATACGCAGCAGTTGATCGCCGCCGTTCCCGGCCAGCACTGGGACCCGACCAAGGCGCAGACCGCCTAGGTGTGAACTGTCAATAGGTTGTATTCGTCCAGGTTGAGTCTGGAGATGGGTACAGCGCGCCCGATGCCTTGGTGGGGTCGATGCCAGTTGTAGTGGTGTAGCCAGGATTTCATGGCATCGGCTCGGTGTTGGGAGTTCTGGTAGGTGTGAGCGTAAGCCCACTCACGCAAGGCCGACTGGATGAAGCGTTCGGCCTTGCCATTGGTCTGTGGGCGGTAAGGTCGGGTAAAGCGGTGCTTGATGCCCAGCTCATGGCACAGCGCGGCGAAGGCGCGGCTGCGAAAGGCCGAGCCATTGTCGGTGAGCAAGCGCTGGATGGTCACGCCCAGGCGCTGGTAGTAGGCCACTGCGTCCTTGAGGAACTGGACGGCGCTGGGGAAGCGCTCGTCGGGGTGGATGTCGGTGAAGGCCACGCGGGCGTGGTCATCGATGGCCACGAAGACGAAGTCCCAGCCGGCCCCCTCAACGGTATCGCGTCGGTTGCCCGTGACCCGGTGGCCAGGGCGCTGGATACGTCCCAGCTTCTTGATGTCGATGTGCAGCAGATCGCCGGGGGCCTGATGCTCGTAGCGCACCACCGGCTCGGCCGGCTCCAGGTCGGCCAGGTGCGACAGACCGGCGCGGGCCAGGACGCGGCTGACGGTGCTGGCTGACACGCCCAGCGCCTGGGCGATGCGCGCTTGGGTCAGCCGCTTGCGGCGCAGCTCCACGATAGCCAGCGCCTTGGCCGGCGCAATCGCTCGGGGCGAGACCGTCGGGCGCGAGGACGCATCGGCCAAGCCCGCCTGGCCCTGAGCCAGGAAGCGGCCCAGCCATTTGCGCACAGTCGGCGCGGTGACCCCATGGGCGCGGGCCGCTTCAGGCACACAAACTTGATGGGCGATCAATTGCTGGACCATTTCGAGTCGACGTAGGAAGGTCAATCGGGCATGCTTATGGGTGTTCATCCGGCCGGGCTCCTTGAGTGAACTGGGGGGGTGGCGATTTCCAGTTTCTCAAATCCGGTTCGGATGAACCATGCATACAACCTATTGAATCTTCACACCTAGGGCCGCAACGCCCTCGATCGCGCCGCACAGGAGAGCCGACATGGACAACGCAGAACTGACCCGCCGCAAGGAGGCCGCCACGCCGCGCGGCGTGGGCGTGATGTGCAACTTCTACGCGGACCGCGCCGAGAACGCCGAACTGTGGGATACCGAAGGCCGCCGCTACATCGACTTCGCCGGCGGCATCGCCGTGCTCAACACCGGCCATCGCCATCCGCAGCTGATGCAGGCGCTGCAGGCGCAGATGAGCCGCTTCACCCACACGGCCTACCAGATCGTCCCGTACGCCAGCTATATCCAGCTGGCCGAACGGATCAACCAGCTCGCGCCGGGCGATTTCGCCAAGAAGACCGCCCTCTTCACCACGGGAGCCGAGGCGGTCGAGAACGCCGTCAAGATCGCCCGCGCGGCCACCGGCCGGCCCGCCGTCGTCGCCTTCGGCGCGGCGTTCCACGGCCGCACGCTGCTGGGCATGGCCCTGACCGGCAAGGTCGTGCCGTACAAAGTGGGCTTCGGTCCGTTTCCGGCCGACATCTACCATGTGCCGTATCCGAACGCGCTGCACGGGGTATCCACCGATGACGCGCTGGCGGCCCTGGGCACCCTGTTCAAGACCGACGTGGACCCGCGCCGCGTGGCGGCCATCATCATCGAGCCGGTACAGGGCGAGGGCGGTTTCAATATCTGCCCGCCGGCCTTCATGCAGGCGCTGCGCGCCCTGTGCGACGACCACGGCATCCTGCTGATCGCCGACGAAGTCCAGACCGGCTTCGGCCGCACCGGCAAGCTGTTCGCGATGGAACACTACGGCGTGGCGGCCGACCTGACCGCCATGGCCAAGAGCCTGGCCGGCGGCATGCCGCTGTCGGCGGTGTGCGGCCGCGCCGAGGTCATGGACGCGCCGCCGCCGGGCGGCCTGGGCGGCACCTATGCCGGCAATCCGCTGGCGGTGGCCGCCGCGCTGGAGGTGATCCGCATCATCGAGACCGAGGACCTGCTGGCGCGCGGCACGCGCCTGGGCCACCAGTTACGCGACCACCTGGAGGCGCAGCGCCACGACGCCCCCGAGATAGCCGAGGTGCGGGCGCTGGGCGCCATGGTGGCGGTGGAGTTCCGCCAGCCCGGCAGCGATGCGCCCAGCCCCGAATTCGCGCGCCAGGTCCAGGCCCGCGCGCTCGAACAAGGGTTGCTGCTGTTGACCTGCGGCAGCGACGGCAACGTCATCCGCTTTCTTTTCCCGCTGACGATCCCGGAGGCGGTCATGCGCGAAGCGCTGGACATCCTGGCCCGGACGTTGCGCGGCCAGAACGCTTGAATGCCCACACACGACCAAGGAGATTGACCATGAAACGCCCAGGCGCCATCCCCACGGTGCAGATCGACAACGAGCGGGTCAAGGTGACCGAGTGGCGCTTTCCGCCCGGCGGCGAAACCGGCTGGCATCGCCATAGCATGGACTATGTCGTCGTGCCCATGACCACCGGCCCGCTGCTGCTGGAAACCCCCGAAGGGTCGGTCACCAGCCAGCTCACCCGCGGCGTTTCCTATACCCGCCCGGAGGGCGTGGAGCACAACGTGATCAACCCCAGCGACACGGAATTCGTCTTCGTGGAAATCGAGATCAAAGCAGCGTAGCCCCCAATCAGCGAGGACAGCCATGAAGGCGTTTTTTCCGAAGAACAGCTGTTGCATGTGCCCGAGCAATTCATGCGGCTGGGCCGCATCAGCGCGCCCACCGACGTGCCGGCCCGCGCCGAGACGCTGCGCGCCATGCTGGCCTCGCGCGGCGTGACGGTGGACAGCCCGCCCGACTACGGCCGCGAGCCGCTCGAGGGCATACACAGCCACGAGTACCTCGACTATCTCGAACACGCGTACACCCGCTGGCAGGCGATGCGCGCCAACGGCGCCGACCCCGGCCCCGAAGTGCTGCCCAACCTGTCGCCGTACTACAACGGCCGGGTCGAGCATGCCGCCCGCGGCCCGTGCCCCTCCACCTCCATCGTGGCCGAAACCGGCTACTACCTGAGCGACCTGTCGTGCCCGGTCGGACCGCATACCTGGCGCTCGGCCCTGCGCTCGACCCATTGCGCCGTGGCCGCCGCCGACTGGGCGCTGCAGAACCAGGCCCTCGCCTACGCGCTGTGCCGGCCTTCCAGACACCATGCGCACCGCGACCGCGCCGGCGGCTTCTGCTACCTCAACAGCAGCGCGGCGGCCGCGCAGCGCCTGGCGCAACGCTGCGAGCGCGTCGTGGTGCTGGACGTCGACGCGCATCATGGCGATGGCACGCAGAACATCTTCTACCAGCGTTCGGACGTGATGACCATCTCGCTGCACGCCGACCCGTCCGGGTACTACCCGTTCTACACTGGCTATGCGCACGAGCGCGGCTACGGCAGCGGCCACGGCTACAACCTGAACTTCCCCCTGCCGCACGGCGCGCGCAACGCCATTTTCCTGGAAACCCTGGACAGCGCCCTGACCGCGCTGCGCGACTACCGGCCGCGCGCGCTGGTGCTGGCGCTGGGTTTCGACACCTACAAGGACGACCCCATCAGCGTGCTCAAGCTGGACATGGACGCCTATCGCCAGATCGGCGAACGCATCAACGGCCTGGGCCTGCCCACCGTGGTCGTCCAGGAAGGCGGCTATATGGTGCCGGCCATCGGCCCGGCGCTGGAAGCCTTCCTGCAGGGCATGGCGCCCGCCACAGTCTGACCCGCAACGGAGCCTCATCATGACTACTGCCACCGCACTTTCGATCAACGGCCAACGCCTGTGGGACTCGCTCATGGAGCTGGCGAAAATCGGCGCCACGCCCAAGGGCGGCAATTGCCGCCTGGCGCTGACCGAACTGGACGGCCAGGGCCGCGACCTGCTGGTGCGCTGGATGCGCGAAGCGGGCCTGGAAATCACCGTCGACCAGGTCGGCAACATCTTCGGCCGCCGGCCCGGCGCGCGTCCGGAACTGCCCAGCGTGGCCACCGGCAGCCACATCGACACCCAGCCCACCGGCGGCAAGTTCGACGGATGCTTCGGCGTCCTGGCCGGACTGGAGGTCATGCGCACGCTGCAGGACCACGACGTGCGCACCGAGGCGCCGCTGGAACTGGCGATCTGGACCAACGAGGAAGGCACGCGCTTCGTGCCCGTCATGATGGGGTCCGGCGTGTTCTGCAATATCTTCCCGCTCGAAACGGCGCTGGCGGCCACCGACGTGGACGGCAAATCGGTGCGCGACGAGCTGGCGCGCATCGGCTACGCCGGCGACGCGCCGGTGGGCCAGCGCAAGCTGGGCAAGTACTTCGAGGCGCATATCGAGCAAGGCCCCATCCTGGAAGCCGAGGACAAGGTCATCGGCGTGGTCACCGGCTCGCTCGGCTTGCGCTGGTACGACGTCACCGTGACCGGCATGGAGGCGCACGCCGGCCCCACGCCCATGCCCATGCGCCGCGACGCCCTGTACGCCGCCACGCACCTGATGCAGGAAGTCGTGCGCATCGCGCTGGACTACGCCCCCCAGGGGCGCGGCACCGTGGGCGTGGCCAACGTCTATCCGTCCTCGCGCAACGTCATTCCCGGCAAGGTGTCGTTCACGGTCGACCTGCGCCACCCGGACGCCGCGCGCCTGGCCGAGATGGACGCCCGCCTGCGCCAGGCCTGCCAGGCGCTGGGCGCGGGCGACACCACCGGCTATCCGGTCGGCGTCGATCTGCGCGACGTCCAGCACTTTCCCCCCACGCCCTTCGAGCCCGCCCTGATCGGCGCGGTGCGCCAGCAGGCCGAGGCTCGCGGCTACAGCCATATGGATATCGTCACCGGCGCCGGCCACGACGCCGTCTACGTCGCCACCGTCAGCCCGACGGCGATGATCTTCGTGCCCTGCAAGGACGGCATCAGCCACAACGAAGTGGAAGACGCCGACCCGGCCCACCTGGAGGCCGGCGCCAACGTCCTGCTGGGCGCCATGCTGCAGCACGCGGGCATGGTGGAGCGCTGAACATGGCCCCCGCCCCGGCGCCGGCCGCCGCCCGCCAGCGACGCCTCGGCATAGCGCTGTTCTTC
This sequence comes from Bordetella pertussis 18323, assembly GCF_000306945.1. Classification (NCBI taxonomy): domain Bacteria; kingdom Pseudomonadati; phylum Pseudomonadota; class Betaproteobacteria; order Burkholderiales; family Alcaligenaceae; genus Bordetella; species Bordetella pertussis. The sequence goes on along the minus strand of NC_018518.1, from coordinate 833,949 downwards.
GGCGCGCTGGTGGCCTTCGCCACCTTCGACGCGGCCTGCAAGTACATGCTGCAGTTCTATCCGGCGCCGTTCCTGAATGTGATGCGCTACACGGCGGTGGCCACCATCGCCGCGTTCATGCTGCTGCGCCACGGCCTGCCGCGCCTGTCGGCCACGCCGCGCCGCGGCCTGCTGGTGGTGCGCGGCCTGATGCTGGGCACGGTGGGCACCTGCTTCATGACGGCGCTGATCTGGATGCCGCTGTCCGAGACGACCGCCATCTACTTCACCTCGCCGATGATCATGGTGGCGTTGTCGCCCTGGTTGCTGGGCGAATCGGTCGGACGCGCCCAGTGGCTGGCGGTGGCGGTCGGGTTCGGCGGCATGCTGCTGATCGTGCGGCCGGGCGCCGACCTGCCCGCGCTGGGCACCGTGCTGATGGCGGTGGCCGCCGTCAGCTACGCCATTTTCCAGCTGCTCACGCGCAAGCTGGCCGGCCAGGTGCCGGGCCACGTGCAGTACGCCTACACCGCCTTCATCTGCCTGCTGATGACGGCCCTGCCGGCGCCGTTTTTCCTGCCGCAGCCCTGGCCCGGCCTGGCCGACAGCCTGGTGATCATCGCCCTGGGCCTGTGCAACGGCCTGGCGCAGATCCTGTTGATCGGCGCCTTCCAGCGCGTCGAAGCCTCGACGCTGGCGCCGCTGAACTACTGCCACCTGCTGATGGCCGTCGCCTTCAGCACCTTCTGGTTCGGCATGCCACCCGACGCGCCGGCCACAGCCGGCATGGCGCTGATCGTGGCCGCCGGCATTTTCCTCGTCACGCGGCGCGCCCCCGGCACGCCGCGCCTGCCCGTCCGCGACAAGGAGTCCGCCGCATGAGCACCCTGCCCCCGCTGTCCCATTGGGAATCCCTCGCCGCCGGCCTGACGCTGCGCAACCAGGCCTTCATCGACGGCCGCTGGCACGATGGCCAGGCCGGGCCGCTGGCCGCCATCAACCCGGCCACCGGCCAGTTGCTCGCCGAAGTGACGGCCTGCTCGCAAGCCGATATCGACCAGGCCGTCGCGGCCGCGCGGCGCGCCTTCGAGTCCGGCGTGTGGTCGCGCATGCCGCGCCGCGAGCGCAAGCAATGCATGCTGCGCCTGGCCGCGCTGATCCGCGAGCACGCCGAAGAACTGGCCCTGATCGAAACGCTGAACATGGGCAAGCCTATCGGCGACACCATGGCCTTCGACATCCCGGAAACCGCGCATACCTACGCGTGGTATGCCGAGACCATCGACAAGCAGTACGACGAAATCGCCCCCACCGACGCCGACGCGCTGGCCACCATCACGCGCGAACCGCTGGGCGTGGTGGCCGCCGTGGTGCCATGGAACTACCCGCTGCTGATGGCCTCGTGGAAGGTGGCGCCGGCGCTGGCCGCCGGCAACAGCGTGATCCTCAAGCCGGCCGAGCAGTCCTCGCTGTCGGCCCTGCGGCTGGCCGAACTGGCGCTCCAGGCCGGCATCCCCGCCGGCGTGCTCAACGTGGTGCCGGGCGCCGGCCCGGTGGCCGGGCGCGCGCTCGGACTGCACATGGACGTGGATTGCCTGGCCTTCACCGGCTCGACCGCCACCGGCAAGCGCTTCATGGAGTATTCCGGGCAATCCAACCTCAAGCAGGTCTGGCTGGAATGCGGCGGCAAGTCGCCGCACATCATTTTCGACGACTGCCCCGACCTGGACCGCGCCGCCCTGGCGGCGGCCATCGGCATCTTCAACAACCAGGGCGAGGTCTGCATCGCGGGCTCGCGCCTGTATGTGCAGGCCGGCATCTACGACACCTTCGTCAGCAAGGTGGAGGCGTGTGCGCGCGCGATGCAGCCGGGCAATCCGCTCGACCCGGCCTCGCCGATGGGCGCCATGGTCGATGAGAGGCAGATGGCGCGCGTGCTGGAATATGTCGAAAGCGGCCGGCGCGAAGGCGCGCGGCTGCGCATGGGCGGCGAGCGCGTGCGCGCCGACAGCGGAGGCTACTACATAGAACCCACCATCTTCGAATGCGCGCGGCCCGACCTGACCATCGTGCGCGAGGAGATCTTCGGCCCCGTGCTGGCGGTCACCCGGTTCGACGGCGAAGACGAGGTGGTGGCGCAGGCCAATGCCTCCGCCTATGGCCTGGGATCGGGCCTGTGGACGGCCGACCTGTCGCGCGCCCATCGCGTCTCGCGCAGGCTGCGCGCCGGCCTGGTATGGGTGAACTGCTACTTCGACGGCGACGTGACGGTGCCGTTCGGCGGCGTCAAGCAATCCGGCTTCGGGCGCGACAAGTCGCTGCACGCGCTGGACAAGTACACCTCGCTGAAGACGACCTGGATCCGCCTGTAGCCGGGGCCGCTCAGTAGCCGCGGCGGCGCGTCACCATGCCGGTGACCGGCTCGCCGCGCAGGAAGGCGCGGATCTTGGCCGCCAGCTGCGCCACCGTTTCGCGGCGCAGGCTGATGGCCGCGATGTGCGGGGTGATCGCCACGCGCGGATGCGACCAGAACGGGTGGCCGGCCGGCAAGGGCTCTTCGCGAAACACGTCGAGCGCCGCGCCTGCCATATGCCCGCTGTCGAGCAGCGCCAGCAGGTCCTCTTCCACCAGGTGCTCGCCGCGCCCCATGTTGATCAGGTGGGCGCCCGGCAGCAATTGCGACAGGGTATCGCGGCGCAACAGGTCGCGCGTCTCGTCGGTCAGCGGCAGCGTGTTGACCAGCACCCGGGTGCGCGCCAGGAAGGCCGGCAGCGCATCGGCGCCGCCAAAGGCCTGCACGCCCTGCGGCGCATTGCCGCTGCGCGACCAGCCCGCCACCGGATAATCCATGCCGGCCAGGGTCTGCGCCACGCGCGTACCCATCACGCCCATGCCCAGCACGCCCACCGGCCATTGCGTGCGATCGAGCTCGGGCAGCGGATGCCATTGCCCGGCGCGCTGCTGCGCGTCATACGCGTCGAACTGGCGGCTGGCGCGCACCAGCGCATGCGCCGCGTACTCGGCCATCTGCACCGCCATGCCCGCGTCCTCCAGTCGCACCACGGGAAAATCCGGCGGCAGCGTCTCCAGCCTGAACAGCGCGTCCACGCCGGCGCCCAGGTTGAACGCCGCGCGCAGGCCGAGCTCGCGCTCGAACAATTCGGCCGGCGGGTTCCAGACCACCGCCAGTTCGGCATGCTGGACCGGCTGGCTCGCCTGCCATGCGACCACCTCGGCCTCGGGCAAGGCCGCCTGCAAGGGCTCCGTCCATTCGCGCGGATCGATGGCATTGCAGGAGGCGTAGATGATTTTCACGGCGGTTCCATGGCGGCAGGCAGACGGTAGGGACCATAGCCGGCGCCACGCCTGCGCGGCGCCGTCTTGGCGGATAATGACGATGATATAACAGCCTCGTCCAGGAATCCGGCATCACCGCAACGGAAACGCAACCATGACCACTCTCAGCTCCGCCCAGCAGCAGGACATCTAGTACCAGCTGCACTCCTACACCAACGCGGTCAAGCACCGCGACGTGGGCCCGCGCATCATCACCCACGGTGAAGGCGTATACGTGTTCGACGACCAGGGCAACCGCTACCTCGAAGGAATGGCCGGCCTGTGGAGCGTCGCGGTGGGTTTCGGCGAGCAGCGCCTGGTCGAAGCCGCGGCGCGCCAGTTCCAGGAACTGCCCTACTACCATACGTTCACGCACAAGTCGCACCCCAGCGTCATCGCGCTGGCCGAGCGCCTGATCGGCTACACGGACGGGCGCATGGCCCAGGCGTTCTTCACCAACTCCGGCTCCGAGGCCAACGACACGGTCGTCAAGCTGGTGTGGTACTACAACAATGCGCTGGGCCGCCGCGACAAGAAAAAGATCATCGCGCGCCAGCGCGGCTACCACGGCGTCACGGTCGCCTCGGCCAGCCTCACCGGCCTGCCCGGCAACCACAAGGACTTCGACCTGCCGCTGCCGCAGATCCGCCACACCGCCTGCCCGCACTACTACCGCTACGGCCTGCCGGGCGAAACCGAAGAAGATTTCGCCACCCGCATGGCCGGCGAACTCGAGGCCATGATCCTGCGCGAAGGCCCGGACACGGTGGCAGCCTTCATCGGCGAACCTGTCATGGGCGCCGGCGGCGTCATCGTGCCCCCGCGCACGTACTGGCAGAAAATCCAGGCGGTGTGCCGCAAGTACGACATCCTGGTCATCGCCGACGAAGTCATCACCGGCTTCGGGCGCCTGGGCCAGCGCTTCGGCTCGCAGGTCTTCGACATCGAGCCGGACATCATGGTGCTGTCCAAGCAGATCACCTCCTCGTACCAGCCGCTGGGCGCGGTGCTGCTCAATACCCGCGTGGCCGACGTGGTGGCCGAACACAGCGGCCGCCTGGGCACTTTCGGGCATGGCTATACGGCCAGCGGCCACCCGGTCGCCACCGCGGTGGCGCTGGAGAACCTGCGCCTGATCGACGAACGCGGCCTGATCGAGCACGCCGCCGAAATGGGCGCGCTGCTGCACCAGGAGTTGCAGGCCCTGTCCAGCCATCCGCTGGTGGGCGAGGTGCGCGGCGTCGGCCTGATCGCCGGCGTGGAGCTGGTGGCCGACAAGGCCACGCGCCAGCCCTTCGACCCGCTCGGCAAGGCCGGCGGCTATGCCTACGAGCGCGCGCACGACCATGGCCTGATCGTGCGCGGCATCCAGGACACCGTGGCCTTCTGCCCGCCCCTGATCATCACCGCCGAACAGGTGCGCGACATGGTCGCGCGCTTTGCCCGCACCCTGGACGACGTCGCCGCCCACGTCGCGCAAGGCTGAGCGGCGGGCGCGCGCGCATGCCGGCGCCGCGGCTTCAGCCGCGGGAAAAATGCGCGCGCGTCAGCTTCACCACCACCGGCGACAGCAACACCAGCGCCACCAGGTTGGGAATCGCCATCAATCCGTTCAGGGTATCGGCCAGCAGCCAGGCGAAATCCAGCTTGGCGACCGCGCCGAATGGCACGGCCACGACCCACACGATGCGAAACGGCAGGATCGCCCGCACACCCGTCAGGTATTCCCAACAGCGCTCGCTCAGGTAGCTCCAGCCCAGGATGGTGGTAAAGGCGAAAATCGTCAGCGCCACGGCGATCACGTAGTGGCCGATGCCCGGCATAGCGGCATCGAACGCCGCGGCCGACAGCGCGGCACCGCTTTCACCGCCGGTCCACATGCCCGAGCACACGATAACCAGCCCCGTCATCGAACAGATCACGATGGTGTCGATGAACGTGCCTATCATGCCTATCAGGCCCGATTGCACCGCGCTGTTGCTGGTGCCGGCCGCCTGCACGATCCCGGCGGTGCCCAGGCCGGCCTCGTTGGAGAAAATACCGCGCGCCACGCCGTAGCGCATGGCGGCCATCACGGCCGCGCCGGCAAAGCCACCAGTGGCCGCCGCCGGCGAGAAGGCATGCGTGAAAATCAGAGCCAGGGCGGCCGGAATGGCGTCGGCCATCAGGATCAGCGAGATCACGGCCGCCACGATGTAGGCCACGCACATGAACGGCACCAGCGCCGACGCCACCGCGCCGATGCGCCGGATCCCGCCCAGCACCACCATGCCGATCAACACCATGGTCGCCACGCCCGTCGCCCAGTCAGGAATGCCGAAGGACGTACCCAGCGCGTCGGCCATGCTGTTGACCTGCACCATGTTGCCGATGCCGAAGCCGGCCAGGCCGCCAAACAGCGCGAACAACGTGCCCAGCCACGCCCACCGGGGGCCCAGTCCATTGCGGATGGCGTACATCGGCCCGCCGGTGAACTCGCCGCGCGCATCCCTTTCGCGGAAATGCACCGCCAGCAGCACCTCGCTGTACTTGGTCGCCATGCCGACCAGCGCGGTCACCCACATCCAGAACAGGGCGCCCGGCCCGCCCAGGAAAATGGCCGTGGCCACGCCGGCGATGTTGCCGGTGCCCACGGTCGCCGCCAGGCTGGTCATCAGCGCCTGGAACGGGCTGATCTCTCCGGTGTCGGCGTCGCCCTTGGCGCGGTTGCCCCAGGCGAGCCGGAACCCCGCGGCGATCTTGGCCAGCGGCATGAAACGCAGGCGCAGCATGAGAAACAGGCCGGTGCCAAGAATCAGCACCAGCATCAACGGCCCCCAGACCAGGCCGTTGACGCTGTCTACGATCGAATCCAGGAAATGCATCACGGTCTCCATGGGATGATGGCTACCAGTGTATGCAAAACGCGGCGGCCGTCACAATCTGCCGCCTGCCGCTCAGCGTCGCCGCGACCCCAGCAGGGATCCCAGCACGCCCCGCACCAGTTCGCGCGCCATCTGGCGCGCCGTGCTCTTGGCCACGCTCTGGACCACGCCGTCGCGCTTGCCGCCGCGCGAACCGGTCGAACCGAACAGCACCTCGTTGATGCCTTGCATCAGCCCGCCTTCCTCGGCGGGCGCGGCCGGCGCGCCATTCTTGCCCGCGGGCGCGCGGGCGCCGTCCGTGGCCGGCGCATCGGCCGCGGCGCGCGCGGTCAGCACCTCGTAGGCCGACTCGCGGTCGACGGTCTGCTCGTACTTGGGCGCCAGCGGCATGGCCTGCCTCAAGGCCTGGCGCTCGGCATCGGTGGCCGGGCCGATGCGGCTGCCCGGCGGCAGGATCCAGGCGCGTTCGGTCGGGGTCGGCCGTCCCTTGGCATCCAGCAGCGAGACCAGGGCCTCGCCCACGCCGAGCTCCGTGATGGCGGCCTCGATATCCAGCCCCGGATTCGGGCGCATCGTCTGCGCCGCCGTCTTGACCGCCTTCTGGTCGCGCGGCGTGAAGGCGCGCAAGGCGTGCTGGATGCGGTTGCCCAGCTGGCCCAGCACGGTGTCCGGGATGTCCAGCGGATTCTGCGTCACGAAGTACACCCCCACGCCCTTGGAGCGCACCAGCCGCACCACCTGCTCGATCTTGTCCAGCAGCGCCGATGGCGCATCATTGAACAGCAGGTGCGCCTCGTCGAAGAAGAACACCAGCCCGGGTTGCTCCGGGTCGCCGATCTCTGGCAGCTTCTCGTACAGGTCGGCCAGCAGCCAGAGCAGGAACACCCCGTACAGGCGCGGCGCCTGCATCAGCTTGTCGGCCGCCAGGATATTGACCATCCCGCGCCCCTGCGCGTCGGTGCGCAGCAGATCGTGCACGTCCAGCATGGGCTCGCCGAAGAATTGCTCGGCGCCCTGCGACTCCAGCCGCAGCAGGCCGCGCTGGATGGCGCCCACCGTGGCGGCCGACACATTGCCATAGCGCGTCTTCAGCTCGGCCGAGCGGTCCGCCACGTTCTGCAGCATGGCGCGCAAGTCCTTCAGGTCCAGCAGCAACTGCCCCTCGTCGTCGGCCACGCGGAACACCAGCGTCAGCACCCCTTCCTGGGTATCGTTGAGCTCCAGCATGCGCGACAGCAGCAAGGGCCCCATGTCCGACACCGTGGCGCGGATCGGCACGCCCTGTTCGCCGAACACATCCCATAGCGATACCGGGCTGGCGCCCCAGGCCGGCTCGGGCAGGCCCAGGTTCTTCAGACGCTCCTGCAGTTTCGGCGATGCCGTACCCGCCTGCGATATCCCGGTCAGATCCCCCTTTACATCAGCCATGAAAACCGGCGTGCCAATACGGGAAAACGCTTCGGCGAGCACCTGAAGCGTCACCGTTTTGCCCGTGCCGGTGGCGCCGGTAATGCAGCCGTGCCGATTGGCCAGCGCGGGCAGCAGCGCCAGCTCGGTCTGGGCATTCTTGGCGATAACAATGGGATCAGGCATAACCGCTCTCCGGAAGGGGGCAAAATCGGACGCCCAAGTGTAGAGCCTGGGCCGCCGCTTGTGGGCCGTGGCATGCACGACACACGCCTGCGGGGCGGCAGGGGCCCAGGCAGGCTAAAATAGGCATCTTTGCCGACAAATTCTTCGAGAAGCCATGGCCGGACACAGTAAATGGGCCAATATCCAGCACCGCAAGGGCCGCCAGGACGCCAAGCGGGGCAAGCTCTGGACCAAGATCATTCGTGAAATCACCGTCGCCGCGCGTGCCGGCGGCGCCGACCCGGACAGCAACCCGCGCCTGCGCATGGCCTGGGACAAGGCGACCGACGCCAACATGCCCAAGGACAACATCCAGCGGGCCATCCAGCGCGGCGCCGGCGGCGCCGACGGCGAAAGCTACGAGGAAGTCCGCTACGAAGGCTACGGCATCGGCGGCGCGGCGGTCATCGTCGACTGCATGACCGACAATCGCACCCGCACCGTCGCCGAAGTGCGCCACGCCTTCGCCAAGCATGGCGGCAACCTGGGCCAGGAAGGCTCGGTGGCCTTCATGTTCAAGCACTGCGGCCAGTTCGTGTTCGCGCCCGGCACCTCCGAGGAAACCGTCATGGAAGCCGCCCTGGAGGCCGGCGCCGAGGACGTCGCCACCGACGAGGAAGGCGTCATCGAAGTCGTCTGTGCGCCGGCCGATTTCACCGCCGTGCGCCAGGCCTTCGAGGCCGCCGGCCTGAAGGCGGAAGTCGACGGCGTGGTCATGAAGGCGCTCAACGAAACCGAGCTCACCGGCGAAGACGCCGTCAAGATGCAGAAGCTGCTCGACGTCCTGGAAAGCCTGGACGACGTGCAGGAGGTCTACACCAACGTCGTGTTCGACGAAGCGCAATAACCGTCCGGGCGGCCATGCCGCCCGTTTCCCGGCCTTGCCGTGCAAGCGCCGCGCCTTCTCCACGGGCATGAGTGGCAACCTTCAGAAACCCCGCAACATGAAACTCCTGGTAATCGGCTCGGGCGGCCGCGAACACGCCCTCGCATGGCGTCTGGCCCGCTCCCCGCGCGTCCACAAGGTCTACGTGGCGCCCGGCAACGGCGGCACCGCGCAGGGCGAGCAGCTCGAGAACGTACCGCTGACCAGCGCCGAGGAACTGGCCGACTTCGTCCAGCGCGAGGGCGTGTCGCTGACCGTGGTCGGCCCCGAGGCGCCCCTGGCCGCCGGCGTGGTCGACGTGTTCCGCGCCCGCGGCCTGAAGATCTTCGGTCCGACCAAGGCGGCCGCGCAGCTGGAAAGCTCGAAGGATTACGCCAAGGCCTTCATGGTCCGCCATGCCATCCCCACGGCGCGCTACGAAACCTTCACCGATCCGGCCCAGGCGCACGCCTATGTCGACCAGCACGGCGCGCCCATCGTGATCAAGGCCGACGGCCTGGCTGCCGGCAAGGGCGTGGTGGTCGCCATGACGCTGGACGAAGCGCATGGCGCGATCGACGCCATGCTGGGCGACGGCTCGCTGGGCGAGGCCGGCGCGCGCGTGGTGATCGAGGAATTCCTCACCGGCGAAGAAGCCAGCTTCATCGTCATGTGCGACGGCCGCCATGTGCTCGCCCTGGCCACCAGCCAGGACCACAAGCGCCTGAAGGACGGCGACGCCGGTCCCAACACCGGCGGCATGGGCGCCTATTCGCCCGCCCCGGTCGTCACGCCCGAGCTGCACCACCGCATCATGCGCGAAATCATCCTGCCGACCGTGCAGGGCATGGCGCGCGACGGCATCCCCTACACCGGCTTCCTGTACGCCGGCCTGATGATCGCGGCCGGCGATGACCCCGACCGGCCCATCAAGACGCTGGAGTACAACTGCCGCATGGGCGACCCGGAAACGCAGCCCATCATGATGCGCGTCAAGAGCGACCTGCTTGATGCGTTCGAGCACGCCGTCGACGGCACGCTCGACCAGGCCGACATCGTCTGGGACCGCCGCACCGCCCTGGGCGTGGTGCTGGCCGCCCACAACTACCCTGCCACGCCGCGCACCGGGGACGTGATCGCCGGCCTGCCCGCCGCAACGGAAGACTGCGTGGTATTCCACGCGGCAACCGCCCTGGACGGCGATGCCACCAAGACCACCGGAGGGCGCGTGCTGTGCGTCACCGCCCTGGGCGACTCCGTGCGCATCGCGCGCGACCGCGCCTACGAGGCCGTGGACGCCATCCACTTCGACGGCCGCCAGTACCGCACCGACATCGGCTGGCGCGCGCTCAAGCCCTCGCAGCAGAAAGCCCCCAAACCCACCGCCTGATCGCCGTTTAGCGCTATGACCGCCGTAGCCATTCCCGCCGTACGCGACTACCTCACCGACCTGCAAGGCCGCATCGTCGCCGCGCTCGAACAGGCCGGCGGCGAGGCGTTTCGCACCGATGCCTGGCAACGCGCCGAGGGCGGCGGCGGCGTGTCGCGCCTGCTCGAGGGCGGCCAACTGTTCGAACGCGCCGGCGTGCTGTTCAGCCATGTCAAGGGCACGCGCCTGCCGCCATCGGCCAGCGCCCACCGCCCCGAGCTGGCCGGCCGCGGCTGGGAAGCCATGGGCGTCTCCATGGTCCTGCACCCGCGCAACCCCTATGTGCCCACCACGCACATGAACGTGCGCATGTTCGTGGCCGCCGCGCGCCCCGGGCATGCCGAATCCGACGTGTTCTGGTTCGGCGGCGGGCTCGACCTCACCCCGTACTACCCGTTCGAGGACGACGCGCGCCATTTCCACCGCGCCTGCCGCGACGCGCTGGACCCGCACGGCGCCGATTACTACCCGCGCTACAAGCAGTGGTGCGACGAATACTTCTTCCTCAAGCACCGCAACGAAACCCGCGGCATCGGCGGCATCTTCTTCGACGATCTGAACGAACCCGGCTTCGACGCCTCGTTCGCGCTCACGTGCTCGGTCGGCGACAGCTTCCTGCCCGCCTACCTGCCCATCGTCCAGGCCCGCCGCGACATGCCCTACGGCGAACGCGAACGCGACTTCCAGGCCTACCGGCGCGGCCGCTACGTCGAATTCAACCTGGTGTTCGACCGCGGCACCCTGTTCGGCCTGCAATCGGGCGGCCGCACCGAATCCATCCTGCTGTCCATGCCGCCGCTGGCGCAATGGCGCTACGATTGGCAGCCGCAGGCCGGCACGCCCGAAGCCGCCCTGGCCGAGTTCCTGCGACCCCGGGAATGGGTGTGACACGCATCGGCCTGCTCGGCGGCAGCTTCGACCCGGTGCACGTCGCGCATATCGCGCTGGCCGACACCGCCAGGCAGTTCCTCGGGCTGGACCAGGTACAACTGATACCGGCCGCCAACCCCTGGCAACGCCAACCCCTGAAGGCCTCGGCGCCACACCGCCTGCGCATGCTGGAACTGGCCATCGCCGGCCACCCCGCCCTGGCCATCAACCCGGTCGAAATCGAGCGCGGCGGCGCCACCTACACCGCCGACACCGTGCGCGCCCTGCCCGGCGGCCCGCAGTACTTCTGGCTGCTGGGCACCGACCAGCTGCAGAATTTCTGCACCTGGCGCGACTGGCAGGACATCGCCGCCCGCATCGAGCTGGCCGTGGCCACCCGGCCCGGCGCCTCGATCGCCCCGCCGGCCGAGCTGGCCGCATGGCTGGCCGCGCACCGGCGCCAGCTGCACGAACTGCCCTTCGCACCCATGGCCGTATCGGCCTCCGACATCCGCCAGCGCCTGGCCGCCGGCGCCGCCACCGACGGCCTGCTGCCCGAGCCGGTCGCGGCTTATATCGCCACGCATCACCTGTACCGCTGAACCCGTCCAACGGGCCCAGTCCGCCACATCGACACCCGCGCCGCGGGTTATATTTATCGTTATGGATATACAAAAACTGCAACGCGCCATCATCGACGCCCTCGAGGACGTCAAGGCGCAAGACATCAAGGTGTTCAACACCAGCGAGCTGACCAGTCTGTTCGACCGCGTCATCATCGCCAGCGCCACCTCCAACCGCCAGACACGGGCGCTGGCCTCCAGCGTGGCCGATCGCGGCCGTGCGCTCAAACTGACCGGCATCACCGTCGAAGGCGAAGACACCGGCGAATGGGTCGTGGTCGACCTGGGCTACATCGTCGTGCACGTCATGCAGCCCGCCATCCGCCAGTACTACAACCTCGAAGAGATCTGGGGCGGCAAGCCGGTACGCGTCAAACTGCTGCCCGAATCGACGCGGCCCGCCATGCCCGGCGCCGGCGCGCTGTAACCGGCGGGGCGATGAAACTCATCGTCGCCGCGGTCGGCACCCGCATGCCCGGCTGGGTCGAAACCGCCTGGGATGACTACGCCAAACGCCTGCCCGCCGACTGCGCGCTCGAACTGCGCGAAATCAAGCCCGAACCGCGCACCAGCGGCAAGACGCCGGCGCAAATGATGGCCGCCGAAGCGCGCCGCATCGAAACGGCGCTGCCGCCCGGCGTGCTGCGCATCGCGCTCGATGAGCGCGGCCGCGACCTCACCACCGTGGCGCTGTCGCAGCAACTCGAAAAATGGCGCGCCGGCGGGCGCGACGTCGCCTTCCTGGTGGGCGGCCCCGACGGCCTGGACGCCGCCCTCAAGGCCTCCTGCGAAGGCCTGCTGCGCCTGTCCTCGCTGACGCTGCCGCACCCCATGGTGCGTGTGCTGCTGGCCGAACAGCTCTACCGCGCCTGGGCCATCATGACCAACCACCCCTATCACCGCGCCTGAACGGCCCGCCGATGTCCGACGCCACCCTTGCCGCCGATCCGCCCCGCCTCTACCTGGCCTCGGCCAGCCCGCGACGCCGCGAACTGCTGCTGCAGATCGGCCTGACACACACCGTGCTGCGCGTTCCGGCGCCGCCCGGCGAAGACGAACCGCAACATCCGGGCGAAGCCGCGTGCGACTACGTCCGGCGCACTGCCCGCGACAAGGCTGAGCGCGGCCAGGCGTGGCTGCACAGTCAGCAGCTACCCGACCTGCCGCTGCTGGCCGCCGACACCACCGTCATTCTCGACGGCATCGTACTGGGCAAACCCGCCGACCGCGCCGACGCGCTGCGCATGCTCGCGGCCCTGTCCGGCCGCGAACACGAAGTCCACGCCGCCGTCGCCCTCTGCCACCAGGGCAGGCTGTACGAAGACGTCTCCATCACGCGCGTGCGCATGCGCGCGCTCGAACAAGCCGAACTGCAACGCTACTGCGACAGCGGCGAACCCTACGGCAAGGCCGGCGCCTACGGCATACAGGGCCTGGCCGGCGCCTTCGTCTCGCATATCGCGGGCAGCTACACCGGCGTCATGGGCCTGCCCATCTACGAAACCGCCGCCCTGCTGCGCAGCGCCGGCATCGCCGTACCCTGAGCGACGCCGGCGGCGCGCGGTCACCAGCTGTAGCGATACCCCAGCTGCAAGGTCCAGGGCGCCTCGAACCGCGCGCCCTTGGCATACTCGTAGTCGGCGTACAAGGCATGCCGCTTGCCCAGCAAGGCGCCCACCCCCACGCGGGCCTCGGCGAATCCGCCGCGCGAACGCGTGACATGCCTGATGCCGTTGGTGTAGACCGCGTTATCGGCCCCCAGCTCCTGGGCCCAGCCCAAGCGCGCATAGGGTTCAACGATATTGCCATTGGCCAACCTCATCTGCCGGCCCGCCTCCGCCCCGGCGCGCAACACCCATGAATGCGCGCCGTCGGCGCGCACGCGCAGGCCATTGCTGGCCTCATAGCGGCTCCCGCCGGCGTGGAACCACGCCACCGAAGCCTGCGGCTCGACATACCAGCCGCCATCGATATCGATACGGCGCCCGCCGCGCAGCAACGCGCCCAGGCCGTGGCTGCGGTGCTTGGCATCGACCCGCTTCAGGTCGGTCGTGCGAATGTCGAAACCATGCCGAAAGCGGTTGTACTTGACCACGCCATCCACATACGAGCCCGAATCATTCAGGTAGGAGACATACGCGCCGACGTGCGCGCTGTGCACATGCCCGGCGCGGTATGCGCCGCCATCGCGCCGGGTCTCGCTGTAGCCGGCCAGCATGCCGACGGACCACGCCGTCGTTGCGCCGCCGGCCACCCGCCTGTCGAGGCCCAGCTCTATTCCGCTGACGGTCTGCTTCTGCCAGGGTCCGTAACCGGTATCGAGCCTCTGGCGCTGGCTCAGGCCGCGCGCCCAGAATCCGCCCGGCGACCCGATCGAATGCAGGCCGCTCATATGGCGCAGCAACACGTCCATTTCGGCCTGCCAGATGCGCTGCGACGCCGCGATCGCCATCGCATTCACGGCGGCGGTCGCCGTGGTGGACAACTCGTTGGTCGGCGTCAGCTGCCAGGTGCGGGCCTTGTCGGCCTGCGCCTCGCTCGCGGTCAATTCGTACTGGCGCGCACCCGCGTCCACCCGTCCCCCCATGTTGCCCAGCGTGAACGCCGTATGGCCTTGTTCGTCTTCGATCAGCGGCACCTTGGTCGCGCCGCTCTCGGTGCCATCATCCGTGTTGTTGACCACCAGCACCTGCCGGTCGCCGAATCCCTGCGGCGCCACCAGCACATCGGCCGTGCCGCTGGGCAAATGTGCATTCATGACTATCGTGCCCGTACCGGAAATGCCCTGCGTCGCGACCAGTGTCTTGAAAGCGCCCTTGGGCTGCGCAGGTGGCGCAAACGCCAGCGTGCCGCCCTCCAGCTTGACCTCGGCCACCCGGGAATCGCCCGTCACGGTCCAGACGCCACGATCGAGCAATCGCACCGTATGGACCGCGCCGTCCGTGCGGCCCGCCCACGTCCCCCCGTCGGCGAGCGCCACACGAACCCTGGCCTGCTCGGGCGAACCGTCCGGCTGCTGCGCCTCTGGCGCAATGTCGCCCAATAGCTGCGCCCGGTCCTTGATGTCGAGGTTCAGGACCGACCGAGGGTCGATCAGCCTGATCGCCGTCGGCTGGTCCGACGACAGGCGTGCGCCGTTGAGCAGGGACACATTACTCTCGCCGTCGACCTCCAACCCGGCCGCGCCGTGGCCATGGACCACGCTGCCGTCCACCGTAAGATGCCCGCTTTCCAGCAGCGCCGCGGCGCCGTCTCCGGTGCTCTCTACCAGTGAACCCGCCCGCACCATCGCGCTGCTTCGCGTCACCACCAGGCCATGAGCCCCTTGCCCGTCGGCCCGCACCTGCGCATGCGCCAGTTCGACCTCGCTGTGCGCAGCGACGTCCACGCCATGCGAGGCCTCGCCGACGGTCCTCAATACCGTATCGCGGAACTGCGCGGAACCGCCAGCCAGCAGCCATGCAGCGGGCGAATTCGCGCCGGAGGTCGACAACGCGCCGCCGTTCATGCTGACGTGCGTACCCGCGTCCTCCACCTGCAAGGCGGGCGCGGTATCGCCCTGCGTCGTGACCCGCGTACCCGTCAACGTCCCCTGCATGCCTTCCTGCACATAGATCCCGACGACTTCCAGGCCCCGGGCGGTAATATCCGAGCCCGACAACGTGAAGCTGCCGGCATCCTGCGCATGTATCGCGGAAACGCCTGCCCCGTTGACCTGAACCACCAGCCCCTGTGCGTTCAACTGTGCGCCTTGCCACAGCACCACCGCGGGCGCCTGCTGGCCGGCCGTCTCCAGCGCCACGTCATTCAAGGTGGCGCTGGCAGGCCCTGAAAGCTGCAGGGCGAAACTGTCATCGCCGCGCGTGCGCACCGTCGTCCCGGACATGGACAAACGCGTGCCTCCTCCTCCCTGTGGCTCGTGGACAGAGACGCCCAATGCCCCGGTCCCGGAAGTCTCGATGATCAGGTTCTGCAAAAAGACCGACGCGCCCAGCGCGGTGTTGTCCGGTGCATTCTCCGTGCCGACCCGCAAGCCCTGGGCCTGGTTGCCGCTCGTCCGTATGGTGCCGCCCGTCACCCGAACCTCTGCCGTGCGGCCAGTCACGTTGATACCGTGCTCGGACGCCTTGGTCGTCGCTATGGCGACATCGCCCAGAAACGCCGCGCCGCCATCTATTCGCTGCGCTGCCGTGACAGCGGCGGCGCCGGCGACGTCCAGCAGGCCCAGCATCAACGCAGCGCCCGCCGAAATTTGAAAATGTATTGGGTGGCGTCCGCCTGCGCCGTACCATCCCCTCGCTTGTCCTGCCATCTCAACACCTCTTGGCTAGAAAGGAATTGAGTAACCAGGCACAAAAAGACGATTGACAGAAAACGCCTTGGCCGCCTCGATATCAATCGATGCAACACGGCGGTAACGGACCACTCAAACCTGAAAAATCCCCAAGCGCGATTCCACAGCGTGTGTCTGTCCCCGCAGGGGGACTGACACACGCTGCAGGCGGTTCGTCAGAAGATGGGGATGTCTGCAGGTGCCTGTCCCCCTGCGGGGACAGGCACCCGGGCCGCAGGTATCCTTCCCCCCGCAGGGACAGGCCCCCCGGCCGCGGCTGTCGTGCCCGTTGCGGGGCCAGCCGCCTGGGCGTACCCCCAAAAACAAAACCCCGCGAGCCGTGAGGCTGCGGGGTTTTGAGCAATAAAAGCCTGACGATGACCTACTTTCACAGATGTACATCCACTATCATCGGCGCGAAGGCGTTTCACTGTCCTGTTCGGGATGGGAAGGAGTGGGACCACCTTGCTATGGTCGTCAGGCGTAACCGGCTAAGCGGTTGACGCAGGGTCAACGGCTTGAATTTGGAAGAAGCACAGCGTGCGCCTGGCAGTCGGTTGGGACTGGCAGCGACGCGGGTTGCGTGTGTATGTTGTGTTGGTATGAACGGCGCTGGCGCTTACTGTCCAGCGGTAATAATTAAGACTTGAGAGTTATAGGATCAAGCCTCACGGGCAATTAGTATCGGTTAGCTTAACGCATTACTGCGCTTCCACACCCGACCTATCAACGTCCTGGTCTCGAACGACCCTTCAGGGGGATCTAGTCCCCGGGATACCTAATCTTCAGACGAGTTTCCCGCTTAGATGCCTTCAGCGGTTATCTCTTCCGTACTTAGCTACCCGGCAATGCCATTGGCATGACAACCGGTACACCAGAGGTACGTCCACTCCGGTCCTCTCGTACTAGGAGCAGGCTCCGTCAAGTATCCAACGCCCACGGCAGATAGGGACCAAACTGTCTCACGACGTTTTAAACCCAGCTCACGTACCTCTTTAAATGGCGAACAGCCATACCCTTGGGACCGGCTACAGCCCCAGGATGAGATGAGCCGACATCGAGGTGCCAAACACCGCCGTCGATATGAACTCTTGGGCGGTATCAGCCTGTTATCCCCAGAGTACCTTTTATCCGTTGAGCGATGGCCCTTCCATTCAGAACCACCGGATCACTATGTCCTGCTTTCGCACCTGTTCGACTTGTCAGTCTCACAGTCAAGCACGCTTATGCCATTGCACTATCAGCACGATTTCCGACCGTACCTAGCGTACCTTCGAACTCCTCCGTTACGCTTTGGGAGGAGACCGCCCCAGTCAAACTGCCTACCATGCACTGTCCCCGATCCGGATAACGGACCAAGGTTAGAACCGCAAACAAACCAGGGTGGTATTTCAAGGATGGCTCCCTCGAATCTGGCGACTCGAGTTCTGCGCCTCCCACCTATCCTACACAGGCCGGTTCACAGTCCAATGCAAAGCTACAGTAAAGGTTCATGGGGTCTTTCCGTCTAGCCGCGGGTAGATTGCATCATCACAAACACTTCAACTTCGCTGAGTCTCAGGAGGAGACAGTGTGGCCATCGTTACGCCATTCGTGCAGGTCGGAACTTACCCGACAAGGAATTTCGCTACCTTAGGACCGTTATAGTTACGGCCGCCGTTTACCGGGGCTTCGATCAAGAGCTTGCACCCCATCACTTAACCTTCCGGCACCGGGCAGGCGTCACACCCTATACGTCGACTTTCGTCTTTGCAGAGTGCTGTGTTTTTAATAAACAGTCGCAGCCACCGATTCTCTGCGACCCCTTCATGCTCAGCGCGCAGGCGCTTCACACTACCAGGGTATACCTTCTCCCGAAGTTACGGTATCAATTTGCCGAGTTCCTTCTCCTGAGTTCTCTCAAGCGCCTTGGAATATTCATCCCGTCCACCTGTGTCGGTTTGCGGTACGGTCTCGTACAGCTGAAGCTTAGAGGCTTTTCTTGGAACCACTTCCAATCACTTCGCGAGACTTGCTCGCTCGTGCCACACCCTTGATTCTCGCGCCCGGATTTGCCTAAGCGCCATCTTCAATGCAGCAACAGGGACGTCCAACACCCTGATGACCTTCCGCGATCCGTCCCCCCATCGCACTGTACGACGGTGCTGGAATATTAACCAGCTTCCCATCAGCTACGCATCTCTGCCTCGCCTTAGGGGCCGACTCACCCTGCGCCGATGAACGTTGCGCAGGAAACCTTGGACTTACGGCGAGGGGGCTTTTCACCCCCTTTATCGCTACTCATGTCAGCATTCGCACTTCTGATACCTCCAGCAGCCTTTACAAGCCACCTTCGCAGGCTTACAGAACGCTCTCCTACCGCGCGCACTAAAAGTGCACACCCGCAGCTTCGGTTTATCGCTTAGCCCCGTTACATCTTCCGCGCAGGACGACTCGATCAGTGAGCTATTACGCTTTCTTTAAAGGGTGGCTGCTTCTAAGCCAACCTCCTGACTGTCTATGCCTTCCCACTTCGTTTCCCACTTAGCGATAATTCGGGACCTTAGCTGGCGGTCTGGGTTGTTTCCCTCTTGAGTCCGGACGTTAGCACCCGGTGCTCTGTCTCCCAAGCTGTACTTGCAGGTATTCGGAGTTTGCCATGGTTTGGTAAGTCGCCATGACCCCCTAGCCATAACAGTGCTCTACCCCCTGCAGTAATACTTGAGGCACTACCTAAATAGTTTTCGGAGAGAACCAGCTATTTCCAGATTTGTTTAGCCTTTCACCCCTATCCACAGCTCATCCCCTAGTTTTTCAACACTAGTGGGTTCGGTCCTCCAGCACGTGTTACCGTGCCTTCAACCTGGCCATGGGTAGATCATCTGGTTTCGGGTCTACACCCAGCGACTGGACGCCCTATTCGGACTCGCTTTCGCTACGCCTTCCCTATTCGGTTAAGCTCGCCACTGAATGTAAGTCGCTGACCCATTATACAAAAGGTACGCCGTCACCCCATAAAGAGGCTCCGACTGTTTGTATGCATACGGTTTCAGGATCTATTTCACTCCCCTTCCGGGGTTCTTTTCGCCTTTCCCTCACGGTACTGGTTCACTATCGGTCGATCACGAGTATTTAGCCTTGGAGGATGGTCCCCCCATCTTCAGACAGGATTTCACGTGTCCCGCCCTACTTCTCTTACGCCTAGTTCCACACTCTGCATTTCGTCTACAGGGCTATCACCTGCTACGGCCGGACTTTCCATTCCGTTCGACTATGCAAAATGCTAAATCGTAAAGGCTCTTCCGATTTCGCTCGCCACTACTTTCGGAATCTCGGTTGATTTCTTTTCCTCGAGCTACTGAGATGTTTCAGTTCACCCGGTTCGCCTCCACTGGCCTATGTATTCAGCCAGGGATACCGCTTGCGCGGTGGGTTTCCCCATTCGGATATCTGCGGATCAATGCTTGTTTGCCAGCTCCCCGCAGCTTTTCGCAGGCTACTACGTCCTTCATCGCCTGTGATCGCCAAGGCATCCACCATATGCACTTAGTCGCTTGATCCTATAACACTAAAGTCTTATAGGTGCTGTTCATTCGCGCTTGTGCCGTTCATAAGTTCAAAGCATCTGACCAAACGCTTGCGCGCCCAGCCAGTTCTTGAGACTTGGAACAAAATCATGCAATCACAACCCGTATCCGTCTTCATCGACTCGCGCCGACTACTAAACGAACACTTTACGTTGTGCTTCTTCCAAATTGTTAAAGAACATATATAGCTGTCGGGCCAAAACCCAACGCTTAACACTGACTCGCAGCACTAAGCGTTGCTCTCTCGCCTTCTGGTCTCGCCCCACACCCATCCTCTGGACAGGCTTTGGTGGAGGTGAACGGGATCGAACCGATGACATCCTGCTTGCAAAGCAGGCGCTCTCCCAGCTGAGCTACACCCCCATTTCCCTCTCAGGAAACCTTGGTGGGTCTGGTTGGATTCGAACCAACGACCCCCGCCTTATCAAGACGGTGCTCTAACCGACTGAGCTACAGACCCGCGAAACCTTTCTCTCTCGGATCAGCAGCCACCGATCCAGCAGCTATATAACAACAACCGATAAGCGTGGACACTTGACACGAGCACTCAAGCTCTTAAAGGAGGTGATCCAGCCGCACCTTCCGATACGGCTACCTTGTTACGACTTCACCCCAGTCATGAATCCTACCGTGGTAATCGCCCCCCTTGCGGTTAGGCTAACTACTTCTGGTAAAACCCACTCCCATGGTGTGACGGGCGGTGTGTACAAGACCCGGGAACGTATTCACCGCGACATGCTGATCCGCGATTACTAGCGATTCCGACTTCACGCAGTCGAGTTGCAGACTGCGATCCGGACTACGACCGGGTTTCTGGGATTGGCTCCCCCTCGCGGGTTGGCAACCCTCTGTCCCGACCATTGTATGACGTGTGAAGCCCTACCCATAAGGGCCATGAGGACTTGACGTCATCCCCACCTTCCTCCGGTTTGTCACCGGCAGTCTCATTAGAGTGCCCTTTCGTAGCAACTAATGACAAGGGTTGCGCTCGTTGCGGGACTTAACCCAACATCTCACGACACGAGCTGACGACAGCCATGCAGCACCTGTGTTCCGGTTCTCTTGCGAGCACTCCCAAATCTCTTCGGGATTCCAGACATGTCAAGGGTAGGTAAGGTTTTTCGCGTTGCATCGAATTAATCCACATCATCCACCGCTTGTGCGGGTCCCCGTCAATTCCTTTGAGTTTTAATCTTGCGACCGTACTCCCCAGGCGGTCAACTTCACGCGTTAGCTGCGCTACCAAGGCCCGAAGGCCCCAACAGCTAGTTGACATCGTTTAGGGCGTGGACTACCAGGGTATCTAATCCTGTTTGCTCCCCACACTTTCGTGCATGAGCGTCAGTGTTATCCCAGGAGGCTGCCTTCGCCATCGGTGTTCCTCCGCATATCTACGCATTTCACTGCTACACGCGGAATTCCACCTCCCTCTGACACACTCTAGCCCGGTAGTTAAAAATGCAGTTCCAAGGTTAAGCCCTGGGATTTCACATCTTTCTTTCCGAACCGCCTGCGCACGCTTTACGCCCAGTAATTCCGATTAACGCTTGCACCCTACGTATTACCGCGGCTGCTGGCACGTAGTTAGCCGGTGCTTATTCTGCAGGTACCGTCAGTTGCACAGGATATTAGCCCGTGCCGTTTCTTTCCTGCCAAAAGTGCTTTACAACCCGAAGGCCTTCATCGCACACGCGGGATGGCTGGATCAGGGTTGCCCCCATTGTCCAAAATTCCCCACTGCTGCCTCCCGTAGGAGTCTGGGCCGTGTCTCAGTCCCAGTGTGGCTGGTCGTCCTCTCAAACCAGCTACGGATCGTCGCCTTGGTAGGCCGTTACCCCACCAACTAGCTAATCCGATATCGGCCGCTCCAATAGTGCGAGGCCCGAAGGTCCCCCGCTTTCCCCCGTAGGGCGTATGCGGTATTAGCCACGCTTTCGCGTAGTTATCCCCCGCTACTGGGCACGTTCCGATACATTACTCACCCGTTCGCCACTCGCCACCAGGCCGAAGCCCGTGCTGCCGTCCGACTTGCATGTGTAAAGCATCCCGCCAGCGTTCAATCTGAGCCAGGATCAAACTCTTCAGTTCAATCTCTGTGTGTGGACCCTGATCGAAACCAGGATCCGTATCGCTTGCTCAAAGGAAGTGAGGTTTAAAAAACCTTACTTCATTCAGTGAGCACTTGATAATGCTTTGCTTTCGATGACGACCGTAGCCACCACCGTGCGCTCGCACCAAGTGCCCACACTTATCGGTTGTTAAATTGTTAAAGAGCGGTCCTGCCAACCGGCCTTCCGACCGGCGCTGCGTTTTCAGCAGCAGAGAAACGAGATTATGAAGAAGTTTTTTCAGCTTGTCAAGTCGGCCTCGCCTGCTCCGCACCTGACTCACCCCCTTCCTCAAGGCCTGCGCCTCTCACCTGGCACTTCTCGAAACCCCAGCACCCGCGCCGATCGGCATCAGGGTTAACCCTTAGGTTTCGGCAACTGCCAAGCCCGAAACTATAACACGACTTTTGCAGAATTTGCAACCCGAAGGCAGCGATTCGTTAACCGTCGTGCAACAACACCTGCCAGAACCCCGGGAACCGCCACATCGGCATAATCCCGCCCGCCCTGCCCCGGTGCTGCCCGCGCCTCCTGCCCTGGCTTGCCGGCTCCCGCACCTGGGCGGAGATCCTGCAAACCGCATGATTCGCGGTTCCGGCTTCGCATCCGGGACAACCCGAACTGCGAAGGGGGCGAACTATAGCACAACTATAAACCCGCTGCTTGCGGAGTTCCTGTACCCTAGCTGTGAAGATTCAATAGGTTGTATGCATGGTTCATCCGAACCGGATTTGAGAAACTGGAAATCGCCGACCCCCCAGTTCACTCAAGGAGCCCGGCCGGATGAACACCCATAAGCATGCCCGATTGACCTTCCTACGTCGACTCGAAATGGTCCAGCAATTGATCGCCCATCAAGTTTGTGTGCCTGAAGCGGCCCGCGCCTATGGGGTCACCGCGCCGACTGTGCGCAAATGGCTGGGCCGCTTCCTGGCTCAGGGCCAGGCGGGCTTGGCCGATGCGTCCTCGCGCCCGACGGTCTCGCCCCGAGCGATTGCGCCGGCCAAGGCGCTGGCTATCGTGGAGCTGCGCCGCAAGCGGCTGACCCAAGCGCGCATCGCCCAGGCGCTGGGCGTGTCAGCCAGCACCGTCAGCCGCGTCCTGGCCCGCGCCGGTCTGTCGCACCTGGCCGACCTGGAGCCGGCCGAGCCGGTGGTGCGCTACGAGCATCAGGCCCCCGGCGATCTGCTGCACATCGACATCAAGAAGCTGGGACGTATCCAGCGCCCTGGCCACCGGGTCACGGGCAACCGACGCGATACCGTTGAGGGGGCCGGCTGGGACTTCGTCTTCGTGGCCATCGATGACCACGCCCGCGTGGCCTTCACCGACATCCACCCCGACGAGCGCTTCCCCAGCGCCGTCCAGTTCCTCAAGGACGCAGTGGCCTACTACCAGCGCCTGGGCGTGACCATCCAGCGCTTGCTCACCGACAATGGCTCGGCCTTTCGCAGCCGCGCCTTCGCCGCGCTGTGCCATGAGCTGGGCATCAAGCACCGCTTTACCCGACCTTACCGCCCACAGACCAATGGCAAGGCCGAACGCTTCATCCAGTCGGCCTTGCGTGAGTGGGCTTACGCTCACACCTACCAGAACTCCCAACACCGAGCCGATGCCATGAAATCCTGGCTACACCACTACAACTGGCATCGACCCCACCAAGGCATCGGGCGCGCTGTACCCATCTCCAGACTCAACCTGGACGAATACAACCTATTGACAGTTCACAACTAGCCAATCCCTCGCATCCTTCTATCTATAAGCTGACCTGCCCACAATGACGGAAGACATCCTGATCAACGTTACCCCGTTTGAGACCCGCGTCGCCCTGGTGGAGCAAGGCGCCGTGCAGGAACTACATGTAGAGCGCAGCGTCCAGCGCGGCCACGTGGGCAATATCTATCTGGGCCGCGTCGTGCGCGTGCTGCCGGGCATGCAGAGCGCCTTCATCGATATCGGCCTGGAGCGCGCCGCCTTCATCCATATCGCCGACCTGCGGGAGAACCGCAGCGAACGCAGCCAGGGCCAGACGCCCACGCCGATCGAGAAGCTGCTGTTCGAGGGGCAGACCCTGATGGTGCAGGTCATCAAGGACCCGCTGGGCACCAAGGGCGCGCGGCTGTCCACGCAGATCAGCATCGCCGGACGCATGCTGGTGTACCTGCCGCACGATCCCCACATCGGCATTTCGCAAAAGATCGATTCCGAGTCCGAACGCACCCAGTTGCGCGAGCGCCTGCAGGCGCTGATGCCGCCGGAGGAGAAAGGCGGCTTCATCGTGCGCACGCAGGCCGAAGGAGCCACCGACGAGGAAATCGCCGCCGACCTCGAGTACCTGCGCAAGCTGTGGGCCAGCGTGCAAGCGGCCGCGCGCAGCCAGCCCGCCCCCACGGCCCTGCACCAGGACCTCACGCTCGGCCAGCGCGTATTGCGCGACATGGTCGGCCCGCATACCGGCACCATCCTGGTCGATTCGCGCAGCACCAGCAGCGCCCTGCAGGAATGGGCGCGGGTGTATACGCCTTCGGTGGCCGAGCGCATCCGCCACTACAGCGGCGAGCGCCCGCTGTTCGACACGGCCAACGTCGACGAGGAAATCGCACGCGCGCTGTCGCGCCGGGTCGACCTCAAGTCGGGCGGCTACCTGATCGTGGACCAGACCGAGGCATTGACCACGGTGGACGTCAATACCGGCGGCTTCGTGGGCGGGCGCAACTTCGACGACACCATCTTCAAGACCAACCTGGAAGCCGCGCAGGCGATCGCGCGCCAATTGCGCCTGCGCAACCTGGGCGGCATCGTGATCCTGGACTTCATCGACATGGAAGACCCGGACCACCGCGAAACCGTGCTGGCCGAACTGAAAAAGGCGCTCTCGCGCGACCGCACGCGCATGACGGTCAACGGCTTCACCCAGCTGGGACTGATCGAGATGACGCGCAAGCGTACCCGCGACTCGCTCGCGCACCAGCTGTGCGAGCCGTGCCCGATGTGCCAATCGCGCGGCAATGTGCGCACCGCGCGCACCGTGTGCTACGAGATCCTGCGCGAGATCCTGCGCGAGGCGCGCCAGTTCAATCCGCGCGAGTTCCGCATCCTGGCCGCGCAGGGCGTGGTGGACCTGTTCCTGGAAGAGGAAAGCCAGCACCTGGCGATGCTGGGCGACTTCGTCGGCAAGCAGATCTCGCTGGAAGTCGAGAGCCAGTATTCGCAAGAGCAGTACGACATCATTCTGATCTAGCGCATCGGGCCCGGCATGCAGCGGCCGGGTTCTTCAATAGCGCCGCGGGTACGAACCCAGCACGCGCAGCTCGCCCTGCCGGGCCAGCAGGCCGGCCAGCGCGTCATCGCGGACGTGGCCGGCCACTTCGACCACATAGCGATGGGCATCGAGCGTCTTCCTGGCGGGGCGCTCGTAGATGGTCAGGATCGGCACCCCGGCCTGCGCGAAATCGGCCAGCAGCGGCGCCAGCCGGGCATCCGGGATGCAGGCCAGCAGCGAGGTCTTGTCCTTGCCGGTCGGCGCCGGCATGTCGCGGCCCAGCACCCACCAGCGCGTCACGTTGTGGGGCCCCTCTTCGATGCCATCGGCCAGCGAGACCAACTGATAGACGGATGCCCCGACCCTGGGGCCGAACGATGCCTTGTCCTGCGTGGCACTGGCGGCCACGGCCTGGGCCGCGGCCCCGCCGCTGGCGGCCGGCACGCGCCGGGCGCCGGGCATCTCGCGCTCCAGCCAGGGCCGGACCTCTTCGAAAGCAACGGGATGGGCATGCACTTCCTTGATGTCCTCGCGCCGCGTGCCGGGACGCGCCAGCAGGCTGTAGCCCAGCATCTTCGGGTACTCGGCCACCACGACCACGCGGGGCAGCGCCAGCACGTCTTCCATATAGGGCGTGAGCCCGACCACCGAGGTGGCGACCGGCACGCAGGCCCGCTCGACCTTGCCGTCCGCGTAGGCGGCGAACAAGGCTTCGCGCGACAACGGCACCAGGCCGTCGGCGCCGTACAGGTCCAGGCAGGCCTGGTGGGTCCACGACCCGGCCGGGCCGAGATAAGCGGTGCGGGCGGCCATGGCCGGGCTCTGCGTTGCGGTCAGAGCGGCCGGGCCGGCCACGGCGCGCGCAATGCCGATGGCATCGCTCCCCCTCGCGGCCCCTGCCGGACGGCGGTTCACGGCGCATCCACCAGCACGGCGCGGATGTCGCGGAAAATCGCCTGCCATTCGGACTCGTCCATCTCCATCAGGCCGAAAAAGCGCAGCAGGAAGGCGCCCTCCGTGGCCAGCACGGCCAGCCGCGCGCGCCGGCCCGCTTCGGTATCGACGTCCAGGCCGTCGAGCCGGCTGCGATACCAGGACCGGGTGCTGCCCAGCAATTCGGGCGCCTGGATCAGCGCGGCAAGCAGGCTGGCCGCCTTGGCATTGGATGTGGCGTCGGCGCGACGGGTGGCCTCGGCGTGGGCGCGCACCCGCCCGCGCGGCGAGGCATCCTCGCCGAGCACCGCCTGGAACAGTGTTTCGTAGGCCTTGTCCCAACGCTCGAACAGCGCCTCGATCATGGCGTCCTTGCTGCCGTAGCAGTACTGGATGCCGCCCTTGGTGACCCCCATTTCCCTGGCGACCGCGTCGATGGTCAGGCCCTTGGCGCCGTCGCGCACGACGATGGTTTCGGCCGCGTCGAGCACCTTGTCGCGGTCAATGCTGCGTTTTCGTCCCATGCGGGCCTCTTTTCAATACATACGTATGGATTTATATTATAGGCACGCCCGTTCCGGCGTGACTTTTTTCAAGGCATTCCATCATGCGGCCTCAAAACCGTTGGCTGGTGCTGGCCATCATCGCCAGCGCCCTCTTCCTGATCACGGTCGATACGACTGTACTGTATGCGGCATTGCCCCGCCTGACCCACGACCTGCATGCCTCGGCAGCGGAAAAGCTGTGGATCATCAACGCCTATCCGCTGGTGGTCACCGGCCTGTTGCCGGCCATGGGCGCCCTGAGCGACCGCTGGGGGCCGCGCGCCACGTTCACCAGCGGGCTGGCGGCATTCGGCGCGGCCTCGTTGTGCGTGGCCTATGCGCCCTCGGCCACCCTGCTGATCGTCGCGCGCGGCCTGCTGGCGATCGGCGCGGCGCTGATGATGCCCGCCACCCTGGCGATCCTGCGCCATGTGTTCACGGACGCGCGCGAACGCGCCCTGGCCATCGGCGTATGGGCCGCCATCGCCTCCGGCGGGGCGGCCCTGGGGCCGGTGGTCGGCGGCGTGCTGCTGGAGTATTTCTGGTGGGGCTCGGTGTTCCTGATCAACGTCCCCGTGGTGCTGGCCCTGCTCTGGCCGGCGTGGCGGCTGGTGCCGGCGGGGCAGCCGGCGGCCCATCGTCCCTGGGACCTGGGCGCGGCCGTGCTGATCATGACCGCGCTGCTGGGACTGGTGTTCGGGCTGAAGGAACTGGGCAAGCCTGCACCGGGCTATGGCGTGGCCATGCTTGCGGTAGCGGTGGGCGCCGTGGCGATGACGCTGTTCGCGCGCCGCCAGCGCGGCCAGGCCGAGCCGATGATCGACGTGGGAATGTTCCGCGACGCCGGATTCAGCCGCGGCGTCGCGGTCGCCCTGATCGCCATGCTGACGCTGGTGGGCGTGGAGCTGGTGCTCAGCCAGCGGCTGCAGCTGGTGCAGGGCATGACGCCGCTGCAGGCCGCGCTGCTGCTGTTGCCCGTGCCGCTGGCGGCGGCCGCGGCCGGACCGCTGGCCGGCCTGTGGCTGGGCCGCGCGGGCGAGCGCCGCGTCATGGGTACCGCGCTGGCCCTGGCCGGCGTCGGGGCGGCCGGCATGGTCGTCGGCACCGAGTGGCCGCTGGCCGGCCAGATGGCGGTGCTGGCCCTGCTGGGCGCCGGCCTGGGCGGCGCCATGACCGCCGCCTCGACCGCTGTCATGCTGCACGCGCCCGCCGACCGCGCCAGCATGGCCGCCTCGATCGAGGAAGTGGCATACGAACTGGGCAGCGTGCTGGGCGTGACGCTGTTTGGCAGCATCATGACCACGGTCTACACCCGCACGCTGGTATTGCCGGCCGATGCGCCGGCCGCCGCGCAGTTGCGCGACAGCCTGGACCAGGCGCTGGCCGCCGCCGAAACCATGGCGCCGCAATGGGCGCAACAGGTGTTGCCGATGGCCTACCAGGCGTTCGACCATGCGTACGCGGTCGTGGCAGCGACCGCCGCGGCGCTGCTGGCAGGCGCGGCGCTGCTGACGCAGGCCCGCCGGCGCGGGCCTCAGTCCTCGCGGAACTGCATGTTGTAGAGCGAGGCGTACAGGCCGTTGGCGGCCAACAGCTCGCTGTGCGGCCCGTGCTCGACGATCTTGCCGGCGTCCAGCACGATGATGCGGTCGGCGTTCTGCACGGTGGACAGCCGGTGGGCGATGACCAGCGTGGTGCGCCCGCGCATCAGCCGCTCCAGCGATGCCTGCACCTGGCGCTCGGATTCGTTGTCCAGCGCCGAGGTCGCCTCGTCGAGGATCAGGACCGGCGCGTTCTTGATCAGGGCGCGGGCGATCGCCAGGCGCTGGCGCTGGCCGCCCGACAGGCGGGCGGCATTCTGGCCCACCGGCGTGTGGATGCCCAGCGGCAAGCCGTCGACGAACTCCAGCAGGTTGGCCGCGGCCAGCGCGTCGCGAACGCGCGCGTCGTCGACGGTGCCGCCGGCGCCATAACCCACGTTGGCGGCAATGGTGTCGTCGAACAGCACCACGTCCTGGCTGACCAGCGACAGATGCGAGCGCAGGCTGCGCAAGGTGAGATCCTGGATGGGCACATCGTCGAACAGGATGTCGCCGCCATCGGGCAGGACAAAGCGCGGCAGCATGTTGACCAGAGTGGTCTTGCCGCTGCCCGAGCGTCCGACCAGGGCCACGGTCTGGCCCGGCTCGACCAGGAACGACACGGCGCTGACGGTATCGCGATCGGCGTCCGGGAAGCGATGGCTGACCGCACGGAATTCGACCTTGCCGCGCACCGGTTCGGGCAAGGCGCGCGTGCCGGCGTCGGCCTCGGGCGTCTGGTCCACCAGGGTGAACACGCTTTCGGCGGCCACCAGCATTTTCTGCATTTTGCCGGCCAGGTTGGTCAGGCGCTTGATCGGATCGAAGATCTGCGCCAGCGCGGCCATGAACGAGGCGAAGCTGCCGACGGTGAGCGCGCCGCTGTTGGCCTGGCTGAGGGCCACGGCGATGACCGCGCCCACGGCGACCGAGATGCACACCTGCGTGAGCGGCGTGAGCGCCGCGTCGGCGGTGGCGCTGCGCATCGCGAAGCGGCGCAGGCGCGAGTTGACGAAGTCGAAACGGCGGCGCTCGGCGTCATAGCCGTCAAACAGCTTGATGACACGCTGCCCGTCGATGCCCTCGCTGACCACGCGGGTGAGCTCGGCGTTCATGTTGACGGTTTCGCGGTTGATGCGGCGCAGCCGGCGCGTGAAGGCGCGGGCGATGCCCACCGACACCGGCAGCATGACGAGGATGATCAGCGTCAGCGCCCACGACATGTACAGCAGCACGCCGATCAGGGCGATGACGACCAGGGTTTCGCGCACCAGCACCGTGATGACGTCGGTGGCGTAGCCGGTGACGTTGCCCGCGTCGATGGTGAAGCGGTTGAGCAGGCGGCCGGTGTCGCCGCGCTTGAAGTCGGCATCGGGCAGGCCCAGCAGCCGCTCGAACATCTCGCCCCGGATGCCGCGCAGCACGTTGTTGGCCACCCAGGCCAGCAGGTAGTCGCTGAAGAAATTGCAGATTCCGCGCAGCAGGATCAGCCCCACCACCGCCAGCGGCAGGAACCAGACATAATGCGGCTTGGCGCCCGAGAAGCCATCGTCGAGCAGCGGCTTCATGATGACTGCCAGCGTGGGCTGGGTCGCGGCGGCGCCGGCCATCAGCAGGACGGCCAGCACCAGCCCCTTCCAGTAAGAGCCTACGCGGCTGTAGACCCGCTTCCAGAGTTCGGCCTTGACCGGCTGGGAGCCGGCGGGCGCATTGCGTGCGGCAGAATTCAAGGAAACACTCGCTTTAATACAATCGTGCCCGGGATTGTACCGTCGGCCACCCGCCGCCCGACAACCGTCCGGCCGACCCGGCCGCCACGCCAGCATACCACGCACACTCCGATGACCACCATTTCGTGCATTTATGTCCGCCTGCCCAACTGGATCGGCGATGTTTGTATGAGCCTGCCCAGCCTGCGCACGCTGCAGGACAGCGGCGCGCCGCTGGTCGTCTGCGCGCGCCCCTGGGCGCGCGACCTGCTGGCCGGCGTGCCGAAGCAGGATTTCCTGCCCATGACCGGCAAGGTGCTGCGCGACCGGGCCACGGTGGCCGCGCACCGGCGCGCCCTGGGCGGCGGCGCCGCCACGCGCGGCCTGCTGCTGCCGGACTCGCTGTCGAGCGCCGCGGTGTTCCGGCTGGCCGGCATACCCTGCGCGGGCTACCGCGACGACGGCCGCAGTCCGCTGCTGCGCTGGCCGGTGGACAAGCCCGGCGCCAGCCTGCACGCGGTGCAGTCGTGGCACTACCTGACCCGCGCGGCCCTGCAGCGCTGGGGCCTGCCGGCCGGGCCCGTCGAGCCGGGCGCGCTGCTGGACCTGCCGCTGACGCAGGCGCATCGCGACGCGGCCGGGCAATTGCTGCAGGCGCAGCAGCTGGCCGGCCGGCCGTTCGTGCTGATCGCCCCCACCGCCACCGGCCTGCACAAGGGCAAGGTCAAGGTATGGCCGGGCTTCGACGCCTTGACCCGCGCCCTGCAGGAACGCGGCCAGACCGTGGTAATGTGCCCCCCACCGGCCGAAGTCGCCGAGGCCCGCCGCAACGCGCCCTCCGCCACGCTGCTGCCGCCGCTGGGGCTGGGCGCCTTCGCGGCCCTGGCGCAGCGCGCCGCCCTGGTTGTGTGCAATGATTCAGGCGTGTCCCATGTGGCGGCGGCGGTCGATGCCCGCCAGTTGACGCTGTTCGGCGTGACCCGCCCGGGGCGCACCGGCCCGTGGTCGCCCCGGGCGGTCTGCCTGGGCTCCGAAACACGCTGGCCAGGGCCAGAACAAGTAATGGAAAAATCGCTCGAACTACTGAGCGGCGCGTAAACCCAACCCGACATGGCCATATCGAGTTTCCTCACCAATCTGATCATTCCCCTGAATCTGTGCCTGACGCTGGTCGTCCTCGGCCTGGTGCTGGGCCTGTTCCGCCTGCGCAAGACGGGTGCGGCCCTGATCGCCGGCGGCCTGCTGTGGGCCTTGGCCTGGTCGCTGCCGGCCACCTCGCTGTGGCTGGGCGGGGCGCTGGAGTCGCGCTACCCGCACCTGCCTCCGGACCAGTCGCCCACCGCCGACGCCATCGTGGTGCTGGGCGGCAATACCGCCAATGGCCGCGCCAACTGGTTCCTGCCGTATGACAAGGAAACCGCGGTAGTGCGCGTGGACACCGCCACCGAACTGTTCCAGGCCGGCCGCGCGTCCAAGGTGGTGCTGTCGGGCGGCGCGCTCGAGGGCGACATCAGCGAAGCGCGCGGCATGGCCTACCGGATGCGCCAGCATGGCGTGCCGGAAAGCGCGCTGATCCTGGAGAACGCCAGCCGCACCACCTACGAGAACGCGGCGCTGACGGAAGACACGCTGCGCCAGCACGGCATCCAGAAGGTGTTGCTGGTGACCTCGGCGCTGCACATGCCGCGCGCCATGGCGGCGTTCTCCAAGCAGGGCGTGCAGGCCATCGCCGCCCCCGCGCCGCCGCAGATCGTAGCGCCGGCCGACGGCTCGCTGTCGCCCTGGCTGCCCGACCAGCGCAGCTTCGACGCCAGCCGCTCCATCATCAAGGAATACGCCGGCCTGTTCGTCTACTGGCTGCGCGGCTGGGTGTAACGGCATGTCCGCCACGCTATCGTGCCGGCCCGGCTGCGGCGCCTGCTGCATCGCGTCATCCATTTCGAGCCCCATCCCGGGGATGCCGCAGGGCAAGCCCGCCGGGTCCAGATGCGTGCAGCTCGACGACGACATGCGCTGCCGGATTTTCGGCCATCCCGACCGGCCCGACGTCTGCTCCTCGCTGCAACCGAGCACCGAACTGTGCGCCGACGACCGGGAGCAGGCCATGACCTGGCTGCTGAAACTGGAAGAACTTACCTTGCCGGCGCGCTGAGGGAGCGACACCTGTGGCAAGGGTGCCTGTGTCCCCGGACGGGAGCTGACATCCGCGGCGAGGTGTGCCTGTCCCCACTGGGACAGGCACACCGCAGTGTTGACGGGCGCCGATACCGCAGACGTCAGCCGACCGCGCGTTCGCGCAACAGGGTTTCGTACAAGGTCTCGTAGCGGGCGGCGACCGCCTCCCAGCTCTGCGCGCGCGCCAGCGCCAGGCCGGCGGCCGACAGCGCGGCGCGCAGGGGCGCGCCATCGCCGATCGCGGCCACCGCGCGCGCCACCTCGGCGCCGTCGCGCGGGTCGCGCAGGATCAGCGCATCACGGCCATCGGCCAGATACTGCGCGAAACCGCAATAATCGGCGCTGCTCACCACCACGGGCAAGCCATGCGACATGGCCTCCAGCGGCGCCATGCCGTAGCTGTCGTTGAGCGTCGGGTGCACGTAGATGTCGGCCGCCTCGTAGTAAGGCGCGACACCCGGCGTGGGGTCGACGAGGCGGACGCGGCCATCGGCCAGCCCGCTGTCGCCGACGCATTGGCGCGCCGGACCATCGGCGCCGACCACCAGCAGGCGGTAGCGGGCCGGCAAGTGCGCCAGCGCGGCCAGCAGCGCCGGCAGCCCCTTGCGCAGCGGGTTGCGCGCCACCAGCAGGCAGACCAGGTCGTCCTCGCCCCAGCCCAGCGCCGCGCGCGTGGCGGCCCGGCGCGCCGGGTCTGACGGCGCGGGCAGCTGGACGCCAGGCGGGATCGTCTCCATGGGCAGGCCCACGCCGTAGGCGTCGCGCATCTGTTCGACGATGAGCTCGGACACCGCCACCACGCGCTTGCCCGGCCGTTGGGCCACGCGGGCCTTTTCCAGCGCGAGGTAGGTGGCCACCCGCGGACTGGTCCAGGCCGTCAGGCGCCGGCGCAAGCCCGGCCGGCACAGCCAGTTGTAGCGCACGGGCGTGACGTGCATGACCTGCACATCGCCCGCTCCCCCGTTCATGTGGGAATGGACGATGTCGAAGCCGGCGCGCGTCAGGCGCGCGGCGCGCCAAGCGAAATACAGCACCCGCAGCCAGCTGGGCAGGCGGCAGCTGACACGCACCGGCAGAAAGGGCAAGGCGAGGTCGCTGTCGTATTCGCGCGCCACCACCGTGACGTCGTGCCGCCGCGCCAGGATCCGCATCAATTCGACGCCATAGGCTTCGGCGCCGCCGAAGCGATTGCCGAACCGGTCGACCAGCAGCGCAATACGCAAACGTCGCTTATCCGCGGCGGCGCCTGTCTTCATAGCCGGTCAGGGTTTTTTGCAGGAAGCGCAGCAAGTGGGTCGAGCGCGAAACCGTGACGCGCGGCAGGCCGTAGGGATCGTCGGCGGCCGAGGCCAGCCCGCGCACGGTCAGGGTCGCGTTGTCGTAGCCGGCCTCGCGCGCCATGGCGCGATGCTCGTCCGTGTGGTCGCCATAGGGATAGCAGAAAGCCGTCACCGGCGCGCCCAGCACCTGTTCGAGTTCGTCCTTGGACTGGCAGATCTGGCGCCGCGCTTCGTCGGCGGCCATGCGCGGCAGGTGCACGTGGTCCAGCGTGTGGGAACCGACCTCGTTGCCGGCCTGGTGCCACTCGCGCATTTCCTGTGCGTTCATGAGCGCCGAGAACGGGATGCCTTTTTCGAGATCCCACACGTTGCCGCCATCGAGCTGGTGGGCCACGAAATAGTTGGTGGCGGTAAAGCCCAGTTCGCCCAGCACGGGCATGGCGTTGCGATGCACGTTGCGGTAGCCGTCGTCGAACGTGATGCCGAATACCTTGCCGCTGCGCTCTCCGCGCACATAGGGCATCAGGTCGCGCATCGACAGGCCCCGATAGCCAAAGCGCCGCAGCCAGGTCATCTGGCGGCGGAAGCTGGCGGGATGGACCGTCAGTCCGCGATACGGCGTGCCGCGTGGCGCCGGCTCGCCGATCTGGTGGTACATGAGAATGGGGATAGGCATGATGCCGGATTATATGGGGATCGATGCCAGTGAGGCCGGCTCAAGATTCCCGCGATGCTGCCGTTAAGTCGATCAAAAATGACAGACGCGAGCGAGAGCGCCATAATATGTCAAATTGAATCAAATAACGTATAATTATAACAAAATAAGCACCTTGTAAAAAGACCGACGCCGCGACCGGCGCCGCCCCATGCAGAGACCAGCAGTCCCGGCGCGCCATCGGCGCGCGCATCGTTCGAGTCCCCGCCAGCCCGCCCCGCGCCGCGAACGCCTGCCCGATCGCTAGGTGTGAAGATTCAATAGGTTGTATGCATGGTTCATCCGAACCGGATTTGAGAAACTGGAAATCGCCGATCCCCCAGTTCACTCAAGGAGCCCGGCCGGATGAACACCCATAAGCATGCCCGATTGACCTTCCTACGTCGACTCGAAATGGTCCAGCAATTGATCGCCCATCAAGTTTGTGTGCCTGAAGCGGCCCGCGCCTATGGGGTCACCGCGCCGACTGTGCGCAAATGGCTGGGCCGCTTCCTGGCTCAGGGCCAGGCGGGCTTGGCCGATGCGTCCTCGCGCCCGACGGTCTCGCCCCGAGCGATTGCGCCGGCCAAGGCGCTGGCTATCGTGGAGCTGCGCCGCAAGCGGCTGACCCAAGCGCGCATCGCCCAGGCGCTGGGCGTGTCAGCCAGCACCGTCAGCCGCGTCCTGGCCCGCGCCGGTCTGTCGCACCTGGCCGACCTGGAGCCGGCCGAGCCGGTGGTGCGCTACGAGCATCAGGCCCCCGGCGATCTGCTGCACATCGACATCAAGAAGCTGGGACGTATCCAGCGCCCTGGCCACCGGGTCACGGGCAACCGACGCGATACCGTTGAGGGGGCCGGCTGGGACTTCGTCTTCGTGGCCATCGATGACCACGCCCGCGTGGCCTTCACCGACATCCACCCCGACGAGCGCTTCCCCAGCGCCGTCCAGTTCCTCAAGGACGCAGTGGCCTACTACCAGCGCCTGGGCGTGACCATCCAGCGCTTGCTCACCGACAATGGTTCGGCCTTTCGCAGCCGCGCCTTCGCCGCGCTGTGCCATGAGCTGGGCATCAAGCACCGCTTTACCCGACCTTACCGCCCACAGACCAATGGCAAGGCCGAACGCTTCATCCAGTCGGCCTTGCGTGAGTGGGCTTACGCTCACACCTACCAGAACTCCCAACACCGAGCCGATGCCATGAAATCCTGGCTACATCACTACAACTGGCATCGACCCCACCAAGGCATCGGGCGCGCTGTACCCATCTCCAGACTCAACCTGGACAAATACAACCTATTGACAGTTCACAGCTAGCCGCGCTGCGACGGCAATTGATCCTGGAAGCCGCCGAGCGCGTGTTCGCGCGCGATGGCCTGGAAAACACCACGATCCGCGCCATCGCCAAGGAGGCCGACTGCACGACCGGTGCGATCTATCCATGGTTCGACGGCAAGGAAGCCATCTATGGCGCCGTGCTGGAGGCGTCGCTGCAGCGTCTGCGGCAAAGCCTGGCCGACGCGCTGCGGGACGCTGTCGACGCCCAGGCCGCGCGCAGCGTGATCGTTGCCTTCTTCAATTACTACACGACGCGCCAGACCGAATTCTCGCTGGGCCTGTATCTGTTTCGCGGCCTGGGGCCGCGCGGCCTGGGGCGCGAAATGGACGACAGGCTGAACGCGCGCCTGCGCACCTGCGTGGAGCTGCTGGGCACGGGCCTGGCGCGCACCCGCCGCTGGCCGGCCGAGCGCATCGCCCTGGAAGAAATGAACACCTTCACCTATCTGATGGGTCTGCTGCTGCTGTTTCATACGCGCCGGCTCAAGTCGCTGGGCCAGCAGGCCGAATCGCTGCTGGACAGTTTCATCACCGCCCTGGAGCAGCGCTGACATGAATATCCCCGCCGCCGAACCCCGCGCGCGCATGACGCTGGCCGAGTTCCACCGGCTGCTGGCCGACCAGCATCCCTTCGCCCAGGTGCTGGGCATCGACGTGGTCGATATCGGCCATGGCACGGCGCGGGCCGTGCTGCCGGCGCGCGATACCCATCAGCGCCTGGGCGGCATCGTGGCCGGCCCCATGCTGATGGGCCTGGCCGACCTGACGATGTATGCGGCCGTGGTCGGCGCCACCGGGCAGGCCGGCGCCGTGACCGCCAACCTGACGATCCACTTCCTGCGCAAGACGTCCGGCGCCGCCGTGATCGCCGATGCGCGGGTCCTGAAGACGGGCCGGCTGGCCATGGCCGAGGCCATCCTGCGCTGCGATGGCGCGGACGAGCCGGTCGCGCATGTCGTCAGCGCCTGGGCCGTACCGGCGCCATGACGCGCGAGATCACCATCATCGGGTTGGGGGCCACCGGCAGCCAGGCGGCCCATGCGCTGCTGCACGCCGCCCCGGATGTCTCGTTGACGCTCTATGACCGCCAGCCGCTGCGCTGCGAACCATTTCGCGGCCAGGCCACGCTGGCCGCCAGCGCCGCCGAGGCATTGCGCGAGTCGGCCGTGATCGTGCTGGCGCTTACCGATGAACGGGAAATCGACCGCACCCTGGAGCGGTTCAGCGACGGCAAGGTGGGCGTGGACCTGCAGGGCAAGCGGGTACTGGACCTGTGCCCGAGCCCGCCGGACTGGGTCCGGGCGCTGGGCGCCGCGGTCTCGGAAGCGGGCGCGGACTACCGCCACGCCGACCCGCGCGAGGTGGCCGGCGAGCGCGCCGGACCGCAAGCGCTGCTGCGGCTCATGCTCGCGCGTTGACGCGCAGCGCCCATTCGGTGACGGCCACGCACAGGGCCAGCCAGGCGGCGGTAATGGCGAACCCCGCCACCACATCGCTCAGGAAGTGCACCTGCAGCAGCACGCGGCTGACCCCGATCGCGACGATCAGGGCCGCCACGCCGGCCAACGCGGACGAACGCCAGCGCGCCGGCAAGGTGCGCAACATCAGGTAGCAGGCAATGCCATAGACGGCCATGGAGGCGGAGGCATGCCCGCTCGGGAAGCTCCAGCCGTCGGCCAGCGTGTAGCCGTGGAGATGGTCCGGGCGCACCCGCTGGAACGCGCGCTTGAGCAGCCAGTTCAGCGCGCCCGCGCCCCCCGTCGCGGCCACGCAGGCGCCGGCCAGCACCCAGCGCCGCCGCCACAGCAGCGTCAGCGTCATGCCCACCGCCACCAGGGTCAGCAAGGTTCGATCGCCCAGATGCGTGAACCAGGACAGCACCCACAGCAACGCGGCCGGCATGGACAGCCCCAGCGCGCGCGCCAGCGCCTGGTCGAACGCGACCATGCCGCCCTGGTGCTCGACCGAGGCGGCCAGCGCGCCGAACACCCCCACCGCCACCAGCGCCAGCACGGCGAAGACCATGGTGCGGCGGCGGCCCGCGGGCAGGCCGGCGACCAGTTGCCACAGCAACAGCGCGCCTGCCGCGGCCAGGACCGGCGCGGCGACGAAGATGATGATGGGGTGGGCAGCAATCCAGACTGCGTAGGATTCCATGGGGTCAATAGACGAAACGTCGGCCAAAAGGTTCACGAACAGCGGCATCGCGCCGCGGCGCGCGTCATCCGCGCGCGCGATTCAGGGCCAGCACCTGCTGCCCGAAGAGGACGAACGCGCCGCTGTCCGTCTGGAAATCCCAGCGCTGCACCGTACAGGCCGGGCTGTCGGCTTGCGCCGCGTAATCGATCAGGTTGACGGAGTTGGGCACCCTGCCCCGCACGCGCCGCGAAACCGCCGTGCCCGCCTGCACCGTCCAGGCGCGCCGGCCGGCTTCGCCGGCCTTGCCATGCAGCGGCGCCACGTACGGCAAATGTATATGCCCGCCCAGTATCAGGTCGACACCCGCGTCGACCCAGGCAGGCACGGCGAACTCGCGCCCGATGAGCAGATTGCGCTGGTCGCTCTCGACCATGGCGTGCACCGGGTGATGCAGCGCCACCACCCGCAGCTGGCCGGGACGCGCGTCACGCAGGCGCTGCGCCACCCGCTGCGCCTGCGTACGCGACACCTCGCCGTTCTTGCGACGCGCCGCGCGCGTGCTGTTGACGCCGATGGCCAGCAGGCGGTCGTCCTCGTAGACGGGCTCGAGCACCGCGCCCAGGGCGCGCCGGTAATTGCCATAGGGATCGAACAGGCGCGCGGCCAGGTTGAACAGCGGAATGTCGTGGTTGCCCGGCACCGCCAGCACCGGCCGCTGCAGGGCCTGGATGAAGCGCCGCGCCGCGGCGAACTGGCCGCGCCGGGCCCGCTGTGTGATGTCGCCGCCCAATACCACCAGGTCGGGGCGCAGCGTATCGGCCAGCGCATGCAAGGCATGCACCACCGGCTCGCGCTCGGTGCCGAAGTGGGTATCCGAAATATGCAGCACGCGCATCATGCCGCCTCCAGCCGCTGGCCAGGCGACGGCACCAGCAGGCGCAGCGGCTCGGGCGAGACCTGGAATTGCAGTGGCGTCGGCAACCAGGAGATTTCGCCATCCATGGCCACCTTGACGCGCCGCCGCCCGCGCACGCGGACGGTCAGGCGATCAAAGCCGAAGCTGACGACCTTGTCGGCCTCGCCCAGGCGGCTGAACAAGCCGCTGAGCAGCAGGCCGTAAAGCGCCAGGGTGCCCACCGGGCGCACCGACATCGCGACCAATTGCCCCTGCTGCAGCGCCGCCGCCTCGGCGATGCCCAGGCGCTCGAGCTGCAGCGCGTTGTTGCCCACCACCAGCGTGGGCGTGCGCAGCGTGCGCGCCTGGCCGCCATGCTCCAGTTGCAGCGTCAGTTGCGGCGGCGCCCGCAGCAGGGTCACCAGGCCCGACCACAGCGCCACCATGCGGCTGCGCCCATAGCGCTGCTTGTACGCCTCGCGGTCTTCCAGCAATTGCGGGTACAGGCCGAGGCTGGCGTTCACCAGGAACAGGCGGTCGTTGAGCAAGCCGACCTGCACGGGCTCGATGCGGGCGTCGAACAGGCAGCGGGTCGCGGCGTGCGCATCCTGCGGGATGCCGTGCGCGCGCCCGAAGAAATTGAAGGTGCCTTGCGGCAGGATGCCGAACGGCACGCCCGAGCCCAGTACGGCGCGCGCCACGGCATTGAGCGTACCGTCGCCGCCGGCGGCCACGACGATGCCCCCTTCGGCGCACGCGCGTTCGACAGCCTGGCGCGCCACGCCCGGCAGCGCCGTGGCGTCGCTGACCGGCATCAGCGTGTGCGCGCGCGAGGCGGCTTGCAGCACATGCACGATGGCGGCCTGCGCGGCGGGCGCGTCATCGCGTCCGGAGCCGGTGTTCAAGACGATGAAAAGGGGCTCGCGCCCGCTCAGGCCGCCGCGTAGGGGTTGGGTCATGCGATCAAAGATAGCGCAGGCGCGGCGTGCCCCGCAAGGCGCGCTCAGGGCAGCCGGCAAGGCGCGGACCGGCCGGCGCGCCGCCGGCCAGCCAGGGATCGAGCAGGCGCGTGGTGCCCGCCCCGTCGGGCAGCGAAACCAGCGCGGTGCCGGCCAGCAGTTGCGGCGTCAGGCTTTGGGCCGCCCCGGCCACCGACGGCGCGGCCACCCACGCGAAATGCGCCTGCCCCACCGGCGCGGACGCGATGGCGCTGTGCGAGGAGGCGCCGGCCACGACGGCGAAATCGAGCTCGCCTTCGGCAACCTTGCGCTTGAGCACCTGGCCGACATCCACATAGGGTTCGAGCGCCAGCCCCGGATAGCGGCCGCGCACGCGTCCGATCAGCCTGGGCAGCCAGGTGAGCGCGCTGAGTTCGCCCACGCCGAAACGGCAGCGCACGCCCAGCTCGGGCTCGGCGCGCAGGCTGGCGCGGATGCGATCGGCGCTGGCGAGCAAGTCGCGCGCCTGCGGCAGCAGCCGTTCGCCGGCGGCCGTCAGGACCGCGCGATGGCCGCTGCGGTCGAACAGGTCCAGGCCCAGCGCCGACTCGAGTTCGGCGATCCGCTTGGACAGCGACGACAGCGACAGGTGCAGGCGATCGGCCGCCACCGCGAAACTGGCGCAGGTGGCGGCCCAGTAGAAGGCTTCGAGTTGCTTGAGCGTCATGCGGCGATTGTAGGAGCCGCGCGGGCGTCAATGCACCACGTGCAGATAGTGGCGGTGGCGCTCGTACTGGTCGAGGATGTCGCCGATCACCTCGTCACGCGTCCAACCCATGATGTCGTAGTCCTGTCCCCCCTCGCGCAAGTGCACTTCGGCGCGGAAGTAGCGGCGCTCCTCTTCGTCGTTGGCCTCCTGGGGCGTCAGGCTGGGGCGCACCTCGGAGCGCGGGTAGACGGCATAGGAGAAGTCCAGGTAGACGCCATGCGACACCTCCAGCCTGACCTCGCCCTCCTCGCCATCGACCACCTGGGCCTCGTAGGCCTCCTTGCGCAAGGCTTCGGCCACGTCGTCCATGGCGGGACGCACCACGTCCGAAATGAAGCGCAGCACATGCGCGCGGCGCGGCATCATCACGATGTTGCGCAGGCGGTGCTCCCAGTTCTGGCCGCGCACCGGCTGGGTGCGCGTGATGGT
Source organism: Bordetella pertussis 18323 (assembly GCF_000306945.1). Classification (NCBI taxonomy): domain Bacteria; kingdom Pseudomonadati; phylum Pseudomonadota; class Betaproteobacteria; order Burkholderiales; family Alcaligenaceae; genus Bordetella; species Bordetella pertussis. The sequence goes on along the minus strand of NC_018518.1, from coordinate 793,658 downwards.
GCGATGAAGCAGGCTGCGCTTGGTGGCGTCCAGCCTGAGCGCCTTGAACAACCCCCACAAGGCCAGCAGCAGAATGATCGAAAACGGCAGCGCGCTGGCGATGGTGGCCGTCTGCAGCGCCTGCAGGCCGTCGGCCAGCAGCAGCGCGATGGCGACCACGCCCATCAGGGTGGACCAGAAGATGCGCTGCCAGACCGGCGTGCTCTCGGCGCCGCCTGACGCCAGCTGGTCCACCACCAGCGCGCCCGAATCGGCCGAGGTCACGAAGAACACCACCACCATCACGATCGCCACGACGGACGTCACGCTTCCCCAGGGCAGGTGCTCCAGGAAGGCGAACAAGGCCAGCGAACTGTCGGCCTTGACGGTCTCGGCGAGGCTGCCCATGCCTTCGACCAGGATGGCGTGGATGGCGGCATCGCCGAACACCGTCATCCAGAACAGGGTGAAACCGGCGGGAACCAGCAATACCCCGCCCACGAACTGGCGGATGGTGCGCCCGCGCGAGATCCGCGCGATGAACAGGCCCACGAAGGGCGACCACGCAATCCACCAGCCCCAGTAGAACAAGGTCCAGCCGCCGATCCAGTCGGTCGGCTCATAGGCATAGAGGTTGAAGGTCTTGTTGACGATATCCGAGAGGTACGCGCCGGTATTCTGCACGAAGGTCTGCAGCAGGAACACCGTGGGCCCCAGCACCAGCACGAACAGCAGCAGCACCACCGCCAGCAGCAGATTGGTCTCCGACAGGATGCGGATGCCCCGGTCCAGCCCGCTGGCCACCGAAATCGTGGCCAGCCCGCAGCTGATGACGATGAGAATGATCTGCGTCGGTATGCCGACCGGCACGCCGAACAGGTGGTTCAGGCCGCTGTTGATCTGCGCCACCCCCAGGCCCAGCGACGTCGCCACGCCGAACACCGTGCCGATGATGGCGAAGATGTCGACGGCATGGCCGATCGGGCCGTAGATGCGCTCGCCGATCAGGGGATAGAGGGCCGAGCGCAGGGTCAGCGGCAGGCCATGGCGAAAACAGAAGAAGGCCAGGACCAGCGCCACGCTGGCATAGATGGCCCAGGCGTGCAGGCCCCAGTGGAAGAAAGTGATCTTCATGGCCTCGCGCGCCGCCAGCGCGGTGCCGCCCTCGCCCACCGGAGGATCGATGAAGTGCATGACCGGCTCGGCCACGCCGAAGAACATCAGGCCGATCCCCATGCCGGTCGAGAACAGCATGGCGAACCAGGTGATATCGCGGTAGTCGGGCTCGCTGTGGTCCGGCCCCAGCTTGATATTGCCGTAGCGGCTGACCGCCACGAAGATGACCGCCAGCAGGATGATGGCCACGGTCAGGATGTAGAACCAGCTGGCGTTGCCCAGGATCCAGGCCTGGATCACGTTGAAGAAGTCCTGGGCGGTGGCCGGAGCGGCGATCGTGAAGACGACCAGCAGCAGGATGAACAGCGCCGAGGTCAGGAACACCGGCTTGTTGATGGTCGGCTTGAGTTCGTTTTGCATGCGCGCGCCTCTGGTCGATGGTCATCGGCTGCCCTCGCAGCCCCGTACCGGCCCTATTACTAACACACGGCACCGGACCTGCCTAGGTGTGAACTGTCAATAGGTTGTATTCGTCCAGGTTGAGTCTGGAGATGGGTACAGCGCGCCCGATGCCTTGGTGGGGTCGATGCCAGTTGTAGTGGTGTAGCCAGGATTTCATGGCATCGGCTCGGTGTTGGGAGTTCTGGTAGGTGTGAGCGTAAGCCCACTCACGCAAGGCCGACTGGATGAAGCGTTCGGCCTTGCCATTGGTCTGTGGGCGGTAAGGTCGGGTAAAGCGGTGCTTGATGCCCAGCTCATGGCACAGCGCGGCGAAGGCGCGGCTGCGAAAGGCCGAGCCATTGTCGGTGAGCAAGCGCTGGATGGTCACGCCCAGGCGCTGGTAGTAGGCCACTGCGTCCTTGAGGAACTGGACGGCGCTGGGGAAGCGCTCGTCGGGGTGGATGTCGGTGAAGGCCACGCGGGCGTGGTCATCGATGGCCACGAAGACGAAGTCCCAGCCGGCCCCCTCAACGGTATCGCGTCGGTTGCCCGTGACCCGGTGGCCAGGGCGCTGGATACGTCCCAGCTTCTTGATGTCGATGTGCAGCAGATCGCCGGGGGCCTGATGCTCGTAGCGCACCACCGGCTCGGCCGGCTCCAGGTCGGCCAGGTGCGACAGACCGGCGCGGGCCAGGACGCGGCTGACGGTGCTGGCTGACACGCCCAGCGCCTGGGCGATGCGCGCTTGGGTCAGCCGCTTGCGGCGCAGCTCCACGATAGCCAGCGCCTTGGCCGGCGCAATCGCTCGGGGCGAGACCGTCGGGCGCGAGGACGCATCGGCCAAGCCCGCCTGGCCCTGAGCCAGGAAGCGGCCCAGCCATTTGCGCACAGTCGGCGCGGTGACCCCATAGGCGCGGGCCGCTTCAGGCACACAAACTTGATGGGCGATCAATTGCTGGACCATTTCGAGTCGACGTAGGAAGGTCAATCGGGCATGCTTATGGGTGTTCATCCGGCCGGGCTCCTTGAGTGAACTGGGGGATCGGCGATTTCCAGTTTCTCAAATCCGGTTCGGATGAACCATGCATACAACCTATTGAATCTTCACACCTAGGTGTGGCGCCGCCTCGCGCGCCGGACTGGTAATATCGGCGCAATACTCCTGATAGCGGAGTCAATGGTCCTATTTTGGAACCGCATACTGGCGGGCAGGCAAGCCCGGCGGCACAGGCATGGCAGGCAAACGAAGCTATGAAGATGGGTGCGCGGGCGCCCATGCGCTGGATCTGGTCGGCGAGCGCTGGGCGCTGCTGGTCGTGCGCGAGCTGTTGCTCGGCCCCAAGCGCTTTACCGACCTGCGCAAGGGATTGCCAGGCATCAGCCCCAATGTACTGACGCAGCGCCTGACCGAGCTGGAGGCCGTCGCGGTGCTGCGCCGCCGCAAGCTGGACCCGCCGGCAGGCGCCTGGGTCTACGAACTGACGGACTGGGGCCGCGAGCTGGAGCCGGTCATCCTCCAGCTGGGCAAATGGGGCGCTCGCTCGCCGGCCCTGCCGCGCGAGGCCGGGCTGAGCGTGGACTCGCTGGTGCTGTCGTTTCGCGCCATGTTCGACCCGCGCGCGGCCGCCCGCCTGACCGCCACCTACGAACTGGTGCTGAACGGCCAGCATTTCTGGGCCCGGGTGGAAAACGGCCAGATCGCCCTGCTGCGCGGCCGGCCGCCGGCGCGGCCCGATGCGACCATCGAAGCCTCCCCCAACGCGCTGGCGGCGCTGGTGTACGACGATGGCGACCTCGATGCCGCCGTTGCGGCCGAGCAACTACGCTACAGCGGCCCGCGCGCGGGCATTGCGCGCTTTCTCGGCTTGTTCACGCTGCCGGAACCCGCCGCGCAAGACTGAATCTCCCCCAAAACCCAATCCCGCAATAACCCCACAAGGTCTGTCGGATTATCTTTAATTTCTTGACGGTAATCTCGCTTTGACTAATTATCCAAGAATATTCTTTGATAATTAGGTTGCGTCATGAAAAGCAAGAAAGGGACGCTGGCGGCCGGCATCGTGGCCGCCGTGGCAATAGCGGGAGGTGCGTGGCTGTACCTGCGTGACGCGGGCTCGGCGCCGGCCTGGACGATGGCTCCCGTCAAGGTCGCGGCCGCCCCCGCGGCGCTGGGACCGCTGCCGGTCACGCTGGCCGGCATCGGCACGCTGCAGGCCAGCCGCCAGGTGGTCATTCCCGCCGAAGTGGACGGGCGCATCGCGCGGATCGCCTTCGAGTCGGGCCAGGCAGTGCGGGCCGGCCAGGTGCTGGCGCAATTGAACGATGCCCCCGAACAGGGCGACCTGGCCCGCCTGCAGGCGCAACTGCGCAACGCGCGCAGCGTGCTGGAACGTACGCGCCGCCTGGTGCCGCAGCAGGCGGCCACCGCCGAGCAGCTGGACCAGGCCCGCGCCGCCTACGACCAGGCTGCCGGCGAGGTGCGCCGGGTGCAGGCCCTGGTCGAGCAGAAGCAGGTCAAGGCGCCTTTCGACGGCGTGCTGGGGGTGCGCCGGGTCGACCTGGGCCAATTCGTGCGCGCCGGCGAACCGGTCGTGTCGCTGACCGACGCGCGCACCATGTACGCGGACATCACGCTGCCGGAACAGGCGCTGCGCGACATCAGGACCGGCCAGGCCGTCAGCGTCGGCGTGGATGCGTATCCGGGCCGGGCATTCGACGGCGTGGTCAGCACCATAGAACCGCAGGTGTCGGCACAGGCCCGCACCCTGCTGGTGCGCGCCACCCTGCCCAATCCCGACGGCGTGCTGGCGCCCGGGATGTACGTGAATGCCCGCGTGGCGCTGCCCGAACGCCCCGGCGTCATCACCGTGCCGGAAACCGCGGTGAGCTACAGCGCCTACGGCGACTCGGTCTACGTCGTGGACGACACCGTCCGGCCCGCGACGGTGCGGCAAGTGTTCCTCAAGACCGCCGAGCGGGTGGACAGCCGCATCGTGGTGACCGAGGGGCTGCAGGCCGGACAGCGGGTCGTGACCTCGGGCCAGCTGCGGCTGCACAACGGCGCGGCGGTCGAGGTCTTCGGCCAGGACACGCTGGCCGCCGGCGGCGGCACGGCGCTGGCCAGCCATTGATCGGGGCCGACCATGACATTCACCGACCTGTTCGTGCGCCGCCCGGTGCTGGCCCTGGTGGTCAGCACCCTGATCCTGCTGCTGGGCCTGCGCGCCACCGGCGAGCTGCCGGTGCGCCAATACCCGCTGACCGAAAACACCACCATCACCATCACCACCCAGTACCCGGGCGCCTCGCCCGAGCTGATGCAAGGCTTCGTGACCCAGCCCATCGCGCAAGCGGTGGCGACGGTCGAGAACATCGACTATCTCTCGTCCTCGTCCACCCAGGGGCGCAGCCTGATCACCGTGCGCATGAAGCTGAACGCCGATTCCAACAAGGCGCTCACCGAGATCATGGCCAAGGTCAACCAGGTCAAGTACCGGCTGCCGCAGGAGATCTACGACCCGGTATTGGCCAAGTCCTCGGGCGAGGCCACGTCGGTGGCCTACGTGGGCTTTTCCAGCAAGACCATGCCGATTCCCGCGCTGACCGACTACCTGCAGCGCGTGGTGCTGCCGCAGCTCTCGTCCATCGACGGCGTGGCCAGCGTGGACCTGTACGGCGGCCAGACCCTGGCGATGCGCGTCTGGCTCGATCCGGCCCGCATGGCCGCGCGCGGCATCTCGGCGGGCGAGATCGCGCAGGCGCTGCGCGACAACAACGTGCAGGCCGCGCCCGGCCAGACCAAGGGGCTGTACGTGGTATCCAACATCCAGGTCAACACGGACCTGAACAGCCTGACCGATTTCCGCGACATGGTGGTGCGCCAGGTCGACGGCGCCATCGTGCGGCTGGGCGACGTGGGCACGGTGGAGCTGGGCGCCGCCTCGTACGACTCCAGCGCCCGCATGGACGGCGAGAAGGCCGTCTACTTCGGCCTGAACGCCACGCCGGTCGGCAACCCCCTGACCATCGTCGAACGCATCAACGCCCTGCTGCCGGGCATCAAGCAGAACCTGCCGCCTGGCGTCGAAGTGCAGGTTCCGTTCGAGCTGGCGCGCTTCATCAACGCCTCGATCGACGAAGTGCGCAATACGCTGCTCGAGGCGGTCCTCATCGTGGTGGCGGTGATCTTCCTGTGCCTGGGTTCGCTGCGCGCGGTGCTGGTTCCGGTGGTGACGATTCCGCTGTCCATGCTGGGCGCGGCTGCCATCATGCTGTCCCTGGGCTTCTCCATCAACCTGTTGACGCTGCTGGCGATGGTGCTGGCCATCGGGCTGGTGGTCGACGACGCCATCGTGGTGGTGGAGAACGTGCACCGCCATATCGAGGAAGGCAAGTCGCCGGTGCACGCCGCCCTGGTCGGCGCGCGCGAGGTGGCCGGGCCGGTGATCGCCATGACCCTCACCCTGGCCGCCGTGTACGCGCCCATCGGCCTGATGGGCGGGCTGACCGGCTCGCTGTTCAAGGAGTTCGCCTTCACGCTGGCCGCGGCCGTGGGCGTGTCGGGCGTGATCGCCCTGACCCTTTCGCCCGTGATGAGTTCGTTCCTGCTGAACAGCCGTGTCTCCGAAGGCTGGATGGCGCGCAAGGCCGAGCACTTCTTCCAGCGCCTGGGCGACGCCTATGGGCGCGTGCTCGACGTCTCGCTGCGCCACCGCTGGGTGACCGGCCTGATCGCCGTCGTGGTGCTGGCGAACCTGCCGGTGCTGTACGGCAGCGCGCAGCGCGAGCTGGCGCCCGCGGAAGACCAGGCCATGATCCTGACCGCCGCCAAGTCACCCCAGCACGCCAATATCGACTACGTCGAGAAGTTCGGCCAGAAGTGGGACACCGTCATGCAGGAGATTCCCGAGCAGAACGGCCGCTGGCTCATCAACGGCTCGGACGGCGTGGCCAACAGCATCGGCGGGGTGAACCTGGTCACCTGGCAGGCGCGCAAACGCTCGGCCGACGAGATCCAGGGCGATCTGCAGAACCGCGTCAACGCGATCGAGGGCAGCAACACCTTCGCATTCCAGCTGCCGTCGCTGCCCGGTTCGACCGGCGGCCTGCCGGTGCAGATGGTGCTGATGAGCGCGGCCGACTACCGCGTGGTCTACGACGCCATGGAAACCTTGAAACACGCCGCGCGCGCAAGCGGCCTGTTCATGGTGGTCGACAGCGACCTGGACTACAACAATCCGGTGGTACGGGTGGACATCGACCGCGCCAAGGCCAACAGCCTGGGCGTCACCATGAAGGCCATCGGCGATACGCTGGCCGTGCTGGTGGGCGAGAACTACGTCAACCGCTTCGGCATGGACGGACGCTCGTACGACGTGATACCGCAAAGCCCGCGCGGCATGCGCCTGACGCCGCAGTCGCTGGGCCAGTTCTATGTCAAGAGCGCCAGCGGCGCGCAGGTGCCGCTGGCCACGCTGGTGAAGATCTCGATGGGCGTCGAACCCAACCGGCTGACCCAGTTCGACCAGCTGAATTCCGCCACGTTCCAGGCCATTCCCATGCCCGGCGTGACCATGGGCGACGCGATGCAGTTCCTTACCGAACAGGCGCGCCTGCTGCCGCCCGGCTTCAGCCATGACTGGCAGTCCGATGCGCGCCAGTACAGCCAGGAAGGCTCGGCGCTGGTGGTGACGTTCCTGTTCGCCATCATCGTCATCTATCTGGTCCTGGCCGCCCAGTACGAAAGCCTGCGCGACCCGCTGATCATCCTGGTCAGCGTGCCGATGTCGATCTGCGGCGCGCTCATTCCGCTGGCGCTCGGCATGGCCACCATCAACATCTATACCCAGATCGGCCTGGTGACCCTGATCGGCCTGATCAGCAAGCACGGCATCCTGATGGTGGAGTTCGCCAACGAGATGCAGGCGCATGCCGGACTGGACCGCCGCGCCGCCATGGAGCGGGCCGCGCGTATCCGGCTGCGCCCCATCCTGATGACGACGGCCGCCATGGTGGTGGGCCTGGTGCCGCTGCTGTTCGCCAGCGGCGCCGGCGCGCACAGCCGCTTCAGCCTCGGCCTGGTGATCGTGGTGGGCATGCTGGTGGGCACCCTGTTCACCCTGTTCGTGCTGCCCACCATGTACACCCTGCTGGCGCGCGACCACCGCGCCGCCGGCCAATCCGCGCGCGCCCGCGAACTGGCGCGGCTGGACGCCCAGGCGGGCGCCGCCTCCCCCGCACACGAGACCGCATCATGACGCATCCCGTCCCGACGACCTTTGCACGTACCGCCGGCGCGCTGCTTGCCGCGCTGGCGCTGGCCGGCTGCGCCGTGGGGCCGCAGTACCAGGCGCCCACGCCCGCGCCGGTGAAGCTGGCCAGCCCCGAACAGGCGCTGTTCTCGGCCGACCGGTTGCAACGCGAATGGTGGCGCCAGTTGCAGGATGCCCGGCTGGACGCGTTGATCGGCCTGGCGCTGGCGCGCAACCTCGATATCCGCCAGGCGCAGGCGCGCCTGCGCGAAGCGCGCGCCGCGCTCGACGAAAAGGAACTGGACCGCTGGCCGACCGTGACCGCGGCCGGCGGCTACACGCGCAGCCTGTCGCAGATCAACCCCGGCCCCGACCAGCGCAACCTCGCGCAAAGCTACCGCGCGGGCTTCGACGCGACCTGGGAAATCGATTTGTTCGGCCGCCTGCAGCGACGGGCCGAGGCCGCGGCCGCGCGCGACCAGGCCGCCGCCGCCGACCTGGCCCAGACGCGCCTGGTGGTGGTGGCCGAGCTGGCACGCAACTATTTCGAGATGCGCGGCGCCGAGCAACGGCTGGCCGTGGCGCGCGCCAACCTCGCCACCCAGCAGGAGACGCTGCGCGTCACCGCGGCGCTGGTGGAAACCGGCCGCGGCTATGCCGGCGACCTGGCCAGCGCACGGGCCGAGCTGGCCGGCACGCGGGCGCTGCTCGCGCCGCTGGAGACGCAACGGCGCCTGGCCCAGTACCACATCGCCGTCCTGGCGGCCATGCGGCCGGCCGAGCTGGGCGAGCTGCGGCAGGAGCAGCCGCTGGCGCCGCTGGCCGCGCAATTGCCCATCGGCGACGTGGCCATGCTGCTGCAACGCCGCCCCGACGTGCGCGCCGCCGAGCGCCTGCTGGCCGCCACCAACGCCGACGTCGGCGCCATCACCGCCGAACTGTATCCGCGCATCGACCTGGGCGGGTTCCTCGGTTTCATTGCCTTGCGCGGCGGCGACCTGGGCCAGGCCAGCAGCAAGGCCTTCGCGCTGGCGCCGACGATCAGCTGGCCGGCGTTGCACCTGGGCAGCGTCCAGGCGCAGCTGCGCGCGGGCCAGGCCCGGCACGACGCGGCGCGGGCGCGCTACGAACAGGTGGCGCTGCAGGCCATCGAGGAAGTGGAAGGCGCGTTGACGCGCTATGGACAGAACCAGCAGCGGCTGCGCGACCTGCTTGACAGCGCCACGCAGAGCCAGCGCACCGCCGACCTGGCGCAAACGCGCTATCGTGAAGGGGCCGCGCCGTATTTGACGGTGCTGGACGCGCAGCGTACTCTTTTGCGCGCACAGGATGCCGTGGCGCAATCCGAGTCGGAGTCCTATACCAGCCTGGTCGCGCTCTACAAGGCCCTGGGCGGAGGCTGGAATACCGACGCCGCCGCGCCCGCCCGTTCCGCCCGCACCGCCGCCCTGCCGGCCAGCCCCTGAGACGCCCAACCGCCATGTCCGATCAATCCGCCTCTGTCAGCACGCACTGGGTTCCGCACCAACCGGCCGAGCGCATTCTCATGACGCTCAAGACGCGCGGCCCGCAAGGCATCGCGGCCATCGCCGAGGTGCTGGACGTGACGGCCGAGGCGGTGCGCCAGCAGATGGCGCGCCTGCAGGTCGAAGGCCTGGTGGACGCCGAAACGCGTTCGGCCGGCCGCGGCCGGCCCACCCAGATATGGCGGCTGACGCAGGCCGGCCATGCGCGCTTTCCCGACATGCACGCCGAGATGACGGTGCAGATGCTGGGCGCGGTGCGCCAGGTCTTCGGTGAAAGCGGGATAGACAAGCTGATCGGCGCGCGCGAGGCCAGCATGCGCGCCAGCTACGCCGAGGCCATGCAAGGCGCCGACGGCCTGCGCGAGCGCCTGGAGCGCCTGGTAGCCGTGCGCAGCCGCGAGGGCTACATGGCCGAATTGGTCGCCACCGACGATGGCTACCTGCTGGTGGAGAATCACTGTCCCATCTGTGCGGCCGCGCAAGCCTGCATGGCCTTCTGCCGCAGCGAACTGGACCTGTTTCGCGAGATCATCGGCCCGCAGGCGCGGGTCGAGCGGGCCGAGCACATCCTGGCCGGCGCGCGCCGCTGCGCCTATACGGTCCGGCCGCTGCGCCAGGCCGCCTGACAGCGCGCCCCGGCGGCGGCGCCAGGGTCCGCGCCGGCGCTCAGTCGACCAGCTTGAGGGTGCCCTTCATGAGGGCGCCATGGCCGGGGAACGAGCAGAAGAACGTATAGTCATCGCCCGCGGCCAGCTTGGCCACGTCGAACGTCACCGAATCCGACTCGCCGCCGCCCAGCACCTTGGTGTGCGCCAGCACGCGCGTATCGCCGGCCTTCAGGTACTGGTTGTCCAGGCCCGCGGCTATGCCATCCTTCTCGACCGCCTGCATGTCGGCCGTCTTGGTCAGCACCCAGTTGTGCCCCATCACGTTGCGGGGCAGCTTGCCGGTGTGCTTGAGGTTGACCGTGAATTGCTTGCACGACTTGCTGACCTCGATGGCCTTCTTGTCGAATTGCATCTGGTCCGTGCCGGCAATGTCCACCGAGCATTCGGCCGCGAGAACCGGCGCGCTGAACGCCGCCATCAAGGCCATGCCACCCAATACCTGCTTGAACATAACGTCCTCCATCAACACATTGTGCGACGCGCGACCGCGCATCGGGCAATCCCTACTTTACGCCCCCGCGCGCGCAAAGGGAAAGGAGCGCGGCTCGCCCGTTTGCGCGCCATCAAACAATGCGGCCGGCCCGCGCCATGCCGCGCAACCCATGCTGCAACCAGGGGAATAGTGGCGCAGGCCTACATCTCGCCCAGGCTCATCAGGCGCCGGATGTGATCGCGCTGCGCACGCAGGCGCGGCAACACCTCGGCCTCGATGCGCGGCATGTCGTAGTCGTCGTCGTTGACGGACAGGCCCAATGAAAGACCGCGCGCCTGGCTGGAGAAGAGCGCAACCCCCACGGTGGTGACCTTGCGCTCGGGGTACCGGGCGATCGCCCACTGGTCTTCGGGCAGGTCCAGCGCCGAGCACAGCGCGCTGGCCGGCGGCAGCGCATTGCCCACGCGCAGATTGACCACCAGGATCTTGCGCCGCTCGGCTTCCGAGCTGGCCCGCGCGATGATGATGACGTCGTTCTTGCTGCGCTCGCCGATGTTGGCCGTGCCCGCGCATTGGTCCGCCAGCTCCTGCAGGGCGGACTGGATCACATCGTTGACCCCGGTGTTGGCCAGCGCGGCAAAGCCGATCTCCAGCAGTTGGGGCGTCAACGACCACAACGTGCCTTCCTTGCGCACATAGCCTTCGCTCTCGAGCGTGGTCAGAAAGCGCAGCACGGTGGAATGCGGCAGGTCGACCGCCTTGGACAAGGCGGTGAGCGATTGCCCCGGGCCGCTGCGGAAACTGCGCAGCAGCGCTAGACACCTCTGGACCGAGCGATTATCATTCATTTGACCACTTCATGAAAATGTTGTTCACCTAGCGGAAAGTTTAAACGGCTCGCGGGCACTTTGCAAGCGTTTATCGGCTTTGCGCGACATCGATGGGGGCACCATGGGGTACAGGGTAGGCGTCGATATCGGCGGCTCATTCACCGATTTCGCCGTATTCGACGAAGACAGCGGTGAAATCAAAAGTCTCAAGGTCTTTTCGCGGCCCGACCAACCCGGCGAAGAAGTCATCGCCGGGGTGCGCATGCTGGGCGAGCGCTACGGCATCCAGCCCGAGCAGATCACGTATTTCACGCACGGCACCACGGTCGGCATCAATACGGTCATCCAGCGCAAGGGCCTGAAGCTGGCGCTGTTCACCACCGAGAACTTCAGCGACGTGCTCGAGCTGGCGCGGCTGAAAACCCCCGACATGTATCACCTGCTGTCGCGGCGGCCCGCGCCGCTGGTCAAGCGCAGCATGGTGTTCGGCATCGCCGAGCGCATGGGCCCTGACGGCACGGTGCGCGCGCCGCTGGACGAGGCCAGCGTGGAGCGCGCGGTCCGGCAGGCGCTGGACGCGGGCGCCGAAGGCATCGTGGTCTCGCTGCTGCACGCCTACCGCAACCCGGCGCATGAACTGCGCGTGCGTGAAATCGCCGAAGCGCTGGCGCCCGGCCTGCCGGTGTCGTGCTCCAGCGAGACCTGGCCCATCATCCGCGAGTACGAGCGCACCATCACCGCCGTGATCGGCGGCTATGTGCAGCCGCGCGTCGCCCATTACCTGACATCGCTGCAGCAGGCGCTGAAGAACGCCGGCGTGCAGCCCGAGCCGCGCCTGACCAAATCCAACGGCGGCGTGATGACCGCCGAGCAGGGCAAGCGCGATTGCGTGCAGATGATCCTGTCGGGCACCGCCGCCGGCGTCATCGGCGCCAGCCACGTCGCGGCAACGGCCGGCCTGCCGCGCTGCCTGAGCCTGGACATCGGCGGCACCAGCGCCGACATCGCGGTCATCGTCGACGGCAAGCCGCAATACGGCGTGGGCGAGCTGATCGGCGATTTCCAGATCTACATCCCGTCCGTCTCGGTGTCCTCGGTGGGCGAAGGCGGCGGCTCCATTGCCTGGGTGGACCCGCTGGGCGTGCTCAAGGTGGGCCCGGAAAGCGCGGGCTCGCATCCGGGCCCCGCCTGCTATCGGCGCGGCGGCACGCGCGCCACCATTACCGACGCCTTCGTCTGCTGCGGGCTGGTCGGCCATTCCGAACTGGGCTACCAGGCCGTCACGGTCGATGCCGACGCCTCGCGCCAGGCGGTGGGCGAGCTGGCCGACAGGCTGGGCCGCGGCATCGAGGAAACGGCCGAGGCCATCATCCAGATCGCCGTCTCCGGCATGTATTCGGAGGTCAGCGGCCTGGTGTCGCGCTACGGCATCGATCCGCGCGAGTATGCCGTGCTGGCCTTCGGCGGCGCCGGCCCGATGCTGGGCTGCTTCCTGGCGCGCGAGCTCAAGGTCCGCGAGATCGTGGTGCCGCCCTCGCCCGGCACCCTCAGCGCGCTGGGCGGCCTGATCGCCGACCTCAAGAGCGACTTCCTGAAGACCGTGTACACCGACCTCAGCGCCGACCGGCTGGCCTTCGTGTGCGACGAATTCGCCACCCTGGCCGGGCGCGCGCGCCAATGGCTGGCGCAGGAACAGGGACACGCCGAGGAGGCCGAGCTGGTGTACTCGGCCGAAATGCGCTATCGCGGCCAGTCGTACGAGATCGATACCGTGCTGGACCCGATCCACATCGAGGCCGGCGACGTGCAGGCGGTGGGCCAGGCCTTCCACGACATGCACCGGCGCCTGTACGGGCACGCCGACGAACAGGCTCCGGTTCAGATCGTCAGCCTGCGCGTGGTCATCGCCGGCAACAACGACAAGCCCGCCTTCCCGCGCCATGCGCTGCGCCCCGGCGCGCCGCGCGCCGAACGCAAGGTACGCGTCTGGCTGGACGGCGCCTGGCACGAGGTGCCGCTGTACGCGCGCACCGCCCTGGCGGCGGGCCAGCAGTTCACCGGCCCGGCCATCGTGACCCAGGACGACTGCACTACCGTCATCCCGCCCGACTATGCATGCCGGGTCGACGAGTACGCCAATCTGCGCATCACCGAAGGAGCCGCGTCGTGACCGTGGACAATTTCCGCCTGCAAGTGCTCGCCAACCATTGCACCGCCGCCGCCGAGGCGATGGGCTATACGTTGATGCGCACCGCCTATTCGACCTTCGTGAAGGAAACCGAGGACTTCTCGGCGCAGCTGATGACGCCGGCGGGCAAGACCTTCGCCTCGCCCAAGACCTTCGGCGCGACCTGGTACACCGGGCTGGACTATGGCCGGGTCATCGCCATGTTCGACGATTATCGCGAAGGCGACATCTATCTCACCAACGATCCGTACAGCGGCTTCGTGGCCACCCATACCCCGGACATGCACGTCTGGAAGCCGGTGTTCCGCGACGGCCGCCTGGTCTGCTTCGTCGGCAGCCACATCCACAATACCGACATGGGCGGCGCCGTGCCGGCGTCGCTGTCGCGCACCCTGACCGAAGTCCACCAGGAGAGCCTGCGCATCCCGCCGATGCTGCTGGCGCGCGACGGCGTCATCGACGAGAAAGTGCTGCGCATCATGGAAGTCAATGTGCGCATGCCGGAGCAGAACCGCGGCGACCTCAACGCCCAGATCGCCGCGCTCAATGTCGGCGAGCGCAAGGTGCACGAGATCATCGACCGGTTCGGCGTGGACGAATTCATGCAGGGCGCCGAGGCCATCCTCGATTACGCCGAGCAACAGACCCGCGCCCTGATCCGCGAGATCCCGGACGGCGAGTACCGCTTCGCCGAGTACGCCGACGAAGATACCGTGGGCGGCTACCCGTGCCGCATCCAGATCACGCTGCGCGTGCGCGGCGACGAACTGGAGCTGGATTTCACCGGCAGCGACCCGCAGGTCGCCTCGTCGCTGAACGTACCCACCGGAGGCGACGGCCACCATTCGGTGATCACGGTCGGCCTGATCTACGTCATGCATACCCTGGCGCCGCGCAACGTGCTCAACGCCGGCAGCGTACGGCCCTGCCATGCCGTCCTGCCGGAAGGCACGGTGGTCAATCCGCAGGCGCCGGCGGCCGTGGGCATGCGCAGCCTGATGGCGGCGGTCATCCAGGCCTGCACCTTCGGCGTCTTCAGCCGCGCCATGCCCGATCGCCTGCCGGCCTGCCCGGCCGGCGGCTCGACCCTGCTCAACGTCAAGACCGCCACGCGCGAGGGCCGCCAGGTGCTGTCGTCGATCGGCCCGTGCGGCGGCGGCGCCGGCGGCGGACCGGAACATGACGGCGTCGAAGGCTGCGGCGCCAACAACGCGTTCCTGAAGAACACGCCGGTGGAGATCAACGAGGCCGAGGTGCCGATCGAAATCATCCGCTACGGCCTGGTGCCGGACACCGGCGGCGCCGGCCGCCAGCGCGGCGGCAACGCGGCCACGATGGAATTCCGGCTGCTGGCGCCCAACGGCGTGGTCACGGCGCGCAACCGCAACCGCTCCGAGCTGGCGGCCTGGGGCGTCATGGGCGGCAAGGCGGGCGCCAACTCGCGCTTCATCCGCAACCCCGACTCCGACGCGCCGGAGGAGCTGCGCAACAGCGACCTGGTGAACTGCGCCCCGGGCGACGTCATCCGCCTGCAGGGCCCGGCCGGCGGCGGCTATGGCCATCCCTACGAACGGCCGATCGAGCAGGTGGTGGAAGACGTGCGCTGCGGCTTCGTGTCGCGCCAGCGCGCCCGCGAGGCCTATGGCGTCGCGGTGCGCGCGGACCTCAGCGTGGACGAGGCGGCCACCCGCGAACTGCGCCGCGCCGACCGGGGCGGCCAGGCCCATTTCGACCATGGCCCGGGCCGCTCGCGCTTCGAGGCGGTCTGGACGCCGGCGCGCTACGACGCGATGACGCGCATCATGGCGGCGCTGCCCATCAGCTGGCGGCATTTCGTCAAGCACCAGATGTTCGCCGCGCTGGCCGGCTCGGCGCCGCCGCAAGACGGCGGCGCGCAGGATATCGAGCGGCTCTATGCGCAATTGAGCCAGCGCTACGCGGACCTGCCCTCGCCGCAGGCGATTGCCGCGGCCAGCGGCGCGGCCGCCTGAGCGCGCAGCCATGCGGGAGCCGAACATGGCCGCGTCCAGGGACATCTTTGCGCCGGATTTTCGCCGGCGGCCCTACTGGTGGGAGGGCTACGAGCCGCCCGAATGCGGCGAGGACACCCTGCCGGCCAGCGCCGACGTGGCCATCGTGGGCGGCGGCTACACCGGCGTGTGCTGCGCCCTGGCCCTGCGCGAGGCCGGCATCGAGGCCGTGGTGCTGGAGGCCGGCCGTCCCGGCGAAGGCGCCAGCACCCGTTCCGGCGGGCAGGTGTCGGGCGGCGTCAACGTGCAGAAGAAGGCGCTCGCCGCGGTCGGCGAAAGCGCCGGCCAGCGCGCCGAGCGCCTGGCCGCGCGGCTGCGCGACGCCGCGGCCTCGATGGCCTATGTCGAATCATTGATCGAACGGTACGCCATCGAGTGCGGCTGGCGCCGCACGGGGCGGCTCACCACCATGTGGGTGCCCGCGCACTACCAGAGCTGGCAGGCGCGCCTGGACCAGCTCAATGCCTGCACCGGATCGCAGGCGCGCATGATCCCGCGCGAGGAGCTGGCCGCCGAGATCGGCTCGTCCGTGTACCACGGCGCCGCGCTGATCGAGCACGCCGGCCACCTGCAACCCGCCCAGCTCTATGGCGGCATGCTGCGGGCGGCACGCGACGCGGGCGCGCGCGTGCTTGGCCGCACGCCGGTCGAACGCATCGAGCGCCGCGCCGGCGGCTATGACGTCCATACCGCGCGGGGCACCGTGCGGGCCGGCCAGGTGGTCATCGCCACCATCGGCTATACGGGCGCCAACCTCGGCGGCCTGAAGCGCCGCATCGTGCCGGTCTGCACCCACATGATCGCCACCGAAGCGCTGCCGCCGGACCTCGCCGCCAGCCTGCTGCCGACCAATCGGGCCGTGTCCGAGTCGCGCCGCGTCGTCAACCACTACCGGCTCTCGCCGGACGGGCGGCGGCTGCTGTTCGGCGGGCGCGCGCGCTTCGTGCCCACCGACGAGGCGACCACCGCCCGGCTGCTGTACCGCGCCATGCTCAAGCGCTTTCCGCAACTGGCCGGCACGCGCATCACCCACAGCTGGGGCGGCAACGTCGCCATGACGCTGGACTCGATGCCCCACATCGGCGGCGCCGACGGCTTGCATTACGCGCTGGGCTGCAATGGCAGCGGCGTGGCCATGATGAGCTACCTGGGCCACTGCGTCGGCCGCAAGATCGCCACGCAGTCGGGCGAACCGATCAACGCATTCGATATGGGGGAAATTCCAGGCCATCCTTTCTACTTCGGCAACCCGTGGTTCCTGTTCGCGATCGGCAGCTGGTACCAGGCGCGGGATGCCTACGACCACTGGAGGGCCCGCTGAACAGCGGGCGCAGACACCGGTTCTCGCTCATCCACCCGGCCAGGGCCTCGCACCGTCCCGATGCCCCGGCCGCCGAAGCGAACCGGAAAAATATCTATGGAGCGCTCCATGAACAATCAGCGTCGCAATGCATTGAGAGTACTGACCGGCCTGTGCGGAGCCGCCGCCCTGCCCCGGCTTGCCCTGGCGCAGGCGGGCGCCTACCCCGCCGGTCCGGTCACCGTCGTCGTGCCGTACGGCTCGGGCGGCAGCACCGATGTCATAGCCCGCCTGCTGGTCAATGACGTCAGCGAACGCCTGGGCGGCAAGTTCATCGTCGAGAACAAGCCCGGCGCCGCCGGCAACATCGGCACCCGCCAGGTCGGCATTTCCCGCCCCGACGGCACCACCCTGCTCTATTCCACGGCCACGCCGTTCTGCATCAACCCGTACGTCTACCGCACCCTGCCCTTCGATCCCGACAAGGATTTCGCGGCCGTCTCGCGCACCGCCAAGCTGCCCCTGGTGCTAGTGGTCAACGCCGGCCTGGGCATCAAGACCCCGCAGGCCTTCATCGACTACCTGCGCAAGAACCAGCAGCAGTGCAGCTACAGCTCGTATGGCATCGGCACGTCCAGCCACATCGCCAGCGCGATCTTCACCAAGAAGATCGGCGCGCCGGGCGTGCTGCATGTCCCCTACAAGGACATGACGGCGATGTCCGACCTGGCGGCCGGACGCAATACCTTCCACATCGATGCCTGGTCGGTCGTCGACCCGCTGGTCAGGGCCGGCAAGCTGACCGCCCTGGCCGTCTCCAGCGCCGAGCCCCTGCCCTGGGCCCCCAAGCTGCCGACGATCGCCAGCGTGATCGGCAGCGACTACGAAGTCGTCACCTGGCATGCGGTGTTCGCGCCGCGCAAGACGCCGGCGGAGATCGTCCAGAAGCTGAACCACGAGTTCCGGCAGACCATCGCCAAGCCTTCGGTACAGAAGACCTACGTGGACCAGGGCTTTCTGACCTACCCGCCGGCCACCCCCGCCGAAATCGACGCCTTCGTGCAGCAGGACAAGCAGCGCTGGAAATCGTTCGTGGAAGCGGCCGGCATCACGCCCAGCTGAGCAGTCCGGGCTCGCCTGCCGGCCGCGACGGCCCCGGCGCGCAAGCGCGCGGGGCCGTCGCCGCGTTCAGATGCGAAACGCCACGGTGGGGTCGGACCGGACCTTGTCCAGCAGGCCGGTTTCCCAGCTCAGGTACTGGTGCATGGCTTCCTCGATGCCGGTCTCGCGGTCATAGGGGCGGTACCAGACGTCGATCGCCTCGGTCAGGAACTGCGGCGCGTCGCCGCGCAGCCGGTCCGCGCCCAGCGCCGCGGTGCCTCCCTTCAGGTAGGCGGCCTGGTAGCCCTGCGCGGCGGCGTCGGCCGCCGCCAGCCGCGAGACCCGACCGTCCGCGCACGTGAACAGCAGCGGCCCGGCGGGCTTGCGCTGCGCCAGCAAGGCCGGCAGGCGCGAGCGCGGCGCCCAGGCGGCGCCGGCCAGGTGGCCGGCCCGATAGGTACGCGAATCCCCCACGTCGATGATCACGGCGTCGGCCGCGACGGCCTCGACCGGCACGCCACGCTCGTCGTCGTACTCGACGCGCGGCGGCGCGACCAGCGCCGTTGCCTCGGGCCGGTGCAGATAGACTTCCCAGCCCATCTGGTGCAGCCAGCCGGCGGTCATCGGCGCCTGCACGCCGTCGGTGTCGAACACCACGATGCGCGCATTGCGCACCGGCGCGTAGTAATCCGTCTGCTGGACCAGCTGTCCCCCGGGCGCGGCCACCGCGCGCGGCAGGGTCGCCCGCGACGAGCAGGACGGATCGCGTGCGTCGAACAGGTACGTGGTGCGATAGGGGTTGGACAGCATGTCGTGCAATTCGCCCGCGTCCAGCGTGGCGATGGACATGCCCAGCGCCCACGCCTGCGCCGCCTGCGCGGCGCCGGCGGCGACCGGGCGGTCCAGGTAGCTGGCGGACTTGCCGCGTTCGAGCGGCAGGCCGGCCAGGTGCTGGCCCATCGTGCCGTTTTCCAGGGCCCGCACGTCTGTCTTGCCGGCGTTGCGCAGCGACTGCGCGCCGATGATGGAGCGGGTACGGCCGGCGCAGTTGACGACGATGGGGCCGGCATGGTCCAGCGCACGCGCCACCAGCTCGGCGCCCGGGCACGAATAGGCGCCCGGCACCGACATCAGGTTGAATTCCTGTTCGGTGCGGCTGTCGAGCACCAGCACCTCCTCGCTGCGCCGCAGCGCGTCGAGCTCGACGGCGCTGATGCTGGGCGTGCCGTAGACGTGCTCGGCCACTTCGCCAAAAGCCTTGCTGGGCACGAAAACGCCGGTATATACCGGCAGGCCGGCAGCATTCCAGCCCGGCTGTCCGCCCTGCAGCACCGCCACGTTGTGGTAGCCGCGCTGATGCAGCAGGCGCACCGCCTGCTCGGCCAGGCCGTCGGCGTCGTCGATCACCACGATGCGCACGTGCGGCGACGGCAGTCCGTCGTCGACGCGCAGCTCGAACACCGACAACGGCATGGACGCGGCATGGAACAGGTGCCCCTGGGTATAGACGCCGTTCTCGCGCACGTCCAGGATGGCCAGCTCGCCGCCGTCGGTCAGCATCTCGTACAAATCGCGCGGCGCGATCCAGGGCGCGTAGGTTTCCGGCACCGCCATGAAGCGGGTATAGGCGCCGCCTTCTTCCGTGGCGAAATTGATGCGTCCGCTCAGCGTATCGAGCGCGCGGCCATACAGGTGCAGGTGCAGCGAATCTTCCTCGGACACGACTTCGATCGTGTGGAACACCTCGCCGCTCAGGCGCGCGGCGTTGCCCTGGACCACGGTCAGGGCGTCGATCTGGCGCAACGTGCCGAAACCGGCGCGCGAGCCATCGTCGGTGCGTTCGAAGAACACGTTGTGCTCTTCGCCGTACACGCCGGCGATCACCGCCCAGGTGGTGTGATCGTGCGGCGGCTGCTTCTTGCCGGTCTTGCCCGCCGACGCATACAGGGCCAGGTCGCCGCTCTCGCCGCGCCACAACTGATACAGCCCGCCGGGCTTGCCGGCCCGGATCGGGAACTCATCGCGCGGAAACAGCTCGTCGCGCTCGCCCAGGGCGACCAGCACCGGGCCGATCGCCTCGCGCAGCGCCTCGCCGTCGAGCTGCGCAGCCAGACGGCCGATCTGCGCCATGGCGTCTTTCACCGCATCGTAACGTTGTTGCATCGTAGTCATCGTCTTCTCTCCTGTCGGCATGCTTTACTCAACCTTGATGTTCTGGTCGCGGATCAGGCGCTTCCACAGCTGCGTCTCCGAATCGATCAGCTCGCTGAATGCCTGCGGCGTGCCGACGTCGGGCGTCATGCCCAGTTCCTTGACGCGCTTGGCGATCTCCGGCTCGGCCATCAGCTTGGCGAAGATCTGCTGGTAGCGATCCACGATGGGCTGCGGCGTGCCCGGCGGCGCGATGACGCCCAGCCAGTTGGTCACCTCGTAGCCCGGCACGGTCTCGGCCACCGTCAGCACGTCGGGAAAACGCGGCTCGCGCTGGCGGGTGGTGGTGGCGATGGCGCGCAGCCGGCCGGCGGCGATCAGCTCATGGGTGGCCGTATCGCCGAACCCGATATCGGTCTCGCCGGCCATGGTGGACATCAGCGCCGGGCCGCCCCCTTTGTAGCCGATCTCGCGCAGCCGGCTGCCGGTCATGGCATTGAGCAAATGGCCGGTCATCGAGTTCGAGGTGCCCACGCCCACCGACGAATACGTCACGTCGCCGCTCTTGCTGCCGTCAATCACGTCCTGCACGCTGTTCCAGCGGCTTTCTCCCGGCTTGGTCACCAGCATGTAGCCCATCTGGACCAGCAGGTTGACCGGGGTCAGCTTCTTGGGGTCATAGGAAATCTGGCGCAACTGCGGCCAGATCGTCAGCACGCCCGGCCCGGACCAGGTGATGGTGCGGCCGTCGGGCCGCGCGTTGGCGACGAAGTCGGTCGCGATCAATCCGCCGGCGCCCGGCTTGGGCATGACGATCAGCGGCTGGCCCAGTTCCTCGGCCATGCGGGCCTGGAGCACCTGCGCCAGGGCATAGTGCCCGCCGCCCGCGCCATAGCCCAGGATGAGCGTCACCGGGCCGTCCGGCTGCCAGGGCTTGGCGGCCTTGTCCTGCGCCCCGGCGGTCCAGGGCAGTACCGCGACGGCGGCGGCCAGATACTTCGCGAGAGTATGTTGCATGGTATTCCCCTCTGTTCTTCGTTGAAAAAGGCCACGCGCCGCGGGCGCGGGCCGAACGCAACCACCGGCGCCGCCCGCGGCGCCGGACCTGCTCGAATCGGAATGGACGGGTATCGCGGCGCCGCGCCTCAGCCGGCGCCGATATCGGCCTGGTCCCATTGCGTTGCCACGAACGCCACGCGGTCGCCGGTGTGCACCACCGGATCGCGTCGCATGCCGATGACGATGCAATCGGTATCCAGGCTGACGGCCTCCACCCCGGCGCCATGCAAATCCACGATGCGGCCCAGCGGCGCGCCGGCCGGCACGATCTGGCCGGCCCGCCCGGCCGCCAGGAACAAGCCCCCATGGCGCGCCATCACCCAGCGGCGCCGGGTGACCCGGCGCACGCTGGCGGGCGCGGGAGCGCCGGCGGATACGCCGCTTTCGTCGATGAGGCCCAGGTGGCTCGCCAGGCGCAGCAGCCCGGTCAGCGCCTGCTCGACGTTCTCCGGCGTGTACCAGCTGCCCTGGCCCAGTTCGACCATGAAGGCCGGCACATCGATGGCCAGGCACTGGTAATCCAGCCCGCCGGCAATGTTGCCGGGCAGTTCGCCCGCGCCGCCCACGTCCATGCGGCAGCTGACCGAGGGTTCGAAGAACGAGGTCATGCGCAGCAGCTGCGCCTCGGTGACCGCGCTGCCCGGAAAGACCTTGTAGACACAGTACGGCTTGCTGTCGTGGATCGAGCCCATCGTATGCATGTTCACCAGGCACGAGGCCACCGCCCGAACTTCCTGGAACAGGGCATGGGCCATATGGTTGGTCACCATCCCCTGCGGATTGCCCGGGAAAGTCTGGTCCAGGTCCTGCAGATCCTGCGGCGCCGTCTTGGTGCGGTTGTCCAGCCCCAGGGGGTTGGCCGTGGGCGTGATGACCAGGCTGCCCGACAGCGCGGCCGGATCCACCCGGCGGCCCAGCTCCACCGCGGCGATCACGCCGTTGAGTTCATTGCCATGCACCTGTCCATTGACCCACAGGCAAGGTCCCGGCGCCGCCCCCTTGATCACCGTCACCGGGATGGCGATGGCCATGCCCGAGCTCATGGTGCCCACCGGCAGGTAGTCATGCGCCACGGTTCCCGGCTGCATGCCGGACAACAAGTCTTGTATTTTCGACACGGTTCAATCCTCCCGGCGCAGCGCCTGGTCCAGGTCGCGCTTCAAGTCTTCGACATCTTCCAATCCGATATGCAGCCGCACCAGCGGCCCGGCATAGTCCCTGCCCGCCAGGCTGCGCTTGCCGGCGGTATCGGCCGGCAGCACCAGGCTCTCGTAGCCGCCCCAGCTCGCGCCGATGGCAAACAGCGTCAGCCGGTCGATGAAGGCGTCGCGCTGCTCGAGGCTGCAGGGCTCCAGTTCGAGGGTCAGCAGGCCCGAGGCGCCGCGCATCTGGCGGCGCCACAGCGCGTGGTCGGGGTGCTGCGGCAGCGCCGGATACAGCACCTGCGCCACCCGTGGATGCCCGGCCAGCCATTGCGCCACGTCCAGCGCGTTGCGGTAGTGCGCCGCCATGCGCACCCCCAGCGTGCGGATACCGCGCGTGGCCAGATAGGCGTCGTCGGGGCTGATGGACAGGCCCTGCGCGGCCGCTTCCGTGCGGATGGCCAGCCACAGCTCGGGGTCATGCGCCGTCACCGTCCCCATCATCACGTCCGAATGGCCCACCAGGTACTTGGTGGCGGCATGGATGGAGACGTCGATGCCGTGCTCGAACGGCTGCAGGAATACCGGCGTCGCCCAGGTGTTGTCGGCCACCACCTTGGCGCCGACCGCATGCGCGGCGGCGGCGATGCGGGCGAAATCCTGCATTTCCATGGTCAGCGAACCAGGGCTCTCGCAGTACACGACCGAGGTATCGGGGCGGACCAGGCGCTCGACCTCCGAACCGGCGTAGTACTCGACGCGCACGCCGCGCGGCGCCAGCACCTTTTCGCAGAACTCGCGACAGGGGTAATAGACGTTGTCTGGCACCAGGATGTGCGAGCCCGGACGGGCCAGGGTATTGAGGGTCGTGGCGATGGCCGAAACGCCCGAGGGCGTGAGAACCGCCCGATGGCCGCCTTCGATGGCGGCCACCAGGTTCTCCAGCTCCTTCACGGTGTGCGTGCCGAGCCGCCCGTAGCGTACGTGGTCGAACTTCGCGCCACGGGTTGCCTTGTACTCGGCCATGGACTCGAATACAACGGTTGAGGTGCGGTAGACAGGTGTGTTCACCATCCCCTTGTGCGCCTTCGGGTCGCGACCGCCATGGGTCAGCAGCGTATCGAACTTCATGAGCACCTGCAGAAGTGAAAGTGTTCGGACGGACCTGCCCGCGGCGCGACAGGCGCCGCCCGGGCAGGAGCGAAATGCGCGCCCGCGCATGCGGCGGGCACAGACAACGAGAGGAATTCTAGGTAGCCGGCGCAGCGTCTACTAATGAAAGATTTTCCTGAACCATTAAAATGATTAATAAATCAAGACAGGGGATACGATCCGTGCGCCATCTGGACATGCAGCAGTTGCGCACTCTGGTGACCATTGCGCAGACCGGCAGCTTTTCCGCCACCGCGGAAAAGCTGTTCAAGACACAGCCGGCCATTACCCACCAGATGCATCAGCTGGAAGCGACGCTGGGCACCGCCCTGTTCGAGAAGCAGGGGCGCAGCCGCGTCCTGACCGAGGACGGGCAGAAGATGCTCAAGTACGCAAGCCAGGTGCTGGCGCTCAACGACGAGGTCTTCCGCGTTTTCCAGGAACGCCTGCAGGGCACGCTGCGCATCGGCTCGCCGCACGACGCCGTCGAGACCCTGCTGCCCTCCATCCTGCGGCAGGCCAGCCAGGCCTTGCCGCAGTTGAACATCGACGTCTGCATAGACCGCGCGCCGCGGCTGTTCGAGCTGCTGCAGCGCGGCGAAATCGACATGGCCATCTCGGCCCGCTTTCACCAGGAATTCGAGGGGCTGATCCTGAAACGCTCGCCGGTGGTCTGGCTATGCGCCGCGGACTATGTGCACCGCCCCGACAAGGCCTTGCCGCTGATCCTGGCCGACGGCTCCAGCATCTATCGCGAAATGGCCCTGGCGGCGCTCGAGCAGCACCATATACGCTGGACGGTCACGCGCATCGTGCCCGACCTGGTCGGCATCAAGGCGGCGATCCGCGCCGGACTGGGCGTCACCCCGCGCAGCATCGACCTGCTCGCGCCCGACATGCGCATGCTGGACGAGGCCGACGGCCTGCCGCCGCTGCCCGAGATGACCTATCACCTGTGGATACGCCCGCATGCGGACGACTCGCCCGCGCGCCAGGCCTACGAGATGCTGCGCCAGGCCTGGGAGCTGGTCGACGCAGTGCCGGCGGCGCGCGCCGGCCCGGCCGCAGGCTGACGGCGGCGCCCCCCACGCTTTTCGTAATTCAGGCCCGTTCCCGCTCGGACCGGCCATCCAACCCAAGGAAGACACACATGGATCTCGGCATTGCAGGACGGTGGGCGCTGGTATGCGGCGCCAGCAAGGGGCTCGGCTATGGCTGCGCCAGCGCGCTGCTGCAGAACGGCGTCAACGTCGTCATCAACGCGCGCAACGACGGCGTCTTGCAGGACGCGGCGTCCGCGCTGCGCAAGGACGCCGAAAACCAGGCCCGGCAATCGGGCGGCCAGGCAGGCAAGGTCATCGCCGTCGCCTGCGACATCACCACCGAGCCAGGCAGGCAGGCCGCGCTCGAAGCGCCGGGCGGCCCCGGGCCGGACTTCGACATCGTGGTGACCAACGCCGGCGGTCCGCCGCCGGGGCAATACCAGGACTGGGACCGCGATGACTGGATCAAGGCGATCGACGCCAACATGCTGACGCCCATCGCGCTGATCAAGGCCACGGTGGACGGCATGCAGGCGCGCGGCTTCGGACGCATCGTCAACATCACCTCGACCGCCGTGAAGGCGCCGATCAGCACGCTGGGCCTGTCCAATGGCGCCCGCTCCGGCCTGACCGGCTTTATCGCCGGCCTGGCCCGCTCGGAGATCGCGGCCCGCGGGGTCACCATCAACAACATCCTCCCGGGCAGGTTCGACACCGACAGGCTGAAGAGCACGATGCGCGTCGCGGCGCAGGCGTGCGGCCAAAGTATCGAAGCGCTGCGCGAGGAACAGCAGCTGGGCATCCCCGCCGGCCGCTTCGGCCGTCCCGACGAGTTCGGCGCGCTCTGCGCCTTCCTGTGCAGCGTGCACGCCGGCTACATCACCGGGCAGAACATGCTGATCGATGGCGGCGCGTACCCCGGCACGTACTGAGCGCTGGCGCACGGGGCGGGTGTCGACAATCAGCAGGTGTCAGTCCCCCTGCGGGGACAGATACTGTCTTAGTCGTCAAGCGTCGATGGCGTACGGCAGTGTGCCTGTCCCAGCGGGGACAGGCACACGCACGGGCAGACGCCATGAAATCTTGCAGGCGCCAGCCCCCCTGCGGGGACAGATACCGTCTTGGCAGTCAACCGTTCATGGCGTAATTGGGCTGGTAGGGGATGCGGTTTTTGAGGACCCCGAAGCACAGATGCACCAGTTTTCTCATGGCCGCGCCCAGCGCGGCCTTTTTGCTTTTTCCTGCTTTGAGCAGGCGCTGGTAAAGGGCGCGGATGTGGGGGTTGTGGCGGGTCCCAACCAGGGCCGCCATGTATAACGTGGCGCGCACCTGGGAGGGGCCGGCTTTGGACAGGCGTGCGCAGCTGTTCAGACTGCTGCCGGATTGGCGCTGCACAGGGACCACCCCGAGATAGGCGGCCAGGCTCTGGGCGGAGTCGATATGCCGATTGTGCATGACGGCCAGGATGGCGTTGCCGGCCTGAGGCCCGATGGCGGGGATGGAGTTCAGCAGCTCGCAGTCTTGCTTGAGGTCGGGGTGGTTGTCGATGTGCTGATCGATCGCCCGCTCGATTTGTTTGATCTGTTCGCGCAAGAACGCGATGGCCTTGTCGATGGAACCATCGACCAAGGGCGCCGAGGGGCTGAACTGGCTCTTCTCTTTGCGATTGAGCTCACGCAACAGATCCTTGCTCAGCGCCTCGCGTCGCGTCAACAAGGCGCGCAGTTGACGCGCATGCAAGGGCGCCGGGTGCCACAGCGCCGGGCTCAGCGTCTGTCCATAGCGAGCCAGCACGTAGCTGTCGAGCGCATCATTTTTGGAGCGCAGCGCCAAGGCCTTGGCAAAGTCCCGGGCCTGGGCGGGATTGACCAAAGAGACCCGGACCTGGGGCAGCGCCGTGGCCGCTTGCTCGTGATACAGACCCGTAGGCTCCAGGATGGCGTGCAACTGCGCCGGCTGTGCGCCGTGTTTGGCGCACCACGCCAGCAGGGCTTGTACGCCCGCGGCGGTGTTGACCACCACCTTGGTCTTATGCTTGTCAGCCTCAGCCGTCAGCAACGTGCAATCCAGCTTGGCCTTTGATACATCAATACCTATGAAAACATGGACTTGGCCTCCTGCAGATAACAAACTGCTGTCAGCCACTGCGCCCACTTGCCTTGTACATACAGGGTCCTCGCCCTACGATACCGTCCAGTGTCTCGCCGGCCCAGCAGTGCGCTGCCGAGCCGCTATCTGTCCCACAAAGTCCTCGCTTTGGGCACCAACTCGCGGTCATCGGCGCGCGGTGGTGATAGCTAATCACCACCGGAGGAAAGATACAAGACACCTGCGCGCCGGCTCAGTCGACCTTGACCTTGGCCTCCTTCACGACCTTGCGCCACTTCGCCACGTCGTCGCGCACCATCCGGGAAAACTCGCCGGGGGTGCTGGTGGCAACCTCATAGCCCTGCCCCACCAGCGCCGCGCGCACCTGGGCGTTGGACAGGACGGCCACCAGGGCCTGGTTGAGCCGATCCACGACCGCCGCCGGCGTGCCCGCCGGCGCATGGATGCCGTACCAGGTCTGCACATCGTAGCCGGCCACGCCGGCCTCATCGATGGTGGGCACCTCGGGCAGCAGTTGCGAACGCTGCTTGCCGGTGACGGCCAGCGCGCGCACCTTGCCGGCCCTGATCGAGGTCATCAACGGCGGCAGCGTGTTGAACGTCAGCTGCACCTGCCCGGCGATCACGTCCGCGTTGGAGGGCGACGCGCCCTTGTAGGGCACGTGCACCATGTCCGTGCCGGTCATCAGCTTGAACAGCTCGCCCGCCAGGTGCGGCGTGCCGCCCTGCCCGGTCGAGGCGAAGTTCAGCTGCCCGGGCGAGCGGCGCGCCAGCGCGATCAGCTCGGTCACCGAGCGGGCCTGCACGCCCGGATGCACCACCAGCACATGGGTGGTGTAGCCGATCAGGCTGACTTCCTCGAAGCTGTCGACCGCGTCATAGGGAAGGTCGGGATAAATGGCCTGGTTGATGGCATTGGGCCCGCTGTTGCCCAGCAGGATGGTGTAGCCGTCGGGCGCGGCGCGGGCGACGGCATCGGTGCCGATGATGCCGTTGGCCCCGGGCCGGTTCTCGACGATGACTGGCTGGCCCAGCTGGGCCGCCAGCGGCTCGGACAGGGTGCGGGCGAAGATGTCGGCGCCGCCGCCCGGCGGATAGGGCACGACCAGGCGCACCGGACGGTCGGGAAACGGCGCCGCGACGGCCGCCGGCGCGGCCAGCGCCGCGCCCAGCGCAAGGGTGTATGCGATACGCAGCACTGAAAACAGGTCAGCCATGCAAACCTCCTGAAGTAAACAGCCGGGCGACGGTAGCGGCCGCCGCGCCGGTCCGGATTCAAGCGCCGCCGCGCGCGCTCGCCAGCAATGCGCGGTCCGCCTCGTCGTAGCGGTCCTGCCACTGCCGCCACGCGCGCTGGTCCGCGTGCAGCGCGTCCCGCCACACGGCGAGCACGCGGCGCACCTCCGCGGGCGCCGTCCCGCCGCTGGAATGGATGGCCTGCACGAAATTGCCCGGATCGATGCAGGCAGCCAGCTGCGCATCGTCGATCGGCGGCAGGTCGATGCCCATGCCGCGGGCCGCGTCGCGCACCCGCGCCAGCGTGAGCGCAGCCCGTCCGTCCGCCATGCAGGCGCGTACCGCCGTGCCGACGATCTCGTGCGCCTCCCGAAACGGCAGGCCGCCGGCCGCCACCAGCGTGTTGGCCACTTCCGACGCCGTGGCATAGCTCAGGTCCAGCAGCTCGCGCATGCGCGCGGGGTCGAAGCTGATGTCGCGCATGATGGCGCCGGTCAGGTCCGCCGCGTCGCCGCTGAGCGTCAAGGCGCCATTGATCGCGTCGAAGCCGTGGTTGATGAGGCTGTGCGGCCAGTCCTCGTTGCGCGCCATCAGGTAGACCGTGGCCAGCGCCCCCTGCACCTGCTCGGCGAACACCTTGACGGTCTCGAGCGGTTCGGGATTGCGCTTGTGCGGCAGATAGGTGCTGGCGGTGCAGAATGCATCGCTTAGCCGCACCATGCCGAACTCCTGGGTGTGCCAGAGAATGAAGTTGCCCGTCAGGCGCGCCAGGTGGGAGCACAGCAGCACCGCCACCGATACGGGTTCGATCATGTAGTCCCAGGCATTGGTGCCGTCGCCCGTGGACAGCGTGGGCTCGTCGTGCCCCAGCCAGGCGGCGGTCATTGCGCGGTCGACCCGCACGCTGGTGCCCACGCCGTTGGCGCTGCCCAGCACCGAAAGATTGTGGCGCGACACGCATTCGAACAGGCGCTGCGTATCCCGCTCCAGCCAGGCGCTGAACCGGCCCAGGAAATGCCCCACCGTCATGATCTGCGACTGCTGCCAGTGCGTGTAGGCGGGCATGATGGTATCGGCATGCTCGACGGCCCGATCGAGAATCGCTTCGCGCAGGGCCAGCACCGACGCCAGCAGGCGCATCAGCTTGATACGCAGCTTCAGGCGCATCGCCGACGGAATGACGTCGCCGCGCGACCGCCCGAGCTGCAGGTAGCCCGCCACGTCGGCGCCCAGCAGCGCGGCCGCGTGCGCCTCGATCTGCGGATACAGGTCGCCGGCGCCGGCCTCCAGCGCGACGCTGGACGGTCCGCGCTCGAACAGTTCGACCATCAGCGCCACCAGCGCCCGCGCGGCCTCGGGCGGTATCAGGTTGCGGTCGCGCAGCATCACGGCATGCGCGAGATTGACGCGCGACATGGCATGGAACAGATCCTCGTGGCCGGCTGCGGCGGCCTCCTTGGTGGCGAAGGTCAAGCGGCGGACGATCTCGGCGGGTTCCGCCGACAGGATCGCCCCGACTCCCAAAGTCGTCATGCGGGTCTCCTCGTGTAATGGCAATGGGGTTGGGAAAGCAGGCGGTCTCAGGCTCCGGAGGGCGTCGCGGCCTGCGGCCGCAGCAGCGCCATCAGGGCCGCTACCGCGCCGGGCGCCTCGGGCAGGCGCAGCACGGCGTCGCGCACCGCGTCACAGGACGCGAAACCGGGCACGGCGCCGGCCACGCTCATGAACTTGCCGAGCGTGACGCGCCATTTGTCCTGCGACGTAGCGGTACTCGCGCGCAGGTCCGCGTGCCGGCGCAACTGGCTGCCGTCGGCCAGCGTCACGGTGACGATGGCTTCGGGCCAGGCCAGCCCGGCCCCTTGCGCGATCGTGGTGCGCGCGCGCAAGGCCCGCAGGGCCGGCTCGCGCGCGCGGGCATCGGAGAAATCTGCAATCGTGGCCTGGCCATGCACGAGGCCCTGGGCAATCGCATGGGACAGGCTGAACTTGGCCTGCATGCCGTCGCGCGGCTCGACGATGCGCGCATTGGCCATGGACATCGCGCTGACTTCGCCATGTATCCGCGCCACCGCCGTCCAGGCAAAGCCCGGCGTCGCACGCAGGGCCAGGGCGCATTCGATCAATGCCTGCGTGCAAAAGGACGAGGCGTGCGGCTTGTAGAGAATGTCGTGCATGGACCAGCGCTCGCCCCAGCCGTCGAGCAGGCCGTCCCAATGCGCGCCATCGCCGCACACGCGGCCGAACCCATAATGCCCGTCCAGGATATCCTCGGTGCTCGTGTACCCCTGGCGCGCCAGCAGCGCGGCCATCACGCCGTTGCGCGCCGCCTGGCCGGCATGCAGCGGCTTGGACATGGTGCCGAAAGTCTCTTTCGGGCCGCTGGCCTGCGTACCGGCGATACCGAGCGCCATCGTCGTCTGTTGCGCGTCCAGTCCCAGCAGGCAACCCGCCGCGACCGCCGCGCCGAAATGGCCGAGCGTGCCGGTGGCATGCCAGCCCCGCTGGTAATGGTGGGGCCGCACCGCCTCGCCGATGCGCAGCTGCGCCTCGATGCCCAGCGCCAGGGCCCGCAGCAGCGCCGCTCCGTCCGCGCCCTCGTGTTCGGCCACGGCCAGGGCGGCCGCGACCACCGGCACGCTCGGATGCATGGCCGACTCGATGTGCATATCGTCGAAATCGAACGCATGGCCCGCGGCGCCATTGACCAGCGCCGCGTCGGGCAACGGCGCACGCCTGCCCCGGCCGATCAGCGTGGCCTGCCCCGCGCCGCCGAAACCGGCGAGCGTGCGGTCAAGCACGGCAACCAGCGGCTCTTGCGCACCGGCCAGCGTCACCGCCAGGCTGTCGAGCAGGCAGGCCTGCGCCGTCTGAAGCGTGGCGGCGCCCAGCCTGGAGGATGCGGTGGCCACGATGGCGTCGGCCAGCGGCCGGGTGACGCCCACGGCGGGCGACGGCGATGCGAGCTGCATGCGGCACTCCAGCGATCGGATGGTTGGCGGCTATTGCTTCTGGAAACCGTCGCCGGCCTCGGCGACGACGCGGGCCCACTTGCCGATCTCGCGCTCGACCATGGCGGTGAAGTCCTGGCGGGAGCGGGTCGCCACCACGATGCCCATCTTGCCCAGGCTGTCGATCACGCGTGGATCCTTCAAGGCCTCCTCGAACGCGGCATGAATGGCGTCCACCACCGTGTCCGGCGTACCGGCCACGGCCCACACGCCCAGCCAGATATCGGCGTCGTAGCCGGGCACGGTATCGGACACCGGCGGCAGGTCCGGCAAGGACGGCAGGCGCCGGGCCGAGGTGACCGCGATGGCGCGCAGCTTGCCGGCGGCGACGAAACTCTGCGAGGCCGGCTGGGAGGCGAAGGCCACGGCGGTCTGCCCGCCGGCGACGGCCACCAGCGCCGGCGATGTGCCCCGGAACGGCACGTGCATCATCGGCACGTCGGCCATCGAACCGAACATTGCCGCAAACAGATGGTTGGGCGAGCCGATTCCGGCCGACGCGTACTGCACGCCGCCGGGCTGCTTGCGCGCGTAATCGATCAGTTCGGCGACCGACCGCACCGGCAACGACGGGTTCACCAGCACCAGGGTCGGAATCAGGCCGATGGAGGTGACGGGGATGAAATCCTTGACCGGATCGAAAGGCAGGTTGTCCTGCACCGCCGGCAGGATGCCGAACTGGTTGCTGGAGATGAGCAGCGTGTGTCCGTCCGGCCTGGACTTGGCCACATCCTGCGTGCCGATGATGCCGCCGGCGCCGGCGCGGTTGTCCACCACCACGGGCTGGCCCAGTATGGCGGAGAGCCGCTCGGAAAACGCGCGCGCCGCCAGGTCGGTGCCGCCGCCGGGGCCGGTCGGCACCACCAGGGTGACCGGTCCTTTCGGGTAGCCGGCCGGAGCTGCCAGGGCGCTCGTCGCAATGCCCAGGCAGGCCGCGCCGCACCCCAGCGCGGCGATGATCCATTGCTGCCAACGTGTCATGTCTGTGTCCTTGGTTCGATCATGTTGTGCGCCGGCCGCACGCCATGCGTGGCCGACGGGCCCCCAAAACCAGTGATGCCGACAAACCGCCCGCGCCGTGCGGACGGACGCTACGCCGCGGACAGGCGCGTCCGATAGGAGCGGATCGCGCGCTGCATTTCGTTGGTGACGATCATCACGCCCTCGTCCAGCCCCAGCCCCGGCTTGCCCAGGAACTCGACCGGACGCACCGCCAGCGCGACGTGCGCGGCGACGCGGGCCGAGATGTCCGTCTCGTTGCAACTGCCCCCCAGGTACACGCCGACACCGCCGTCACGGCAGATCAGGCAGGCCTGCACGGTGTTGTCCACGCCCCCCAGGTCCGGCATCTTGATCTGGATGAGATCGCAACACCCTTGCGCGACGAACTCGCGCACGTCCTCGCGGGTGTTGCACCATTCGTCGGCGATCAGGCGAATGCCCGAGCCGGCGCGCCGCAGGGCCTCGCGCAGCCGCCCCATCAGCGCGATCTGGGCGCCGCGCTCGCCCGCGTCGAGCGGATCCTCGAACAGCACGGGGTACGGCGCGCTGGCCGCCTCCACCTTGCGCAGATAGACCAGCGCCGCATCCAGGTCGTCGCCCACCCGCTGCGACAGCAGCCCGTGCAGGTCGTAATGCAGCGTCGGGAAGAAATCCGGACGGCCCACCGCGCGGATGCGCTGGCTGATCCATTCGGCGTACGCCGGCAGTTCGTCGAGCTGGTCGGTGCGCACCATGGCGGTCTGCGGAAAATAAGGCAGCTCGCGCACGATCGCCTTGTCGACGTTCTCGTACCAGTTGCCGCCGCAGGAACCCAACAGGTCGCACGGCGTGTCGGCCAGCGTCAGGCCATACTCGCGCGCCAGGATCTCGGCCATCGTGACTCGGTGATGCGCGGCCACCGCCTGCAGCAGCAGTTGCGACAGGCCGTAGCGCAGCGCCATGTGCAACGGCTGCCCGTCGAGCCGCATGGTATCGAGTTGCGCGGCGGCGTCGCGAAACGACGACAGGTCGCACTGCGCCAGCCAGCGCGACAGCGGCCCCTCGGCCTGTGCGATCAGGCTGGCCGCATCCGGCGCCTGCTGGCGCCCCGACCGGAAGGCGTGATTCACCGTCGCGCAATCGCCGTACAGTTCGCTGCCGTCGTCGGCCACGCCGGTCAGCAGCACCGTGGAACTCACCTGGATGATGGACGTAAAACCGGGCGTGACCGGCGCGCCCCGGTACAAGAAGCCGTCACGCGGCGCGCCCTGCCCGATCGCCTCCTGGTCGCGCCAGTAGTACCCGCCTATCCCGTCCGTCGCCAGCAACCGTTGCACTCGCATGTCGTCCTATCTCCTGTGGCATCCGCCTTCTTCTCGAGGCCAGGCCAGTTTAGGCACGCCGGATTTGGATGTCATTAAATGATATGTAAATTCCGAACAACGGAATATATAATCGGCAAAAAGCAAGCCGGAACCGTGGCGAAAGCGTGCCCGGCCGGCGCCGGCGGTCGCGCTTGGGCAACGCCGCCACCCTCTACACTCACGCTGTCGCCGGCACTGGCCGATCACTCACGCAGCACCCTGGCCCCTCCTGGGCCGGGTCACTCGGAAAATGCGCAGACATGGAAAACGAGCGCGGTACCGTCGAACGAATCGTCAGGCTGATCGCCTTTCTCGCCTCCCAGGACGATGACGTCGGGGTGAAAGACATCGCCGATGAATTGCAGTTGCCGCACAGCACGGCGCACCGCCTGCTGCAGCAACTGGTGGCGCTGAACCTGATGCAGCGCGTGCAGGGCGCGCGCCGCTACGCGTTCGGCCCGGAGATGTACCGGCTGGGCGCCATGATCTCCAACAAGGTGAACGTGGTGCAGCTGGCCAGCGCGCCGCTGCATCGCATCGTCGCCTACACCAACGAGTCCTGCGCGCTGGCGCTGTACCGCGACCAGGACGCCACCCTGGTGTTCGCCAAGCAGGTCGAATCGGCCAACCAGTTGCGCTACCAACTCGACCTGTACCGCCCGGTCTCGGTGCTCTGGGGCGCCTCGGGACATGCCGTGCTGGCGCACCTGCCGCCCGAACGCGTGCGCACGTTGCTCAAGAAAGAGCCCCTCTCGCCCACCGGCCTGGCCGCCCTGCCGGCGCGCGAACTCAATCGCGACCTGAAGCAAATCCGCGAGCAAGGCTATTCCGTCAGCACGCGCGGCGAGAAGATCGAAGGCGCCGCCGGCATTTCCACCCCCATCTTCGGCACCGGGGGACACGTCATCGGTTGCTTCTCGCTGTTCATCCCCCGCATCCGCTACCCGGAGCATCGGGAAACCGAACTGGCGCAACTGCTGGTCCGGGAGGCCGGGGCCCTGTCCGACGTACTGGCCGGCCGGCAGGCAGCGCCCGCCGGCGCGCCCGGCGCGGCGCGCTGAGATACCGTCGGGCGTGCGCGGGCTACGGGTTCCTGGCCGGCGCCGGCGGCGTCAGCACCGATGCCGTATCGGTATTGGTGGAAAAGGTGAGGAATGCGAGGTGAGCCTCGAAGCGCTCGAGCACGTCGTCGATCACCTGCTGCCGGGTCAGACCCATCAGGTCATAGCCGCCCGAACCGGTCTGGGTGAACACCTCGAGCCGGTAATAGACGTCGGTCTCGCGCGACATGCGGCCGCTGAACATCGGCACCGGCGCCTCGACGACGGCGACGTGATACTGGAAGGCGCGAAAACCGTCCATCGACACGCGCAGCAGCGGTTCCTCGATGCCGCGCTCGCTGGCCAGGGATTCGCTCGCGACCTCGTAGCCCTGGTTGCGGAACTCGGCGGCAACGTCGCCGAGCGCCGGGCGCACGGTATGGTCGAGGAACTGGGTAGCCTGCCGCAGCGACGCGAACGCGTGCAGCTGTTCGAGGCGCTGCTTCCATGAGCGCTCCGGCAGATGGCCGCCCATCGGCGCCATGGACGGCCTGCGCAGCACCTGCCCCTCGCGCTCGGCCCGCTCCATCCTCAGCACCTTGTAGAACGACGCCATGACCGTGTAGGCAATGATGGTTACCGGCAAGGCAAAGATGAGCGTGGCGTACTCCATCGTCGTCACGCCGCCGGCCAGCAGCATCGCCACCGTCAGCACTGCCGTCAGCACGGCCCAGAAGATGCGCAGCCACTTCGGCCCGTCGTGCGAGGGGTCGGGGATCGACGCCGAAAAGTTCGACATCACCATCGCGCCCGAATTCGCGCTGGTAAGGTAGAACAACAGCCCCGACAGCGTGGCCAGGCCTATCAGGAACATGGCTCCCGGAAACATCGCCAGCAGCGCGTACCAACCACGCTCGGAGCTTTCGACCGCGAGCGCGGCGAACGCGGTGTCGCCCTGCAGCACGTGATAAAGGGCCGAGTTGCCGAACAGCGAAACGATGATGAAGTCGCACAGCACCGGTGCGGTGATCGCGGCGATCACGAATTCGCGCAGCGTCCACCCGCGCGAAATGCGCGCGAGAAAGACGCCGACGAACGGCCCCCACGCCAGCCAGAACGCCCAGAAGAACAGCGTCCAACCGCCCATCCACTCCGGCCCGCCGGGCTCGTAGGCGAACGTCTGCAAGGTGCGCGCGGGGAACGTCACAAGAAACCGGCCGATGTTCTCCGATAGCGCATTCAGGAGGAATGCCGTTTGCCCGGTGAGCAGGATGTAGACCATCATCGCCACCGCGCTCCAGAGGTTCAGCTCGGAAATCCAGCGGATGCCGCGGTCGACCCCGGACGTCGTGGCCCCGATGGTCAGGATCACGGCGCCCACGACCAGGGCGATCTGCAGCGACAGGCCTTGCTCCAGCCCGAAAATCAGCGAGAAACCGACGTTGAGCAGCACCACGCCGATGCCCATCGAGGTCGCCACGCCGAACACCGTGCCGACCAGCGCGATGATGCTGATGCCGTCGCCCAGGGGGCCGCGCACGCGCTTGCCCAACAGCGGATAGAGCGCCGCGCGGATGGACAGGGGCATGCCCCAGCGGTAGGCGAAGTATCCCATCGCCATGCCCAGCAAGGCATACATGGACCAGCCCGCCACCCCGTAGTGGAACATCGTCCAGACGACCGCGTCCTGCATGGCTGCCGCCGTGCCGCCCTCGCCGGACGGCGGATGCAGGTACTGCACGACCGGCCCGGTGACCGAGAAGAAAAGCATGTCGATCCCGACGCCGGCGGCAAACAGCATCGCGACCCAGGTCGACAGCCGGTATTGCGGCCGCGAATGATCGGGGCCGAGGCGCACGTCTCCCTCCTTGGAAAACGCGACCCACAGCACGAAACCGATCACCAGCGTCATGGTCAGCACGTAGTACCAGCCCAGATTGGCCGCAATCCAGTCGACGGCCGTCTTCATCCTCATGCGCGCATCGCCGGGCACCAGGATCGCCCATACCGAGAACGCGACGATCACGGCCGACGAGACCAGCAGCACACGCCAATTTATGCTGGCCGTACGGCGCTCGAGCACCTCCTCGGGCCCCTTGCTGAGGTCGCTGCGCGACACCGGCGCATCGTCGCCGTCCTGGCGTTCAGGGCGGCGCTGCGAGCCGCCGAACCGGCTGCGTTCGATCGGCCGGCGCAACGCCGCGGCCTGCGCGTGCGGCGCCTGGCTGGACGGCCCGGGCTCGGCCCCCTCGTCGTCGGGTGGTGTGATCGACATGGCTGACTCCTTTCCAGAAGGGGCGCCGCTCCGGAACCGTCCACCGGGGACGCGCCAGCCGGGTGGACATGCCGTGCCCGTCCCGCGCGCCTTTCAGCCGGATCCTGGATGCCAAGCCCGGAACCATTATGCGCCACGCGTCCCCGATTCGGTCAGACCTCGCGGCGGCGGCGCTCAAGCCCCCTGGCGCCCGCACGGCCCACAGATTCGACGCTTGACGATTTTGTTGTTAA
The DNA here is from genome assembly GCF_000306945.1 of Bordetella pertussis 18323. NCBI lineage: Bacteria > Pseudomonadati > Pseudomonadota > Betaproteobacteria > Burkholderiales > Alcaligenaceae > Bordetella > Bordetella pertussis. The sequence continues at coordinate 757,003 of NC_018518.1, read as the reverse complement.
TGTAACCATGCGAAACAAGAACGCAGGGGCACCCATGCCCGAGAAGGCCGGCCCAGGGAGGCAGTGGATAGCGCTGGAACAGCCGGTTGTTCACCTTCATCGATCCGGGAGAGACCAATGAGAAAGATCCAACTTTTCGCCACGGCGTGGCTGCTTCTGGCACTCGCCCTGCCGTTTCCGGCCTCGGCCCACGGCGGTGGCTGCCGGAAAGACTCGCCGCCTGGAAAATGCTGCCACATGGACAGAAAGGCAGGCACGGTGCATTGCCACTGAGCCTGGATTGGCAGATGCCCAGGCCATTGATAGCCTGGGCATCTGCCTGGACGACAAAAAGCCCATAGGCGCTGACGCATATGGGCTTTTTTGCTGGCTTTCTCTTGCGGGTCTTTCCCGCGCCAGGGCCTGCCTGGACAAATCCTTGGTGCCGACGGCGAGACTCGAACTCGCACAGCTTTCGCCACTACCCCCTCAAGATAGCGTGTCTACCAATTTCACCACGTCGGCATCCTGCAAAACTTCGACCAGGATCCGAAGATCCTGGAAAGTCGGGCATTCTAGCATGTAAATGCCCATGGGCAAAACCGCCAGGGCGCCTGGGGCACGGAGGCGTCAGGCTGGGCGGGGGCGGCCGGCACGCCGCTGCCCGGGGCCTGCGGCACCGACGAGCCGCTGCCGGCCGGCGCGCTGCCGGGTGCCTGCGGCACCGAGCGATCCTGCGGGAAATTCTGCATCACGCCCGAATCGATGGCGGGACCGGACGGCCCCTTGTGGGTGACGTACGCCAGGCCCGCGGTGCTGACGAAGAACACCACGGCGGCCCACTTGGTGGTGCGCGACAGGAAGTTGGCCGCGCCGGTGGCGCCAAACAGGCTGCCGGCCGAGCCGCTACCGAACGCCGACCCCATGTCGGCGCCCTTGCCCTGCTGCAGCAGGACCAGAACGATGATAGCCAGCGCCGATACAACCTGGACGACCAGCAGGACAGTAAGCATCAAAGACATTACAGACTCCGGAACGGAAACTTAAGCTGCGGCGATGCGCAGGAATTCTTCAGCGACGAGCGAGGCCCCGCCCACCAGGCCGCCGTCGATGTCGGGCATGGCGAACAGGCTGGCGGCGTTGGCCCCCTTGACGCTGCCGCCGTACAGCACGCGCACCTGGCTGGCTTGCAGGCCGTCGAGCGCCACGCGGATGGCGCTGTGCACTTCCTGCGCCTGCTCGGGGCTGGCAGTACGGCCGGTGCCGATGGCCCAGACGGGTTCGTAGGCGAGGACCATGCGGACCAGGGCATCGCGGCCCAGGGCCAGGACGGGTTCGAGCTGGCGCTCGATCACGCCCAGGGTGTTGCCGCCTTCGCGCTCTTGCAGCGATTCGCCGACGCAAACCACCGGGGTCAGGCCTGCCTCGAGCGCGGCGCGGGCCTTGTCGGCCACCAGCTGGTCGCTCTCGGCATGCAGCGTGCGCCGCTCGGAGTGGCCCACCAGCACCCAGCGGCAGCCGAATTCGGCCAGCATGGGGGCGGCGACTTCGCCGGTGTAGGCGCCCTTGGCGTGCGCGCTGACATCCTGCGCGCCCCAGCCGATGGCGCTGCCCTGCAAGGCGGCAGCGGTCTGGGCCAGGTACGGAAACGGCACGCACACCCCCATTTCGCAATGGGCGGCGGCATCGGCGGCGCGCAACTCGGCCAGCAAGGCGGCGTTCTCGGCCAGGTTGCCGTGCATCTTCCAGTTGCCCAGCACCAGGCGGGCGCGATTCTCAGCTGTGGTCATGGCGCAGAAAAAAGAGTCAAAAGGCCTGACCCGGGGTCGGGTCAAACCTGAGATTGTATCCTGTTGCCGGCCGATGCGCCGTTACCAGGGCAAGAAAATCCGGGCGCACCGGGCGATCCGGCGCGCCCGCCGTCCGGCTGGCGCTATACGGTCAGGATGATCTTGCCGATGTTTTCCCCGGCTTCCATCATGGCATGGGCCGCGGCGGCCTGCTCCAGCGGCAGCGTGGCGTGCACCACCGGCTTGAGGGTGCCGTTTTCCAGCAAGGGCCAGACCCGCTCGCGCAGCGCGCGAGCGATTTCGCCCTTGAACTCGACCGGGCGCGGACGCAGCGTCGAACCGGTGATGGTCAGCCGGCGGCGCAGCACCTGATTGCAATCCACGTTTGCATGCGCGCCGCCCAGCAGCGCGATGATGACGATGCGGCCGTCGTCGGCCAGGCACTTGAGGTTGCGGCCGATGTACTCGCCGGCCACCATGTCCAGCACCACGTCCACGCCGGCGCCGCCGGTGGCGTCCAGCACTTCCTTGACGTAGTCCTGCGTCTTGTAGTTGATGCCCAGCGCGGCGCCCAGCGCTTCGACGGCGCGCGCGCGCTCGTCGCTGCCCACCGTGGCGTAGACCTTGTTGCCCATGGCGCGCGCCAGCTGGATGGCCGTGGTGCCGATGCCGCTGGCGCCGCCGTGCACCAGCAGCGCTTCGCCGGCCGCCAGGCGGCCGCGGTCGAACACGTTGCTCCAGACGGTGAAATAGGTCTCGGGCAGGCCGGCCGCCTCGATCTCGGTCAGGCCGCGCGGAATCGGCAGGCACTGCGGCGCCGGCGCCACCACGTATTCGGCGTACCCGCCGCCGGCCACCAGGGCACAGACCTTGTCGCCGATGGCAAAGCCCCCCGCGGCGGCATCGCCGCCGACGATCTCGCCGGCCACTTCCAGGCCGGGCAGGTCCGAGGCGCCCGGCGGCGGGGCATAGTTGCCCTTGCGCTGCAGCACGTCGGGCCGGTTGACCCCGGCAGCGGACACCTTGATCAGCACTTCGCCGGAAGCAGGCTCGGGAACGCTGCGCTCGGTGGGCACCAGGACTTCAGGACCGCCAGGACGGGTGATTTCTACGGCTCGCATGTCGCGCCTCCAACCAGAGTCGATATCGAAACGGCAATTATGCGCTTTTTTGCACGGCCCCTGCCGCAGGCGGGCATGGCGCCGCGATGAAATGGCGGAAGGTGTGAGATTCGAACTCACGAGGGCCGTGAAGCCCCGCCGGTTTTCCGTACCGCTATGGCTTTCGCCACCAGAACGATGTCTGTTTGCTGGTCTGGACTTTGCCTTCACCATAGTCGGGCGACCTTAGGTGGGAGCCGTCAAGTCTCTACACGTTGCCGCCCCGGCAGGGGTGGCCTTCGCTCGGCGTTACCTCGGACAGGGCCAGGGGCTTCGCCGAATTTGACTCCTTACAGCCATGCGGTTTCCCGCGTGGCGCTCGATTGAACAAGACCGGTGCATTCAACCACTCTGCCAACCTTCCACGGCGCGCATTGTATAGGATTCAGGCCCGCGGCGCGGCCAGCGGCCCGTTAAAGCACGTTATCATTGTCGCCCTGCCGGACAGCCGCACCCATGGCGAAATTGGTAGACGCAAGGGACTTAAAATCCCTCGCCGCAAGGCGTCCCGGTTCGATTCCGGGTGGGTGCACCATCAAACGGCACCGCTGTTTTCCCCAGGCCCGATAGACGCGCCGCGCCAACGGGCCGCGCATGCCCTACCTCAACTTGATACCGAACCCCGCGCCTCCGTTTGTCGTTCTCGATGCCTGCGTACTGATGTCCGGCATCGCCCGCCAGCTGCTGTTGCGAGTGGCGCGGACAGGCGTCTTCCAGCCCGTCTGGACCGAGCGCATCGGCGAAGAATGGCGCCGCAACGCCGCGCGCCTGTGGGACATTCCCGCCGCAGCCCTGGCCGCGCAATGGGAGGCGACGAACGCCAGCTTTCCGCGGGCGCTGGAAGTTGATACGCAGCCTTACGAAACGGGGCTGCGCTACAGCGACCCCAAGGATTTCCATGTGATCGCCGCCGGCCTGGCGCGACGGGCCCGCTGCGGCCTGCCGCAGGCGCCCGCCACCCTGGTGATGACCTGGAACCTGAAGGATTTCAACCGCTCCGAGCTGCGCCGCCAGGGCCTGGACGCGTTCAGTCCGGATCATCTGCTGGCGCGCTGGTGGCAGGCCGACCCGGCCGCGCTACGCGACGCGCTGGCGACGGTTGCCGACGATTATGTGGCGCTCGGGCGCGAGCCCCTGCCGCTAGCCGCGATCCTGCAGCGCGAGCGCCTGTACCGGCTCAGGCGCCTGGCCGATGCGGATCAGTGATCGTGGTTGCTGGCCGCGAAGCCCGCGGCATTGAGCACCGCGATGACTTCCTGGATGTGGTCATGGCCACGCGTCTGCAGCACGAAATCGACCTCGACATTGCGCACTGGCAAGGTGGTGAAGGCGCGCTGGTGATGCACCTCGGTAATGTTGGCGTGCGCGTCGGCGATCAGCTTGGTGGCCTGCGCCAGCGCGCCCGGCAGGTCGCGCAGGTCGACCCGGATGCGCGCCAGGCGCCCGGCGCGCACCATACCGCGCTCGATCAGCTCGCCCAGCATCAGGGGATCGATGTTGCCGCCCGTGAGCACCAGCCCCAGCCGCTTGCCGCGGAACCGCTCGTCGCGGCGTTCCTGCAGCCGCAGCAGCGCCGCCAGGCCGGCCGCGCCGGCCCCTTCGACCACGGTCTTCTCGATTTCCAGCAGGACCACGATGGCATGCTCGATATCGCTTTCGTTGACCAGCTCGATGTGGTCGACCAGGCGCGTGACGATCTCCTGGGTCAGCGTGCCGGGTGACTTGACGGCGATGCCCTCGGCGATCGTGTAGTGGCCGCTTTCCATGGCCACGCCCTTGACGGCGGCGTACATGGACGGAAAGCGCTCGGTCTGCACGCCGATGATCTCGATGTCCGGCTTGATGGCCTTGGCGGCGGTGGCGATGCCCGCGATCAGGCCGCCGCCGCCGATGCCCACCACTATGGCGTCCAGGTCTGGGCGCGCCTGCAGCATTTCGAGCGCCACCGTACCCTGCCCGGCAATCACGGCTGGATCGTCGTAGGGATGGATCATGACCAGGCCGCGCTCGCGCGCCAGTTCGTAGCCGCGCGCCTTGGCGTCGTCGAAGGTGTCGCCGGCCAGGACGACTTCGGCGCCGAAGCGCCGCGTGTTGGCCACCTTGACCGTGGGAGTGAAGCGCGGCATGACGATCACCGCCGGCACGCCCATGCGCTGCGCGTGGTACGCCACGCCCTGGGCATGGTTGCCGGCCGACACGGCGATCACGCCGGCGGCGCGCTCGGCCTCGGTCAGGTTGAGCATCCGGTTGAGGGCGCCGCGCTCCTTGAACGAGGCGGTGAACTGCAGGTTCTCGAACTTCAGCCAGATTTCGGCGCCGAGGATATCGGACAGCGTGCGGGAATGCGTGAACGGCGTATTGAGGACCTGTCCCCGCAGGATGTCCCGGGCGGTCTGGATGGCGGCAAGATCGATCACGATGGTGGCGTCTGGGTGAGTGCGCGATATCCCGCAGCCTAGCTGTGAAGATTCAATAGGTTGTATGCATGGTTCATCCGAACCGGATTTGAGAAACTGGAAATCGCCAACCCCCCAGTTCACTCAAGGAGCCCGGCCGGATGAACACCCATAAGCATGCCCGATTGACCTTCCTACGTCGACTCGAAATGGTCCAGCAATTGATCGCCCATCAAGTTTGTGTGCCTGAAGCGGCCCGCGCCTATGGGGTCACCGCGCCGACTGTGCGCAAATGGCTGGGCCGCTTCCTGGCTCAGGGCCAGGCGGGCTTGGCCGATGCGTCCTCGCGCCCGACGGTCTCGCCCCGAGCGATTGCGCCGGCCAAGGCGCTGGCTATCGTGGAGCTGCGCCGCAAGCGGCTGACCCAAGCGCGCATCGCCCAGGCGCTGGGCGTGTCAGCCAGCACCGTCAGCCGCGTCCTGGCCCGCGCCGGTCTGTCGCACCTGGCCGACCTGGAGCCGGCCGAGCCGGTGGTGCGCTACGAGCATCAGGCCCCCGGCGATCTGCTGCACATCGACATCAAGAAGCTGGGACGTATCCAGCGCCCTGGCCACCGGGTCACGGGCAACCGACGCGATACCGTTGAGGGGGCCGGCTGGGACTTCGTCTTCGTGGCCATCGATGACCACGCCCGCGTGGCCTTCACCGACATCCACCCCGACGAGCGCTTCCCCAGCGCCGTCCAGTTCCTCAAGGACGCAGTGGCCTACTACCAGCGCCTGGGCGTGACCATCCAGCGCTTGCTCACCGACAATGGCTCGGCCTTTCGCAGCCGCGCCTTCGCCGCGCTGTGCCATGAGCTGGGCATCAAGCACCGCTTTACCCGACCTTACCGCCCACAGACCAATGGCAAGGCCGAACGCTTCATCCAGTCGGCCTTGCGTGAGTGGGCTTACGCTCACACCTACCAGAACTCCCAACACCGAGCCGATGCCATGAAATCCTGGCTACACCACTACAACTGGCATCGACCCCACCAAGGCATCGGGCGCGCTGTACCCATCTCCAGACTCAACCTGGACGAATACAACCTATTGACAGTTCACACCTAGGCGGCGCGCCAGGCCAGCAGCGCCGCGACCAGCGTTTCCAGCACCTGGCGCAGCGGCTCGGCGCGTTCCGGCTGCCAATGGAACGGCGCTTGCTCGGTCATGTAGGCCGACAGGGCCATTTCCAGCTGCAGGGCGTGATAGCCCTCGGCCGGCCGCCCGTAGTGGCGGGTGATCCAGCCGCCCTTGAAGCGTCCGTTGACCGCCGCGGTGAAGCCGTCCGCCTGCAAGGCCTGCGCGGCCGCCTGCTGCAGGCCGGGCGGGCAGCTGGCGCCGTCGGCGGTGCCCAGGTTGAGGTCGGGCAGCTTGCCGTCGAAAAAGCGCGCGCAGTGCGAAATGATGGAGTGCCCGTCCAGCAGCACGGCATAGCCATGGCGCGCCTGCACGCGCGCCAGTTCGGCGGCCAGCTGGGCGTGGTAGGGGTCGAAGTACTGGCGGCGGCGCGCCGCCACGTCGAGCAGCAGATGGCCGGCGGCCTCGTCCTTCCAGACCGGGCCGCCGTCAAAGCGCGTGGTGGGACACAGCTCGGTGTTGGAGGCGCCCGGATACAGCACGCCGCCGTCGGGGTCGCGGTTCAGGTCGATGACGTAGCGCGAGTGGGTGGCCGCCATCAGCGTGACGCCGCGTGCGCGCACGAAATCGTACAGGCGGTCGACGTGCCAGTCGGTGTCGGGCACGCCCAGCGCCTCGGCCTGCATCAGCGGGCGCAGTTCGGCCGGCACCCAGGTGCCGCCGTGGGGGATGTTGACGACCAGCGGCGCGTCGCCGCGGGTCAGGGTGTAGAGCGTGCTCATGGTCGGATCGGATTGAAAAGGGCGGCCGCGCTCAGACCGAGCGCGTGATGCCGCCGTCGATGCGGATGTTCTGGCCGGTGATGTAGCTGGATTGCGACGAGGCCAGGAAGGCGATCAGGTCGGCCACCTCTTCGGCGAGGCCGTAGCGGCCCATGGGAATGCGCGCGCGGCGGTCTTCCTTCTCGGGCAGGCTGTCGATGAAGCCGGGCAGCACGTTGTTCATGCGCACGTTGTCGGCGGCGTACTGGTCGGCGTACAGCTTGGCGAAGGCGGCCAGTCCGGCGCGCAGCACGCCCGAGGTCGGGAACGCCGCTTCGGGTTCGAAGGTGGCGTAGGTGGAAATATTGACGATGCTGCCGCCGCCCTGCTCGCGCATGACGGGCGTGACCAGCCGGGCGATGCGCACCACGTTCAGCAGGTAGTAGTCCATGCCCGCGTGCCAGCCGGCGTCGTCGATCTCCAGCAGCGCGCCCTTGGGGCCGTGGCCGGCGCTGTTGACGACCGCGTCGATACGGCCCCAGCGCTGCAGGGTGGCGTCGACCAGCGCCTGCATGTCGGCCGGCTCGAGGTTGGAGCCGGTCATGCCCAGTCCGCCCAGCTCGGCGGCCAGCGCCTCGCCCTTGCCCGACGCAGAGAGAATGGCGACACGAAAGCCGTCGGCGGCAAGCCGGCGCGCGGCCGCGGCGCCCATGCCGCTGCCGCCGGCCGTGACGATGGCTGTTTTTTCCGTACTCATGGGCGTCTCCTGGAGGTGTCCGAGCAGGCTATTTGAGCAGGCGCGGCGCCCGGGCGCAAACGCGGGCGGCGCGCTCAGCCGCGCCGTCGCGCGCGCAGCTCGTGGCGCGCGACGATGGCCGCGCCCGCGAGCACCATGGCGGCCAGGCCGAACCAGGTGATGGCATAGCCCAGGTGGTTGTTGGGGAAGCTGAGCACCGTCAACCCTCCCACCGGCGCCTGCGCGGGGTTGCGCGGCGCGCCGGCGGCGGCATCGGCGTCGATGAAGTAGGGCGCCACTTCGCCCAGGCCGCGCCGCGCGGCGATGGCGGGCAGGTCGCGCGAGTACCAGAGCTCCGCGGCGGGCTTGTTCTCGCGCAGGAATCCGCCGGCCGGCTCGCCCATGCGCAGCAAGCCTTCGACCCGCGCCGGCGCGTCCGGCCGCGCGGCGTCGCCGGCCGACTGCTGGCGGCGCCATTCGGGCAGCACGAAGCCGCGGTTGACCAGCACCGTGCCGCCGCCGTCCAGGCGCAGCGGCGTCATGACCCAATAGCCGCTGCCCAGTTCGGTGGCCGCCTGCACCAGGGTCTGGCCGGCGTAATGCCAGGTGCCGCTGGCGGCGATGCGCCGGTATTCGGCATTGGCGTTGCTCAGGCCGGGCCAGTCGGCCGGCACCGGGGCGGGCGTGGCCGGCGCGTGCGCGCGCGTCTCGACCTGCGCGATGAGGTTGCGCTTCCAGGCCAGGCGGTGTATTTGCCAGACGCCCAGCGCGCAGGCGCCGGCGAACAGCGCGGCCGCCAGCGCGGCCAGGATGATCAGGGTCGCTGCGCCGCGCGGTCGGCGCGTCGGGGCGGGTTCGCGGCCGCCGGCCGCGTTTTGCTGCGTGGGATGTGTCAAGGCATGTTCCGTACGTCATGCACGGACATGGGCATCATGTTGCTATTGAGGTGATACATGATCCAGATCGAGCCACTGAGCGTAATCACGACCAGCACCAGCGTGAAGATCAGCGCCAGCATGTTCCAGCCGCTTTCCGACTTGGCGTCCATGTGCAAGAAATAAACCAGGTGCACGACGATCTGCACCACTGCGAACGCCAGTATAACCAGCGCGGTGGTGCGCGAGCTGGCGAATACGCCGTCCATGACCAGCCAGAACGGGATCGCCGTGAGGATCGCGGCCAGCACGAAACCGGTCAGGTAGCTCGCCAGCGTGCCGTGCGGGCCGTCGTCGTCCTCGTGGTGATGGCCGGCGCCATGCGGGGGCGGCAGATCGGCCGCGTGCTCGGTGCGCTCGCTCATGGCAGGACTCCCATCAGGTAGACGAAGGTGAACACGCCGACCCAGATGAGGTCCAGGAAGTGCCAGAACATCGACAGGCACATCAGGCGGCGCCGGTTCTCGGGGATCAGGCCGTGCCGGGCGACCTGCACCATCAGCGTCACCAGCCAGACGATGCCGAAGGTGACGTACAGGCCGTGCGTGCCGACCAGGGTGAAGAAGGCCGACAGGAAGGCGCTGCGCTGCGGGCCGGCGCCCTGGTGGATCAGGTGGGCGAACTCGTACAGCTCCAGGCCCAGGAAGCCGGCCCCCAGCAGCCCGGTGACCGCCAGCCAGGCCTGCGTGGCGCCGATGCGCTGGCGGCGCATCTCCAGCATGGCGAAGCCGTAGGTGATGGACGACAGCAGCAGCAGCGAGGTATTGACCGCCACCAGCGGTAGGTCGAACAGTTCCGCGCCGGTGGGCCCGCCGTCGTAGTTGCGGCCCACCACGCCATAGGTGGCGAACAAGCACGCGAACACCAGGCAGTCGCTCATCAGGTAGACCCAGAAGCCCAGCAGGGTGCCGTTCTTCGGGTGATGCTCGCCGGGGACGTAGAACAGGCGTTCCGGATCCGGGGCGGCGGACGGAGGCAGGGTGGTGGCGGTGGGCTCAGACATGTCGGGACAGGAGCGCGGTGCGGGCGGCTTCGCAGCGGACGACTTCCTCGGCCGGTACGTAGTGGTCCCGCTGGTAGTTGAAGGTATGGGCGATGGTCACGCCGATCAGCGCGGCGAACGCCAGCACGACCAGCGGCCACATGTGCCAGATCAGGGCGAAGCCCAGCACGCCGCTGAGCCCGGCCAGCACGATGCCGGCCCAGGTGTTGCTGGGCATGTGGATGGGCACGAAGCCCTGCAGCGGGCGGGCGTAGCCGTATTGCTTCATCTGCCACCAGGCGTCCAGGTCGTGCACGCGCGGCGTGAACGCGAAGTTGTAGGCCGGCGGCGGCGACGAGGTGGACCACTCCAGCGTGCGGCCGTCCCATGGGTCGCCGGTGTCGTCGCGCAGCGCCTCGCGGCGGCGATAGCTGACCACCAGCTGGATCAGGAAGCTGGCGATGCCCAGGGCGATCAGCAGCGCGCCCAGCGCCGCGGCCTGGAACCAGATCTGCAGCGAGGCGTCCTCGAAATGGTTGACCCGGCGCGTCACGCCCATCAGCCCCAGCACGTACAGCGGCATGAAGGCCAGGTAGAAGCCCACCAGCCAGAACCAGAACGAGCACTTGCCCCAGAACGGGTCGAGCCGGTAGCCGAACGCCTTGGGAAACCAGTAGGTGATGCCGGCCATCAGGCCGAACAGCACGCCGCCGATGATGACGTTGTGAAAGTGCGCGATCAGGAACAGGCTGTTGTGCAGCGCGAAGTCGGCCGGCGGCACCGCCAGCAGCACGCCGGTCATGCCGCCGATGACGAAGGTCACCATGAAGCCCAGGGTCCACAGCATGGGCACTTCGAAGTGGATGCGGCCGCGGTACATGGTGAACAGCCAGTTGAAGATCTTGGCGCCGGTCGGGATCGAAATGATCATCGTGGTGATCCCGAAGAACGAGTTGACGCTCGCGCCCGAGCCCATGGTGAAGAAATGGTGCAGCCAGACCAGGTAGGACAGCACGGTGATGACCACCGTGGCGTACACCATCGAGGCGTAGCCGAACAGGCGCTTGCGGCAGTACGTGGCCACCACCTCGGAGAAGATGCCGAATGCCGGCAGGATCAGGATGTACACCTCGGGGTGGCCCCAGATCCACACCAGGTTCACGTACATCATGGCGTTGCCGCCGCCGTCCGCGGTGAAGAAGTTGGTGCCGACGTAGCGGTCCATCGACAACAGCGCCAGCACCGCCGTCAGCACCGGGAACGCCGCCACGATCAGGATGTTGGTGCACAGCGCCGTCCAGGTGAACACCGGCATGCGCATCAGCGTCATGCCCGGCGCGCGCATCTTGACGATGGTCACCAGCAGGTTGACGCCTGAAAGCAAGGTGCCCACCCCGGCGATCTGCAAGGTCCAGATGTAGTAGTCGACCCCCACGTCCGGACTGTGCAGGATGCCCGATAGCGGGGGATAGGCCAGCCAGCCGGTGCGCGCGAATTCGCCCACGAACAGCGACATCATCACCAGCACCGCGCCGGTGGCGGTCATCCAGAAACTGAAATTGTTGAGAAACGGAAAGGCCACGTCGCGCGCGCCGATCTGCAGCGGCACGATGTAGTTCATCAGGCCGGTCACCAGCGGCATGGCGACGAAGAAGATCATGATCACGCCGTGCGCGGTGAAGATCTGGTCGTAGTGGTGCGGCGGCAGGTAGCCCAGGTTGTCGCCGAAGGCGATGGCCTGCTGCAGCCGCATCATGATGGCGTCGGCGAAGCCGCGCAGCAGCATCACGATGCCCAGCACCACGTACATGATGCCGATCTTCTTGTGGTCGATGCTGGTGAACCATTCGCGCCACAGATAGCCCCAGGCGCGCATGTAGGTGATGGCGCCCAGCAGCGCGATGCCGCCGAGGGCCACGACGATGAACGTCACCAGCAGGATGGGCTCGTGATACGGAATGGCTTCCCAGCTCAGGCGGCCGAGGAGCAGCGTTTGGTCCGGTTGATCAGTCATGTCGATTTCCGCGTGAGCCATGAATGAAAGCCCGCGCGCACGCCGGCGGCGTGCGCGCTACAGCACCAGGTCCTGCTCGCCGCGGCAGATCTGCCCGGCCAGTTGCGTCGCCAGCGCCTTGGCGGGAGACGGCTTGCCGTGGTCCATGCAGGCGCGGCCCGGCTCGACGCAGCGCCCGACGATGCGCTGGAACAGGTCGGGCGCCACGCTGGCGTAATGGCGCACCGGCTCGCGCTCGCTGGGCTGCGCCAGCGCCTGGTAGGCGCTGGCGTCGAGCGCGCCGCCGGCCTGCCTGACCCGCGCGATCCACTGGTCGAAGCCGGCCTGGTCCAGGCCATGGAAACGAAAGCGCATGCCGGAGAAGCCGCCGCCGCTGTAGTTGGCGGACAGGCCCTCGTATTCGCCGGGGTGGTTGATGACCGCGTGCAGCGTGGTCTGCATGCCCGGCATGGCGTAGATCTGGCCGGCCAGCGCCGGCACGAAGAACGAGTTAATCACCGACGAGGAGGTGATCTGGAACTGGATGGGGCGGTCCACCGGGGCCGCCATTTCATTGACGGTGGCGATGCCCTGCTCGGGATAGACGAACAGCCATTTCCAGTCCAGCGCCGCCACCTGCACCACCAGCGGCTTGGTGCCTGGCGGCACGTCGCGGGCCGTCGGCGATGCGCGCCAGCGGGCGGTACGGGTCGAGCTGGTGGGTGCTGACCCAGGTCAGCGCGCCCAGGGCGATGATGATCAGCAGCGGCGCCGACCAGATCAGCAGCTCCAGCACGGTCGAGTGGTTCCAGTCCGGCTCGTAGCGCGCCGCGGTGTTGCCGGCCCGGTAGCGCCAGGCGAACAGCAGGGTCAGGGCGATCACCGGCACGATGATCAGCAGCATCAGGCCGGTCGAGATGATGATGAGATTGCGTTGTTGCAGCGCTATGTCGCCCGACGGCGAAAGCAGCACCGCATTGCACCCTGCAAGCAGGGGCAGCACGCCCAGCATGGTCAATCCGCGGAGTCTTTGGAATAACGGCATAGCCCTACCCCGAAACGTAACCGTGGGAAATGAATCTGAACGCTACGCTGGAAGACGCGAAAAATCTAGGGTAAAAAGAGTAAAAGTGTGCGGTGGCGGTGTTTTTTCGCCCAGGCGGCGCGATCCATGGCGCGGCCCGACGCGGCGTTGCCCGGCTTCGCATGCAGTGAATTGCACGAACGCAGAAAGGCGAATTCAGACCTTCGAATTCAACCTCCGGACCAGCGAGCAATCACATGTCGACCACCACGCAGCATCCCGGCTATGCCCCTGCAACGCCCCATCCGGGCTCCTCGGGCGGCGCCAGCCACTCGCACGTGGCACCCGGCGAGATCGCGGTCGGCGTCGTCATCGGCAGGGCCTCCGAATACTTCGATTTCTTCGTCTTCGGCATCGCCTGCGTGCTGGTGTTTCCCAGCGTGTTCTTTCCGTTCGAGAGCGAACTCGACGGCATGCTGTGGGCGTTCGTGATTTTCTCGTTCGCCTTCATCGCGCGCCCGTTCGGCACCGCGCTGTCGATGGCGGTGCAGCGGCGCTGGGGGCGCGGCGCCAAGCTGACCGCGGCCCTGTTCCTGCTGGGCACGGCGACCTGCGGCATGGCGTTCCTGCCCGGCTACGACGCCATCGGCATGTACGCGATCCTGCTGCTCAGCCTGTTCCGCTGCCTGCAGGGCCTGGCGCTGGGCGGTTCGTGGGATGGCCTGCCTTCGCTGCTGGCGTTGAACGCGCCGGCGGGGCGGCGCGGCTGGTACGCCATGCTGGGCCAGCTGGGCGCGCCCATCGGCTTCATGATCGCCAGCGCCCTGTTCCTGTTCCTGTTCCTCATCTCGACGCTGGCCCGCGACGACTTCCTCGACTGGGGATGGCGCTATCCCTTCTTCGTCGCCTTCGCCATCAACGTGGTCGCGCTGTTCGCGCGCCTGCGGCTGGTCGTGACCGAGGAATACACCCAGCTGATGGAAGAGGGCGAACTCGAGCCGATCCGCACCACGGAGATGTTGCGCGAGCAAGGCTACAACATGCTGATCGGCGCGTTCGCGGCGCTGGCCAGCTATGCGCTGTTCCACCTGGTGACGGTGTTCCCGCTATCGTGGATCGCGGCCGGCGCCAGCCAGATGAGCGGCGACGTGCTGGTGGTGCAGATCGCCGGCGCGGCGCTGGCCATCGTGTGCACCCTGGCCTCGGGCTGGCTGGCCGACCGCATCGGCCGGCGCACCACGCTGGGCCTGATGGCGCTGCTGATCGGCCTGTTCGCGCTGTTCACGCCCTGGCTGCTGGGCGGCGGGCCGCTGGCGCAGGACGCCTTCATCCTGATCGGCTTCGCGCTGCTGGGGTTGTCGTACGGGCAGGCCTCGGGCACGGTGACGGCCAACTTCATCCGCCGTTTCCGCTATACCGGCGCCGCGCTCACGGCCGACATGGCCTGGCTGCTGGGCGCGGCGTTCGCGCCGCTGGTGGCGCTGGGGCTGTCGGCGCGCTTCGGCCTGGTGGCCGTCAGCGTCTACCTGCTGTCGGGCGTGGTCTGCACGCTGCTGGCGCTGCGCGTCAACCGCTTGCTGGAAACGCGCGACTAGCTGTGAACTGTCAATAGGTTGTATTCGTCCAGGTTGAGTCTGGAGATGGGTACAGCGCGCCCGATGCCTTGGTGGGGTCGATGCCAGTTGTAGTGGTGTAGCCAGGATTTCATGGCATCGGCTCGGTGTTGGGAGTTCTGGTAGGTGTGAGCGTAAGCCCACTCACGCAAGGCCGACTGGATGAAGCGTTCGGCCTTGCCATTGGTCTGTGGGCGGTAAGGTCGGGTAAAGCGGTGCTTGATGCCCAGCTCATGGCACAGCGCGGCGAAGGCGCGGCTGCGAAAGGCCGAGCCATTGTCGGTGAGCAAGCGCTGGATGGTCACGCCCAGGCGCTGGTAGTAGGCCACTGCGTCCTTGAGGAACTGGACGGCGCTGGGGAAGCGCTCGTCGGGGTGGATGTCGGTGAAGGCCACGCGGGCGTGGTCATCGATGGCCACGAAGACGAAGTCCCAGCCGGCCCCCTCAACGGTATCGCGTCGGTTGCCCGTGACCCGGTGGCCAGGGCGCTGGATACGTCCCAGCTTCTTGATGTCGATGTGCAGCAGATCGCCGGGGGCCTGATGCTCGTAGCGCACCACCGGCTCGGCCGGCTCCAGGTCGGCCAGGTGCGACAGACCGGCGCGGGCCAGGACGCGGCTGACGGTGCTGGCTGACACGCCCAGCGCCTGGGCGATGCGCGCTTGGGTCAGCCGCTTGCGGCGCAGCTCCACGATAGCCAGCGCCTTGGCCGGCGCAATCGCTCGGGGCGAGACCGTCGGGCGCGAGGACGCATCGGCCAAGCCCGCCTGGCCCTGAGCCAGGAGCGGCCCAGCCATTTGCGCACAGTCGGCGCGGTGACCCCATAGGCGCGGGCCGCTTCAGGCACACAAACTTGATGGGCGATCAATTGCTGGACCATTTCGAGTCGACGTAGGAAGGTCAATCGGGCATGCTTATGGGTGTTCATCCGGCCGGGCTCCTTGAGTGAACTGGGGGGTCGGCGATTTCCAGTTTCTCAAATCCGGTTCGGATGAACCATGCATACAACCTATTGAATCTTCACAGCTAGGCGGGACGGCGGTACTGTACCGCTTCGGCGATATGGGCGGCGCCGATCTCCGGCTCGTGCGCGAGGTCGGCCAGGGTGCGCGCCACCCTGAGCGCGCGATGGGCGGCGCGCGCCGAGCCGCCCAGGCGCCGCATGGCCTGCTGCAGCAGCGTGCGGGCCGCGGCGCCCAGGGCACAATGCGCATCGAGCGCCGGGCCGGACAGCTTGGCGTTCAGGCAGCCCTGGCGGGCCAATTGCCGCTGGCGGCAGCGCGCCACGCGCTCGCGCACCGGGAGGGAGGGCTCGCCCGGCGGCTCGGCCAGCCACTGCGGCTCGGTGGCGGGCAGCTCGATCCACAGGTCTATGCGATCGACCAGCGGCCCGGACACGCGCGCCGCATAGCGGCGCACCTGGTCCGGCGTGCAGCGGCAGGCCTTCGACGCATGCCCGCGCCAGCCGCAGGGGCACGGGTTCATGGCCGCCACCAGCTGGAATACGGCGGGATACTCGACGCTGTGCAGCGCCCGGGAGATGACGACCTTGCCGGTCTCCAGCGGCTCGCGCAGGGACTCCAAGGCGCGACGCTCGAACTCGGGCAGTTCGTCCAGGAACAGCACGCCATGGTGCGCCAGGCTGATCTCGCCCGGGCGAGGCCTGGCGCCGCTGCCCACCAGGGCGGCGGCCGAGGCGGAGTGATGGGGGCCCGGAACGGCGGCTGGCCGCGCAGGACCTCGGGCGCCCCGCCGGCGCCCGCGATGGCCGCCACCTCCAGCGCCTGGCGCTGCTCCAGCGGCGGCAGCAGGCCCGGCAGGCGTTGCGCCAGCATGCTTTTGCCCGCCCCGGGCGGCCCGCACATCAAGAGGCTGTGGCCGCCGGCGGCCGCCACTTCCAAGGCGCGCCGGGCAGCCGGCTGGCCCCGCACGTCGGACAGGCACGGACCGGGTTCGGCCTCGGGCCAGCTGCGGCGCTCGGCTGGCGCCAGCTCGGCGTGCCCGGCCAGGTACGCCGCCGCCTCGCCCAGCGTATGGGCAGCCAGCACCCGGATGCCCGGCACCCATGCGGCCACGGCGGCGCTGCCAGCCGGCAGCACCAGCGTCGCGCCCGGCTGCTCGCGTGCCACGGCCAGCGCCAGGGCCAAGGGCGCGGCCAGCGGCACCAGGGCGCCCGACAGCGACAGCTCGGCCGCCCACACGCAGTCGGGCAGCGCCGCCGTTTGCGCGGCGCTGGCGGCCACCTGGCCGCTGGCCAGCAGGATACCCAGCGCAATGGGCAAATCGAAGCGCGCCGAGGCCTTGGGCAGGTCGGCGGGCGACAGGTTGACGGTGATGCGGCCGGGCGGGAAATCGAAGCCGCTGTTCTGGATGGCCGCCCTCACCCGTTCGCGGCTTTCGCGGACCTCGACGTCGGGCAGCCCGACGATGGCAAAAGCGGGCAGGCCGCTGCCCAGATGGGTCTCGACGCGCACGGCGGGCGCCTGCCAGCCGGCGATTGCCCGGCTGGCCAATACGGCCAGGGTCATGGCCAACTCCCCTGCGATGACGATGCGCCAGTATGGCCAAGACGGCGCTGGCGTGGGGGCGCGCCGTGCCGGAAACGTCACGCCGCGGGAGCGGCCGCAGGGTTGCCTATGCTTGCGGCTTGCCGGCTTCGAGCGCGGCCAGGCGGGCTTCCAGCTGCTGCACCTGCGCCGACAATTGATCGACCCGCGTACGCGCCCGGGCAAGCAGGTCCACCTGCACCTCGAATTCTTCGCGGGTGATCAGATCCAGCCGGGCGAACGTCTGCGTCATCATCGCGCGCACATTGCGCTCCACATCCGCTGCCGGGCTGCGGGCGATCAGATCGGAAATGTTCTTCTGCAGGTCTTCCATCCATTGCTGTGTGCGGTTCATGGCTTCCTCGCCTTCGTGTCGGTTGTTGCTTGACCTCACAGTGTAGAGCCTCGCACAGCGCCGACGCCAAGCGAAAAAAAAGCGGCCCGCAAGCGGCGCCGCCTTTCAAAGCACAGGAGAAAAACTGAATCGCCAGCCGGCGATCCCGAGAAGCAGCCGTCAGCTACGCCCCGTGGCCCAACGGAACGGGTCGATTGTCGCGACACCGTTCCAGGCCTGCATGGACAGCGGCAACGCCGCCACCCATGCAGGCCATTCTTCCCGAGGGGCACGGCCGCGCCAAGCGCTTACGTGTAAACCCGCGTATCAAGGCGTGGATACATTTATGACAAGCAAATGCGCGCGGCAGGCGCCCCGGCCGGCTTGCCGGCATGACGGAAAGCCGCATGGGCATTGGGTCCGCGATCGACATCGGCGCGCCATGGGCAGCGCGAAACAACCCCAGCCCGCCTTGCAGCAATCTGCAATTTCCACGCAATTGGCTACAAAGCAGCCCGAAAAAACACAATTAGTTTCAACATTAAGCGGCTTTTGGCGCGTCATGCACCAGCGTGGCGCATACGCCACCCGGCGTGCCCTGTTGTGGCGCATGCGCGCACGCCCAGGATGCCCGCCGCCGTGCGGGGCCGGGGCCGCGGGTACGAAAAAACATGGCATGGAATTTGCATAGGTCTTGATGCCTACGCGTAACCATGAGAGGAACCGCCATGAAACTCGTCATCGCCATCATCAAGCCCTTCAAGCTGGACGAAGTGCGGATGGCCCTGTCCGACATCGGCGTCCAGGGCCTGACCGTCACTGAGGTGAAGGGCTTCGGACGCCAGAAAGGCCACACCGAGCTTTACCGCGGCGCCGAATACGCCGTCGACTTCCTGCCCAAGCTGCGGGTCGAGGCGGCCGTGCCGGATCACCTGGTCGACCAGGTGATCGAAGCGATCGAACAGTCGGCCCGCACCGGCAAGATCGGGGACGGCAAGATATTCACCGCCCCGCTCGAGGAAGTCATCCGCATCCGCACCGGCGAGTCCGGTGAGGCCGCCCTGTAAACACGACTCCCTGGAGCCCATAAAAATGGATAAAGCCGATATCTCCTGGCTGCTGGTTTCGACACTGCTGGTACTGATGATGGCGGTGCCCGGCCTGGCCCTGTTCTACGGCGGCCTGGTGCGCAGCAAAAACGTACTGTCGGTGCTGCTGCAAGTGCTGTGCACCTTCGCCCTCGGGCTGCTGCTGTGGTTCGCCTACGGCTACTCGCTGGCCTTCACCGAAGGCAACGCCGTCTTCGGCGGCCTGTCGCGCACGTTCTTCTCCGGCATGTTCACGCCGGCCGATGGCACGTACGCGCTGTCGGGCACGCTCACCGAGCTCTTGTTCGCCTCGTTCCAGGCGACCTTCGCGGGCATCACCTGCGCCCTGATCGTGGGCAGCTTCGCCGAGCGCGCGCGCTTTTCGCGCCGTGCTGGTGTTCACGGCGATCTGGTTCACCTTTGCCTATATCCCGATCGCGCACATGGTCTGGTTCGCCTCCGAAACCGCGCCGGGCCTGCTCAATGCCCGCGGCGCGCTGGATTTCGCCGGCGGCACCGTGGTGCACATCAATGCGGGGGTGGCCGGACTGGTCGGCGCGTACGTGGTGGGCCGACGCATCGGCTATGGCCGCGAAGCGATGCAGCCGCACAACCTGCCGATGACCTTCATCGGCGCGGCGCTGCTGTGGGTCGGCTGGTTCGGCTTCAACGCCGGCTCGTCGCTGGCGGCCAGCGACGGCGCCCCCCCTGGCGTTCTTCAACACCATGATCGCCACCGCGGGCGCGGTGCTGGGCTGGCTGTTCACGGAATGGGCCGTCAAGGGCAAACCCTCGATGCTGGGTGCGGCCTCGGGCGCCGTGGCGGGCCTGGTCGGCATCACGCCCGCCGCCGGCCTGGTCGGCCCGGTCGGCGCCCTGGTCATCGGCGTGACCGCCGGCGTGGTCTGCGTCTGGGGAGTAAACGGCCTGAAGCGTCTGCTGCGCGCCGATGACGCCCTCGATGTGTTCGGCGTCCATGGCGTGGGCGGCATCGTCGGCGCCCTGCTGACCGGGGTGTTCAATGCCAAGGTGCTGGGCGGCCCCGGCCTGGACAGCGCTGGCGCAATCGCCGGCCAAGTGTGGGTGCAGCTCGAAGGCGTGCTGCTGACGATCGTGTGGTCCGCCGCGGTGGCCTGGATCGCCTACAAGATCGCCGACAAACTGTGCGGACTGCGCGTACCGGAAGACCAGGAACGCGAAGGACTGGACGTGACCAGCCACGGCGAATCGGCCTACCACAGCTGACCGCAGCGCGGTCCGGGAATGCAACAACGGGGTCGCGATGACCCCGTTGTTGCGATGCGCCGCTACCAGGTGTAGCGATAGCCCAGGTGGAACGTCCAAGGCAAGGTCAGCTTGTTGCCCTTGGCGTACTCGTACGAAGTGTAGAGCTGGTGGCCGCGCCCCAACGCGGCGGCCAGGCCCAGCGCCAATTCAGCCCGGCCACCGCTCAGGTCGGTGCGCAGCCCGTACCCGTTGGTGCGAACGGTCGTGACGCCTTTGAATTCCTGCAGCCAGCTCAGGGTGGCATAGGGCTGGATCACGCGGTCCTTGCCCAGGTCGATGCGTCGCCCGGCCGCCAAGCCCAGGCGCAGCACGGCGGAGGTGCCGCCTTCGTCCTTGACCGACAGGTTGTTCGCGGCACGGTAGGTTCCGCCGCTGGCATGGAACAGCGACACCTCGGACTGGGGTTCGACGAACCAGCCGTCGTGCAACGTGAAACGTTTGCCGGCCTCCAAGGTGGCGCCTACCCCATTGGCCCGGTACTTGCCCCGTACGGAAACGGCGTCGGTGGCCGTTACCGTGAAGTCGTTCTCGAAGCGGCTGGCGCGCAGGGTCGAATCGAAATAGAAGCCGTTGTCCGCCACGTACGCCGCGTAGGCCCCGATATGCGCGCTGTCGGTATGCCCGGCGCCGTCATCGATGAAGCTGCGCCTTGCGCGGGTATAGCCCAGCAGGCCGCCCACGTGCCAGCGCCCTTGCTGTCCTGCGATGGCATGGTCGGCCCCCAGCTCGAAACCGTACACCTTCTGGTCGAAGCGTCGGCCAGCCTTGTTGTCGAGCTGCTGCTTCTGGGCGAACGTGCGCCCCCAGAAGCCGCCCGCGCCGGGATCGAGCCGCAACTCGCCCAGGCGCTTGGAGAGCGCATTGCCTTCCGCATACCAGATGCTGCTGGCCGCGCCCACGCCCCCGGTATTCAAGGCCGCGTTGGCGACGGCCGAAAGCTGGCTGGTCCGTTCCAGGCCCCAGACACCGTTGTCCGGCGTCAGGCGATAGCGGAACGCGCCGGCGTCGACCACCCCGCCCCGGTTGGCAAGCGTGAACTTCGTCTGGCTGCCCTCGGGCAGCTCGACCAGCGTCAGGCTTTCCACACCGGTGGGTTCCGTGCCGGCTCCTCGCACCAGCACCTTGTGCTGCCCGCTGGCCTCGTCGGACACGACCAGCAGGTCGCCATCGCTCAGGTCGGCGCTGGCGTTCATCTCGAACAGGCCGCTTCCCGAGAGGGTCTTGACCCGCAGGTGTTTGAATTCTCCGTCGCTTTCGGCAGGCGTTGCGTACGCCACCTTGCCTGCCTGCAGGTGCAGGCTGTTCACCGTGGACGACCCGGTGACGGTCCAGGTGCCGTCCTCGATGCGCAACGCATTGACGGTCTTGGTCATGCCCCGCCATTGGGCACCGCTGTCGATGAACACGTCGATCGGGGCATCGGGATGCGAAGGGGCCGGGATCGGCACGGCAACAGGTTCCCCGCCATCTACCTGCGCCATGACCCGCGCATTCGCCTTGGCGTCCGACTGCGCCGCGGCGTCCGGTTCCAGCTCGGCATCCGGTTCCGGCTCGGCATCCGGTTGCTCCGCGGAATCGGGCGGCGCGGAAGGCGGCAGCGTGACGATGTCGCCGCGGGCGTCGACCCCGCTGCTCAAGCGCAGCGTCATGGGCAACAACCCGCCATGCGCGATCAACGTTTCTCCGCTGGCGCGCGCGCCATCGGACAGCGTGACGCGGACCGGCGTCAACGGCGCATCAGCTGGCAGATGCTCCATGGACAAGGCGTAGTCGTAGTAATACTCGACTGCATCGGGCGTCAGGGTGGTGAGCACGGCCCCATCCTCTACGCTCAAGCTGCCGCCCGAGATGTTCGCCTCGCCATTGAACCCCAGCGCAATGGCGGCGACCTCTCCGTGGACGTCGGTGTTGCGCAGGCTGGCTCGCGGGCTGGTGTCCTTGTCGCCCAGCAACCACAAGCCGGCGGCCCCCAGGCCAGTTGCACTGACCTTGGCGCCCTCCAGGTTGACTTGACCGTCCTCTGTCACGACCACGCCGCCATAGGGACCATCGGCGTAACCCTGGCTTCCCAGGATATTGGTGTTGTGCGCCAGAATGCGCCCGCCTTTCATATCGACCTGCGCGCCGAACGTGGCGTACATGCCGCTGGCTCCGAGCAGTTCCGCATTCTCGATCGCGACCTTTCCAGACCCTGTTGCCACCACAGCGACGTTATTTGCACCCATGCCGCCCTGAACAACCCCGCCTTGGACGCGAATCGAAGGCGAGGTGCCATCATCATCTCTGCAGGTGTCGCACATTTCGGCGTACAGCCCGAAGGCCGAACCACGCAGGACCGAATCGGTAAATGTCGCTTCGCCCCCCCCAACCGATGACCGCGCCCCTCGCACCCGATACCTCGCTGTCGGTAACGTTGAGTATGGCCTTATCCCCGAGCGAGGTTACCCCGACTCCTACCGCGTCTTCGAACGGCTGGGCCGCATAGTTATGGTGAACCGTGGAATTCTCGATATTCAGCGTACCGGCGTAGACAGCCGCGGCACCGTAATAATCGGGAGAGTCGACGGAAGGCGGCTTGCCGTATGCATCTATCGTGCTGTCACGCACGGTGAGCGAACGGTGCTCCGAGTCGACATACACGCCGAGGGTTTCGTCACCGTGCACTTCTACCCGTATCCGCTCCGCTACGACGTCATTACCCAATGGTTTGAAGTTTGAAAGGGGGGGGGGGGGGGCTTCGGACGACCGCTCTCGGCGGACCTGTAACTGATGTAGTCGTCCTTGCCATCGGGCGTCATCACGATGCCATGCTCGTGCTCGTAGTCGCTGTAAATGTCCGCATCCGACAGAGCCTCGATCTTGGCTACCTCGGCGGCGGCCGGCGCGGCCTGGGCATCGACATCCGACGAAGGCAGCGCGCCCGCCGCCACACCCGCTACCGCGACAACGCCGAAACGCAAGTATCTCGCCGCTGGCGACATGCTATTGGATTTTCTGTCATTCATATTCAAATCGGTAAAGGAGGCCAATAAACAGTCGTGAAAAAACTGCTGCGAACAGGTGCCTGGCACCCGGTGAAAAAGCTGTTCTAGTTTCAAATAAGCCCATATATCCCGATACCGGCAATCGGCACCTGAACACGTACGAAAATGGCGGACTTACACGCGGCACATCGCCCGCCCCCACCAAAAAAAACCGCCCCGAGGGGCGGCTTGAAAATCGAACGAATATGAAACGGAATCGCTACAGACTGGCTTCGATCAATCTGTCGGCCAATCGCGCGACGTGACGCGCCGGCCCGTCGCCGTGAAATAGCTGGCCCGAAATGAAAGCGCCCTCGATGAGCAGCATCAAGCCGTCGCCGAGCACTTCGGGCTCGCGCGCGCCCATGCGGCGCGCCATATCGATCAGGCGACGGCGCAGTTCGCGCTTGTGCGCTTCGGCCACCAGACGCGCCGGATGATCGGGATCGGGATACTCCACGGCGGCGTTGCTCAGCCCGCAGCCGCGGTACGGCCCCGCGTTCGCGGCGCGCTCGGCCAGGCTTTCCAGGTACAGCCGCAGCTGCGCGCGCGGATCGTCGGGATGGCGTTGCGCCCCGGCGTCGAAGCGGCTCCAGAATTCGGTCTCGTAGTCGCGCAGGTACGACGCGGCCAGTTCGTCCTTGGACGAGAAGCTGCGGTACAGGCTGGGCTTGGTGACGCCGGCGGCCGATACGATGGCGTCGACCCCCACCGCGCGGATGCCTTCGCGATAGAACAGTTCGCGCGCGGTGGCGCGGATACGGTCGGCGGCCAGCTTGGGCGCCGGCGCGGCGGTGGATGACGGAGCGGATTTACGGGACATGCGAGCTCCTGGAAATCGGGGTCGCCAAAAACTGCTTGACGATGTTACTGACCGGTACGTACGATGCGAGCTCCACACTACGTACCGGTCAGTAACATGAGTATAACGCGCCTGCCACCGCCGTTTCGCCACCTGGGACAAAAGTACGCCTTCGTCGTGGTGGCCGTGATCTTCTTCTCGCTGCTGGTGTCGGCCGGCCTGCGCTCCACGCCCAGCGTGCTGATCGTGCCGCTGGAGCAGGCCTTCGGATGGAGCCGCAGCACGATCTCCCTGGCGGCGGCGATCGGTATTTTCCTGTATGGCCTGGCGGGCCCGTTCGCCGCCGCCGCCATGGAGCACTTCGGCCTGCGCCGCGTGTTGATCGGCGCCCTGCTGCTGATGGCCGCCTCCAGCGCGGCCAGCGCCTTCATGACCGAGTCGTGGCACCTGCTGCTGACCTGGGGCGTGTTCTCCGGGATAGGCTCGGGGGCGGTGGCGGTGGTCCTGGGCGCGACCATCGTCAATCGCTGGTTCACCACGCGCCGCGGACTGATGATGGGCTTGCTGACGGCCAGCACGGCCACCGGCAATCTGCTGTTCCTGCCCGTGCTGGCGGCCCTGGCGGCTTCCGGCGACTGGACCCGCGTGGTCTGGGCGGTCGCTGCCGGCGCCGCGCTGATGGCGCCCCTTGCCTGGTGGCTGGTGCCCGACCGGCCCGCCGATGTCGGCCTGCGCTCCTATGGCAGCGCGCCGGACGCGCCCGAGCCGTCGGTCGCGCCGCGTACCGGCCTGCTGGCCGCCACCTTCGGCGCTTTGCGGCGCGCAGCGCGCACCCGCACGTTCTGGTATCTGTTCGCGACCTTCTTCGTGTGCGGCTTTACCACCAATGGCCTGGTGGGCACGCACCTGATCGCCCTGTGCGGCGACCACGGCATCGCCGAAGTGCAGGCGGCCGGCCTGCTGGCGCTGATGGGCATCTTCGACCTGGTGGGCACGACGGCCTCGGGCTGGCTGACCGACCGCTACGACCCGCGCAGGCTGCTGTTCGTTTATTACAGCCTGCGCGGCCTGTCGCTGATGTACCTGCCCTACTCGGACTTCTCGTTCTACAGCCTGTCGCTGTTCGCGATTTTCTTCGGGCTGGACTGGATCGCCACCGTGCCGCCGACACTGCGCCTGACCACCGAAGCCTTTGGCGATCGCGACGCCCCCATCGTCTTCGGCTGGATCGTCGCCGGCCACCAGTTGGGCGCGGCCAGCGCCGCCTGGATGGGCGGCGTGGTACGCGAAACCACGGGCAGCTACCTGATGGCTTTCGTACTGGCCGGCAGCACCGGCCTGATCGCCGCGGTCATTGCCCTGATGATCAATCGCAAGCCGCGCCCGACGGCGCTGGCCGAAGCCTGAACGCGGCACGGGCGCCGGTTCCGCAAGAAGAACCGGCGCCCGTGCGTGCGGACTGGCTCAGGCCTCGACTTCGCCCAGATAGGCCGCGCGCACCTTGGGATCGTGCAGCATCTCGCGGGCCGGGCCGGACAGCGTGATCTCGCCCGACTCCATCACATAGCCGCGGTCGGCATGTTCGAGCGCCAGGCGGGCATTCTGCTCGATCAGCAGAATGGTCACGCCCTCGGCCGCGATGGTGCGCACCACTTCGAACACCTTGTCGACCATCAACGGCGCCAGGCCCATCGACGGCTCGTCCAGCAGCAGCAGGCGCGGCCGCGCAATCATGGCGCGCCCCATCGCGACCATCTGCTGCTCGCCGCCGGACAGCGTGCCGGCAGCCTGGCGGCGCCGCTCGGCCAAACGCGGAAACAGCGTGAACACCCGCTCGGTGTCCTGGCGCACCTGCGCGGCATCGCGCCGCACGTAGGCCCCCATGGCGAGGTTTTCCTCGATGGTGAGCTGACCGAAGATGCCGCGGCCTTCCGGCACCATCACCAGGCCCTTGCGCACCAGGGCGAACGACGGCTGGCCGCCGATGGACTGGCCGTCGTACAGCACCTGCCCGCCGGCCAGCGGCACCAGGCCGCAGATGGCGCGCAAGGTCGTGCTCTTGCCCGCGCCGTTGGCGCCGATCAGGCAGACCAGTTCGCCGGGATCGACGCGCAGGTCGATGCCGCGCACGGCCCGGATGCCGCCGTAGGCCACTTGCAGGCCGCGCAATTCGAGTAGCGCTTGCGATGCCGTCATGGTGCTTGCTCCGTCGTATGCAGTTCGGGATCGTGCGCCGCGCCGGCCCCCAGGTAGGCTTCGATGACCTTGGGATCGCGCTGCACCTCGGCCGGCCGGCCCATCGACAGCACCTTGCCGTATTCCAGCACCAGCACCCGGTCGCACAGGCCCATGACCAGCTTCATGTCGTGCTCGATCAGCAGCACCGTCACGCCATCGGTGCGGATCTTCTCGATCAGCTGGCGCAACACCACGGTTTCCGAGGCGTTCATGCCGGCGGCGGGCTCGTCCAGCGCCAGCAGCCGAGGATCGGTCGCCAGCGCGCGGGCGATCTCGAGCCGCCGCTGGTCGCCGTAGGGCAGCGAACGCGCCACGTCGTTGGCGCGGTGCCCGATGCCGACGTATTCCAGCAGCTCCTGCGCGCGGCGTTCGATGGCGGCCTCCTCGACCCGCTCGGCGCGGGTGCGCAGCACGGCGCCGAGCACTCCCGCGTGCGTGCGCACATGGCGGCCGATCATGACGTTCTCGATCGCGCTCAGGTTGGCGAACAGGCGGATGTTCTGGAAGGTGCGCGCCAGGCCGGCGGCGGCCACCTCGTGCGGCTTTTTGCCGATCAGCGACATGCCGTTGAACTCGCACTGTCCCTCTTCGGGGACGTACAGCCCGGTCAGCACGTTGAACAGCGTGGTCTTGCCGGCGCCGTTCGGGCCGATCAGCCCGTAGATCTCGCCGGCCTCGATATCGAAGCTGACCTCCGACAGCGCGCGCAGCCCGCCAAAGCGCTTGCCCAGTCCCTGGGCGTGCAGGATGCGGCTCATGCGGCACCTCCCTGGCGCGTGCTGCTCAGTTCGCGCTTGCGCACCGCCGAGGGCCACAGGCCGGCCGGCCGGAACAGCATGACGCACACCATCGCCAGGCCGAACAGCAGCATGCGGATGCCTTCGGGATCGAGCACCACGGCGCCGAACAGCAGGTGCTGCGCGGGCTCGACCACCGCGCGCAGAAACTCGGGCAGGACGGCCAGGATCACCGCGCCGAGGATCACGCCGGGAATATGGCCCATGCCGCCCAGCACCACCATGCACAGCACCGAGATCGACTCCGTCAGGCTGAAGCTCTCGGGGCTGACGAAGCCCTGCATGGCGGCGAACAGCGCGCCGGCCACGCCGCCGAACGAGGCGCCCATGGCGAAGGCCAGCAGCTTGATGTTGCGGCTGTTGATGCCCATGGCCTTGGCCGCGATCTCGTCTTCTCGTATGGCTTCCCAGGCGCGCCCGATGCGCGAATTCTGCAGGCGCACGCACACCACGATGATCAGCAGCGTCAGCAGCACCAGCAGGTAGTAGTACTTCTCGGGCCCCGTGAAGCGGATGCCCAGGATGGTCTCGGTGCGTCCGAAGACGAAGTCTCCGACCTTGAAGGCGTCGATGCGGTTGATGCCCTGCGGCCCGTTGGTGATGTTGACCGGCGCATTCAGGTTGTTGAGGAAAATGCGGATGATCTCGCCGAATCCCAGCGTGACGATGGCCAGGTAGTCGCCGCGCAGCTTCAGGGTGGGTGCGCCCAGCAGCACGCCGAATACGCAGGCCACGCCCAATGCCATCGGCAGGATGGCCCAGAACGGCAGGTGCAGGCCGAAATGCGGCGAGGCCAGCAAGGCCCAGGTGTACGCGCCCACGGCATAGAAGGCGATATAGCCGAGGTCGAGCAGGCCGGCAAAGCCCACCACGATGTTCAGGCCCAGCGCCAGCATGACGTACAGGAGCGCGAAGTTGAGGATGCGCACCCAGCTCTGCCCGGCCATGCCGAGCACGAAAGGCAGCACGGCCAGCACGATGCCGATGAGCGCGATGCCGACCAGGTTGCGCGCCGACAGCCCGGACTTGTTCGGTTGTCGTGTCATGCTCGGTCTCCCACGCGCTCGCCCAGCAAGCCCGAAGGCCGGAAGATCAGCACCATCACCAGCACCACGAAGGCGAAGACATCCTGGTAGTGGCTGCCGAGGAAGCCGCCGGTCAGGTCGCCGATGTAGCCCGAGCCCAGCGACTCGATGATGCCCAGCAGCAGGCCGCCGGCCATGGCCCCGACCAGGTTGCCGATGCCGCCCAGCACGGCCGCGGTGAACGCCTTCAGGCCCAGCATGAAGCCCATGGTGTACTGCGACACGCCGTAATAGGTGGTGACCATCATGCCGGCGATGGCCGCCAGCGCCGAACCGATCAGGAAGGCCGCCGAGATCACGGTGTTGATGTTCACGCCCATCAGGCCGGCCACTTCGCGGTTCTGCGCGGTGGCCCGCATGGCGGTACCCAGCCGCGTCTTGTGCACGACCAGCAGCAGCGCGCCCATGATCAGCGCGGCGATGACCACGATGGCGATCTGCAGCATGCTCATGCGCGCCCCGCCGATCTCGAACACGGTGGGCGTGAGCACCTGGGGAAAGTTGAGGTAATTGCGGCCCCACACCATCATCGCCACGTTCTGCAGGATGATGGATACGCCGATGGCGGTGATCAGCGCGGCCAGCCGCGGCGCGCGGCGCAAGGGCCGGTACGCCACGCGTTCGGCGGTCCAGCCCACGGCCATGCACAGGGGCACCGAGACCAGCAGGCCGGCGTCGAGGACGGCGAAGGCCGAGGTGGACGGATCGCCGCCCACCAGGGCGGCGGCGACCATGGTCGCCGCCATCGCGCCGATCATGACCACGTCGCCATGCGCGAAGTTGATCAGGCCGATGATGCCGTACACCATCGTATAGCCCAGCGCGACCAGCGCATACACGCTGCCCAGCGTCAGGCCATTGATTATCTGTTGAGTGAAAATATCCATACGAGGGTTCGTTCCAGCCGAGGGAGACGAAGCGACGCAGCGATCGGAAACGCGACGCCACTGGCAGCGCGCGGCGCCCGGCGGCGGCGCGGCTGCGGCAAATGGCGGCGCAGCGCCCCGGGGAGCCCGCGCCGCCGGCACAGGCCGATCAGTTGGCCTGGCTCACCATGGTTTCAACCATTTCCCACTTGCCATTCTTGACTTCGTAGATGGTGACCGCAACTTCCTTGAGGTCGCCCTTGGCGTCGTAGGCAATGTGTTCGCTGGTGGCGCCCTTGCGCGACAGCTTGGCCAGTTCCGGCAGGTACTTGGACGGATCGGCCGAACCCGCCTTCTCGATGGCGGTGATCATGTTCCAGGCGCCGTCATAGGCGTAGGGAGCGTAGACGCCGGGCGCCTTCTTGAAGCGCTCTTCATAGCGCTTGGCGAACTCCTTGCCGGCGGCCATTTTCTCCAGCGGCACGCCGGCCAGCGAGGCGTAGGTACCGTCGGCCGCATCGCCGGCCAGCTTGATGAAGGTGTCGCTGCGCGTCATCTCGCCGGACACCAGCGGCGCCTTCAGGCCCAGCGTGGCCAGCTGGCGCTTCATGGGGCCGGACTGCGCGTCCAGGCCGCCATAGAAGATGGCATCGGGCGCCACGCCCTTAATGTTGGTCAGGATGGACGTGAAATCGTTGGCCTTGTCGGTGGTGTACTCGCGCCGCACCACCTGCCCGCCGGCCGCCTTGACGGCCTTCTCGACCTCGTCGGCCAGCCCCTGGCCGTAGGCCGTGCGGTCGTCGATGATGGCGACCTTCTTGGCGTTCAGCTTCTCGACCATGAACTTGCCGACCGCGGCGCCCTGCTGGGTGTCGCTGGTCATCATGCGGAAGGTCGTCTCGTACTGCTGGTTGGTATATTCGGGCGAGGTCGCCATGGCGATCTGCGGCAGGCCCGCGTCATGGTAGACGCGCGACGCCGGGATGGTGGTGCCCGAGTTGAAATGGCCGAGGATGCCGTTGACCTCCTGGTCCACCAGTTGCTGGGCCACCTGCACGGCAACGCGCGGATCGGCCTGGTCGTCGCGCGAGACCAGCACGAACTTGGCGGGCTTGCCGCCCACGGTCACGCCCTTCTGATTTGCTTCTTCCAGCGCCAGCGTCAGACCGTTCTGCATGTCTTCGCCGTAATGGGACTGCGGGCCGGTCAGGGGCGCCGCGAAGCCGAACTTGATATCGGCCGCTTGGGCCACACCAGCCAGGCAGGCGGCGGCAATGCCCGCTGCCAGCATTTTGATGGGGGTGCGCAAGGTCATGGTTTCCTCCGATGTGTCGCACTAGATGTGAACTGTCAATAGGTTGTATTCGTCCAGGTTGAGTCTGGAGATGGGTACAGCGCGCCCGATGCCTTGGTGGGGTCGATGCCAGTTGTAGTGGTGTAGCCAGGATTTCATGGCATCGGCTCGGTGTTGGGAGTTCTGGTAGGTGTGAGCGTAAGCCCACTCACGCAAGGCCGACTGGATGAAGCGTTCGGCCTTGCCATTGGTCTGTGGGCGGTAAGGTCGGGTAAAGCGGTGCTTGATGCCCAGCTCATGGCACAGCGCGGCGAAGGCGCGGCTGCGAAAGGCCGAGCCATTGTCGGTGAGCAAGCGCTGGATGGTCACGCCCAGGCGCTGGTAGTAGGCCACTGCGTCCTTGAGGAACTGGACGGCGCTGGGGAAGCGCTCGTCGGGGTGGATGTCGGTGAAGGCCACGCGGGCGTGGTCATCGATGGCCACGAAGACGAAGTCCCAGCCGGCCCCCTCAACGGTATCGCGTCGGTTGCCCGTGACCCGGTGGCCAGGGCGCTGGATACGTCCCAGCTTCTTGATGTCGATGTGCAGCAGATCGCCGGGGGCCTGATGCTCGTAGCGCACCACCGGCTCGGCCGGCTCCAGGTCGGCCAGGTGCGACAGACCGGCGCGGGCCAGGACGCGGCTGACGGTGCTGGCTGACACGCCCAGCGCCTGGGCGATGCGCGCTTGGGTCAGCCGCTTGCGGCGCAGCTCCACGATAGCCAGCGCCTTGGCCGGCGCAATCGCTCGGGGCGAGACCGTCGGGCGCGAGGACGCATCGGCCAAGCCCGCCTGGCCCTGAGCCAGGAAGCGGCCCAGCCATTTGCGCACAGTCGGCGCGGTGACCCCATAGGCGCGGGCCGCTTCAGGCACACAAACTTGATGGGCGATCAATTGCTGGACCATTTCGAGTCGACGTAGGAAGGTCAATCGGGCATGCTTATGGGTGTTCATCCGGCCGGGCTCCTTGAGTGAACTGGGGGGTTGGCGATTTCCAGTTTCTCAAATCCGGTTCGGATGAACCATGCATACAACCTATTGAATCTTCACAACTAGATACCTGTTATGCCAGGCTTGTGGCCCGGTTTGCCGGATACTGGCCGCGCCGTGGGCGTGGCTATAAACACTAGGGCCTGGGCGGGAGTTCGTCCAGTGCTTGCAGGCCCCGTGTCGGATTACAGTGACAGCGCGTCCGCTCCGGGTGGGACCGGATTGTCGAACGAGTACAACCAACTTCGATATTGGAGATAACCCGCAAGCAGGCGCGGGTTACCCCCATGCAGCTCAACCTATCGTCATCAGGCTGGCGTTGCCGCCAGCGGCCGCCGTGTTGACGCTGATCGAACGCTCGGCCAGCAGGCGGTCGGGCGCGTAGCTGGCCCCGGCGGCCAGGGCGTCGGCGCTCAGGCCATGCACGGACACCAGGGGGCCGGGACGTTGGGCGATGCGCATGTTCAGCGCGCGCAAGGCGTCGCCGTCCCCCTCGAACAGCACCGCCTGGAAATCGGCCTCATCAAATTCGGAATCTTCCAGCAAGGCAGCCTGCTCGCGCAGCCTGGCGTCCAGGCCGTCGATCCAGGCGCGCGCCGCCGGCGTATCGGCGAACCAGGCATGGTTGCCGGTCTGGCTCACGACGGCCCATTGCGCCCGGGCGCCGGCCTCGGTGGCGGCCACGCAATAGACCGCGCCGCGCGGCTCGACCCGGTAGGTATTGGTCTCGCCGGTCGGGCCCGGCAAGGCAAGCGCCTGCGGCATCGGCGCCGCCGGGTCGAGGGCGGGCGGCAGGCCGGCCGGGCGCGTGGCCAGCAGCCGGTACATGTACAGCGGCCCGCCCGCCTTCGGGCCGGTGCCCGAAAGGCCTTCGCCTCCGAAGGGTTGCACCCCGACCACGGCGCCCACGATGTTGCGGTTGACATACAGGTTGCCGGCGTGCACCTGTTCGGTGACGCGGGCGATGGTTTCGTCGATGCGGGTATGCACGCCGAAGGTCAGCCCATAACCGGTGGCGTTGATCTGCTCGATCAGCCCGTCCAGGTCGTCGCGCCGGTAGCGCAATACGTGCAGCACCGGGCCGAACACTTCGCGCGTGAGCTCGCCGATATGGTCGATCTCGATCAGCGTCGGCGGCACGAACGTGCCGTAGCGGCACTCGCCCGCCAGTTCGACCTGGTCGACCGGGCGTCCGGACGAGCGCATGGCCTCGATATGGCCCTGGATGCCGTTGCGCGCCTCGGCGTCGATCACGGGCCCCACGTCGACCGACAGGCGGTCGGGATTGCCCACGCGCAGCTCGCGCATCGCGCCGCGCAGCATAGTCAGCACGTGATCCGCGCTGTCCTCCTGCAGGCACAGCACGCGCAGCGCGGAGCAGCGCTGGCCGGCGGAGTCGAACGCCGAGGTCAGCACATCGAACACGACCTGCTCGGCCAGCGCCGACGAATCGATCACCATGGCGTTCTGGCCGCCGGTCTCGGCGATCAGCGGAATGGTGTGGCCCTGGTCGTCCAGACGCTCGGCCAGCGCGCCGGCGATGATGCGCGCCACCTCGGTCGAGCCGGTGAACATCACGCCGCGCACCTGCGGACTGGCCACCAGCTGGGCCCCCACGGTTTCGCCACGGCCCGGCAGCAGTTGCACCGCGCCGGCGGGCACGCCCGCGGCGCGCAGGATGGCCACCGCCTGGCCGGCGATCAGCGAAGTCTGCTCGGCCGGCTTGGCCAGCACGGTGTTGCCGGCGGCCAGCGCGGCGGCGACCTGGCCGGTGAAAATGGCCAGCGGGAAGTTCCATGGACTGATGCACAGCACCTGGCCCAGCGGACGATGGGTATCGTTGTCGAACTCGCGCTCGGCCTGGTCGGCGTAATAGCGCAGGAAGTCCACCGCTTCGCGCACCTCGGCGATGGCGTTGGGCAGCGACTTGCCGGCCTCGCGCACGATCAGGCCGAGCAGCGTCTGCATCTGCTCTTCCAGCAGCTGGGCCGCCCGCCGCAGGCACTGCGCGCGCTCGGGCACCGGCGTGGACTGCCAGATGGGCGCCGCGTTGGCGGCGTCGCGCAGGGCCTGCTCCACATGTTGCGGCGTGGCCTGCATGACGTGGCCGACGATGTCGCGCAGGTTGGCCGGGTTGGCCACTTCGACCGCGCTGGCCGGATCCCAGCCGGGATCTCCCTCGCCCAGCATGGGCCAGGCGCGCCAGTCGGTCGCGGCGCTGGCCAGCAGGGCCGCCGACAGCGAGCCCAGGCGATGCTCGTTGGTCAGGTCCAGGCCGGCCGAGTTGGCCCGCGCGCCCTGCTGCACGCTGCCGTACAGCTCGCGCGGCAGGGGGATTTTCTCGTGCGGCGCGCCCAGCGGCACGATGCGGGACGCCGCCTCGACCGGATCGGCCACCAGTTGCTCGACCGTGATGCTGTCGTCGCCGATCAGGTTGACGAAGGAAGTGTTGGCGCCATTTTCCAGCAGGCGGCGCACCAGGTACGCCAGCAGGGTTTCGTGCGTGCCCACCGGGGCATAGATGCGGCACGGGCGGTTCAGCTTGCCTTGCGCCAGCGGCCCGACCACCTCCTCGTACAGCGGTTCGCCCATGCCGTGCAGGCACTGGAACTCGTACTGCCCCGGGTAGTAGTTCTGTCCCGCCATCTGGTAGATGGCCGACAGGGTATAGGCGTTATGGGTGGCGAACTGCGGGTATGTGGCCTCGGGCGCCGCCAGCAGCCTGCGCGCGCAGGCCAGGTAGGCGAC
This sequence comes from Bordetella pertussis 18323, assembly GCF_000306945.1. Taxonomy (NCBI): domain Bacteria; kingdom Pseudomonadati; phylum Pseudomonadota; class Betaproteobacteria; order Burkholderiales; family Alcaligenaceae; genus Bordetella; species Bordetella pertussis. The sequence continues at coordinate 723,376 of NC_018518.1, read as the reverse complement.
GTCGGTGTACACCTTGCGCGTGTAGACCGGATACCCCTCCAGGCCGTCGACCTGGGCGCGCTTGATCTCCGTGTCCCAATACGCCCCCTTGACCAGGCGCACCATCAGGCGGTGGCGGCTGCGCTTGGCCAGGTCGATCACGTAATCGATCACGAACGGCGCGCGCTTCTGATAGGCCTGGATGACGAAGCCGATGCCATTCCAGTCGTCCAGCTCGGGGACGAAACACAAGGCTTCCAGCAGGTCCAGCGAAATCTCGAGCCGGTCGGCTTCCTCCGCGTCTATGTTCAGGCCGATATCGTATTGGCGCGCCAGCAGCGTCAGCGCCTTGACGCGCGGCAGCAGCTCGGCCATGACCCGGTCGCGCTGGGCGCGCGCATAACGCGGATGCAGCGCCGACAGCTTGATCGAGATGCCCGGGCCTTCGTAGATGCCGCGTCCGGCGGCCGCCTTGCCGATGGCATGGATGGCCTGCTCGTACGCCGCGTAATAGCGTTCGGCGTCGGCGGCCGTGGTCGCGGCCTCGCCCAGCATGTCGTACGAGTAGCGAAAGCCCCGCGCCTCCATCTTGCGGTTGTTGGCCAGGGCCTCGGAGATCGTCTGGCCCGAGACGAACTGCTCGCCCATCATGCGCATGGCCATGTTCACGCCCTTGCGCACCAGCGGCTCGCCGCCCTTGCCGATCAGGCGCGTCAGCGCCTTGGACAGCGACTGCTCGCTGCTGACGGCGACCAGCTTGCCGGTGATCATCAGGCCCCAGGTCGCGGCGTTGACAAACAGCGACTGCGATCCGCCCATGTGCGAGCGCCAGTCGCCGTGCACGATCTTGTCGCGGATCAGGGCATCGCGGGTGGCGCGGTCGGGAATGCGCAACAGCGCCTCGGCCAGGCACATCAGCGCCACGCCTTCCTGGCTGGACAGCGAGAACTCCTGGATCAGTCCTTCGACGCCGCCGCCGCTGCGCTTGGCCCACAGCGCGTGGACCAGCTTGCTGGCCATGGCGTGCACCTTCTCGGGGCCGGCCACGCGGGCCTGCCCCAGCAGCAACGGCACGCATTCCGGCTCGGGCCGGCGATAGGCGGCGGTGATGGCGGCGCGCAGCACGGATTGCGGCTGCACGTCCTGGCCGAACTCGAAGAAAGGCGGCATGGCATCGGCCGACGCGCCTGCGTCCTCGTCCTCGCCGCGCTCGTCGCGCCCCAGATGGGCCATTTCCGCCGGCAGATGGCCGCGTTCGATTCTGTCGAGATAGGAAAGAATGGCCTGCTTGTGCAGCCAGTGCGGGGTGCAGTTCAGTTTCTGCGCGGCGGCTTTGAGGCGATCGCGCAATGCGTCGTCGACCTTGACGCCCAGAGTCGTGCTAGCCATGGGATGCGTGCTTCCAGAGATACGGTGGCCGGCGTGATGCCTGCCATCAGGACTGCGATCCAGTGCCCGCGATCACGGCGGGCACTGGCGGTGGAACCGTATCCTAAAGAGGTTGCAACGCGTACGGTATTAAGGTTAACCCGTATACGAAAAAGGTTAACCTTCTGTTTTCGCGTCGTTGCGGCTGCAACCCAGCACCTGCACTTCGGGCCCGCCGGCCTCGGCCGACTGGCCCTGGCTGCGGATCGCCGAGGCGATGGTGCGCGCCAGCAAGGCCGTACCGCGCTGCTGGGCCTGAACCAGCGCCGCCGTGTCGCGCTCGCCGCCGGCCGGCACATCCACCCGCGTGCGGCACACCAGCGCGGGCGCGACCAGGTTGACCGGCCGCACCCGCCAGGTGGCGTCGAGCAGGGACGGCCCGCCCGCCACCAGGTCGAAGCGCTGCACGTCCACCTGGACGCGCCACACCGGCGTACCCGAGGCGGGCTTGATCACCTGCACGTCGGGCGCGCCCAATTCGCGCGTCAAGGTATCGGACAAGGCGGCGCGGAACTCGTCGGGCAGCGGCGCGCTCCAGCGCTCGGAGTACAGCGGCGCCACCGTGCCGTCGCCGGTACGCACCATCAATTGCGGCTGGTCGGCCTGCGCCGGCACGTTGACCGGCAGGATCTCGATCATGAACGGGGCGGCGGCCACGCCTGCCTGAACGGCCTGCGTGGCGCCCGGCGGCTGCAGCGTGTAGTAGCGGGCGGGCGGCGAGGCGCCGCAACCGGCCAGGATCGTGGCGATCAAGAGGGGCGCGCACCGGGCAACAGTGGATTTCATGGGCTCAGTTCCTGACGGGGCCGGCGCCGGGGATCGGGTCGGCGCCCCGCCCTTTCAACAACGCCTCCGGGTTGGTCTGCAGATAATCGGCCAGGTTGCGCAGCGAGCGCGCGGCGCGCGACATTTCCTGCATGGCGCGCTCGGTGTTGGCCGGCAGGCCCGAATCGGGGGCCAGCATGTTGTTGATGTCGACCAGCGACTGGCGAGCCTGGCGCAGCACCGCGCGGGCCTCGGGCGCCAGATCCTTGTCGAGCCGGTTCATCAGCTTGGCGGTCGACGCCAGCGTGGCGCGCAGGTCGGTGCCGATCTGGTCGAACGGGATCTTCTCGATCTTGGTCACGATGCTGCTGATCTGGGCCTGCAGCTGGTCCAGCTGCCCCGGGATCGTCGGAATGATGACCGGATCGTCGCCGGGCACGAACGCCACCGGCGGCGCCTCCGGGAAGGTGTCGAGCACGATGTAGAGCTGGCCGGTGAGCAGGTTGGCCGTGCGCAATTGCGCCCGCAAGCCATACTTGATCATGATCGACAGCAGCTGGCCGGCGGCGTGCGAACCGCTGCTGGCCTCGGTGCGCGCGCGGATCTCGTCGAACACCCGGCCGATGCGCTCGGGGTACACGGTGGCGTCGACCACCGCGAAGAAGCGCTTCTTGGCGTTGTCGAAATCGATGGCGATGCGCGTGACTTCGCCCAGCGTAATGCCCTGGAAGTCGATGGGCGAGCCGACCGTCAGACCGCGGATCGACTGGTCGAAGCGCATGCGGATCGGGAATGGCTGGTCATCGGGGTTGGCCTTGGCGGCCGTCTCGCTCTCATACAGCTCGAAGCGCGTGTCGGCCTTGACCGGTTCGCCCTGGCGCGCCGACACCGATTCGAACGCCACGCCGCCCACCGCCAGCGACACCAGCGATTGGGTGCGCACCTTCAGGCCGCTGGCATTGACGGCCACGTCCACCCCGCTGGCATTCCAGAACCGCGTGGAGTCGGTGACGAAACGATCGTTGGGTGCATCGACGAAGACCTCGACATTGACCACCCGCCCGCTGTCGTCCAGCTTGTAGCCGATGACCCGGCCGACGGGAATGCGGCGGAAATACACGGGTGAACCGATGTCCAGCGAGCCCAGGTCGGTGGCGCTCAGCATGAAGCGCTTGCCGGCCCGGTCGTGCGTGACGGCGGGCGGCAATTCCAGGCCGACGAATTCGAACTTGGAAGCGCGGTCGGTGCCGCCCTCCTTGTCCGGCGGCGCATCGACGCCGATATAGGCGCCCGACAACAGCGTGCCCAGGCCGGATACGCCGCTGATGCCCAGGCGCGGGCGCACCACCCAGAACTGGGTGCCGTCGCGCGCCAGGTTGGAGACCTCCTTGGCCAGCTCCGCCTCGACCACGACCTTGCTGCGGTCCTCGTTGAAGTGGATGCCCTGCACCACGCCGATGTTGACATCCTTGTAGCGCACCTGCGTCTTGCCCACTTCCAGGCCCTCGGCGGTGTCGAACAGGATGGTGATCTCGGGCCCGGCCTGCATGATGGTGCGCACCACCAGCGACAGGCCGGCCAATGCCGCCACGATCGGCACCAGCCAGATCCAGGAAATGCGCGATTTCTGCTTGCGGGCGATCTGGGGAGCCGCTATCGGCGTACCCGGTTCCTGCGGTGGAGGCGTCGACTCGGCCATGTCCGGGTTCCTTTGCTTCTAGGTAGACGGTTGGTCGCTGGCGGCTGCGCCATGCGCGGAAGAATGGGCGTGCAAGGCATCGTGCACGTGCGGCGCGGGCGCGGATTCCAGGTCCCAGCTGCGCCGCGGATCGAAACTCATGGCGGCCATCATGGTCAGGATGACCACCATGCCGAACGACGCCGCGCCGCTGCCCGCGCTGATTTCCATCAGCCCCTGGAAATTGGCCAGCGCCGCCAGCACGATGACCACGAAGACATCAAGCATCGACCATTGTCCGATGAACTCGACCATTTGATAGAGCCGCGTGCGCTGGCGCAGGTTGGCCGTGCTGCCGCGTTGCAGCGTCAGCGCCAGCAGGGACAACGCCAGCAGCTTGGTCAGAGGCACCATGATACTGGCGACGAACACGATCAGTGCGATATCCCACGACCCCATCTCCCAGAGTTCGACCACCCCGCCCAGGATGGTATGGGCGCTGTCGCCCACGACCGACGACACGCTCATGACGGGCAGGATGTTTGCGGGAATATAGAACACGACGGCGGCCAGCAACAGGGCCCAGGTGCGCGCCAGATGGTCGGGCTTGCGCAGATGCAGCTGGGCGGCGCAACGCCGGCAGTGGTGCAGCGCCTCGTCGTCATGCCCGGCCGGCAGGGCCTGGACCTGGCCGCACACGTGGCAGCCGGTGAGCACCATACCGGGGCCCGAGCGCGGCACGTGCACGTCGACCAGGCCGGCGCGCTCGGCGTAGCGCCACAGCACATGCGGGGACAGGCGCCCCAGTATGGTGAGCAACACCGTCAGGGCGGCAAACCCCGCCAGGCCGACGGCGGGCTTGACCGCCGCCATGCCCGCCAGCTTGACCACCGAAACCACCACGCCCAACAGGAACACCTGCACCATGCTCCAGGGCCGCAACAGTCCCAGGAAACGCATCGCGCCGCGAAACCCGACCGGCAGGCGCCCGGCCGCCAGGGGCCCCAGCACCCACAGCAGCACCATGAGCTGGACCAGCGGCATGCCGAAGCCGGCCAGCCCGGTCATGATGGCCACCACCCAGTGCTGCTGCTGCCAGGTCACGCGGATGGCGTCGAGCAGCGAGGCCCGCTGCACCATGCCCTGCACTTCCAGGCTGGCCACGGGATAGGCGTTGGCCAGCACGAAGACGATCAGCGCCGCCAGGGCCAATGCCAGCCAGTTGGACAGCGTCAACCCGCTGTAGCGCCAGAGCGTGGTGCCACAGCGGGCGCAGGCCGCGGTTTCGCCAGGTTCGAGATCAGGTTGCCGGCAAATACTGGCGCAGTTCTCGCAGGCGATCAGAGAGCGTGGATCCACACGGTCAGTCGATCAGTTCCACTTCCTGTTTGTCGGCGGCGTTGGACGACGGCTTGCCGGGAGCCTCGAAACCGAGAACCACCTTGCCCGCGTCGTCCAGGTCCACCGTGACGTTGCCGCCGTCGACCAGCTTGCCGAACAGCAGCTCGTCGGCCAGCGCGCGGCGTATCGTGTCCTGGATCAGGCGCTGCATGGGACGCGCGCCCATGAGCGGATCGAAGCCTTCCTTGGCCAGGTGGTCGCGCAGCTTCTCGGTGAATACCGCGGCCACGCGACGCTCGTGCAGCTGGTCCTCGAGCTGCATGAGGAACTTGTCGACGACCCGCAGGATGATCTCCCGCGACAGCGCCGAGAACGGAATGATGGCGTCGAGCCGGTTGCGGAACTCGGGCGTGAACATCCGGCGGATCTCCGCCATTTCGTCGCCCGCGACGCGTTCATTGGCAAAACCGATGGCGGGACGGTTCAGGGTTTCGGCCCCCGCGTTGGTCGTCATGATGAGAATGACGTTGCGGAAGTCGGCCTTGCGCCCGTTGTTGTCGGTCAGCGTGCCGTGGTCCATGACCTGCAGCAGGATATTGAAGATATCCGGATGCGCCTTTTCGATCTCGTCGAGCAGCAGCACGCAGTGCGGCTGCTTGGTGATGGCCTCGGTCAGCAGGCCGCCCTGGTCGAACCCCACGTATCCCGGCGGCGCGCCGATCAGGCGCGAGACGGCATGGCGTTCCATGTACTCGGACATATCGAAGCGCAGCAGCTCGATGCCCATGGTGAACGCGAGCTGGCGCGCCACTTCGGTCTTGCCCACCCCGGTGGGGCCGGAGAACAGGAAGGCGCCGATGGGCTTGTCGGGCTTGCCCAACCCCGAGCGCGCCATCTTGATGGCGGCGGTCAGCGCACCGATGGCCTCGTCCTGGCCGAACACCACGGTCTTGAGATCGCGGTCCAGCGTGGCCAGCTTGCTGCGGTCGTCGTTGGACACCGACTGCGGCGGGATGCGCGCGATCTTGGAAACGATGTGCTCGATCTCGCCCTTGCCGATGACCTTCTTCTGCCGCGAGCGCGGCAGCAGGCGCTGCGCCGCGCCGGCCTCGTCGATGACGTCGATGGCCTTGTCGGGCAGGTGGCGGTCGTTGATGTAGCGGGCCGACAGCTCGGCAGCGGCGCTCAGCGCGGCGGCCGAGTAGCGCACGTTGTGGTGCTCTTCGAACCGGCTCTTCAGGCCGCGCAGGATCTGCACGGTCTGCTCGACGCTGGGCTCGGGCACGTCGATTTTCTGGAACCGGCGCGACAGCGCGTGGTCCTTCTCGAACACCCCGCGGAATTCGGTATAGGTGGTGGCGCCGATGCACTTGAGCTGCCCCGACGACAATGCCGGCTTGAGCAGGTTGGATGCATCCAGCGTGCCGCCCGAAGCCGAACCGGCCCCGATCAGGGTGTGGATTTCATCGATGAACAGGATCGCGTCGGGATTGCCGCGGATCTGCTTGAGCACGCCTTTGAGGCGCTGCTCGAAATCGCCCCGGTACTTGGTCCCGGCCAGCAAGGCGCCCATGTCCAGCGCAAAGACCTGCGCGGTCTGCAGCACCTCGGGCACCTCGCCGCGCGTGATGCGCCAGGCCAGGCCCTCGGCGATGGCGGTCTTGCCCACGCCGGCCTCGCCGACCAGCAGCGGATTGTTCTTGCGCCGGCGACACAATACCTGGATGACCCGTTCGACCTCGTGCTCGCGGCCGATCAGGGGATCGATGCGGCCGGCCAGCGCCGCGGCGTTCAGGTCGTTGGCGTACTGGTCCAGCGGCGACTGGCGCGACTCTGCGCCCGGCTCCTCGCCGCTTGCCTGCTGTTCCTTGGGCAGCGCCGAGGATTCCTCCTGCGGCTGCTTGGTGATGCCATGTGACAGGAAATTGACGACATCCAGCCGCGTGACGCCCTGCTGTTGCAGGTAGTACACGGCGTGCGAGTCCTTCTCGCCGAATATGGCGACCAGCACGTTGGCGCCGGTAACCGGCTTCTTGCCGGTGCCGCCGGCCGACACGTGCATGATGGCGCGCTGTATGACACGCTGGAAACCCAGCGTGGGCTGGGTGTCGACTTCGGCGGCCCCGCTGGGAATGACCGGGGTGTTCTCGGTCACGAACTGACGCAGATTACGGCGCAAGTCATCCAGATTGGCGGCGCAGGCACGCAGCACTTCGACTGCCGAAGCGTTGTCCAGCAACGACAGCAACAGGTGCTCTACGGTAATGAATTCATGCCGGGCCGAGCGGGCCTCGACAAAAGCCATATGCAGGCTGACTTCAAGCTCTTGGGAAATCACGCTTCCTCCGTAACGCATCGAAGCGGTCAAATACACGATTCATATTCTATGCCGATCATGGCGTAACGCCAGAGATTTCAAATTCCAGACCAGCATACCTGCCCTGGCCGTCCATCACTGTCAACGCGTACCGCCCATTGCGCGACAACGTCAGTGTCTGCGCCTGTCCAGCCGCGCCACTACGGTACACCTTACCGTCCAGCATCCACCATACCTCACCACTGGCGCCCTGCGCGCCGACTTCCAGCGTGACTGCCCGCTTTCCGGGCACCGGACGCAGAATGGTGCCATCGGCCACGCCCTCGATGCGCAAAGGCCCTGTCGCCGTATCGGCATAGCCGACGAACGACGGCGGCACCGTATCGTCCAGCGCCCAGGCCATGCGGCGCTCCGGACAAATGCCCGCTGGCGCGCTGCCCAGCCGCCAGCCCAGCGGCCAGCACGTCACCACGGCCTGCACCTGCGGCGGACGGGTGCGCGGCACGGGCGCGCCCGCCGGCAACGCGGCCACGATGTCCTGCAGCAGCGGCGCCGCCACGTTGGCCCCGAAAAATCCCGGGTTGGGCGTGCCGTCGGGCCGGCCCACCCACGCGCCGATGGTATAGCGGTCGGTCACGCCCACCGCCCAGGCATCGCGAAAGCCGAAACTGGTCCCGGTTTTCCAGGCCAGCTGGCGGCCCGCGGCGGCGCCCTGAAACAGGGGACGATCCGGATGGCCGCCCAACTCGAGGATATCGCGCACGATCCAGGCCGCCCCGGGGCTCATCAGGCGAGCCTCGATGCGCGGCTGGCTGGCGCGCAGCCGGGGCCGGCCCGACAGGCCGCCGCGAGCCAGCGCGCGGTAAGCACCGACCAGTTCTTCCAATGTGGTGCCGCCCCCGCCCAAAATCAAGCTGAGGTTCGGCACCGCGCCGGCCGGCATGCGCAAATGCACGCCCCCCGCCAGCATAACCGATGCGAATCTGGCCGGACCGACCCGGTCCAGCAGGTCCACCGCCGGCACGTTCAGCGACCGCTGCAGCGCCTGGGCCACGCTGACCGGCCCGGCGAACGCCGCCTGGAAATTGCCCGGCGCGTAGCCGCCGAACGACAGCGGCGCGTCCAGCAGCAGGCTTTCCGAATGGATCAGTCCCTCGTCCAGCGCCAGCGCATACAGGAACGGCTTGAGCGTCGAGCCCGGCGAGCGCACGCCGCGCACCATGTCCACGTGCGCGTAGCGGCTGTCGTCGGTGAAATCCGCGGAGCCGGCGTACGCCTTGACCTCCAGGCTGTCGTTGTCCATGACCAGCACGGCCATGGACACCTTGGGCGGCAAGGCGTCGACGCGGTCCAGCAGCATGGCTTCCACCGTGGACTGGATATCGGGATCCAGGGTGGATCGGACCACGCCGGCGGCCGGCCCCGCTTCGCCCAGCAGCCGCTGGGCGGCCAGCGGCGCCAGCCAGCGCGCGCGCAACGGCGGGGCGACCACATTCTCGATACGCGCGTCGGCCACCAGCGCCGCGTCCCACACGCCGCGCTGCGCCATGCGCTGCAACACCTTGTCCCGGGCCAGCTGGGCGGCCTGCGGATGGCGGTCGGGGCGCAGGCGCGACGGCGCCTGCGGCAAGGCGGTCAGCAGCGCCGCCTCGGCGTGGCTCAGGTCGGCGGCCGATTTGCCCAGCCACATGCGCGCTCCCATTTCCACGCCCTCGACGATGCCGCCCATCGGCGCGTGGCTGAGGTACAGCCCCAGGATCTCGTCCTTGCTGTAGTGCATTTCCAGCTGGATGGCGCGCCAGGCCTGGCGCAACTTGGCCGACAGGGTCTTGGACGGCTGGCCGGCCAGCTCGGGATCGAGCAGGCGCGCGACCTGCATGGTCAGCGTCGAGCCGCCGGAGACGATGCGGCCGTGCGCAGCCCATTGCCAGCCCGCCCGCGCCAGGGCGAAGGGATTGACGCCGGGGTGCCAATAGAACCAGCGGTCCTCGTACGTGAGCAGGGTTTCGAGATAGTGCGGCGATACCTGGCCGGGCCCGACCGGGTAGCGCCAGACCCCATCGCGGCTGGGATAGGTGCGCAGCGGCGTGCCGTCGGCTGCCACGACGACCTGGGCGCCGTCGGAGCCGAAGCGCGGCAGCGGGAACAGGCGGTCCAGCGCCAGCAAGGCCATGACGACGCCGCCGGCCAGCACCGCCGCGGCCAGCGCCGGCCGGCGCCAGCCGGCCAGGCGCCGGAAGGTCATGGACGACGCGGCGCGCGGTCGCGGATCTCTATGCTGCTCCATGAGTCGCCCACTGCGCGCAATTCAGGCCGGTACATGTCCTCGGCCTCGGTCGCGGGCACGCTGTAGCGCCCCGGCGTCACCACGCGCGCGAGGTAGAAGATATCCACCTTGCCCCGGCCCAGCATCGTCGCCGCGACGTAGCGGTCGTCGCGGAATTCGCGGTGCTTGATATTGGGGTCGGCCATGGACTCGGCCACGCGGCGTCCGCCGATCGTCCAGTCCTGCATGTCCGGACTTTGCGACAGGTTCAGGTTCTCGATCTCGAAGCCGGCCGGCACGCGGTCCACCACCAGGGCGTCCGGAATCAGCCGGCTGGCTTCTGCCTGCACCCACACCACCAGCATGTCGCCGGTCTGCAAGGTGCCGCCGTTCCAGGCGGTGCCATCCGGACGGTACCAGACGCGCTTGAGGCGGATCACGTCCGAGCGCGGCGCCGGGGCAGCCATGGTGGTGCCCTGGACGTCGAACTCGGCGAACATCGACTGGCTGCCGGTATTGCGCAACTGCAGGCCGGCCAGGTCGCCCGCGCTCAACGCGAGGGTGTGGTCGTCGCGCCCCTGCAGCGTCTTGAGCTCGCCCGTGCCGATCTGCAGCGCGGCCTGCCAGGGCGTACGGCTCTCGGCGCCGGTGGCGCCCGCCGCCAGCAGCAAAGCCATCTGCTCCTGGGTGGACAGGTACGAACGCACGCCCAGGTACCCGCCGACCTGGTCGAGCAGCGCCTCGGTACGGTCGTGCTTGAGCCCGTACTGATTGACCAGGGCATACGACAGCGCGTAGTCGCGCACGGCGCTGCCGTAGTCGCCCAGCCATTCGTCCAGGTAGTTTGAGCCGGCGCGGCGATTGATGCCGTACGAGCGCGTCATCGCCTCGTCCAGCGCCGTCTTCATGCGGCCCTCGTCGCCCATCAGCTTGAAGGCGGCCGCCAGCTGCATCAACGGCAGGGGCGAGCGCGCGCGCTCCTGATAGTTGTCGTAGAGCTGGCGCACGGTCGACAACGGCGCCTTGCCGTCGCGCGCCAGCACCAGCGCCGCGGCGGCCAGACCGGCGAAGCGGCGGTGGTCCTCCCTCAGGATGGCGGCGTCGTTCTCGTCGAAGCGCCCGCTCGCCAGGGTGCGGCGCAGGTTCGGCGACCAGGTGCCGAAGCCGCCCGAAGCCTGCTGCAGCTGCTCGAGCAGCCACTGGCGCGGCCGTTCGAGCAGGGCCGGGGCGAGATTGAACTCGTGGTCGCGCACGTCCTGCATGAAGCCCACGGTGTAAGCCGTCAGCCAGACGTCGCGCGAGCTGCTGTCGCCCCACAGCGAATACGAGCCGTTGGCCGCACGCATGCCGGCCAGCCGCCCCAGGGCCGACGCGACGCGGCTCTCGCGGTCGGCGCGCGAATACACCTTCAGGCCGAACCGCTCGGCCGCCGCCTCGTCGATCAGCACCCATGGGATCGCCGCGCTGATGGTCTGCTCGGTGCAGCCGTAGGGATAGGTCAGCAGGCCATCGACCAAACGGCTTACGTTGATCGGCGGACGGTTGGACAGCGTCATGCTGACCGATACCGAGTCCGGGAAATAGGCCGACGTCCAATCGCCCGGCGCCGGCAGCGCCTCGCCCGGATTCAGCCGGACGCGGCGCACGCGGCGCTCCGGCGCATGGGCGGGCTGCACCTGCAGCACCGACTCGCGCACGATGCGCACCGGTTCGGCGGCGCCTTCGCCGTCGACCGACAGGCGCATCAGGCCCAGGCCGTACGAGCCGGTCGTGGTGGCCACGAAACGCAGCGTGCTGCGCTGCTTGTCCTTGAGGGTCAGGGTGCGCGTGCCGTCGGCGATGGCCAGCGGATCCAGCGCCTGCAGGCGCACCGTGATCTTCTGGGTGGCGCCGCTGAGGTTGGTGACGTCCAGCGCAATGGCCGTCTGGTCGCCCGGCGTGATGAAGCGCGGCGTGTTCAATTCGGCCACGATGGGCGCGGCCACCGTCATTTCCCTGTCGGCGCTGCCGAACTGGTCGGCGGTAAAGGCCACCGCCATCAGGCGCAGCGTGCCGTTGAAGTCCGGCAGATCGAGCGCGATGTCGGCCTCGCCCTTGTCGTCCAGCTTCACCGGGCCGGAGAACAGGTCGACCAGCTTGACCTTCTTGGGCAGGCTGCGGCTGTCGCCGCGCATGGCCGCGTCGCCGCCCCATTTGAGGCGGCCCTGCGTGCCATCCATCTTCTCGATCAGCTTGCCGTATATATCCAGCAGTTCCGGCGCGTAGCGATGCTTGCCGAAGAAGAAATCGAGCGGATCGGGCGTGGCGTACTGGTTGATGTTGAGTATGCCCACATCGACGGCCGACAAGGTCACCCTCGCCGCCTTGCCCGCCGCGCCCTCGACCTTCACGCGCACGGTGGCGCGCGTCTCGGGACGGGTCTTGGCCGGCGCCGACAACGACACCTGCAAGCGGCGCTCGTCACTGGCGATCGGCAGGAACGCCAGGCCCAGCGCGCGCGCCGGCGTCACCCGGTCGCCCTGGCTGCCGGGGCGAAACACAGTGGCCGAGACATACAGATCGTGGCGCTTCCACGCCTTGTCGACGGGAATCTCGACCTGGGTGCCCGAGGCCTGGACCGGGACCCACTTGGACCACAGCATGCGGTCGCCCTCGACCGTGACCAGGGCCTGGCCGTCGTGCGGCGGCGTGATCGTCATGGCAACCGTGTCGCCCGGGCGCGCCGGCACGCCTTCCAGCTTGAGCTGCACCCGGTCGGGCCGATTGCCCACGGCATCGGCGTCCTGCGCGTTCCAGCCGGCATAGAAGCGGTACCGCAGGGTTTCGCCGGTCTGCGGGTCGGCAATCTCCAGGCGATAGCGTCCCCAACCCACGTTCAGGGTCAGCGGCGTGCGCTCGCCCACGTCGACGACGCGCGAATCGGTCAGTTCCTCGTTCTCGGTGTAACCGCTGTGCCAGCCGCGCTGGTCGTCGAAGCGCCAGTAATACTGCCGCTCTTCATGGTACAGGCGAACCTGGGCCTGCTGGACGGGCACCACCTTGCCGCTGGCGTCCACCCGGGTGATTTCGAACGCCGCCGGCGCGCCTTCGCGCGCCACGTCGCGGTCGAACAGCGGCCGCACCGCGATCAACTGCGGCGCAGGCCACACGGTGCGCTCCAGCGAACGCACCACCGGCCGCCCGCCCAACTCCAGCAGGCTGGCCGATACGCGCACGCTCATCGGCGAATGCGTGCCGTCGGTGTGCGGGTCGATCTCCAGCTGCCCGGCGCCGGTGTCGTCCAGCTCGCTTTCGGGCAGCTCCTCGTAGTGGCGGCGCGTATCGTCGGCCACGTCGCCGAAGATGAAGCCCGGCCACTGTTGCGGCAGCGCGTAGCGGTTGCGCTTGACCTGGAAGCTGGACAGCAGGCGGTTGCCGGCGGCCGGCGCGCCGTACAGATAATCGCCCTGCACGTCCACGCGCCACGGCTGGCCCGGCTGCAGCACGGTTTGCGCGGAGTCCAGCTGCAACTTCATGCGCTCGGGCAGGAATTCCTCGACCTGGAACTTCCAGGCGGCGTCCGGCAGCCGCGCGGCCGGGTCGATGCGCAGCTCCAGCATCCATGCGCCGGTCTGGGCATCGACCGGCAACTCGATGGCCTGCTCGATATAGCCGGGCTGGTCCTTGGCCGGATGCCACAGCGCCGTGCGCACCACGCGGCCATCGGGACGCTTGAGGGTGGCCGACACGGGCGCGGCGGCCAGCGGCCGGCCGTCGGGGTCGCGCGGCAGCACCGACACATGGAAGGTTTCGCCCGGCCGGTACAGATTGCGGCCGGCGTAGACAAAGAGATTGTTGCTGCGCCCCGGATGGCCGCCTACGTCGAATTCGGACAGGTCCAGCGCGGGCTCGCCCAGCGCCAACACCGTCATTTCCTTGCCGCGCGAAGCGCGCAGCACCTTCGACTTGGCGAAGTCGCCGTCGATGCGCACATGGCCCTGGGCATCCGAGTTGGCCTTGGCCAGCACCTTGCCGGCGCCGTCGAGCACCTCGACCAGCGCGCCCGGAATGGCCACGCCGTCCTTCAGCGATACGGTATAGGCCTCGATGCGCTCGGCGTAGCGGCGCGTGTGCAGGCCGATATCGCTGACATAGAAATAGGTCACCTGGTATTCATAGCGGAACCGGCCCGGCTGGCTCATGACCGCGACATAAATACCCGGCTCCTGCAGCTCCTTGACGCCTTCGATCGGCAGAAAGGTCACATGGCGGCGGTTGGGCTTGTCGTCGGTCAGGAAACGTCCCTGGTAGACGCTGGTGGTCAGGCCGTGCAGGCGGTCCAGGTCCCAGTTGCTGACCGATCCCTTCAGGCTGCGGTTATCGGCGTAGCGCCAATCGTCGGCGTCGTCGCGGTCGTCCGCGCCGGCGTCGTTGCCGATACCCAGCACCGAACCGAAGAACTCGGGCACGCGGTCGGGCTCGACCCGCAGGAACTGCACATCGACCTCGGCCAGGTTGACCGTGGCCACCGGCAGGCCGCCATTCTGGCCGGCCGGCAGCACGACGCCGCGGCTGGCGAAATAGAACGAGGGCGGCATGGCCTGGGTGTTGACGACGCAGTGGCCAACGGCGCCCAGGGTGCTCTTGCCGTCGCCGGCCGGCACATCGCCCTGCCATTGCACGGCATAGGAGCGCTGCGGCCGCACATACGGGAAATACACGACGCGCGGATTGTCGCCGACCACCCAGGCGCCATCGACCTGCTTGCCCTTGGCGCCCGCCGCGCCGGCCTGGGCCGGCGCCGGCCGTTCAATGGCGGCATTCTCGTCGTCGGACTGCGCCAGCGGACCGGTGTCGACCACCTTGATCAGGCGGGACAGGTCGGTCCTGCGGTCGACCGGCTGGGTAAAGGTGAGCGCCAGCGACAGGGTGTCGTTGTACTGGCGCGGCTGGCAGTTCAGCGCGGCAAAGGGGTCGGCGCTGCCGACCACCGCCTGGCCCGTGGCCGGTTGCGCGGCCTGCGGCGCGGGCTGCGCCGCCTGGCCCGCCGCCGGCGCGGTAACGGCGGCAGGCGTGGCGGCCGGTTGCCCGCCGCCCTTGCCCATCCACCAGCCTGTCCCCACGGCCGCCGCCACAACGACCGCCCCGCCCAGGGCCAGCCAGGCCTCCTTCTTCATTCCGCTCACAGACCACCCCTACTTTTTATTGAGGCCGATTTCTTATTGCGCCCGCGCAAGGCCAGGCAAAACGACGCGGCGACCGCGCCCGATGCGGATCAGGTCGGTTCCATAATGCACTGCAGCGGATGCTGGCGCGCCCGCGCATACTGCGAGACCTGCGCGATGCGCGTGGCCGCCAGATCGCGTGGATATACGCCACAGACGGCGCGGCCTTCGTGGTGCACCTGCAGCATGATGCGCGTGGCGTCTTCGCTGTTCTTGCCGAAGAATTTCTGCAGCACCTTGACCACGAACTCCATGGGCGTGTAATCGTCATTAAGCAGCACGACCTGGTACATCGGCGGCGGCGCCGTGCGCGCCGGCTGCTTCTCGACGACCACGTCGTGCTGCGTATCCAAGGTAGAACTCATAGGGCGGCTATTCTATTTAAACGTACTGAAAGCAATGTGTTACTTACGTAGATTTACAACCAGAAATGCGTAGTTTCCATACTTGACGTCAGAAAGAAAACCAGCGCATTATCCACGCATTCGGGGGGCTCTCGGCTGTTACGAGCCTCATCCGGACACCCGGGAGGGGTAAAAAGCAGACGCTGCCGCACCCTTCTGACAACATACGATTCAATGAGGCAGTCCGCATGTCTGATACGACCGCAACCGCTGTCCAAGGGGACAATCCTAAAGCCACGGGTACCGTTAAATGGTTCAACGATGCGAAGGGGTTCGGATTCATCACGCCCGATGACGGCGGTGAAGATCTGTTCGCGCATTTCTCGTCCATCCAGATGAACGGTTTCAAAACCCTAAAAGAAGGCCAGAAGGTCTCGTTCGAGATCATTCAGGGTCCCAAGGGCAAACAGGCACTCAATATTACGTCTGCCTGAGCACCATTGCTTATCGCGTCGCCACTGCGCCGATACCATTTGGCGCCGGGCGTCGTTATTATTTGAGGCGGGGCTGCATGCCCCGCCTTTTATTTTGCATTGTCCGCCAACTCCAGCCCCCATGTCGATTGCCGCCGTCCTGCCTGTCCTGCGCCGCATTGCCCGCACCCGCTTCTGCGCCGCCGTGCTGGCGCTCTCCGTCCTTTCCTTCGGCGCCGCGGCGCAGCATAGCAGCAGCGGCAAGCCGCAGCCCCGCCTGCCCACCACGCCGCTGTCGGCCGGCATCCATATCATCCACGCGGAGGTGGCGGACAACGACGACACCCGCCGCCAGGGCCTGATGTACCGCACCGAACTGCCCGGCAACGACGGCATGCTGTTCGTCTTCGAGGCTCCCGACCAGCAGTGCTTCTGGATGCGCAACACCCCGCTGCCGCTGTCGATCGCCTTCATTGCCGACGACGGCACCATCGTCAACATCGAAGACATGGCGCCGCGCACCGACGATACGCATTGCTCGCGCAAGTCGGTGCGCTATGCGCTGGAAATGGCCCAGGGCTGGTTCGCGCGGCACGGCATCAAGGCCGGCGCCCGGATCAACGGCCTGCCCTGAACCCGGCGCCGTCGGACCGCGCCCGCCCCCGCGGCAGGCGCCAGAACGCAAAAAAGGAGCCCTAAGGCTCCTTTTTGCCATGCCGGGGACTCGCCAGGCTCAGACGCGCTCGATGATCAGCGCGATGCCCTGCCCCACGCCGATGCACATCGTGCACAGCGCGTAGCGGCCGCCGCCGCGCTGCAGCTGGTTGATGGCGGTCGTCACCAGGCGCGCGCCGGAGGCGCCCAGCGGATGGCCCAGCGCGATGGCGCCGCCGTTGATGTTGACCCGGGCGTCGTCATCGGCGATGCCGAGGTCGCGCATCACGGCCAGGCCCTGCGCCGCGAAGGCTTCGTTCAGCTCGATGACGTCCATCTGCGCCAGCGACAGGCCGGTCTGCGCCAGCACCTTGCGCGTGGCGGGCGCCGGGCCCATGCCCATGATGCGCGGCGCCACGCCGGCAGTGGCCATGCCGACCACGCGAGCGCGCGGCGTCAGCCCATGGCTGGCGGCCGCCTTCTCGTCGGCCAGCAACAGCGCGGCCGCGCCATCGTTGACGCCCGAAGCGTTGCCGGCGGTCACCGAACCGCCCTCGCGCACCACGCCCTTGAGCTTGGCCAGCGCTTCCAGACTGGTATCGCGCGGGTGCTCGTCCTTGGACACCACCACGGGATCGCCCTTCTTCTGAGCGATGGGCACCGGCGTGATCTCGGCGTCGAAAAAGCCCGACTGCTGCGCGCGCAGCGCCTTCTGCTGGCTGGCCAGCGCGAATTTGTCCTGGTCGGCGCGGCTGATCTTGAAATCATCGGCCACGTTCTCGGCCGTCTCCGGCATGGAATCCACGCCGTACTGGGCCTTCATCAGTTTGTTGACGAAGCGCCAGCCGATGGTGGTGTCGTAGATGGCGGCGTTGCGCGAAAAGGCGCTGTCGGCCTTGCCCATCACGAACGGGGCGCGGCTCATGCTCTCGACCCCGCCCGCCAGCATCAGGCTGGTCTGGCCGGCGGCGATCGCGCGCGCGGCCGAGCCGACGGCGTCCAGCCCCGAACCGCACAGGCGGTTGATGGTCGCGCCCGGCACCTCGATCGGCAGTCCGGCCAGCAAGGCCGCCATGCGGGCGACGTTGCGGTTGTCCTCGCCCGCCTGGTTGGCGCAGCCGTACAGCACATCGTCCAGTTCTTCCCAACGTACGCCGGGGTTGCGCGCCATCAGGGCCTTGATCGGCACGGCGGCCAGATCGTCGGCCCGCACGGAAGACAGCGCACCGCCGTAGCGGCCGAAAGGGGTGCGAATCGCATCACAGATAAAGGCTTGCACAGTCATGGGAAGCTCGAAAGGGTGAAGGAAACTGCGGATCGGCTGATGTTACCGCAGTGCGTCATAAGCAGGCCGCACCCCGGCGCAGATGTCCAACAGACGGACGCCAAACGTGGTCCGTCTATTCCGTGGACGCCTTGCGCCCTGCTTCCACCACGGCCGTGCGACGAAACCGGCCAGCCGCCAAGTGATAGAACGGCCGCGGGCAGAACTGGCGCGACACGACCGAGGCCCCCAGCGCGCCGACCAGCAGCCAGAACAGCATGGGCTGGCTGCCCGTCATTTCCATGACGACCACGCTGGCGGTCAGCGGCGCCTGGGTCGCGGCGGCCAGGAAGGCCGCCATGGAAACCAGCACCAGCACGCGCGTATCCACGCCCGGGCCGGCCCAATGACTGATCTGCTCGCCGATGCCGGCGCCGGTGGTCAGCGCCGGCGTGAAAATGCCGCCCGGAATGCCGGCCCAGTACGAGGCCACGGTGGCGGCCAGCTTGGCCAGCCCGAAGCCGTCCGGCACGCCGTCGTGGCCGGACAGCAGGGCCGCCGCCTTGTCGTAGCCGGTGCCGTAGACCGCGCCGCCGGTCAACAGGCCCAGGCAGGCCAGCGCCAGCCCCAGCCCGAACGCCGTCGCCACCGGATGGCGGCGCACGCGTTCGCGCCAGCGTTGCGGCGCCGCGCCGGCCGCGCCCTTGCCCAGCAGCCGGGCGAACACGCCGCCCAGGATGCCGTTGACCACGCAGCACACCAGCGTCCACCACAGCATGTTGTGCGCCAGCGCCTGGCCCGCGAAGGTACCGAGGTACGGGTTGTTGCCGGCGATGGCCACCACCAGGAAACCGGCGGCCAGCACGCCGATCAGCACCAGGCGCTGCCAGCGCAGCACCGTGCCGCGGCCCAGCTCCTCGATGGCGAAGATCACGCCGGCCAGCGGCGCATTGAAGGCTGCCGCCAGCCCGCCGGCCGCGCCCGCGGCTATCAGCTCCTGGCTGTGAAAGCCGCGCAGCGGCACGCCGAGGCGGCGCCAGAGCTGGCCCCACGCCAGCATCAGCGCGGCGCCCACCTGCACCGAGGGGCCCTCGCGGCCGACCGATGCGCCAGCCAGCATGGCCAGGAAGGTAAGCGGAATCTTCCACAGGGCCTGGACCAGCGAGACCAGGCGCTGCTGCGCCCCGCCAGGCGGCAAGGACAGGCCGGCGATCACCTGCGGAATGCCGCTGCCCGATGCATAGGGCGCCAGGCGCAGCGTCAGCCAGCACAGGACGGCCAGCGCGCACGGCGTCACGATCAGGGCCAGCCAGCCGTGGGCGGCGGTCCATTGCCGGTTCCAGTGCAGCGCCAGGTCGGCCAATTGCGTAAAGCCCAACGACACCAGCGCAACCAGCGCCGCGCCGCCCAGCAGCAGGGACACGCTCAGCGTCCGATGCGAGACGCGCCGCATCTGGCACAGCTTGCGGCGCGCCAGCCGGCGCAGATGAACGAGATAGCGGTGCGGACGAACGGCCAGTTCCGGATTCGGCATGGGCGCGCAGGGCAAGGAAGGAGGGTCGCAGGCCGTACCTTACCATCGCGCACGCGGCGTGGCTGCAATGCAAACGGCCCGGCAGGGCCGGGCCGTCTCGATCGCACGTGCGGCGATTAGGCGAAATTCTTCGCGGCGAATTCCCAGTTCACCAGCGCCCAGAAATTTTCCAGGTACTTGGGACGGGCATTGCGGTAATCGATGTAGTACGCGTGCTCCCACACGTCACAGGTCAGCAGCGCCTTGTCGGCGGTCGTCAGCGGCGTGGCGGCGTTGCTGGTGTTGACGATGTCCAGCGTACCGTCGGCCTTCTTGACCAGCCAGGTCCAGCCCGAGCCGAAGTTGCCGGCGGCCGACTTGTTGAAGGCTTCCTTGAAGGCGTCCACGCTGCCCCACTTGGCCTTGATGGCATCGGCCAGCGCGCCGGAGGGCTCGCCGCCGCCGTTGGGCGACAGGCTGTTCCAGTAGAACGTGTGGTTCCAGACTTGGGCGGCATTGTTGAAAACGCCACCCGAGGACTTCTTGACGATCTCTTCCAGCGACAGGTTCTCGAACTCCGTGCCGGGGATCAGGTTGTTCAGGTTGGTGACGTACGTCTGGTGGTGCTTGCCGTAGTGAAACTCGAGCGTTTCCTTGGAAATGCGCGGAGCCAGCGCATCCAGAGCGTAAGGCAGGGGGGGAAGAGTGTGTGCCATGAGTCGATTCCTTCTTTGTTGAATGCACGATCAAGCCTTCTCATTGTATCGGCTCTTGTGCGGGCTATCGCCTTAACCCCGCCGCAACGCAGGGTTACCGTCGGTGCCATCGGGTGTCCCGATGTCCGTGACGTCGGCGCCGATCCGGCCGCGCGCCACGGCGATCTCGATCCGGTCGCGCGCGGCCAGGCGCGTGGCGTCGGTAACGATGGCCCCGGCGGCGTCGCGCACGATGGCATAGCCACGCGCCAGCGTATGCTGCGGATCGAGCGCGCGCAGTTGCGCGGCCAGCGTGTCCAGCCTGGCCTGGCGGGCGGCCGCCAGGCGCGCCTGCGCACGCCCCAGTTGCGCCAGCAGCGCGGCGCTGCGTTCGGCTGCGCGCCCGGTATCGGGCCGCCGATGCGCCAGCCGCTGGGCCAGCATGTCCAGCCGCGCCACCCGGCGCCCCTGCGGCCCGCGCCATGCGGAGGCCAGGCGATGGCGCAGCGTGTTCAGGCGTTCTTGCTGGTGCGCCAGTCGTTGCGCCGGCGAAGTCAGCATGGCGGCGGCCCGGTCCAGGCGCTGGGCGGCCTGGTCGAGCCGGCGCTGCTGGGCCCGCGCCAGCCACTCGGCGGTGTGGCGCAGCGCGGCCAGCAAATCGCCGCGCGGCACGCAGGCCAGCTCGGCGGCGGCGGTGGGCGTGGGCGCGCGCAGGTCGGCCACGAAGTCGACGATGGTGAAGTCGGTCTCGTGCCCCACCCCGCTGATCACCGGGATGTCGCTGGCGGCCACCTCGCGCGCCAGCGCTTCGTCGTTGAAACTCCACAAGTCCTCGATGCTGCCGCCGCCACGCACCAGCAGCAGCGTATCGACCTCGGCGCGCTGGTTGGCCTGCGCGACGCGCGCCGCCAGCCGGGCGGCCGCGTCGGCGCCCTGCACCGGCGCCGGGTAGATGATCACGGGCACCTGCGGCGCGCGGCGCGCCAGCGCCGACAGCACATCGCGCAAGGCGGCCGCGTGCAGCGAGGTCACCACCCCGATGGCGCGCGGCAGCCGCGCCGGCTGGCGCTTGCGCTGCGGATCGAACAGCCCTTCGTCCTGCAGTTGCGCCTTCAGGCGCAGGAAAGCCTCGTACAGGTTGCCCACGCCGGCGCGGCGCATGCCGTCGGCCTGCAACTGGTAGTCGCCGCGGGGTTCGTACAGGGAGACGCGCGCGCGCACCTCGACCTGGTCGCCCGGGCGCGGCACGAACCCCACCTGGGCGGCGCGGCTGCGGAACATGACGGTGCGCACCGCGGCACGGCTGTCCTTGAGCGTGAAATACCAGTGGCCCGAGGCCGCCTGGGTGAAATTGGAAATCTCGCCGCGCACCCACAGCGACGGGATGCTGCGCTCCAGCAATTGGCCCACAGCCTGGTTCAACTGGGCAACTGTCAGGATATCCCGCGCGAATACGTCGTTTGTGACCGACAATCCAATTGTCATAAGGGTTTCCGAGCCGATATATGTCCACAGGCCTTATGCGGCGGGCCCGCATCATAACCGAACCGCCGCGCCGCCCCCCGGCTGCCCGCAACGCCAGCAAATTCCGTGCAAGTCTTTGTTTTTACACTGAAAATAGTGTCACGCATGCTGCATACATTGCGAGCAGCCTAGCTGTGAACTGTCAATAGGTTGTATTCGTCCAGGTTGAGTCTGGAGATGGGTACAGCGCGCCCGATGCCTTGGTGGGGTCGATGCCAGTTGTAGTGGTGTAGCCAGGATTTCATGGCATCGGCTCGGTGTTGGGAGTTCTGGTAGGTGTGAGCGTAAGCCCACTCACGCAAGGCCGACTGGATGAAGCGTTCGGCCTTGCCATTGGTCTGTGGGCGGTAAGGTCGGGTAAAGCGGTGCTTGATGCCCAGCTCATGGCACAGCGCGGCGAAGGCGCGGCTGCGAAAGGCCGAGCCATTGTCGGTGAGCAAGCGCTGGATGGTCACGCCCAGGCGCTGGTAGTAGGCCACTGCGTCCTTGAGGAACTGGACGGCGCTGGGGAAGCGCTCGTCGGGGTGGATGTCGGTGAAGGCCACGCGGGCGTGGTCATCGATGGCCACGAAGACGAAGTCCCAGCCGGCCCCCTCAACGGTATCGCGTCGGTTGCCCGTGACCCGGTGGCCAGGGCGCTGGATACGTCCCAGCTTCTTGATGTCGATGTGCAGCAGATCGCCGGGGGCCTGATGCTCGTAGCGCACCACCGGCTCGGCCGGCTCCAGGTCGGCCAGGTGCGACAGACCGGCGCGGGCCAGGACGCGGCTGACGGTGCTGGCTGACACGCCCAGCGCCTGGGCGATGCGCGCTTGGGTCAGCCGCTTGCGGCGCAGCTCCACGATAGCCAGCGCCTTGGCCGGCGCAATCGCTCGGGGCGAGACCGTCGGGCGCGAGGACGCATCGGCCAAGCCCGCCTGGCCCTGAGCCAGGAAGCGGCCCAGCCATTTGCGCACAGTCGGCGCGGTGACCCCATAGGCGCGGGCCGCTTCAGGCACACAAACTTGATGGGCGATCAATTGCTGGACCATTTCGAGTCGACGTAGGAAGGTCAATCGGGCATGCTTATGGGTGTTCATCCGGCCGGGCTCCTTGAGTGAACTGGGGGGGTGGCGATTTCCAGTTTCTCAAATCCGGTTCGGATGAACCATGCATACAACCTATTGAATCTTCACATCTAGCTGGTGCACGTCCCGTACAAGGGCGGGGCCGCCGCCATTACCGATACGATAGGCGGGCGCGTGTCGGTGCTGTTCCTGAACCAGGACAACCTGCTGCCGCAGGTGCAGGGCGGCAAGGTGCGGGCGCTGGCGGTGGCCAGCGTCAAGCGCAACCCGGCCTACCCGGATACGCCCACCATTGCCGAGTCGGGCTATCCGGGTTTCGCCGCCGAATCGTGGTTCGGCCTGTCGGCGCCTGCCGGCACGCCCGCCCCGGTCATCGATCGGCTGAGCCAGGCCACCGTGCGCGCGCTGGCCGCGCCGCAATTGCGCGACAAGCTGCAGGCGGTGGGGTTCGTGGTCGTGGGCAATGACCCCAAGGCGTTCGACGCCTTTGTCGCCGCCGAAATCGACAAATGGGGCAAGGCGGCCCAGGCCTCCGGCGCCCGCATGGATTGACCCGGCAACCACGGCCGGCGCCAGGCGCCGGCCCTCATCCACCTCGGGGAATGACGACGATGAATTCACCGCTGCCCAACCGGTTTCGCCAGCGCATCCTGGCGCGCGAGCAACTGATCGGCTACTGGCTGAGCCTGGCCAGCCACATTACCGCCGAAGTGGCCGGAATGGCCGATTTCGACTGGCTGCTGCTCGATGCCGAGCACTCGCCCAACGATGTGCCGCTGTTGCTGCAGCAGTTGCAGGCGCTGCAGGGCAGCGCCAGCGCCGCCGTGGGGCGGCCTTCCTGGAACGATCCGGTCGAGATCAAGCGCATGCTCGATATCGGCTTCTACAACCTGCTGATTCCGTTCATCGATTCGGCCGACGATGCGCGCCGGACGGTGGCGGCCATGCGCTATCCGCCGCAGGGCATGCGCGGCGTGTCGGTGGCGCAGCGCAGCAACCGCTACGGGACGGTGACCGACTACCTGCGGACCATCAACGACAACATCTGCGTGCTGCTGCAAATCGAAAGCCGCCCGGGCGTCGAGGCGGTCGACGAGATCGCCGCGGTCGACGGGGTCGACGGCGTCTTCATCGGCCCGTCCGATCTGGCCGCTGCCCTGGGCCATCTTGGCAACCCCGGGCATCCTGAGGTGCAGGAAGCCATCCGCCATCTGCACGGCAGGGTGGCCGCGCAAGGCAAGGCGGTAGGGATACTCGCGCCGGTGCAGGCCGATGCGAGGCGCTACCTGGACATGGGGGCGCACTTCGTGGCGGTCGGTTCGGACCTGGGCGTCTTCAAGCAGGCCACGTTCGCCCTGCGCGCGGCATTTCCGGCCTGAGGCGGGCGGCGGCCGCGCCCGGCGTGCGCCAAAACAGGCGTGCGCCAAAACAAAAAGGATGCCCGCGGGCATCCTTTCTGCTTGCCGTATTCGCTGCCCCGAAGGGCAATACTGGCTTTAGGCCAGCGCCTTGACGGCGGCAGCCAGGCGGCTCTTGTGGCGAGCAGCCTTGTTCTTGTGGATGATGTTCTTGTCAGCCACGCTGTCAATCACGCTCGTGGCTTTACGCAGCGTTTCGCCAGCAGCAGCCTTATCGCCAGTGGCGATGGATTGGCGAACGCGCTTGATGGCGGTGCGCAGCATCGAGCGCAGGCTGGAGTTGTGCTTGTTGCGCTGGACCGATTGGCGAGCGCGCTTGCGGGCTTGGGCGGTATTGGCCATGTTGCTTAGCTAGTATGAATTCGGCAAAGTCAGACATTGTATCAAGTCCGACGGGGATTGCAAGCCCCGCGCCAACAAAAAGGGCGGCGGGGGCAGGGTGTCAGGCGGTTGCGACGCCGATCGACACGAACCAGGGCGTCAGGCGGGTGACCCGGATGGGCACGCTGGCTTGCAAGGCCACAAGCGTAGCATCACTGTCGTCCAGAGGGAAGGTTCCCGAGACCGGCAGGCCGCCCGCCGCCATGCTGACTCGCAGCGTGCCGCGCCGGTAGGGGCGCATGGCCGCCACGACGTCGGCCAGGGGGCGGCCATGCGCCTCGATCCAGCCGTTTTCCCAGGCCGCGTGGGCCGCCAGCCCGGCGCGCGGCGTGTCCACGCGCGTGGCGTCGAAGCGGGCGCCGGTGCCGGCGCGCACGATGCCACGCGCGTTGGCCACGGTTTCGATCTCCACGTCGTTCTCGTGCACGACTACCAGCGTGCGGCGGACCTGCTGCCGCACCATGTAGCGGGTGCCCAGCGAGCGCACCACGCCTTCGGCGGTCTGGACCGAGAACGGGCGGTACGGATCGGCGCGCACCGTGACCGAGACGGCGCCTTCGAGCAGATGCAGGCGCCGGTAGGTGGCCGTGAATTCCAGGTTGACCCGGCTGCGGGCGTCCAGCAGCAGTTCGCTGCCGTCCGACAGCATGTAGCGGCGCCGCTCGCCGGTGTTGGTGGCCGCGTCGGCGGCCAGCGCGTTGAGCGGATAGAAGCTGTTGCCGACGTAGGCCGCGGCGGCCAGGCCGGCGCCGCCCAGCGCCAGGGCGCCGACGCTGCTGAGGAAATGGCGCCGCGCCGGCATGGCCAGCGTCTCGGCGGGCAGCTCGGCGGGCGGTGCCTGGTCGGCGCCGTCGTAGCCGGTCGGATAGGCGTCGCCCAGCCGGCCGGTATTGGCGCCGGCCAGGGTACCCGTGAGTTGCTGCCAGGCGTTCTCGTTCATCGGGTTGGCGTTGCGCCACGCCAGGAACCGGGCGTAGTCGGTACGCGTGGCCTGGCCCGAGCGCAGCAGCAGCAACCAGTCGACGACCTGGTCGGAAAGCGGCGGCGTATTGGCGGCAGTGTTCAAGGTTCGATCCGCATTGAGCCTTACGGCTCGTCCGGCGATGGCAAGTTGGACAGTATCAATGCCAGATTAAACAGTATGCTTTTTTACGAAAATTTACCTTATATGGTTACAAATGTCGATCCAATAAATGCAAAGACCGGCCGTAAGGGCCGGTCTTTGTTGTGATTTTCACTATTTCAACGTGTGTATCAATGGAAATGTTACATGCGCCAACGGGCGCCGCGGCGGGTGAAATCGCGTGGCCGCATGCCGGCGGCCAGCAGCAGCCCGAAGTAGGCCAGCATGCAGGCCAGCAGCACGCCGCCCAGCCACAGGGCGCGCAGCCCCGGCCACGGCTGCAGCGCGATCCAGTCGATATGGCGGTCGGCGGCCAGCAATACGGCCGCCAGGGCCGCCAGGGCCGGGACCAGCCGCAGCATGAAACGCCCCCAGCCGGCGCCGGGCCGGTAGACGCCGCGCCGGCGCAGCCCGGTCAGCAGCGCGAGGGCGTTGATGCAGGCGCCCAGGCCGATGGCCAGCGCCAGTCCGGCATGCGCCAGCCACGGAACCAGGATGGCGTTGAGCAGCTGGGTCAGCACCAGCACCATGATGGCGATCTTGACCGGGGTGCGGATGTCCTGCTTGGCGTAGAAGCCGGGCGCCAGGATCTTGATCGCCAGCAGGCCGATCAGGCCGGCCGAATAGGCGATGACGGCCAGCCGCGTCTGCTGCACGTCCTGCGCCTGGAACGCGCCGTAGTGGAACAGGGTCGCCACCAGCCCGTCCGACAGCAGCGCCAGGCCCAGGGCGGCCGGCAGGCCCAGCATCAGTACCAGGCGCAGTCCCCAGTCCAGCAGGCCGCTGTAGCCGTCCTGGTCGGCGCGCGCGTGCGCCGCCGACAGGCTGGGCAGCAGCACCGTGCCCAGCGCCACGCCCAGCAGGGCGGTGGGAAACTCCATCAGCCGGTCGGCAAACGACAGCCAGGTCACGCTGCCCGGCTGCAGCCAGGTGGCGATATTGGTGTTGATCAGCAGGGAAATCTGCGCCACCGATACCCCGAGCGTGGCGGGCGCCATCTGTTTCAGGATCCGCTGCACCGTCGGGTCGCGCCAGGCCTGCCGCAAATCGAGCGACCAGCGCGGCGTCAGGCCCAGGCGGGCCAGCGCCAGCCATTGCACGGCCAGTTGCGCGACGCCGCCGGCCATCACGCCCAGGGCCAGGGCGTAGATCGGCACGTCCATGCGCGGCGCCAGCCACAGGCAGGCCGCGATCATGGCAAGGTTGAGCAGCACCGGCGTGAACGCCGGCACGGCAAAGCGGCGCCACGTGTTGAGCACGCCGGATGCGAAGGCGATGAGGGACATGCACAGGATGTACGGGAACATCACCCGCGTCATCCATACCGCGGCGCCGAACTCGGCGCCGCGTTCGGCGCTGCGCAGTCCGCTGGCCATGGCGGTCACCACCCAGGGCGCCGCCACGACGCCGGCCAGGGTGACCAGCATCAGCGCGGCGGTCAGCAGCACGGCCACCCGGTCGAGCAGCGTGCGTACCTCCGCGTCGCTGCGTTCGGTGCGGGCCGCGCCCAGGATGGGCACGAAGGCCTGCGCGAACGCGCCTTCGGCAAACAGGCGGCGCAGCAGGTTGGGAATACGGAAGGCGACCCAGAACGCATCGGTCAGGGGGCCCGCGCCGAACGCGCGCGCCACCAGGATGTCGCGCACCAGGCCGGTGATGCGCGACAGCAGGGTGAAACTGCTGACGGTAGCCGCCGAGCGTAGCAATGCCATAAAAGCCAGGGTACCAAAGCAACGTGCCGGCATCGAGCCGGCACGTCGGGGGGAGGGATTACTTGGGCGGCATCCGGATCGCGCCGTCGAGGCGGATCGTTTCGCCGTTGAGCATATCGTTGGTGATGATGCTGTGCACCAGCCTGGCGTAGTCTTCCGGGCGGCCCAGGCGCGCGGGGAAGGGGATGCTGGCGGCCAGCGAGTCCTGGACTTCCTGCGGCATGCCGAAGATCATGGGCGTGCCGAAGATGCCCGGGGCGATGGTCATGCAGCGGATCCCGGTCTTGGACAGGTCGCGCGCGATCGGCAGCGTCATGCCGGCCACGCCGGCCTTGGAGGCCGCGTAGGCCGCCTGCCCGATCTGGCCGTCGAAGGCCGCGACCGAGGCGGTGTTGATCAGCACGCCGCGCTCGCCGGTGGACTCGGGCGTGTTGGCGCTCATGGCCTCGGCGGCCAGGCGCATCATGTTGAAGCTGCCGATCAGATTGATGGAGACCACCTTCTGGAACAGGTCCAGCGGGTGGGCGCCGTTCTTGCCGACGATCTTGGCGGCCGGCGCGACGCCGGCGCAGTTGACCAGTCCGAACAGGGGGCCCAGCTCGACCGCGGCGGCCACCGCCTGCTTGCCATCGGCTTCCTGCGTCACGTCGCAGTGCACGTAGCGCTGGTTCAGCTCCTTGGCCAGCGCCTGGCCGGGTTCGTCCTGCACGTCGGCGATGACGACCTTGGCGCCGTTGGCCACCAGCATGCGCACGGTGCCGGCGCCCAGGCCGGATGCGCCACCGGTAACGATGAATACCTTGTTCGCGATTTCCATGTCAGATCCTACTTGGCTAGCAATGAAGGCGGGCAGGGCGCGCGCGGCCGCGCACCCCTGCGCGGGCGGCGCGGCGGCCTCGCGGCGCGGTTTAGCTCTGCAAAGCCTGCGACAGGCGGCTCTTGATTTCGTCGACCGAGCCGACGCCGGAGATCTTGCGGTACTTGGGCGCCGCGGCGGCATCGGACTGGGCCCAGGACGAGTAGTAGTCGACCAGCGGGCGGGTCTGGTTCTGGTAGACGTTGAGACGATGGCGCACGGTTTCCTCGCGGTCGTCGTCGCGCTGCACCAGCGGTTCGCCCGTGACGTCGTCCACGCCTTCGGCCTTGGGCGGATTGAAGCGTACGTGGTAGCTGCGGCCGCTGGCCGGGTGCACGCGGCGTCCGCTCATGCGTTCGATGATGTCGCTTTCCGGCACTTCGATCTCGACCACGTAATCCAGCGCGATGCCGGCGCTCTTGAGCGCGTCGGCCTGCGGGATGGTGCGCGGGAAACCGTCGAACAGGTAGCCGTTGGCGCAATCGGGCTGGGTCAGGCGATCGCGCACCAGGCCGATGATCAGGTCGTCCGAGACCAGGCCGCCCGCGTCCATGACCTTCTTGGCTTCCAGGCCCAGCGGCGTGCCGGCCTTGACGGCGGCGCGCAGCATGTCACCGGTGGATATCTGCGGGATGCCGTAGTGTTGGGTGAGAAAGGCGGCTTGGGTGCCTTTGCCGGCTCCGGGCGGTCCGAGCAGAATGAGACGCATGGGGGCTCCTGATGGGTTTGTTTTTTGTGATCGGGGCGATTATGCCGCAATGCAGCACCGGATGTGGGGCCGCGCCATGGGAAATAACCCTTATAACCGATTCGTGTATGCGGCCCGGGCACGTTCCAGGTCGGCTGGCGTGTCCACGCCGGCGGCGGGCGCGCTGTCGGTATGGTGCACCACGATAACGTGGCCGTGCTCCATCGCGCGCAGCTGTTCCAGCGATTCGTAGCGTTCCAGCTGTCCCTGCGACAGGGCCGGGAAACGGCGTAGGAAGGCCACGCGATAGGCATAGATGCCGATGTGATGCCAGGCGGGCAGGCCGGGGGCAAGAACCCGTGCGCCGCCGGCCAGGGCGTCGCGCGCCCACGGGATGGGGGCGCGCGAGAAGTACAGGGCGCGCCGGTCGGCCGTGCACACCACTTTCACGACATTGGGGTTGAACAGCGCCTCGGCATCGGCCAGCGGACAGGCACAGGTGGCGATATCGGCATGCGGGGCGGCCACCAGCTGGGCGGCGACCGCGTCGATCAGGGCCGGTTCGATCAGCGGCTCGTCGCCCTGTACGTTGACGACGATGGCGTCATCGGGCAGCCCCAGCGCGTCGACGGCCTCGGACAGGCGGTCGGTGCCGGTGGGGTGGTCGGGACGGGTCAGGATGGCGGCATGGCCATGGGCGGCGGCCGCTTGCTGGACGCGCGCATCGTCGGTGGCGATCATGACGCGCTCTGCGCCCGACAGCGCGGCGCGTTCGGCCACGCGCACCACCATGGGCTTGCCGGCGATGTCGGCCAGCGGCTTGTCGG
Organism: Bordetella pertussis 18323; assembly: GCF_000306945.1. Taxonomy (NCBI): domain Bacteria; kingdom Pseudomonadati; phylum Pseudomonadota; class Betaproteobacteria; order Burkholderiales; family Alcaligenaceae; genus Bordetella; species Bordetella pertussis. Next base: position 693,859 of record NC_018518.1, on the reverse strand, counting down.
GCAGGCGGGTGGACGCCAGGCGCGCCGGGATCAGGACGGTAAAGCTCACTGGCCGGACTCAGGAGGGTTGGGCGGGCGCCTCGGCGTCGAGCGAGCGCGCCTCGGCCTCCAGCATGATGGGCACGCCGTCGCGCACCGGAAAGGCGAGGCGGTCGGCGTTGCAGACCAGTTCGGCCTGCGCGCGCTGAAATTCGAGGCGGCCCTTGCACACCGGGCAGACGAGGATGTCGAGCAAACGGGATTCCATGTCGCGATTCTAAAGCAGAACGCCGGCTGCGCGGGGCGGCGCCGGCGCGGCCGGGTCAGGGTTGGCGGGCGCGCAGGGTGGCCGACAGCCAGTCGCCGAAATCCGGGTCGGACAGGCGCGTGCCGACCTGCACCGCCCACAGGCGCGGGTCGTCCAGCGCGGCGCATTTGATCGCGTCCTTGGCGGTAACCAGGATGAGGTCGGCATCCAGCGCGGTAAAGGGCGACTGCGCATAGGCGTAGTGGTCGGGCAGCGCCAGCGTGTGCGCGGGACGGATGCCGGCTTGCTCGAGCGTCTGGAAAAAACGCGCCGGATTGCCGATGCCGGCCGCGGCGGCCAGGCGCGCCGGCGGCAATGCGGCCAGGTCGGCCAGCGTCCGCGTGGCGCCGTCGGTCACGCGCTGTGCGTGGGTGGGCTCCAGCCACATGGCCAGCTGGCGCGGCGCCCCGGCCGCCGGCGCCGCCGCGGCGCGCGGGCGGCCCGCATTGGTGACGATGGCATCGACATCGGCCAGCCGCTGCGCCGGCTCGCGCAGCGGGCCGACCGGCAACAGGCGCCCGTTGCCCACGCCCCGTTCGTCCTGCACCACGATTTCCACGTCGCGCGCCAGGGCCAGGTGCTGCAGGCCGTCGTCGCTGACCACCACGTCGACGCCGGGGTGCGCGCGCAGCAGCGCCTGCACGGCCCGGGGGCGATGCGGATGCACGGCGATGGCCGCCCCGGTGGCGCGCGCGATCAAGGCGGGCTCGTCGCCGTAGTCGGCGGCAGCGAGTTGCCCCTGGCCGACGCGCGGGGCGGCGCCCACGTCCACGCCGTAGCCGCGGCTGACCACGCCCGGCGTCCAGCCGCGCGCCTGCAGTTGCCGGACCACTTCGATCACGACCGGGGTCTTGCCGGTGCCGCCCACGTAGATGTTGCCGACCACCACGACCGGCACGGGCGCCCGCCAGGCGGCACGCGCGCCGGTCAGATAGGCGTTGCGCTTGCGGGCCACGACCAGGCCGGTCAGCGCGGCCAGCGGCCGCAGCAGGGTGGACAGCCAGCCGCCCTGGCGCCATTGGCGCTCGAGCAGGCGGCGCAGGCAGCGCGGCGCGTTCACCGGGCGATCTGGGCGGCGAAGTTGACCCGGCCGATGCCGGCCAGGCGGGCCGCTTCCATGACATTGACCACCGCCTGGTGCGTGGCCTGGGCGTCGGCGTTGATGACCACGATGGGGTCGGCCTTGCCGGCGGTGGCCAGGTTCAGCGCATGGGCGATGTCGGTGGGGTTGGCGGCGTCGAGCAGGTTGCCGTTGAGGGCGTAGTGGCCGTCCTGGCTGATGGCGATTTCCAGCGCCGGCGGGGCTTCCTGTTCGGCCGCGGCCTCCGGCAGCACGACCTTCAGCTGCGTGAAGCGCGCGAACGACGTGGTGGCGGCCAGGAAGATCAGGATCACCAGCAGGACATCGATGAGGGGGATCAGGTTGATCTCGAGCTCATCCTGGCTGGCGCGGCCGCCGCGGAAGTTCATGGCCGCGCCTCGCGCGAGCGGGCCGGCGCCACGTAGCGGGCCAGCCGCCCGGCCGACTGTTCCATGGCATGCAGGTAGCCGTCGATGCGCGCGCGCAGGTAGCGGTGCACGATCATGGCGGGAATGGCGATCAGGATGCCGAAGCCGGTGTTGTACAGGGCGATCGAGATGCCGCGCGCCAGTTGCGCGGGGTCGCTGGCACCCGGTGCGTACGAGCCGAAAATCTCGATCATGCCGACCACGGTGCCGAACAGGCCCATCAGCGGCGCCACCACGGCAATGGTGCCGATGGCCGAAACGTAGCGGCCCAGCTCGTAGGCCGCGCCACGGCCGGCGTCCTCGACGGCGGTCCGCAGTTCCTCGCGCGGCAGGTGGCGCTGGCGCAGCACTTCGGCCAGCACCCGGCCCAAGGGCGAGTTGCGCTCCAGCCTTGCCAGGGCTTCGGGGGTGTCCTGCTGGTTGCGCAGCATCTCCAGGACCTGTTCGTTCAGCCCGCGCGGCAGGATCCGGCTGCGGCGCAGCGCCAGCAGGCGTTCGACGATCAGCGCCAGGCCAAGAATGGAAGTGGCGAGCAGGGGCCAGATCGGCCAGCCGGCTTCGCGTAGCAGGTTGAGCAAAACGGAGACTCCAGGGCGGGGGCCGGCCGCCGCGATAGCGCGGCGACGGTGCAAGGCCGCACTGTAACGGCCACAAGGGGGCGGTGGCAAGGCCGCCCGGGCGGCAAAACTATCCACAGAAATTGTGGATAATTCTGTGCAAAACTTGCCTCGAACGCAGTCCCGCATTGCGTTTGCGCTAGGTGTGAAGATTCAATAGGTTGTATGCATGGTTCATCCGAACCGGATTTGAGAAACTGGAAATCGCCACCCCCCCAGTTCACTCAAGGAGCCCGGCCGGATGAACACCCATAAGCATGCCCGATTGACCTTCCTACGTCGACTCGAAATGGTCCAGCAATTGATCGCCCATCAAGTTTGTGTGCCTGAAGCGGCCCGCGCCTATGGGGTCACCGCGCCGACTGTGCGCAAATGGCTGGGCCGCTTCCTGGCTCAGGGCCAGGCGGGCTTGGCCGATGCGTCCTCGCGCCCGACGGTCTCGCCCCGAGCGATTGCGCCGGCCAAGGCGCTGGCTATCGTGGAGCTGCGCCGCAAGCGGCTGACCCAAGCGCGCATCGCCCAGGCGCTGGGCGTGTCAGCCAGCACCGTCAGCCGCGTCCTGGCCCGCGCCGGTCTGTCGCACCTGGCCGACCTGGAGCCGGCCGAGCCGGTGGTGCGCTACGAGCATCAGGCCCCCGGCGATCTGCTGCACATCGACATCAAGAAGCTGGGACGTATCCAGCGCCCTGGCCACCGGGTCACGGGCAACCGACGCGATACCGTTGAGGGGGCCGGCTGGGACTTCGTCTTCGTGGCCATCGATGACCACGCCCGCGTGGCCTTCACCGACATCCACCCCGACGAGCGCTTCCCCAGCGCCGTCCAGTTCCTCAAGGACGCAGTGGCCTACTACCAGCGCCTGGGCGTGACCATCCAGCGCTTGCTCACCGACAATGGCTCGGCCTTTCGCAGCCGCGCCTTCGCCGCGCTGTGCCATGAGCTGGGCATCAAGCACCGCTTTACCCGACCTTACCGCCCACAGACCAATGGCAAGGCCGAACGCTTCATCCAGTCGGCCTTGCGTGAGTGGGCTTACGCTCACACCTACCAGAACTCCCAACACCGAGCCGATGCCATGAAATCCTGGCTACACCACTACAACTGGCATCGACCCCACCAAGGCATCGGGCGCGCTGTACCCATCTCCAGACTCAACCTGGACGAATACAACCTATTGACAGTTCACAGCTAGATGCCCGCGGCCTGCTTGAGCATCTCCATCGCCAGATGCCCCGACGAACCGTTGCCCGAGCTCGCATGCGTGTACTTGCCCGGATTCTCCTTGGCCAGCTTGATGAAATCGGCGAAGTTGCGCGCCGGGAAATCGGGGTTGGCGACCAGCACGTTGGTACCGGTGGCCAGCAGGGATATATGGGCGAAATCGCTGTTGCGATAAGGCATGCTCTGGTAGAGCGCGTAGTTGATGGCGTTCGAACCCACGCCCGACAACAGCAGCGTATAGCCGTCCGGGGCCGCCTTGGCCACCATGTCCGAGCCGATATTGCCGTTGGCGCCGCCCTTGTTCTCCACGATGACCGACTGGCCCAGGTCCTTGGCCAGCTCGGCCGCCAGCAGGCGCCCCACCGAGTCCGTGCTGCCGCCCGGCGGAAACGGCACGACCAGATGCACCGGCCGCGAGGGCCAATCCGCCTGCGCGTGGGCCGCGCCGGCCAACAACAGTCCCGCCAGGGCCGCGGTCCAGCGCCGCGCTCCCGCCAACCTGAAGCCGATCTTCGTCATGCCTGTCTCCTTTGTCGTCGTGATCGGGCCGCGCCCGCGCGCCCCTCAGTGGATCTCCGGCTCTCCTTCGGCGGCCTGCTGCGGCCGCGTCTGCAGGAAGTCGAAATCGCAGCCGCTGTCGGCCTGTCCGATGTGCTTGAGGTACAGCACGCCGAAGCCCCGCTCGAACTTGGGCGGCGGCGCCTGCCAGGCCGCCTTGCGCGCGACCAGCTCTTCGTCGGAGATCAGCACGTCGATGCGCCGCCCGGGCACATCCAGCGCGATCCGGTCGCCGCTGCGCACCAGCGCCAGCGGGCCGCCGACGTAGGCCTCCGGCGCCACATGCAGCACACAGGCGCCATAGCTGGTGCCGCTCATGCGGGCGTCCGAGATGCGTACCATGTCGCGCACGCCCTGCTTGAGCAGCTTCTGCGGAATGGGCAGCTGGCCCCACTCCGGCATGCCCGGCGCGCCCTGCGGACCGGCGTTCTGCAGCACGATGACGGAATCGGCGTCGATGTCCAGGTCGGGCGCGTCGATGCGCTCGGCCATGTCGTTGTAATCCTTGAACACCACAGCGCGGCCGGTGTGGCGCTGCAGGCGCGCCTCCATGGCGGCCGGCTTGATGACCGCGCCATCGGGCGCCAGGTTGCCGCGCAGGACGGCCAAGCCGTCGCGTTCGATCAGCGCGCGCTCGCGCGAGCGGATCACCTCGTCGTTGAACACGCGCGCGCCGGCGATGTTCTCGCCCAGCGTGCGCCCGTCCACCGTCATCTGGCGGGTGTCGAGCAGGTCGCCCAGTTGCGCCAGCAGTGCGCGCAGGCCGCCGGCGTAGTAGAAGTCTTCCATCAGGTACTGGCCGGCCGCAGGTTGGCCAGCACCGGCGTGCTGCGCGCCAGATGATCGAAGCGCTCGAGATCCAGCCCGAAGCCGGCGCGGCGCGCCAGCGCGATCAGGTGCACGACTGCGTTGGTCGAGCCCGACAGGGCCAGCACGGTGCGCACGGCGTTATCGAACGACGCCGCCGTCAGGATGTCGGCAGGCTTCAGGTCTTCCCACACCATCTCGACGATGCGCTTGCCCGTCAGGCTGGCCATCTGCGCATGGCGGGAGTCGGGCGCCGGGATCGACGAATAACCCGACAGGCACAGGCCCAGCGCCTCGACCGCGGCCGTCATGGTGGAGGCCGTGCCCATGGTCATGCAGTGGCCGGGCGAGCGCGCGATACCGTCTTCCACGCCCTGCCAGTCCTCTTCGGTGATGTTGACGGCGCGCAGCTCGGCCCAGTACTTCCAGGTATCCGAGCCCGAACCCAGCGTATTGCCGTTCCAGTTGCCGCGCAGCATGGGGCCGGCCGGCACGAACACGGTCGGCAGGCCCATCGACACCACCCCCATCAGCAGCGCTGACGTCGTCTTGTCGCAACCGCCCATCAGCACGCAGCCATCGGCCGGATACGAGCGCAGCAGCTCTTCGGTCTCCATCGCCAGCAGATTGCGGTACAGCATGGTGGTGGGTTTCTGGAACGGCTCGGACAGGCTCATGGCTGGCATTTCCACCGGGAAGCCGCCCGCCTGCCAGATGCCGCGCTTGACCTCTTCGACACGCTGCTTGAAATGGCTGTGACAGGGATTGATGTCGCTCCAGGTGTTGATGATGGCAATCACCGGCTTGCCCGCGTAATCGGAGCGGTGATAGCCCATCTGCGCCGTGCGCGAGCGGTGCCCGAAGGCACGCAGGTCTTTGACCCCGTACCAGCGGTGGCTGCGCAGATCTTCGGGACGTTTGCGTTTGGGAGCCTGGCTCATGATGTCTCGTCTTCCTCGGGGATATGAATGCTCTTGTGCGCCGCCGGCTCAACCGGCATCCAGCACATACTCGGCGCCGCTGCGTTCGCAGATCCGCCGCAGCCGTTCGCGCAGCGCCGCCGCCAGCGGCACGCCATCGCGCAAGCGCCGCGCGCGCTCGGCCGCCTCCGGATCGCCGGGCACCAGCACCGGCTGGGCCGGGTCGGCCGCGGGCGTATCGTGCAGCGTGTCGATGAGGTCATCCATCTCGGACTCGAACGAGCCGCCGGCGCGAAAAGCGTCCGGATCGAGCGCCAGGAAGAAATGACCGACATCATCGGGATCGTCCGGCCTGCGCCGGGCCGCATGGCGCGCCGCCATCAGGCTGCCGCCCAGCGTGCCGCCCAGCACCTGGGCCATGATGGCCAGGCCGTAGCCCTTGTGGCTGCTCATCTCGGCGGTGCCGCCCAGCGGCGTGAGGCCGCCTTCGGGGCGCTGGAAGATGAATTGCATGGCGGCGGCCGAATCGGTCACGCCGGCGCCCGCCCCGTCCACCGCCCAGCCGGGCGGCAAGGGCTTGCCGTAGTAGTCGTACACCTTGACCTTGTTGGCGGCCACGGTGGTGGTAGCCATGTCGAGCAGCAACGCGTCGTTGTGGGCGGCGGGCGCGCCGAATGCGATCGGGTTGGTGCCCAGCATGGGGCGGGCGCCATGGGTAGGCACCATGATGAGCGTGGTGGCGCTGCTGGTCACCAGCGCCACGGCGCCGCGCTGCACCGCCAGGCGCGCGTAGACGCCGGCCGCGCCGAAATGATGCGAATTGCGCACCGACACCGCGCCCACGCCATGCTCGAACGCCTTGTCGACCGCCATCCGCATGGCCTGCGCCGCCACCGGGTGGCCCAGGCCGCCCATGCCGTCGAGCAAGGCGCTGGCCGTGCCCTCGCGCACCAGCCGCGGCTGCGCATCGATGCGCAGCGTGCCGGCGCGCAGCTTGTCCTCGTAGGAGGGCAGCATGGAAATGCCATGCGAGTCGATGCCCAGCAAATCGGTCTCGGCCATCAGGTCGGCCGTCACGCCAGCCGGCGCTTCGGGCATGCCCCACGCCCGCAGGACGCGATCGATCTGCTCCCGCACCCGGCCTATCGCAACCATGTCCGCTTCCATACCGCTCTCGGGCACCGCACCTCTCCTCGCTGTGATTTCGCAGGCCGGCCGATGCGCCGGGACCTGCCGGCCTAGTTGTGAACTGTCAATAGGTTGTATTCGTCCAGGTTGAGTCTGGAGATGGGTACAGCGCGCCCGATGCCTTGGTGGGGTCGATGCCAGTTGTAGTGGTGTAGCCAGGATTTCATGGCATCGGCTCGGTGTTGGGAGTTCTGGTAGGTGTGAGCGTAAGCCCACTCACGCAAGGCCGACTGGATGAAGCGTTCGGCCTTGCCATTGGTCTGTGGGCGGTAAGGTCGGGTAAAGCGGTGCTTGATGCCCAGCTCATGGCACAGCGCGGCGAAGGCGCGGCTGCGAAAGGCCGAGCCATTGTCGGTGAGCAAGCGCTGGATGGTCACGCCCAGGCGCTGGTAGTAGGCCACTGCGTCCTTGAGGAACTGGACGGCGCTGGGGAAGCGCTCGTCGGGGTGGATGTCGGTGAAGGCCACGCGGGCGTGGTCATCGATGGCCACGAAGACGAAGTCCCAGCCGGCCCCCTCAACGGTATCGCGTCGGTTGCCCGTGACCCGGTGGCCAGGGCGCTGGATACGTCCCAGCTTCTTGATGTCGATGTGCAGCAGATCGCCGGGGGCCTGATGCTCGTAGCGCACCACCGGCTCGGCCGGCTCCAGGTCGGCCAGGTGCGACAGACCGGCGCGGGCCAGGACGCGGCTGACGGTGCTGGCTGACACGCCCAGCGCCTGGGCGATGCGCGCTTGGGTCAGCCGCTTGCGGCGCAGCTCCACGATAGCCAGCGCCTTGGCCGGCGCAATCGCTCGGGGCGAGACCGTCGGGCGCGAGGACGCATCGGCCAAGCCCGCCTGGCCCTGAGCCAGGAAGCGGCCCAGCCATTTGCGCACAGTCGGCGCGGTGACCCCATAGGCGCGGGCCGCTTCAGGCACACAAACTTGATGGGCGATCAATTGCTGGACCATTTCGAGTCGACGTAGGAAGGTCAATCGGGCATGCTTATGGGTGTTCATCCGGCCGGGCTCCTTGAGTGAACTGGGGGGGTGGCGATTTCCAGTTTCTCAAATCCGGTTCGGATGAACCATGCATACAACCTATTGAATCTTCACAGCTAGGGCCGCTTGCGCGAGAAAAGCCCGCCAGCATCGCGCCGGCGGGCTTTTTTTCACGGTTCGGCGGCGGCGGGAAGAGCCTCGCCGAGCCTGGACCGCGAACCCTCGCCTACTTGACCTCCTCGATCGTCTTGACGTCGTCCTTGTTCATCTGGACCTTGTGGCCGTCCTTCTCGTACTCGTAGAAGCCGGTGTCCTCGTTGTACTTCGGCTCGTCGGGCGTCACGACCTGACTGCCATCGCGCTGCTGTACCACCGAGGGCGATGAGCATCCCGCCAACACGCCAAGGCCGGTTACGGCAAAAGCCAGCGTCATGGTTTTCAGGGTCATGGGCAATCTCCAAAGTGACAATGTCGTTTCACTGTAGTGCGCCAGCCCGTCCCGCGCGGTGACCGGATGTGGTCAAAATGCATGGGACTGTAATCGCTGCGTCCCCGTCGCGCATGCCCTGTTTCTCCCCTGTATGGACGGCCATGAAAAGGCAACCCCCGGGCGCCTTGCGGCGGCCGGGGGTTGCCCTTGCAAACAGCCTGCAAGGCGTCTTTACACTTTGGCGTGGGCCTCGATGAAGGCCCGCACCGCCTGCGCGTCGCAGTCCATGAGCGTCACGCGCTGGGGCAGCGATTCGAGGTCGGCCAGGTCAGCCGGCGGCGGCACGGTGCGCCCGAGCGCCGCCTCGATGGTTTCCGCGAACTTGGCCGGCAGGGCCGTCTCGAGCACCAGCATGGGCACGCCCGGCTCGACGAACTGGCGCGCCACCTTGATGCCATCGGCCGTGTGCGGGTCGACCAGCACGCCGGTTTCGTCGAAGGTATTGCGTATGGTCTGCAGGCGGTCGGCGTGCGAGCTGGCGCCGGCCACGAACCCGTAGCGGGTTTCGAACTGCGGCTTGAGCGCCGACAGGTCGAAGCTGCCGTCGCGCGCCAGGTCGGCCCACAGCGACGCCACGCGGCCGGGGTCGCGCCCGACCAGGTCGAACACGAAGCGCTCGAAGTTCGAGGCGCGCGAGATGTCCATCGACGGGCTGGAGGTGGCGTAGGTGTGCTCGGGACCGCGCGGGCGGTAACCGCCGGTGCGGAAGAACTCCTCGAGAACGTTGTTCTCGTTGGTGGCCAGCACCAGGCGGCGGATCGGCACGCCCATGCCGCGCGCGATGTGCCCGGACAGGATGTTGCCGAAGTTGCCCGAAGGCACCGCGAACGACACCTCGCCACCCTTGGGCGCGGCACGCAGCCAGCCGTGGAAGTAGTACACCACCTGGGCGGCGATGCGCGCCCAGTTGATCGAGTTGACCGCGCCCAGGCGATAGCGCGTCTTGAACGCCAGGTCGCCGGCCAGCTGCTTGACGATGTCCTGCGCCTGGTCGAACACGCCCCGCACCGCGATATTGTGAATGTTCTCATCCTGCAGCGAGTACATCTGGGCGCGCTGGAATGCGCTCATGCGGCCGTGCGGCGACAGCATGAACACGGCCACGCCCTGCTTGCCGCGCAGCGCGTACTCGGCCGCCGACCCGGTATCGCCGGAGGTGGCGCCGACGATGTTCAGCGTGGTGCCGCGCCGCGTCAGGACGTACTCGAAGACCTGGCCGAGAAACTGCATCGCCATGTCCTTGAAGGCCAGCGTGGGCCCCTCGGACAGGCCCAGCAGCTGCAACCCCTGCCCCAGCTCGCGCACCGGGACGATGTCTTCGCTCTTGAACACGCCCTGCCGGTAGGCTGCGCGCGTCAGCCCGCGCAGGTCCTCGGCCGGGATGTCGGTGGCGAACAGCGACAGCACTTCGAAGGCCAGGTCGGCGTACGAGAGCCCGCGCCAGGACTCCAGTGTGGCCGCGTCGACTTGCGGCAGCTGCTCGGGGATGGCCAGCCCGCCGTCGGGCGCCAGGCCTTCGAGCAGGATGTCGGAGAAACTCTGCGGGGCCATGCCGCCGCGGGTCGAGATGTACTTCATGTGAGGTTTTCCATGCGCAGGCGCGTCACCTTCGAACGCACGAACGGCAGCGCTTCGATGTGCTCGATGGCCTGGTTCACATTGCCTTCGACGGCTTCGTGCGTCAGGAAGATGATGTCGGCGCCGCCGATGCGCGCGGGCTGCTGGATCATCGAACCGATGGAAATCGAGCGGTCGGCCAGGATGCGCGCGATGTCGGCCAGCACGCCGGGCTGGTCGTCGACCCGCATGCGCAGGTAATAGGAGGTGCTGACTTCCTCGATCGACAGGATCTGCAGGTCGGACAGCGCATCGGGCTGGAAGGCCAGGTGCGGCACGCGGTGGCCGGGGTCGGCCGTGTGCAGGCGGGTCACGTCGACCAGGTCGGCCACCACCGCCGACGCGGTGGGCTCTTCGCCGGCGCCCTGGCCATAGTACAGCGTGGGCCCCACGGCATCGCCGCGCACCAGCACGGCGTTCATGGCGCCCTCGACATTGGCCAGCAAGCGCTCGGCCGGCACCAGCGTCGGATGCACGCGCAGCTCGATGCCATCGACGCGCCGCTTGGTGATGCCCAGCAGCTTGATGCGATAGCCCAGGCGCTCGGCGTGGGCGATGTCCTCCTGGGCCAGTTGCGTGATGCCCTCGACATAGGCCTTGTCGAACTGGACCGGCACGCCGAAGGCCAGCGAGGCCAGCAGGGTCAGCTTGTGCGCGGCGTCCACGCCTTCGATGTCGAAGGTGGGGTCGGCCTCGGCGTAGCCCAGGCGCTGCGCCTCGGCCAGCACGTCGGCGAACGGCAGCCCGCGGGCGCGCATTTCGGACAGGATGAAATTGGTGGTGCCGTTGATGATGCCGGCCACCCATTCGATGCGGTTGGCGGTCAGGCCTTCGCGGATCGCCTTGATGATGGGCACCCCTCCGGCCACCGCGGCCTCGAACGCCACCATGACGCCGCGGGCCGAAGCGGCGGCGAAGATCTCGTTGCCGTGCTTGGCCAGCAGCGCCTTGTTGGCGGTGACGACATGCTTGCCCTGGGCAATGGCTTCGAGCACCAGCTCGCGCGCCAGCGTATCGCCGCCGATCAATTCGACCACGATGTCGACCGCCGGATCGCGCACCAGGGCAAAGCCGTCGGTCGAAATCTCGACGCCATCCCCGACGCGGCTGCGCGCCTTGGCCACGTCGCGCACGGCGATGCGGCTGACTTCGATGCGCCGTCCGGCGCGCCGTGCGATTTCTTCGGCATTACGCGCCAGCACCGCCCAGGTGCCGCCGCCCACCACGCCCAGGCCCAACAGGCCCACCTTCATCGGATTCATTTAAGCAAACCGTCCTTGCGGAACATATCCTTGATGCCGCGCACCGCCTGCCGGGTGCGCTGCTCGTTTTCGATAAGAGCGAAGCGTACGTACTCGTCGCCATACTCGCCGAAGCCGATCCCGGGGGACACGGCCACCTTCGCATCCGACAGGACACGCTTGGCGAACTCCAAAGAACCCATCGCCCTGTAGGGCTCGGGGATCTGCGCCCAGATATACATGGACGCCTTCGGGATCTCCACATTCCAACCTGCCTCGTGCAGGCCGCGCGCCAGCACGTCGCGGCGGCGCTGGTATTGCGCCACGATCTCGTTGACGCAATCCTGCGGGCCGTCCAGCGCCGCGATCGAGGCCACCTGGATCGGCGTGAACGTGCCGTAGTCATGGTAGCTCTTGATGCGCGCCAGCGCGCCGACCAGCTCGCGGTTGCCGACCATGTAGCCGATGCGCCAGCCGGCCATGTTGTAGCTCTTGCTCATGGTGAAGAACTCGACCGCCACGTCGCGCGCGCCGGGCACCTGCATGATGGACGGCGCGACATAGCCGTCGAAACAGACGTCGGCGTAGGCCAGGTCGTGCACCACCAGGATGTCGTGCTCCTTGGCCAGCGCGACCACGCGCTCGAAGAACGACAGGTCGACGCACTGCGCGGTCGGGTTGCTGGGAAAGCCCAGGATCATCATCTTGGGCTTGGGAATCGACTCGCGCACGGCGCGTTCGAGTTCCTCGAAGAAGTCGATGCCGGGCGTCATGCGCACCGAACGGATGTTGGCGCCCGCGATCACCGCCCCGTAGATGTGGATCGGGTAGCTCGGGTTGGGCACCAGCACCGTATCGCCGCGATCCAGCGTCGCCAGCATCAGGTGCGCCAGGCCCTCCTTCGAGCCGATGGTGACGATGGCTTCCGAATCCGGGTCGAACTCCACCGCGTAGCGGCGCATGTACCAGTCGCAAATCGCCTTGCGCAGGCGCGGGATGCCCTTGGAGACCGAATAGCCATGCGTATCGGGCCGGGTCGAGGCCTCGACCAGCTTGTCGACGATGTGCTGCGGCGTCGCGCCATCGGGGTTGCCCATCGACATGTCGATGATGTCCTCGCCGCGCCGTCGTGCCGCCATCTTGAGCTCGCCGGTAATATTGAACACGTACGGCGGCAAACGCTCGATGCGGGAGAACTTCCTCATGATGGGAATCCTAAAGGGCGACAGAAAGAGGGGCGGGAAAAGGCCGCGCGCGGCCGGCGCGCCGCAAGATTGCAGCGCAACAAAACCCTGTAATCTAGCGCAAGCCCGCCCGCCCGGCAAATGGACATTGATCCGTCCCCGCCGGCCCCGTGGATACCCTGCAACATGCTGTCATGCCGATGCGCTATTATCGGAACCACATAGTCGGAGTTTTTATTGAAGCTGCATACCGATCCTGCGACGGCGCTGAATACCGTCACCGCCTATGGTGACGGCTACATCGAAGTCAACCAGGTCCGCTTTTCCCACGCCATCGCCTTCGCGCCCGAAGGCCCGGTCGCAAGCTGGCCGGTCCAGCGTCCGGCCGACATTACCGCCTCCCTCCTGCAACAAGCCGCCGGTCTGGCCGAGGTAGTCCGCGATCCGCTGGCATTCCTGGACGAGCCCGAGGCAGGCGCCGGCGCGCGCCCGGCCAACGCCCCCGAAGTGCTGCTGGTAGGCACCGGCAGGCGCCAGCACCTGCTCGGCCCCGAGCAGGTGCGCCCGCTGCTGGCAATGGGCGTGGGCGTCGAGGCGATGGACACCCAGGCCGCCGCCCGTACCTACAACATTCTGATGGCCGAGGGCCGACGCGTCGTCGTCGCCCTCCTTCCCGACGGAGACTCCTAGCGATGACCCCGCTGATAGGCAAACCCGCCCCGCTGTTCACAGCGGAAAGCACCATCGGCCCCGTGAGCCTGGACCAGTGCCAGGGCCGCGCGGTCGTGCTGTATTTCTATCCCAAGGACAACACGCCCGGCTGCACCACCGAAAGCCAGGACTTTCGCGACCTGTACGAGGACTTCCTGGCCGCCAGCACCATCGTGCTGGGGGTATCGCGCGACTCGCTCAAATCGCACGAGAATTTCAAGACCAAGTACGAGCTGCCCTTCCCGCTGATCTCCGACGCCGACGAAACCGTGTGCAATCTGTACGGCGTCATCAAGCAGAAGAACATGTACGGAAAACAGGTGCGCGGCATCGAACGCAGCACCTTTCTGATCGACGCCTATGGCGTGCTGGTGCAGGAGTGGCGCGGGGTGAAAGTACCCGGCCACGCCAAGGAAGTCCTGCAAGCCGCCAAGAGCATCGGCTAAGCCTATATTGCCCATTGTCAGGCGCCCCAAGCCGGCTCACACAGGACCCCAAGCCGGCTCACACAGGAGAGTGACACCTATGCCGCTTCCGAAGTTGCCCAATCGTCCCGCAGCCATCCTGACCTTCCCTTCGGGCGATACCGCCCGCGCCAAGGCAGCACGTACCAACAGCAAACCCGCGGTCGCCGGCAACACTGACGAGCCATTGTTGCAGCCCGAACTCGCCGGCCTGGCGCCGGCGCGCAAGGCGCAGCAGAAGGCGCCGGCGCGCCCGGTGGCAGCGCCGGCGCCCGCGCCCGCCCCGGCCCCCGCGCCGGCGGCCAATCGCCCCGCCGCCAGGCCGGCGCCCGCGCGCAAGCCCCGTGCACGGACCGACAGCGCGGCGCGCAAGCTGTTCGTGCTGGACACCAATGTGTTGCTGCACGACCCCTCGTCGCTGTTCCGCTTCGAGGAACACGACATCTTCCTGCCCATGATGACGCTGGAAGAACTGGACCACCAGAAGAAGGGCATGTCGGAAGTGGCGCGCAACGCGCGCCAGGTCAGCCGCTCGCTCGATTCGCTGGTGCAGGATGCCGACAACCTGGATGACGGCCTGGCGCTCAATGCCCTGGGCAACAAGGACGCCACGGGGCGCCTGATGTTCCAGACCACCGCCATCCACAGCACGCTGCCGTCCGACCTGCCCATGGGCAAGGCCGACAACCAGATCCTGGGCGTGGTGCGCGCGCTGCAGGAACGCCACCCGCAGCGCGAGGTCGTGCTGGTGTCCAAGGACATCAACATGCGCCTGAAGGCCCGCGCGCTGGGCATGGCCGCCGAGGACTACTACAACGACCACGTCCTGGAAGACACCGACCTGATGTATTCCGGCGTGACGCAGCTGCCGGAAGACTTCTGGAACAAGCACGGCAAGGACGTGGAATCCTGGCAACAGGGCGGCACGACCTTCTACCGCATCCGCGGGCCGCTGTGCGCGCAGTTCCTGGTCAACCAGTTCGTGTATTTCGAAGGCCAGATGCCCCTGTACGCACAGGTGCGCGAAGTCAGCGGCAAGACGGCGGTGCTGGCCACGCTGCGCGACTACACCCACGGCAAGAACAACGTCTGGGGCATCACGGCGCGCAACCGCGAGCAGAACTTCGCCCTGAACCTGCTCATGAACCCGGAATGCGATTTCGTGTCGCTGCTGGGCCAGGCAGGCACCGGCAAGACGCTGCTGGCGCTGGCCGCCGGCATCACGCAGGTACTGGAGACCAAGCGCTACACCGAGATCATCATGACGCGCGTCACGGTGCCGGTGGGCGAAGACATCGGCTTCCTGCCGGGCACCGAGGAAGAGAAGATGCTGCCCTGGATGGGCGCGCTGGAAGACAACCTGGACGTGCTGAACATGGGCGAAGGCGAAGGCGGCGATTGGGGCCGCGCCGCCACCATGGACCTGATCCGCTCGCGCATCAAGGTCAAGTCGCTGAACTTCATGCGCGGCCGCACCTTCCTGAACAAGTACCTCATCATCGACGAGGCGCAGAACCTCACGCCCAAGCAGATGAAGACGCTCATCACCCGTGCCGGCCCCGGCACCAAGGTAGTCTGCCTGGGCAACGTGGCGCAGATCGACACGCCCTACCTGACCGAAGGCAGTTCCGGCCTGACCTTCGTGGTGGACCGCTTCAAGGGTTGGCCGCATTCCGGCCACGTCACCTTGCAGCGCGGCGAACGCTCCCGCCTGGCCGACTACGCCGGCGACGTGCTCTAGCATCCACCCATGCCGGAAGAAGGCCCTGCGGGGCCTTCTTTTTTTGCCCGGCGTGCCCGGCGGTGTAGCATGGTCGCATTCCCGACTTCCGCACCACTGCAACCATGACCGCCCCCCTTCCCGTCGGCATCACCATGGGCGACGCCGCCGGCATCGGCCCGGAAATCATCGCCAAGGCCTGCGCCCAGGGCCTGGGCGCGCCCGCCGTCGTCTACGGCGACCCGGCCATCATGCGGCGCGCCACCGAACTGCTGGGCGCACGGCTGCGCGTGCTCGAACTGGCCGCCATCGACCAGGCCAGCGGCCAACCCGGCTGTATCGAAGTCATCGCCCGCGGCACGCCGCTGCCGCCCGACCTGCCCGCCGGACGCGTCAGCGCGGCGGCCGGCCAGGGCGCCTACGACTACCTGTGCGCCGCGATCGACGATGCGCGAGCGGGACGCATACGCGCCATCGTCACCGCGCCGCTGAACAAGAAATCCATGCAACTGGCCGGCATCGACCAGCCGGGCCACACCGAGATCCTGGCCGAACGCACCGGCACCCGCGACTTCGCCATGATGCTGGCCAACGACGAATTGCGCGTGCTGCTGGTCACCATACACATTCCGCTGGCGGCGGTGGTGGCGCAGATCACGCCACAGGCCGAGCTGCGCGCGATCCGGCTGGCCGACCGCGCCTGCCGCCAGATGGGCGTGACGCGGCCACGCGTGGCGGTGGCGGGCCTGAACCCGCACGCCGGCGAAGACGGCAAATTCGGCCGCGAGGACATCGACATCATCGCCCCCGCGGTGGCCCAGGCGCGCGCCGAAGGCATCGATGCCTCGGGCCCGTGGCCGGGCGACACCGTCTTCATGCGAGCCCGCCGCGGCGAGTTCGACATCGTCGTGGCGCAATACCACGACCAGGGCCTGATACCCGTGAAGTACCTGGGGCTGGACCAGGGCGTCAATGTCACCGTCGGCCTGCCGTTCGTGCGCACCAGCGTCGATCATGGCACCGCGTTCGACATCGCCTGGCAGGGCATCGCCGACCACGCGTCGCTGGTCGCGGCCTTCGACCTCGCGCTGGCGATGACCTGACCGCCAGCTGACGATGGCCTGATCCCGCGCACCCTACAATAGCGGCGACCCAAACACTCTCAGCGCCTCCTCCAATCCGATGCAACGCATTGCCCGCTTTCTGCCCGATCGTTTCACGCTCCTGCTCGTCGCCACCGTCATCATCGCCAGCCTGGCGCCCGCCTACGGGCAAGGCATCGTCGCGTTCGGCTGGATCACCAACCTGGCCGTGGCGCTGCTGTTCTTCCTGCACGGCGCGCGCCTGTCGCGCGACGCCATCGTGGCGGGAGTCACGCACTGGCGCCTGCACCTGACGATCTTCCCGGCCACGTTCCTGATGTTTCCGCTGCTGGGGGTCGCCCTCAAGCCGGTGCTCGAGCCGCTGGTCACGCCCGAACTGTACCTGGGCGTGCTGTTCCTGTGCTGCCTGCCGGCCACGGTACAGTCGGCCATCGCCTTCACGTCGATCGCGCGCGGCAACGTGCCGGCCGCCGTCTGCAGCGCATCGGCCTCCAGCCTGCTGGGCATCTTCATCACTCCCCTGCTGGTGGGCACCGTCGTGGCCAGCGCCGCGGCCGCGCCGATTTCGTTCGACGCGGTCGGCAAGATCATGCTGCAACTGCTGCTGCCCTTCGTGCTGGGGCAATTGCTGCGGCCCTGGATCGGCGCCTGGGTGCATCGCCGCAAGGCGCTGCTCAAGTGGGTCGACCAGGGATCCATCCTGCTGGTGGTCTACACCGCCTTCTCGGAAGCGGTCAACGAAGGCCTGTGGAGCAATACGCCGATCCCGGCGCTGCTGGGGTTGCTGGCCGTGTGCTGCATCATCCTGGTCCTGGCGATGGCGGGCTCGCTGCTGCTGGGGCGGCTGTTCAAATTCGATGTGGCCGACCGCATCACGCTGCTGTTCTGCGGCTCGAAAAAGAGCCTGGCCAGCGGTATCCCGATGGCCCAGGTGATCTTTGCCGGACAGGCCGTGGGCGCCATCGTGCTGCCGCTGATGCTGTTTCACCAGATCCAGCTGATGGTGTGCGCCGTGCTGGCCACGCGCTACGGCAAGCGCCCGGACTGATCCGGGCGCGGCGGCCGGGCTCAGTACTGGGTGCCGGGCGCGAAATTGAGAAAGCGCGTGCTCGACCCCTGGAAGGTCAGGCGCACGGTGCCGATCGGACCGTTACGCTGCTTGCCGATGATGATCTCGGCCGAGCCCTTGTCGGGCGAGTCCGGGTTGTAGACCTCGTCGCGATAGATGAACAGGATCACGTCGGCGTCCTGCTCGATGGCGCCGGATTCGCGCAGGTCGCTCATTACCGGCCGCTTGTTGGGGCGCTGCTCCAGGCTGCGGTTGAGCTGCGACAGCGCGATCAGCGGACAGTTGAGCTCCTTGGCCAGGCCCTTGAGCGAGCGGCTGATTTCCGAGATTTCGGTCGCGCGGTTTTCGCCCGCGCTGTTGGCCGACATCAGCTGCAGGTAGTCGATGATGATCAGGCCCAGCTGCCCGCACTGGCGCGCCAGGCGCCGCGCGCGGGCGCGCACTTCCATCGAGCTGAGCGCGGGCGTTTCGTCGATGTAGACCTGCGCGTCCTGCATCAGTTGCACCGCGTGGGTGACGCGCGGCCAATCGTCGGCGACCAGCTTGCCGGTACGCATGCGATGCTGGTCGAGCATGCCCACCGAGCCCAGCATACGCATGGCCAGCTGCACCGCGCCCATTTCCATCGAGAAGACCGCCACCGGCAGCCCCTGCTCGATGGCGACGTGCTCGCCGATGTTCATCGAGAACGAGGTCTTGCCCATGGACGGACGGCCGGCCACGATGACCAGGTCGCCGGCCTGCAGCCCGGAAGTCATCTTGTCCAGATCAGCGAAGCCGGTCGGCACGCCGGTGACATCGGACTCGCTTTCGCGGTGATACAGCTCGTCGATCCGTTCTACCACCTGGGTCAGCAGCGGCTGGATTTCCTGGAAACCCGCCGAGCCGCGTTCGCCTTCCTGGGCGATCTTGAACACCTTGGATTCGGCCTCGTCCAGCAACTGGCGGGCCTCCTTGCCTTGCGGATTGAGCGCGGCCGCCGAGATCTCGTCGGCGATCGACACCAGCTTGCGCAGCATGGCGCGCTCGCGCACGATCTCGGCATAGCGGCGGATGTTGGCCGCCGACGGGGTGTTGTGCGCCAGCGCGTTGAGATAGGCCAGCCCGCCCACCTCCTCGGACTTGCCGGCGCTGGCCAGCGATTCATTGACGGTGATGACGTCGGCCGGGCGGGCCAGGCCGATCAGCCGGGCGATATGGTGCCAGATGAGGCGGTGGTCGTGGCGATAGAAGTCTTCCTCGACCAGGACGTCGGCGATGCGGTCCCAGGCGGCGTTGTCCAGCAACAGGCCGCCCAGCACCGACTGCTCGGCCTCGATCGAGTGCGGCGGCACGCGCAGGTATTCGAGCTGGGGATCGGCAGGGGTATTCATGGATGCAATAGTAACCTCAGGGTTTCGGCCACCCGGAAAAACGCCCGTACGTCGCGCCATGGCAGGCGGCCGCCCAGCGGCCGCAGCAAGCGGGCGGCGCCGCAGATCAGGCGCGCGATGCGCCGCATGCGCGCGCGCACTTCGGAATCGGGATGGGCCGCGAAATAGGTGTCCAGGACGAGTTTACCCAGATGGGACGCCTGCTCGGGCGGCAATTTGCGCAGGCTCACCAGCGACGCCAGCGTCTGGTAGAGATCATAGGCCTGCGCCAGGGGCAGCGACAGCGCGCCGCCGATGTTTTCCTCGAAATCGATGCGCCACAGCCTGCCATCGCGCAGCGTGACGTTGCGCACCTGGGCGCCCCCGTGCCACATGCCGCGGCCGTGGAATTCCGCCAGGTCGCGCGCCAGGGCCTGGGCCAGCGCAATCCGCCCCGCCTCGTCGGCCTGGCGCAGACGAAACGGCAGATCGTCGCCCACGTGCTCGAGCACCAGCAGGCCGGGCTCCTGCCACCAGACCTCGGGCACCCGGCAGCCGGCCTGCAGCAGGCGGCGCAGGCGTTCGGCCTCGTAGTCCAGGCCGTTGCGCAGCAGCACCGAGGGACGCGGGAATTCGCCCAGCAGGATGCGGCACAGCAAGGCCAGGAAAAAGGCGCGCAGGTAGCGCAGCACATAGCTGATGCCGCGGCGCACGCCCGGGCGCCGGCGCTTCACCACGCACGGCACGCCATCGACCGTCACCTCCTTGACCGAACGGATGGCCGCGGCCTGTTCGCCATCGAGCCATGCCCGCAGGCCGGGCGGCGCGTTGTGGTGTAGTGGCGG